>NZ_NCTA01000057.1 GCF_002156865.1 Gottfriedia luciferensis | reverse complement strand
CAGGATGCTCGCTTTCCATGGGGCGTGAGCTGAGCCTCCTCGGCAAGCCTGCGGGGTCTCACCCTTCCCGCTACTCCCATAGGAGTCTCCCACCTTCCACTCCAATCAATGTCTTTAAATTGAATTAAATCTTTTTCAAATATGTGTTTTGTAAAAAATCAACAATTAACAATAGCAGAGCCAAAAACAAAAAAAAAAGATTACTTAAAAAAGTAATCTTTCAGTGTGTAGACAAAGTCTTATTTATCTGATTTTCAGACTGATTGAAAACGTTTGTCTTTCGAGGCGCGAAGCCTGGTGAGGAGCAGAGTTACCCTTTAACGGTAATGAGCACCGCAGGATGGCCAAGCAACGAAGAAAGCGAGCGTTTGTCAACAGTCTGAAAGATTACTTAAAAAAGTAATCTTTTTTTCCTATTAACTATGCAATCCCCCTAATAACCAAGGTCGTCTTCGATAAGGACCAATTGGAATTTGAATGAGAGATGTTTTGCCTATTTCATCTAACTTGTAGATCTCATCGCATAATTTAACATCAAATCCTAGAAGTGGGTGTCCACCCAATCCTAATGCAGTAGCAGCTATAAGTAGGTGCTGAACCATCATTCCTGATTCCATTTGCTGAATTCGATATCCTCTATAACTATGCGTCGATTTTAAATGTTCTTTATTTCCAACTACATGTAGACAGATTGGAACTTGGAACAAGTTTATATTTGCAGCATTCATTCCATTTTGGAGCTGTAATCTATAGTTTCCTAAATTAATTGGAATTAATGAATGAGTCTTTTCATCATAACAATAAGCACCATCCGCAATGCCTTCGACGTTATTTAAACAAAAATACAATTTTGGTCTGTTCTTATTTTTTGGGTCGTTTTCATCTAAATCGTTTAAATAGGAAAAAGATGCTGTTGCTTCATATAGTAGCTTTGCCAATTGAATTTTATTAACAGGCTGGAACGAGAAGTCCATTTCAGGAGAAAAACGCTCTTTGCTGACCAATGCTAAGTCATAAGATAATCGGCTAACATCAGGTAATGTAATTCGTTGCTTTTCAAATCTTTCTTTATCTACCTTTTTGTCCACCTTACGAAATGTATTTGTTGATTCATTCATTGAAACTTTCGTCATCTTTCTTAACATTGGGTATTCTAGTACTTTCTTTGAAGTAACTAAATATCTATGTGAAATAACAGGTAACTCTTGAATCAAATCTGTAGTAGTATAAACCTCACTTTTATTGTGTTCATTAGCAAATAAAGATGATTTATCGATCGACATTGGAACGACACCATATATACTTTCATCACGTTCACGTAAACCGAGCAAATGATTTAAGGCCTGATCAAGGAATTGATAATATACTCCTGCTTTGAACCCAAATCGTTTGGCCATTTCCAAAATCTGTCCAATTAATACCCCAGAATCTAACCCTTGTAGACGATATGAAAAGTTATTGTATTTAAAGAAGTTTTTCCAGAACATAATTGAGACAAAAATAGTGCCAAAACACTTTGTAACATCACATTGATTTCCTAAAGCTCTCGATACATATGAATCAAAATTTCCTTCCCTAAGTAAAACTAAGCAATGACGTGCCACATCATAATGGTATATACCAGAGGAAAATTGATCACTTTTGAGATACACGTACAATTCACTTGGGTATAATGCTCCACCCGAAGGTACAAATCGTCTGTTTGATTGCATCATTTCCACTGATTCAATTGAACCTGAAGGAATTGCTGTTTGGGAAATTTGAGTTAAACCATATACATACCAAAGGAAATAACCAATTTCATTTAAATCAGGATTTTTATTAATCTCTTGCTCTACTAGGGTTAATGGAACATCTAGAGATAATGGAATAGTAGGTAAATCCTTATAAAGCTTATATGGCAATGGCGCATCTTCCCAATCCACTATCCAATTAGGTTGATTTGCCTTTTCAACATCAAAATGAAGGTTGTGTAGAAATGTCTGTAAACTCATCCATTTGCCTCCTAATACCACCTATGGGAACGGATGTGGATAAGGATTGAGTTGCTCCGGCTTCAGCGGTTTCTTTGCATAGCCTAATTTCACAGGTATATTTAATACTCGCTCAAGTCCAGTCAATCTTTTTAAATGCTGACCAAATGTCATTGGTAACATACCCGGTATTAAGACTTTTACACAGGATAATCCATTTCTTCTAATTTCAGGTGCCGTTTGATCAACTACAATGACATCAAGATTTATTTGTTGAAACGCTTTAAGCACATCTTTTAAATCATCAGTCAAATCATTATGCTTTGTGTTCCATTTGAATTCTTGTTCAAAAGTTCTTAAAGAGCGATTCTCACCCAATAAAAAATTCAATCGCTCCTGAGCCTGCGGTAACCCATATAACATTCCATGATCATCCATTTGCTTAACGAGATTATCGTCTAGTAGCATCCGCATACTTTTCGCGTAATTTTCTTCAAACTTTTCATCCAATGTTAACATCATTCCAGCTAGTTCATACACCGCACTTTTTACAGCTCTCACTGGATCAAGATGTGCTCCAGCCGCACAAATAATATTTAAACCTTTATCTTTTCGATTTTTTGCGATTGCTAAGATACTTGGAATTCCATTCTCCATAGTCGAATTAAACAAATGAAGTTCATACCCACCAACTGAACGCATCCGCTCAACCATTAAATCCAACTCTTGATCATTAGCTGATTTAGGATCGAGACGGGGCAGAGCTAGTTTTGCATACCAAGTCATTAAGAATGAGTCACGTTCCACAATTTCCATAATACCGTAGAATATCGCTTCCTCTAAGCTTCCACCTAAAGCGCACCCATTTGAAGTTTCATATACGAAACCACGTCCACATCCCAAGCTATAATAAGATAATATCTCTGGGACTAAAATAGGCTTTTCCTTCATAAACGAGTAGCCCCAAACCCAATCTATTTTACGTTTAGGATTAAATGGCTTAAACGGAAAATTTGGTAATGCATATTGCTCTTTAGAATGTGTACCAACTATTTCTGGATTTATTGCATAATCCTTTACATTCTGGTAACTATCTCGAATCACTGTACGTTTACCCCGCGGAGTAAGACCACAGTATCTTTCCAAACCTTCTAAAATAGCTGTTAATTCACTAGACTCATACGAAAGAGTACGCCCTGCTGTCCCCTCATCTCCTTGAATTAACGGTAGATTCACTACTACATCTGCAAACGGAGTAGATAAATCAAATGCTTTTCCGTTTAAAAAACCTGTCCGTTGACCTAAATAATCATTTACTAACACTTTTTTTAATTCATCCATTGAACGGCAACGATAACTAGATTGTGATATTTTCATACTTGGTTGTAGATTAATTACGGCGGAATCTGAAGAATCATCAGGTAATTGACTACAATTTGGACATAATGGATCTGGTAAGAAGAAATGATTGGAGCACTTCAACGATTTCAAATTTAATAAAAAAATTCGTTCATTAAGGCGTGTTTCCTTACCAGTCATAAATTTTTCAACTTCAGCTGAAATTAAATAGGCCATTTGTAAAAATCCAGTCCTAGTTCCCCAACTATCATTTAAAACTCCATCGCTTTCTAAGAAATACTGATTTATTTCCATCATTTCTCTTCGTTCTCGCCCTGCCATTAGACGTCTAAAATCGGCGCAATTGTTGCAACCTGTTTTTCCTGGATGTACCAAAGGGCCGATTATACCTTCCCCAAACGAAACACAAGCACGTAGCCATGGTATATTTGCTTTTTTTAAACTCTCATCAACTTTTTGATGCATTAAAGGGTCCCATCCATCATCCAAAACAAGAACTAAACTAGTATCCTTTGGTATTGTAATCTCTAAATCTTTTATATCAATTATTTGTAATTTATTTGAAAGTATTTCAGATACATACTCGGCCAATTGGCCTTTTCCAAAAATGGCAACCGCTGAATTCAAATTTGGTTCGCCTCCCTTAGCAAGACACCATAAATTCCCGCTAACTCATCGACTTTAAACAAATCTAGCATTAACTCCATTGTTAAAATCTGCTTATTATTTTGTTTTAATCTTTCCATAGCTAACTTTAAAATTTCTAAATGATTAGTGCTATTAGACACCGGAATGGTAATATCGAGTAAAACTTTTTCTTCAATTAACACGGAAGAACTCTCAATCGCTTGCGATGCATGAAGAGGTGTTTTATTTTGTGTCTCCTTAAGAGCTATTTTTAATGCTTCCTGTAAAGCAATCGTTAAATTTAAACCAACACTTCTATACCAACCATTCTCTGTACCAATCCAAACTACAGGAAATCCCAAAATCTCCTTTCCTAAAGCAATTTTGACAGGACCTTTCGCGGTATTTAATGCTTTTAAATAAAATTCAACCCGATCATCCTCTATTTTTATTAAATTCACTTCCTGAACATAGTTTTCAAGACCGATAGATTGTTTATTAAGTATTTCAGATAAACATTTTTGTAGTCCCCTACAAATGCTTTCCGAAAAAGTTTGCCCAGTACATATAGCAATATATTCTTGTGGTTCTATTTCAACTTCAGTTTGAGTTTCTAGATTCAAAATAAGTTGATCTGCTAATTGAGTTGCATACATTTCAATTCCAGTTAGACCTGCTTCTCTTCGTGCTTCTTCGTGCGTTAACTCCGTGCATATCGTACTTGATAACAATTTAACCGGACCTTCTGTACGTGGATCCACTACTTGTATGCGGCATTGTGCCAAAGGAAGTTGATTTAACTCCCCTTCATCCCAAATATGAAATAAACCTGTTTCCTGTGAACTGAACTGACTTAAGAACGTTAATAGTTTACTTTGATCACTTTGTATACTATTTAGTTGTAACCTTAAATCAAAATCCTGAATTAATTCAGCTTTAGCTTTTCCGGTCACTAACGGATGAGGAGAAAATGTATGCCAGCTTCCTTCTAATGACTCTTGGTTAATTAAGAAAATTTGATTATTTTTTTCGAATTCATCTGCTTTTGTAATCTCTTTAAATAATTCAAACACGATCACATTTGCTAACATCGCCGAAGTAATTGAAGAGACAGGTTGTCGAACCTCTTCTTCACTCAATATGTTTTGATGGATACTTCTCCACGCTGATTCAAAACAAACTTCTGAATTCGGGGTCACTAGTGGACCAGCCATGCATATTTTATTAGTAGAGATTGTTGGTATAAACCTCTTTTTCTCTCTTTTACAGATTTCATTTAGCATTCTAAGTTCATAAACATTCTCTTCTTCTGAAACGTACAAGATTGAGTCAAAATTTGATACAATTTCTTGCAACGAAAGCTTCTCTCTTTTTATTAAGTCAACTTGAACCTCTATATCCGATTTTTGGGCATTTTCCACAATCTCTTTAATACGTTTTTTATCCGTGCTTTTTATATCCGTTATTAAGACATGAAATTTTGGCAAACCAGATTCAAGTAACGCTGAAACTAGTGAAACGATAATAGACCCTGCACCAATTGCTAGTATCTTAGCCTGACGATAAACTTGGAAACGATACGCACCTGATTCTCCAAAACTACTTAGAAATTCGATTTGACTTCCATATTTTTTTAGAATATTTTCCGGCAGTTGATGCGGACGATCCTTGCTTACATCTCTTGCGAATCCATTTTTATAGAGAACTTCACCTATTTCATAAATTCGATCGCGATATTGAACCGGTAATCCGTTTGTTAAATTTTCTAACGAGTGTTCTCCATTAAACATAGGAATTAATTTTTCAATCCACTGATAAACTGAGTTACCTTCCATTCGAAACGAACTTAAGTTATTCCTAAAATAAACCCCTCCATTCGAATCAGGTATAAAAAAAGTATCTCGATTAACTTTTAAACATGTAGCTGGATTCAATTTTGACATCTTTTCAACCCCTTCAATTCAGTGAGTTGTATATTAAATTTCATAAATACTTTCATCATATCCTATGTATTTTTAATTCCTCTTATGTCATAACATAACTAGGTTAACCCCTACATAAATATACGTAGGGGCTAGTTCCAAAATGGACAAATAGTTTTTATGAAGCATTACAATTAACGGTGACAGCGACCGCATCCACCACAATGACCGCATCCACCGCAGCGACCAAATCCAAAGCAACCTCCACAACCGCCGCAACCTCCACAGCCAAAACAACTAAAGAAAGGGAAAATTCCAAAACATGCTCTTACATCGTAACCGTAGCCTTGATATTGATTATAATCCCATGGTACTACTTGACTAGCTTGAAACTCTCCAACATCCAATTGTTGAAGATCTCTGTGAAAATCATACATATTTATAACCTCCGACATAAAATTTGAAAGCGATTAATAAGTAAAACGTAATTATGTGACTATTATCCGATTCGAGTGTGCTAGTTTGCAGACTCTCATCAACAAAATATGTAGAGTACTTGGGCATTGTTACCGATTCAACCACCCATTTTTTAACCATCATTTCTATATCTAACTCATTTTCTTTTGGCCAAAAGCACAATGTCCGTTTTCTTATTGCTTCTCCTGCACAATTTAGAATTTTAGTAGCCCTTCAAAGGTACAAAAAAAACATTAATCCTCATTAAGATTAATGTTTTTTAATGATAAATATGTCATTCTATTTCTACTATTCTTTGGAAGCTGATCTTTCAATTCTCTATTGTATAAACATTTTATTCTTTGTTTCTTTTTCAATCCATAACCTTTAAATAATAATAGGAATGGTAAAAAAAGAAGATCAAAGATGAATAATAAATCCTCCATCTTAAAAAAAGAATGGAAAGCATAGTCTACTCCTTCAATTTGGTCTATTAAAGAAGTTAATGTGAAAACTGCATATCTCTCTGAAACAGTACATACGATTAACACGAAACCTATTAGAATAGATGCAGTACTATAACCTATTTGTAATTCTCTTTTATTTAATCTTGTAAGAATTGGAAGTAAATATAGAATTGCAATAATAAAAATACAGAACAAAAATCCAGACATAGTATGTCGATTAAATACAATAGACTGAACTAATAATAGTTTTCCTAGAATAAAAAATATTAAAATTATCCTCATCATTTATCCCCTATTCCTTACTTTGTCTTTTCCTCTCATGCATTCTTTATTAGCCAAATTATATCTTTACCTTTTAAAGATTCATATGCTATTTTTTACCGTTCAAATAGGTAAAAAAACAGATTAAACAATCATTTACGATCTATTATTTAATCTATCTAAATAAATGAATAATTGATAATCATATATATTTTACCGTTCATAACGGTAAAAAAAGTCATATCCTTCTCTAACATCTACGTTTAAAATATTTTTAGAAAACACTATCTTAATAATATTTCTTGTGAGTGATATCACAAAATTCCATTTATGGTTTCTCATTGTTATGACGAATCGGATAGTGGTGTTGTTTTACTAAAAATTTTAGCAATTTACTAAAGTAGGGATGAGATGGATAAAGCGAGTTTACGTAGATTACAATTAATCGATATTTTAAGTAGTCAAGAAAAATGGTTTAAGACCGAAGAACTAGCTAAAAAGTTAAATTGCACTGAAAAAACAATTCGTACTGATATTCAATATCTTAATTCAACCTTCCCAGATGGATGGCATATCGATACGATAAAGGGAAAAGGAATCTATATTAATAATCCAATTAATTCCTCCTTGGATCAAATTCGTTCATTGTTTTTTAAAAATTCGTTATCTCTTCAAGTTATCATGTTTATTCTAGTAAAAGAAATTGAATACATTAGTGATTTAGGAAAGGTTTTATATACTCACCATAACACTGTATATAAAATTCTTGAACGGGTCGATCTATTTTTAAAATCATACGATCTAAGCTTAAAGCGTGCACCTCTGGAAATAGTTGGTAGTGAGTTTCAAAAAAGAATATTATGTTGTGACGTATTATATGGGCTATTTTCCCATACAAATAAATGGCCATATGATTCGATCTCTTTTTCATTAATTAAAAAGATTGTTATGGATACTTCTGAAAAAAATAACATATTTTTATATCCATCTACGCTTTATAAGTATATTTATTATGTTGGCACGATGCTCCAAAGAATCGATAGAGATCTTCACTTGGAATTAAACCATGATAACAATATTAAAGATTCGATTTTTTTTTCAATTGCCTCTGAAATTTGTATGCAATTAGAAGCAAATTATAAGATCTTAATCCCATCTAATGAAATACAAGCCCTTTCACTAATACTATCTACATTCCCTTATTTTTGCGATGAAGAAGAAAGTCGAGACGAAGTTATAAAACTTTACCATAGTAAATCTGAGAAGTTATATGTCGAACTGCATGAATTTGTTACGATGCTAGAAAAAAAACTCTTAATTAACTTACATGATAATGTTGATTTTATTTTCACTCTTCAAAAGCAATTTAAGGCTGTTTCTTTCGTTCTGTTTGTTAAAAGCAGAATCACATCATTTAGTTTAATTGTTGATTATGTACTAAAGCATTATCCTGACTTATTTAAAAAAGTAAAAGATGTATTTAGTGAATGGTCTATACTTTTTTCTTATCCAGAAGTAAGTAATGAAATAGCTGCTAAAATCACGTTAACTATTCAAGCTCAATTAATTAATTTAACAAATGTAAAAAAAAGAGTTCTATTATTAACAAGCCAAGGACATGGTGTTCATCATTATATAGCATCAAAATTAAATAAAGAATTCGGTAATAAAATACAATTCATCGAACCAAATAAAAGTGAACTTACTTCTGAAAACGTAAAAGAATTATTTTTGGACATTATTGTTGCTGATTTTCAAATTGATATAGATACCGTTCCAGTCGCTGTAATTAGTTCTACACTTTCCCAACGTGATATTAATCACATCGCTCAGCTATTAAAATGACAGATTTAGATTTTCTATTCATCTAATTTTTATTAAGCATTTGAAGGTGATTTTATGATAAAAGAAAAGCCAAATTTAATTACAAATGAATTAATTAATCTATTAAGACAACTTGATAATGATACGTTCTTGCATGGAATGCGTGTAGGAGAAATGCTTTATAAATTTAGTAGATATCTCAATCTCTCGTTACATCAATCTAATCAACTGCAATTAATTGGATATATACATGATATTGGCAAATTGTATATTCCAAAATCAATTATTTCAAAGCGTGGACCTCTCACTGATCAAGAATGGAATATCATGAAGATCCACGCGTTTATTGGATTTAACCTATTAAAAGATATTTTAAACCAAAAAGAAATTTTGAATGCAGTTCGATATCACCATGAAAATATTGATGGGACAGGTTATGAGGGATTAATTGGAGAACAAGTCGACTTTTATTCGAGATTAGTAAGAATTGTTGATAGTTTTGATGCATTAACAAATGACAGATGCTACCAAAATAAATGTTCAATAGAAAGGGCGTTAAAAAAAATACAAAAATTAAGTGGAGCTGTTTACGACAAAGAATTAGTAAACGAATTTACTAAATTTATTTTTAAGAATCATCTTTTATGTTAAAAATTTACACTCATGTATCGCTAGACCTATTCCTATTAACATGATATAGTTTCATTAAAATTATATATTTCACTCGTATAATCGTGAGGATATGGCTCACAAGTTTCTACCGGTTAACCGTAAATATACCGACTATGAGTAGTAACACAACTAGAATTACCAATTGAGCGAATCCATCATAAAAAACTCAAAATGTGTTACTTCACTCATTTTTACGGTGAAGTACATGTTTTGAGTTTTTTTTGTTTTGATTAAGGGGGAGTATTATGAAATTATTAATTAATAAAATTGAACAAGAAGGAATCGTATTAGCAAATGATGTCCTAAAAGTTGATGCTTTCTTGAATCATCAAATGGATCCGTTATTAATGAAAGAAATTGGAGAAGAATTTGCACGTCTCTTTTCTAATGAAAAAATAACAAAAGTTGTGACAATAGAGTCTTCAGGGATCGGGCCTGGACTAATGACTGCTCTTGCTTTAAATGTACCACTAGTATTTGCTCGTAAGAAAAAATCAATTACGATGCAACAAGATGTTTATACTGCGAAAGTGTATTCTTTTACAAAAAAAGAGGAAAATGAGATATCAATTTCTCATAAATGGTTAGAAGAAGGCGATAAAGTTTTAATTATTGATGACTTCTTAGCAAACGGACAGGCGGCACTTGGATTACTTTCTATTATCGAACAAGCAAAAGCTGAAGCTGTTGGCTTTGGCATCGTAATTGAAAAATCATTCCAGGATGGTGGTAAACTTCTACGTGATCGTGGTTATCGAGTAGAATCTCTTGCTCGCATTCAATCATTAAAAGATGGGCAAGTGAAATATGTAGATACAGGATTACCGGTATAACACATAACGATAACAGGAATAAAGAAAACATAAAAAAGACATTGTCAAACTGCTCCTTAGTCAGTAACAATGTCTTTTTATTATGATTAGGCCTTTTTTAAGATTAAATAGATGAAATACGGTGCACCAATTAAGGCAACAATAATCCCTGCAGGAACGCCTTCTGAATCTACTAAATTACGTCCGATTGTATCTGCTATTAAAAGTAAAAAACCACCAATTAAAATTGCTATTGGAATAAATAGCTGATTCCTGGGACCAACTAGACCTTTCGCGATATGTGGTGCCATTAGGCCAATAAACGCAATTCCTCCAGTTACAGAAACAGCAGAAGCTGCTAGCGCAACAGCAGTTAATAGTAGGATAACTCTCTCCTTCTCAAGTGAGACTCCTACTCCAATCGCAACAGGCTCATTTAAACTAAGAATGTTCAAGATGTTCGCTTTATATAAAGCAAAAGGAATTAATAGGATTAACCAAGGTAAGAATGCCCATATAAACGGCCAGTCCGTTCCCCATATATTTCCAGCCAACCATTTTGCAATAAAATCTACTTTGGCACGTTCAGCTGATGAAATTAAGACAATCATAATCCCGGATAATGCCATAGAAAAACCGATACCGACTAATACTAATTTTATCGGTTGAAGTCCCGCGTTTTTCTTATATGAAAATAAGTAAATAACGATTGCCGTTAAAATTGCACCACAAAATCCAACGATTGGAATGAAATAAACAAATGATCCCGCTTCGATTGGAAAATATAAAAAGAATACTGTAATGGCAACTCCTGCCCCAGCATTAAACCCTAAAATGCCTGGCTCTGCCATGTCATTTCTTGTTACCCCTTGTAAAATTGCACCAGATAGCGCAAGAGCCATACCAGCCATTAATGTAATGATCATTCTAGGTAATCGAATTGAAAAGATTACAAAATCTTCTTTAAACGTTCCATTTCCTAAAAATGTAGGAAGTATTCTGCTATATGGAATAGATGAATATCCCATACCGATTCCAATAAACATTGTAAGAAGGATTAATATAAATAACGCTAATAAGATCAATCTTTGTTTTCTAATGACAGCAGGCTGTATCATGAGAATTCTTTGCCTCCTTTATGTACGATAAACAAGAAGAAAGGAAGGCCAATCATTGCAACAATTGCAGCAACTGGTGTTTCATAAGGTATATTTATTGTTCGACCAAGTGTATCTGCTAAAAGTAAGAATGTGGCTCCAAATATAGCAGACATTGGTATAATAAACCGATAATCAGTACCTACAAATACGCGTACGATATGAGGTACCATTAATCCTAGAAATGCCATATTTCCAACTAATGCAACTGCTGCCCCTGCTAGTAATACAATAACGACGAATAATATTGCTTTGATTTTTGTTATATTTTGACCTAAACCGATAGCAACCTCTTCATTTAAACTAAGAATTGTTAGTTGACGCGCTAAGAAAAGTGCTATTACTATACCAATTACAATAAATGGAGTAATCGCTTTTACTTGCCCCCATGATGTACCAACTAGACCACCTGAAGTCCACATTGAAATACTTTGGGATAATTTAAAGTAAATACCTACACCCTCTGAAATTGCAGTTAAAAATCCTGTAACAGCTGCCCCTGCTAATACGATTCGAAATGGAGAAAAACCGCCTTTTTTCATCGAACCAATCCCAAAAACGATTAATGAGCCAACAGCAGCACCAATAAAACAAGCAACCATGATGCCAAAATAATTAACGTTTGGCAAAAAAGCCATTGTTATAGCCAAAGCTGCATTCGCTCCTGCTGTTAAGCCAAGTAATCCGGGATCAGCAAGCGGATTTCTTGTCATACCTTGCATAATTGAACCTGCCACGGCAAGCGCTGCTCCTACAAATATGGCAGCTACCTCCCGCGGTAAACGAATCTCACGTATAATTGAAATCTGTTGACTATTTACATTCGTAAATAGTGCATTCCATACGTCGCTAACAGTTGTATCTGCCGCACCAAAAACGATGGCTACAAGAAACATTGCAATAAATAGTATTATCCCCGTAACGAGTTTAAAAAAGAATGGTATCGATCCTTTATTTTTCTGTATCATTAGCCTCTCATCTTCTCTTTAATAGAATGAAAAAGTAGGAATTCTATTAAGTTTAGAATTCCTACTCTTTTTATATTAGTTACCTAGAAATTTCTTTTTAAAGAAATCTAATTGATAATCTAAAGTGTCTGGATCATTGAAATAGAATTCACTTCCATTTACTTCGAATACATGATTATTCTTTACTGCCGGAATATTTTTGTAAGTACTTGTTTTTTCTACAGAAGTATCTGTTTGATCAAACTTACTGAAAATCACATAGTCGCCCATAAATTCAGGTAGTACTTCTAATGAAATTGCATAATAGCCTGGTTTCAAAGCATTTTCTTCAACTTTTTTAGGCATTTTCAATTTCATTTCTTGATAAAGTATTTCTGTTCCACGTCCCCAGTTATTACCGTAAACATAAAGTTGTTTGTCGTATTTCTCAATTACAGAAACAGTTGCATCTGGACCAATTTTAGCTTTAATTTCTTCTCCAGCTTTTTGAGCGCGTGCTTTAAAGTCATCTACCCAAGCTTTAGCTTCTTTTTCTTTGTTTAATAACTTACCAATTTCGATATGTTGAGTTAAGTAATCTACTTTCCCATATGTAAAAACGACTGTCGGTGCAATTTTCTTTAATTTATCAAGGTTTTTAACATTATCTAATCCAATAATTAAATCTGGATTTAATTCAACAATTTTTTCAATATTATCATCTGAAACTACCTCAGCATTTTTTAACTTTTCAGCCCAACGAGGATTCGATTTTGACCATGAATCAACTCCAACGATGTTTACTCCTAATGACATGACATTCCCCGCAAAAGAAGATAATACAACTACTCGTTTAGGATTGGCAGGTACTTTTACCGGACCGTTCTGAGATTGATATGTAATTGTTCCTGATTTATTTGATTCCTTTTTAGAATGATCTTTGTTTGACGCTCCATTACTACAAGCACTTATAATTAGTACGAATACTAATAAAAATGGTACTAAAAATCTCTTCATTTTCTCTTCTCCTTATAATAAGTTGTACGTTATGCACATTGGTTTATTCGTTCTTGGATCTCTTCCAATTTCTGTATCTATTGAAAAAACTTGTTTTAAGACCTCATGCGTAATTACTTCTTCACAATCTCCTGCCTTTACAATTTCACCATCTTTTAGTGCAATGATGTAATCTGCAAAGCGTGCTGCCTGGTTTAGGTCATGTAAAACCATTACAATAGTCCGACCTTGTTCCCTGTTTAATTTTTGTAACAGCTCTAAAATTTCAAGCTGATGAGCCATATCTAAATAGGTTGTAGGTTCATCAAGAAAAATAATGTCAGTTTCTTGCGCCAATGCCATTGCAATCCAAACACGTTGACGCTGACCTCCAGAAAGTGAATCCACTGCTTTATATTTAAAATCTTTTGTACCAGTTACCTCAAGTGCCCAGTCGATTACTTCTATATCTTTTTTTGTCAATCGTCCAAATCCACTTTGGTATGGGAATCGACCATAAGATACTAGTTCCCCAACTGTTAAACCGCTTGCACTTTCTGGTGTTTGTGGAAGGATTGCCATTTTTTTAGCAAGTATCTTCGTATTCTCTGATGAAATATTTTCTCCATCTAAAATAATCGTTCCTGATTGATGTGAGATAATTCGTGTAATCGCCTTCAAAAGAGTCGATTTACCGCAACCATTCGAACCAATAATGGTTGTTATTTGTTTGTCTGGTATTTTTATATTAAGGTCTTTTATAATCAAACGATCACCGTAACTAATGGTTAACTCATCAGTATATAATCGTACCATTAAGTGACCTCCATTCATTAAGTATTTCAATTCTATTGATAATGATAATGATTATCAATTTCGCTTCACTACGTAAATATAAGTCCATTTATTAATATTGTCAATATTATTTTTTACTGAATTCATTGAAAAATTCTTATATATGGTTTATATTTTATTGAGAATGATAATCAATAACAGAACTTTCTGGAGTGAAGCGGAAATGAAAAAAATTGATCTATACGATGTAACGGTAATCGGAGGAGGTCCTGCTGGATTATACTCTGCTTTTTATAGTGGGTTAAGAGAAATGAAAACAAAAATAATAGAATTTCAACCACAATTAGGTGGTAAAGTACATTGTTATCCTGAAAAGATGATATGGGATGTTGGTGGACAGCCTCCAATTCCCGGTGAGAAATTTATTGGTCAAATCGTTCAGCAAGGATTAACTTTTGATCCTACTGTCGTATTAAATGAAAAAGTCGATACAATCACTAGAGATGATAACGGCAACTTTATTTTAGAAACTACCTCTGGGCAAACACATTATTCTAAAACCATTATCGTTGCAGTTGGAAGCGGAATTTTAAATCCAACAAAGCTTCAAATAGATGGTGCTGAAAGATTCGAAGTTTCAAACTTAAACTATACAGTAAAGTCATTAAAACGATTTAAAGATAAAACTGTCATCGTTTCCGGCGGTGGCAACTCTGCAATAGACTGGGCAAATGAATTAGAACCAATTGCGAAAAAGGTTTATTTGACTTATCGAAAAGATGCTCTAAAAGGCCATGAAGCACAAGTTTCTCAGTTAATGAATAGTTCTGTTAAATGTCTTTTTAATACATCAATTACAAAATTAATTGCTTCTAATGACCATGAAGAAATTGAAAAAGTTGAACTGACCAATCATGAAAATGGCGATGTAACTCATTTAGAAATAGATGAAGTAATCATTAACCACGGCTACGATCAAGATACTTCTTTACTGAATAATAGTGAAATAAAAGTAGAGATGATTCAGGACTACTATATTAAAGGAAATACAACAAGTGAGACTTCAATTGAAGGACTATATGCAGCGGGTGATATTCTAATGCATGAAGGGAAATTACAATTAATTGCTGGCGCATTTCAAGATGCTGCTAATGCCGTAAACAAAGCAAAACAATTCATCCAACCGGATGCAAGTAGTGCTGCAATGGTTTCATCTCATAATGAAGTATTTAAACAAAGAAATCGTGAGTTAATTAAGCAAATGATGAAATAATCTATCTAAACTTGTTCTATCTATTCATGATAAAATAAACGAAATATATGTGATTAGAATGCGAGTGAGTATGATGACATTAAAGTATAAATGTATCATTTTAGATCACGATGATACGGCAGTAATGAGTACACCTGAAATACATTACCCGTCATTTGTTGAAGCGATGAAAAGTCTCAGACCAAATGCTAAACCAATTACTTATGAAAAGTTTGTAGGGTATTGTTTTGAACCAGGATTTCATTCTTTATGTAAAGATATTATGAAATTCACCGATGACGAAATGCTCATTCAACAAGAAATATGGCAAAACTATACTTCATCAAAGATTCCAGACTTTTACGAGAAGTTTCCTGAAACGATAAAGGAATTTAAGAAACGTGGTGGGATTGTAACTGTTGTTTCTCATTCTCAAAGAAACAGAATAGAGCGAGACTATATAAAGCATTGTGGTTTTTTACCTGATGCGATCTTTGGATGGGAACTACCTGAGCATCAGAGAAAACCACATCCATATCCGATTCAAGAAATTTTAAACCGATTCAACCTTAAAGAATCAGAAGCTTTAATGCTAGATGACCTAAAACCGGGACTGGAAATGGCAAATTCTTGTCATGTTGATTTTGCAGCTGCGGGTTGGTCACATACTATACCTGAAATTAAGCATCAAATGAAAAAAGAATCAAAGTATTACTTTGATTCAATAGATGATTTTACACAATTTTTATTAGGCTAAACCAAATTTTCGTAAAGGAATTTGAGTGATGTTAATTTCCACTACAGTATGCTCGCTTTCCATGGGGCGAAACCTGAGCCTCCTCGGCATTGCCTGCGGGGTCTCAGCCTTTCCGCATCTCCCATAGGAGTCGAGCATTCTTCCGTTCCAATCAACTTATTGTTCAATAAAAGTATTCATAAAAATGGTATAAATATTCTTTACCTATAAAAATGATTAATCAGTTTAAACGACAAATTCAAAAAAGCATCGTCTTTTAAGATTTGAATTCATTTTTAAAAATTAGTATTTAATATTTTAACTAATGAAAAAGATCTAATAGTGATTTGAGTTTGATGGTGTTATAAATATTGCTCAGTACAGATTAACATTTCTCTTCATTAATCGATTATCAAACATACTAACTTTATTTCCTTTTTCATATTGTC
>NZ_NCTA01000056.1 GCF_002156865.1 Gottfriedia luciferensis | reverse complement strand
TTGGCATTTTAAGAATGTACCAATTGAAAAAGTGAATGCGATAGAAATCTATCAAGGTTATGAACCAAATGCGAAAATGATAACAGAGATAAAAGACAGAGAGAAATTGAATGCTTTCCTAAAAATCTTGAAAAACAGTAAAGAAAATCCGAATTTCCAACCCGATACAACAAAAGGTGATCCTACTTATTTTGAAATTATTTTATATACAGGCGAACCAATAGCCTATCAGTATGATATGCAATTTGACGGGGGCACTTATTTCTGGCATCCGTGGGATACATCTATATTGTCAAATAAGATTGGAGAGTTTATACCAAATTAATATTCTTTATTCAACAAACTGGCGCGTTAGTTTAACAACAAAGAGGATGATCATTATTCGAACATCCTCTTTTCACTATATGGCGGGATAGTTTAATAAGAAATTGAATATTTATGTCTAAATGAATCAGATTTTTTAAGGGGGAAATTAAACCTTGGGATGGGTGAATCGAAAACAAATAGTTTACTTCTTATTAGGAGCAAGTTTCATACTTTTGCTATCAGTATTTATCCATACTGAAAAGAAAAAAATCCAATATGAACATTACCTTTCTAATGTTGTAAGTAATCAAATTGCTAGCATCTCACAATCATCATTATATAACCTAGGAATTTTACAAGAAGTGATTAAAAATAAAAAGTTAACAAAAGAACAAGCTGGAGAATTACAACTTAGTTTTAATCAAATCGTCTCAAATACACAAGATATGGCTAGTTTAGGAGAGGCGATTGGAAAATTAAAAGACTATAACATCAGTGATATTCTCGATATCAATTCGAAATACGCTTTTTATTTCTATTATTTATTAAAACAAGATTTAGTGGAACAAGATGAAATCAACTTAACAAATGAAAAATCGAAAAAATGAAAACTATGGAAAAGTTACTTAAAGCATACGAAAAGGTTGTGAATGAAACTTTAGAAATAAGTGGAAGTGTTGGGGAAAAAGGTGTACCTGAAGAATTTTGGACTCTTTATAGTGAAAAAGGAATATCAGATGATGACTGGATCAAATTACTTAAAGGTTATGAAAGAGTTACTAATAGCAGCTATCGAATATAAAATAATTTACAATTCATTCTTATTCAACTAACTGGCGCGTAAGTTAAATATCACGAGCCACAAAAGTGACAGTTTTTTTATTGAACAAACAGGCAGTTTGGTTGAAAAAGGAATGGTATAATTTTGAAGCATAACCTAAAGATGGGGTTTCCACATCACATCTTTTAATGAAATTTGTTGAGGTGATAAAAGTGATAACTGTAAAGACATATGTTTCTATTGATCGTAAATGGTACGATGATTTTATACCAAAAAAAGACTACTCAAAATATTTTATAGAATATGATAAAAATAACTTAGATGATTTGAAAGTTTTTACTAGAGAAGGACGTACTTACGGTTTTGTAGATATAGAATACACATCACAAAATATATTGGGGTCTGAAGAATTTGGTTCTATCAATGATATTTGGTTAGTATATTTTCAACTTGTAGAGCAATTCCTAAAAAATGGTAAAGGCTCAGAATGTTTTCCAGATTATGAATGTTATCTGACTTTAGAAGCAAATAAAAATAATGGAATAACATTAACAATTGGAAATGAAAGAAAAGATTACGATATAGACCCTTATTATTTTTGTAAAGAAATAATTAAAGGTGCAAAAACATATTTTGAAACTTACGCAATTGTTAAAGAAAATAATGATTATGGTGAATTCATTAAAGAAAATATAAATCCCTTGTTAAATAAACTATAAAATAGCGGGCTATCTTTTTTTAGAATAGCTCTTCTTATTTAACTAACGAGCGCGTTAGTTTAAGATCACTAGCTGCTTAATGCAGCTTTTTTAATTGAACTTACTCGCAGTAAAATTGAAGAAAATCCTTCTAAAAAATCTATGTTAATTCCATAATATGGTAATATTAATTTAGCTATATGTAGTTTATTAGGGGGGCTATTTATGAACTATATGAATTTAAATTACGAATACAAACAAAAAGAGAAGAAAAACGGTAACCGTTTTGTCACTGTTAGAGATAAAGGGGAGAATTCCTTACTGGAAGTTGAGAGAAAAGGTAATCAAGTAGAAATTATCACTTATTGGAAGAATGAAAAAACAACTAAGTTTACTATTCCATTGGAACTGTTTGAAAAAATGTTTAAAGATATTAATTAGAACAACATCTAAGTTAATTTGTCTAAAATGATGCAACTAACTGGCGCTTTAGTTGAAGATCACGGGCCACTTTTGTGGCTCTTTTTATTGTGCTAACTTGTAGTATAGTTAAGTAAGATACATAAAGGTAATAGCGGATGAAAAATCGAATTATATCAATAAAATATGAAAAAAGGTAGGTTTCAAAATGCTTAATATTGTTTTTCCCTTTTTAGTTTTAATAATTTTAGTTGCGATTTTTGCACTATTTTATAAATTAGTTAGAACATCTAAAAAATCATAATATTATTTACCTTATTCAACTAACTTTCAACTAACTGGCGCTTTAGTTGAACATAAAGATCGGCTGATTAGTCGATTTTTTTTATGGACTAAATGTCAGTTTAGTTAAACAAGGAATAATGATAAAATTAGGATAGACTACATAGAATAGGCGGAAAATTTAATGAAACTACCGATTTTCAAATATAATCCTGATCCAATAAAATTAGAAGTAATAATTGAAGAAGAAACGATGTGTCCTGTTTGTGAGAAGACACAGAATTATGTTTATGTAGGTCCGTTTTTTTCAGAAGAGGATATTGAAGGGATTTGTCCTTGGTGTATCGCAGATGGTTCAGCAGCAGAAAAATATGATGGCGAATTTCAAGATATAGAGTCATGTGATGAAGTTGACAATGAAGAATATGTAGATGAGTTGATGTATCGAAATCCAGGCTACGTAGGCTGGCAACAAGAATACTGGCTTAGTCATTGTGGAGATTTCTGTTCAATTATTGGGTATGTTGGATGGGAAGAAATAAAGCATTTAGAACATGAATTAGAAAATGATATAAACCGATTATCTAAAAAGCATGGATTATCTATTCAAGAATTTAAGAATACTTTAGAAATTGATGGTGAATTACAAGGATATCTATTTCAGTGTAATTGCTGTAAAAAGCATCGACTTCATGCTGACATGGCATAATTGAAATTTCGCTTATACAACTAACGAAAGCGTTAGTTGCATAAGAAATAGGAGCTGATCATCATTCAGCTCCTATTTCACTATCTGGAAGTATACTTAAATAAGTGGAATAAGGTAGAAATTCAAATGTGAAGAAATATATTATAATTAAGATATTAAGAAGAATATGTTGAGTTTTTGTAACTGGAATAAAGATAAATAAAAATGTGAGGTTAAACAAGAAATATGTATTCAAATAATATTTTAAATACAAAAGAGAAAATTCTTGAAACTGATTTACAAGAAATAGAAAAGGGATTTAATTTTAAATTTCCTTCCTCTTTTAGAGATCACTATTTATTGTACAACGGTGGATATCCTGAAAAATCACTTTATGTTGGAAATGATGGAGGAGAGTATATAGTAGATTATTTTATTCCAGTAAAAAATGAAAATGGGCAAGATCTAAATAAAATCTTATCTTTGCTAAATGATGAAAAGATTAAACCTGTTTGGTTAATTCCATTCGCTGATGAAGAAGGTGGAAATTTATTTTGCTTTAGTATTCGTGAAATAGATAATGGAGCGATTTATTATTACAATCATGAATTTGAATATGGTGAAAATCCAGAACACCATATTGATTTTTTGTCTGAATCTATATCCGATTTTATTAATAGTCTAGTTGAGTATGAAGATTAGTAAAAAAATTTGTTAGCTTATGCAACTAACGAGCGCTTTAGTTGAATAACACGATCGGCAATATTGTCGGTCTTTTTTAGTGCTATTAAGCAGTATAGTTCAATAAGAAAAGGACTTATTAGGATTAAATCGAATATATTAAAATGCCTAAAGATTGTTAAAATGAGGAGATGTAAATATGCTTTTTTTAGGGATTCTTTTACTAATAATTGGATTAACAATGCTAATAAGTCCCAATACTGTTTACCTCATTATAGAAAGTTGGAAATCGGATTATGCTACAGAACCATCTTCTTTTTATGTGTGGAGTACACGTCTTGGAGGAATAATGTTCACTTTAGTTGGTAGTGGTGGGATAATTTTGTCATTTATATAATTAATTAAAATTGACCAGTATAATTCAACTAACGAAAGCGTTAGTTGAAGATTAAAAGCAGCCATTGGTTGCTTTTTTATTTATGTATTTGGAAGTTTAGTTTAAAAAGAAATGTTAAAATATGTATATAAATTTTAATAATTAGAGAATTAGTGCCGCTGGAGAAAGTGGCGTAAAACAATAGTAAGAGCATAAGAACAGTTTTAAGGAGTGAAAAGTAAGATGAATGAATTTGAAGATAAGTTTAGTGAATTGCAAGCGGATATGATATCTATATGTATGGAATACGTTGAAGATAGAGCAGATAAAGTGTATGTCTATGCTTCACGTGAAGAAGGAATTACTGCAAGCGACTTTTTTTATTTGATAAATGATAAGTACGTAGAACCTCATAAATTGAATGATGCAGTGGAAGAGGCGGATGAAAGGTACGATACATCTGCAACACGAAATTTTATGGTATTGGATATCTTAAATGAGGCTATTGGAAAAATTAAAGTATTATGCCAAGAATATCAACGAGATATGCCTACTGAGATGAAATTAATATTTGATGTTAAGAGTGGAAATTTCAAAGCTGAATACAAGTATGAATTAGTTTATACGCATGATGATATTAAAACGGCAAGTCATATTTTTAATGATTGGTTTGAGGTAGTGAAAAATAATAATCTTTAAATTATTCAGAGGTAGAGATATGCATGAATGACTTTAAAGTTATAACAGAAGTTTGTAGCAATTACTTAAAAAATGTACTGACGAAGTAGAAGTTATTGAACTAACGAGCGCGTTAGTTGAAGATCACGAGTCACTAAAGTGGCTCGTTTTTATTAATCAAACTGGCGGGAAAGTTGAATAAGGAATTCTTTAAATGTTGTTTTTTCAAAGTGAAAATAGCTAGAATTTATCTGATATAATATTAATTATGTATTTACTAAAGGAGAACGAAATTTGACTAATAAAATAATAGAAAATAAAAATAAATGGCAGAAAAAAAGACAAAAAAGACTTAAAATAATCCTAATAAGTAGCCTTTTATTTGTGGGTCTTCTTGGGTATGGGGTATACTGGGCTTTTTTTGATATGAATAGATTGCCAGAAGGAGATTATCTAACAAAGGAAACATCTCCAAATGGAGAATATACTCTAAAAACATATGTAAGTAGCGGAGGAGCAACGACGTCATTTGCGATCCGAGGCGAATTAGTATTTAACAAACGAAATAAAAAGACGAAAAATATATATTGGAATTATCGTGAGAGCACTGCGGATATTGAATGGATAGATAATGACACAGTGGTTATTAACGGTCATACGCTAAACGTTCCTCATGATAAATTTGATTTTAGAAATTACTAATTAAAGTTCAATTTTTCCTGATTGAACTAACTATTGTTTATTTGAACTACAAAAAAAAGGATAATTATTATTCAATCACAAATGAAAATTAAACAATTAATGTTTTACATACTACCGATATTATTAACGATGATTTTATCAATAAGTGTAGGAATCCCTCAAACACTCTCTTTCTCAATGGGCTGGTTTTTCACGTCAATTTTTACATTTGGCATTCCGATTTTGATTCTTGCCTCGCCATATTTATTGTACTTCTTCTGGATTGGTAAAATCTTCGAGAAAACAAATAAATTTTTGATTGGGGCGATGGTAGGAACAACCGCAGCGTTTATAGTCTTCTTGATTATCTCTGCATATTCATATAAGCCAATTGAAAACAAAATGTATTTTACGAATGATACTATTACAAAACTATCAAACGAGTCGCTTACTCTTTATGAAGAATGAACTCATATGAAGGGGAAAGTGGGGAAAATAAGTAAAACAAGTGCAATGGAAGGTTGGAACGACGTCGAAGTGAGTGGGTTGGTTGAAGGAAGAGAACTTAAGGTTATTGTGAATTCAACTGTAAAAGAAAGGGGATTAACAATCATTTATCATTATTATTATAAAAATGGAAAATGGGTAATGGTTAAACAATCCTAAAATAGCCTTAGTTATCAGAATACTAATTCTTATTGAACTAACGGAAGCATTAGTAGAAGATATCGATAGCAGCCAATGGTTACTGAGTCTAGTAGAGTTTAAACATTTCAACTGTATCAATAAAAAGAGGATGAATCAATTTATGGATTTTAGAATAGATATAGCAATTAACATGGACTTTGACTTTACTAAAATAGACGAGGATTTCGATGCTTTTGAGAGGATAATGGGTAAATTAAATCTTAATATTGATAATCAAGATTTTATGGATAAATTTTTACCGGTAAAAGATAGTGAAAATTATTATAAAGATCTTAAAGTGGAAAATTACGATATACCTGTTTTAAGTTATGTTACTGAGTTGTCCTTTTTCATTACAGACAAAGAAAAAGAAGCATATGAAGTTTTCAGGTTAAATGAGGATTTTATGGCAATTGAGTATATATTTAAAAATGATGGGTGTAACACACATATATTTCTTAGATCAAAGCCTGAAAATTTAATATATGACGGGAATAAAGTATTTAAATCATTAGAAATACCTAAAACAAGTTACTTTAATATACCTAATCATATTTTCTTTGAAGAAATTTATAGAAGTCTTAAGCAATTCAAAAAAGATATTATTACTGTCCCTAAGGAATTGGCTGAAGATGAGTTATTTAAAAGGGTGTTATTTTTTCTAGAAGGTTTTGAATGAAATTAAACATTCTACATGATTTCTTATTCAACTAACGAACGCGTTAGTTAAATATTAAGAAAGCTGCTTTTCTATACTAATCATTCAGAACCAAATAATAAATTAAATACAGGGGAAAAGACATGTTTCTAACTACTAAAGAGCTGGAAAAATATATCCAAGAGAAAATTAAATTGCTAAATGAATCTAGTATTGAACCACACTATTTTAATGATGAAACTCGTGGAGATGAAGGTGTGTATGTTTATTCAAATTTGAATGGCTATCACTATGTCATTAGTGAAAGAGGGTCTGAAACTCAGCATAAAATAACGTACAGTGTTTTTGAAATAACATTCTGGACTTTAGAAGGAATTGTTAGTGAAATATCTTATCACAGTGTTCCAAAAGATGTGCAAGGGGACAAAAGGAGATATGTTTTTAACAAGATGATAGAGTTGTTAGCGAGAGTTGGAGATAATTATAAACACGCTGGAGAACTTGCTATAGAGGAACATTTAAGAATAGCACCCTATCGATAAGATAAGGGCAGACAATGATATTAAGGAGCAAGTTTATGCAAGTGTAGGGTATTCTAGGAGATTCAAATGATTTTTTTATTTTAGTGTCGATAATTTTTATTTTAATATGTTTTTTCTTTTACATATTAAGAAAACTATTACTTAGATTTAATATTTATAATAGAGGTATTTTTATAGGCTTAATATTGTTGTTTATGGTAGCGATATATTCTTTATTCTCTTATTGAACTAAAGAGCGCGTTAGTTATATTACACGCAGGTTGCAACAGCAAATCATTTTTTGTAGTGATTTTGAAATTACAAGATTAAAATATATTAATCACACAATTTATGGAGGAAGAACGAATTGATTTCTAAAGCAGAATTAATTAATCAGCCATATTCGGGACAATATCAGGAAAAAATTTACGATGTTCCAAGTCCGTGGAATTCACAAGACTGGAGTTGGGTTAAATTTGAAAATGACGATTTTGATGAATGGTGTGGAGAATTTAGAGGATCTCCGAGGGCAGTTGCATTATCGAAGAAGTTTAACAAAATTCTAGTACTGACATCTGATTATTTATTTCAAATTGATTGTCTTAATGGAGAACTGATCGAATATGAATCAAAACCTCAATATCAAAGTTTAACAGTAACATCTTCTGGTGATTTCATTGTAGCTGATGATTATACTATTGAAAAAATAGGATTGAAATTAAAAGATAAGGAACTATTGGATTGTCCGATTAAAATGGACGGGATTAAATTTAATGGCTGGACAAGTAATAAACTATCAATCTCAGGTGATGAATTTTTGAACTGGAACAATCATGTGGAATTAGAACTTGATGGTGAAAAACTTGAAATTAATATTAAGGATTCCAAATAGTGTGGTACTTATATAACTAACGAGCGCGTTAGTTGAACAACAAATAGGGGGTGATCATAGTCGATCATCCTCTATTTCACTATATGGCAGGACAGTTGAATAAGAAGAAAGGTATTATATCATTATTTTTCGAAAATAAAACAATGTATTACCCTTGTAAAGGGAGGGGATAAATGACCATTCTTGTTTTATCTCCAATACTTTTAATTGTTCTTGGATTTATTATTTATTCAATATTAAAGGATGTTTTCGTAAACTTTGTTGTGTTTTTGAATGAATATGTTGTGATAAAATTAAAATATATAATTTCCAAAATTTCACAAAAGGAGGGGTTCGATGGAAAATCATATATGCCCAAAATGTAAAGGAGAAGAGATTAAAAAAGGTGTAATGGGAGCCACTGTTGGACAAGTTCATATGTATCCCGAAAATAAACTTCGAAGTAAACCTTCAACTATATCGACTGAATATTGCGGTAATTGCGGATACATTATGTCATTTTATGTAGACAATCCTGAGGATTTAGGATAGTAATTTCTATCCTTTTTTTAATTCCTTTATGAAATAGCTCTGAAAGATATTAGTAAAAAAGGAAAAGTAAATAGATTGCTTATTCAACTAACTGGCGCGTTAGTTGAAGATCACGAGCTGCTTGCAGCTCGTTTTTTTATTGAACACAATGGCGGTAATGTTGCATAAGGAATGATATAATTATACTGTGAAAAATAGATAGTGATGGAGCAAATAAAATGGAAATTAATGAACTATATTTAAAATTTCTAACTAAAAATAGACCAAATTATTTTTTAATCGATGATGTAGATCGTATATACTAAGAAAAATATAAGGCTAATGAATTAGATAAAACGAACTTTATTGATTTAAAAGAGGATACATATGTGGATTACTCAAACATTGTTAAATGTTATGAAATTTATGATGAAAAAATATTAGAAAAACTATTTTGTAAAGAAGAAAAAAAACAACATCAGCATTTTACTAAAAAATATGCATCAAGATATCCAGGAGAAGATCTTAGATTAAATGAGGGGAAATTAATAAATATCATTATAGAAAGTAAAGATGGTAAACAAATAAGTGGTTATACGGTACAAGGTAGCTGTTCATATATTTCGAGTGAATTGGTTGTTTTTATAGGAATTGATCATGAAAAACAAGATTTAGACAATCACAAATTTAGATATTATTTAAATTGCCTTGAAGAAACTGGATATTTATAAAACATATTTTTATTCAACTAACGAGCGCTTTAGTTGAATATCAAGAATCACAGTTGTGGTTTTTAAAAGAAGTAAATGGTAGTTTAATTGAAGAAGATAACAATGAACTCTTTTCTTAAAGTTTGTCATTTCGCGATGTTCTTGTAATATTCTTTGGGAAGGAGTAAAAAATACAATGAATTATTTTACTAAAGAATGGTATGAATTAATGCAAAGAAGCAGTTTCCATCTACTTTTAGAGGAAGAAAGTCAAGCGGAAACTTTTTCTGAGGAATATTTTCAACAACTTTATAAATTTAAGTTAAACGAATCGAATGAATTAAGAAAAGAAATTGCTATTTTTGAAAATGAACCCTATGACAAAGAAAACTCAACTAAGCAATTTTATGAAGGATTTATATATAATCAAGAACATATAAAAAAGAATTTGCCTGAAAAGATATTGAAAATAATAGCAGATGTAAGGGTTTTTGTATTAGACAGGGCATCTCGTAATGTAATAAACGCTGTAACTCAATTTTGCGAGGAGAATGAAACGACTGCAAAAGAAACTATTAAAGAATATGGCAGATATTATTCTAAGTCATTAAAATCATTTGATAAAAATATGATCGAGAATATTAATTTTCATGATTGTAATATTGTAAATATAGAGCCAAATAAAAAGTCTTTAATACTCTTTCTTGATAGTACAGGTGGCTTTACGGATATAGATGAAATCGTATTTGAAAATTATCAAATAATAAAACAGGACGGATCTTTAGCAAACACATGGTGGCTCTATGATGAAATATATAAAGTAAACAATAAATACGAAATCCATGTTTTATTGCAAAATGAAAACATGGATTTAATTGAATTTATTATATCAGTTGAGAATATTGACTTTAAAAGTAATAAAAAAGAAGAAGATTAAGTCAAAAGAAAAATAGCCCTCATGCTATTCAACTAACGAGCGCGTTAGTTTAACAAAATCATGAGTCGCAAATGCGCCTTTTGTTGAAGAAGGGTACGGTCTAAACAATAGAGAATTTATATTTTAACCCTTTTTATAAATGAGGTGACTAAATGAAAAAAATCAAGCTTTTACTAGACTATAAATGTTATCCTATGTGGATTTACGACGAAAACGATGAACTCGTTGACAATGACTTAGTTGAAGAGTTAAGAAGTGATATAGAAATAGATGAGATGCTTATTGAAATTCAAAGAATATACGATTCATTGTTTATAGACGATTCAAAAACATTTGAGTATAAAGGCTTTGTAAATTGCTCGGAAAGAATTTCTTATATAGAGAATATTGAAAAAGTACTAGTCTTAATAAAGAGAAAATTAAGAGATAAATATATTATTACTAATGATATTGATATTTAAAATTGTTATTGAACTAACTGGCGCTTTAGTTGAAGAAGAATTTAGGGGCTGATTGATCAATCAGCTCCTAGGTTTCTAAATAAAAGATTAGTTGATGAAGAGAAATTGTTTCATAAGATTGTAAAAAGGAATGTAACTCTTAATTATTTTCATCAATAAATAATTCATCAACACTTGTATTAAGAACTTTTGATATTTTAAACGCCAATTTTAACGTTGGATTATATTTATTGTTCTCTATTGCATTAATTGTTTGACGTGAAACTCCACACAGTATAGCCATATCTTCTTGGGACAACATATTGGCTTTTCTAAATTCTTTAATTCGATTGTTCACTTAATCACCATATTTCTTCTTCAAAGTTAATAATGAAACTAAATAAACAACTGAGATGGCTGCAAGGAATGGAAATGGTGATATACCCTTATATGAATTACTTCCCCAGACCATTGAATAAATTTCCTTTCCAAATTCAACTACTAATAATGCAATGACAATGGTAAATGTAAATGATTGAGATTTCATCTTAATTAACTTTTTTCTTTCGTCTCCTAATTGAGGTAGTGATGTTAACGTAATAATAATAAGAATTGCAGAAAGTATTAAAATTGAAACAAAGTAAATAGGTAATAAATTCATATAAAATCCACCCCTCGATATAAAATATGTAAAAAACTCTTTACATATTTTATATCGTACTATTTATTGAAATGTCAAAATGTTTTTACATTTTCGGCTTATCAAATAACAAAATTTTATAAGCAACTATCAAATAAATAAATGTATTTTAAATGAATCCCAATATCCTTGTACAACTAACTAGAGCGTTAGTTGAACAAGAACCACTTTAATTTCGATTGAATAGTTTATGTAAATCTCGTCTACATAAATACCGTTATCGGCAATAAAAAAAGGACCTTCTAAGAAGATCCTTTTTTGCTGCTTCTTCATCTAACGCACCCTATGAGAAATTAGGTTTTTTCATTAATTGAAAAAGACTTATAAGTATTTTTCACTAATCACTTTCATATGGTGTAACTCGTGCCCGGCAATGCCATATGCAATGGTACCTAACGAAACTGGTCTATTCATTACAGTTCCATTACGAACCCACGCCTCATCATCAATGGTTGAAATAAGGCTTAAAGTGTTAGTGCGTACCGTCTCTAAACCAGCTATTAGCTGCACCCAGGATAATTTGTTGAAGTTTGCTGCAGAAACGTATTGATCTTGATCCATTGCTGGGAGTGGTTCACTTTCATTCCGTGCAATGGCAAGAATTCGATACGACATCACACGTTCCGAATCAGTCAGATGCCCAATCACTTCTTTTAATGTCCATTTCCCTGGTGCGTACGCTTTGCTTGCTGACTCCTCTGAAACGCTGCTTAATAGGGTAATGGTATTAGTTTTTTGTTGACTAAGTATTTCTATAATATCTCCATCTGGTACAAGACTAACATACCTGTAATGCTCTGGATTTTCAATAGATAATGGTCTTGGATGCACAAGAATCCTCCTCATCGGAATTGTTAATTATGGTTCTAGTGAAATATTCTACTTCATGAAGATATTTCCTTTATTTTAGATTATTAATTTCATTACAGTAAAAAATTGCAAATTAAAACAATTTTTTTGATACATATATTTTTAATTTCTAATTCAACTAACGAGCGCTTTACTTGAAAATCACGAGTTGCTAGCAGCTCGTTTTTTTTATTCAACAAAATAGCAATTTAGTTGTAAAAGAGATGATATAATTTAGTAAAAACAACTAGATTGAGGTTGTAGCAGATGATAGATATTTTCTTAGACTATTTCTTTATTCCATTATCAAGTTTAGCTCTTATGATCTTTGGATTAAGTTATATATTAAAAGGCTGGACTTATCGTAGTATAAATGTAGAGGACCGAGACACTACTGGTGGAAATATATTCTTTATAATAGTTTCTTTAATTCTCCCATATTTACCTAAACATATTATAAAAATTTACTACATTTTATTAGGGTTTCTTATTTTTAGTTTAGGAAGTTGTATATGTATTTTTTCATTTGAAGAAATATTACATTTCCCGAAACTTTTTATTTTTATTATTATACTCCCTTTATTTACTTGGATGGCTTATAAACCTGCTGTAATAATGAGAAAGCCCATGATACCATTCCAGGAAGATATTAATGAAATTATAGTAGTTCTTCGAGAACAAGTTTGGTTTGAAAACCTTTATAATAATCCACAATATACATTTTTATTTTATAAAAACAACACTATTAAAATAGAATTAATCAATTATGATATAGAAAAATTAAAGTCTAATATGAAATATCAACAAAAAATAGAAGTGAGATTGAAAGACAAGCTTTATAATGAGTTTGTATGTACACCAGCATCTGAACGGAACATGGACGATGTAACAGTTAAAACTAACTGATGTAAAGTAACTAATGAGAGCATTAATTGAAGATCAAGTAGGCTGCTACGGCGGTCTTTTTTATTGGAGTAAATCTGGGATTAGATATAATTTATCGAAAATCTTTTAAATCATATGATAAAATTATGACAAAAGTATTTGTAGGTGGTCGGAATGAGTTCACTTTCTACTAAATTTAAAGAAAAGTTATTTAAGGACAGGATAGTACCTTTGGTTATATTCCAATGCATACTTTGCATTCCAATTTTAGGAATCCTTATTTACGCTTTTACAACAAATTTTAAGAGAAATGATTTATATGATGGAATTGCTATTACTATTGTTTCAGTAATATTAATATTGAGATCAATTGAACATTTTTTATTGAAAAAGAAAGATTATTTTTATTATTACTTAATTTTTGCAATTGGTGCTTTCTTATTAGGATTAGATAATATTCTTAGATAAGTAATCTCTTTTGCTATTGAACTAACGAATGCGTTAGTTAGATTAAAAGATCGACATTTACGTCGGTCTTTTTTTCTGCTAACTGGCAATTTAGTTGAATAAAACATGGTAAAATATGGGTATTGATTCAATTAAAAGTTTTAGCAATTTTTGAGATGTAAGGGGTAATAGGATGACAATTTATGTACTAGATTCTATTTTATTATTTTTTGTATTCGTCTTGCCTTATTTTATTGTAAATCTATATAAAATTGAAAAGAAAAAAACTGAAGCACCCACGTTATACATTAATGTATCGAACGTACGCACTACCAAAGAATTGCACTCATTATTGAAAATAAAACTTAAATTTCCAGATTATTATAGCGAGGACTGGGACTCGTTTTGGGAGATCATTTCTGGTGTCGTTGAGTTGCCAAATAAAATCAGGTTTGTTGGGTGGTCAGAATTGGAGATAAGATTACCTGAAGATTCCAATATTATGAAGGATTATCTTCTAGAACATAATCAGGAATTTCCCAATTGGAAATGTGAGTTCTTGTTCAACTGAAAAAGTAGAAATAAGTATTCCTTCTATTATATTTATTAGCTGGTTGTGGTTTGGAAAACAAAATCAAGAACTACTTTCATAAAAAATGAATATGAATTAAGAATTAAGCAGTACATTATTATATCAAATTGCTTATTGATCGGGGGATAGATTTGAAGAAACTTTTATTAGTATTATTTGGATTGCTTATTATTATCTGCTTATTATTTTTTTACTTAAATGGTAACAAGAAACAAGAGGAACCAAAAATACTTTCTCAATTAGAGGATAAAGGAAACGTTGATGGGAAAAGGAAGTTTCTTTTTAGTATTACTAATGTGGGTAAGAAGGAAGCTACATTGGAATTTGGTACTTGGTTAGAATACAATGTGGCCATTAATAATTTAGATAATAAGGAAATGCCATCTGGAAAAATAATAATGGAACACTTAGATTTAAACGAATATAACAAAGACGGTAGACTATTAGTGTTAGAACCTAATCAGAAAGTTGATTATCGATTAATGATAAGTAAAATTCCTAAAGGAAATTATGATATTAAAATTAGTTCTGCATCAGGTTATGGCGGTGTTCAGAGTACCGAATTTAAGATTGAAAATTAGTGTCAAACCACTTAATTTAAAATTTATTATGTAACTAACGAGCGCGTTAGTTGAAGATCAGGAGTACCTAATTGGTACTCTTTTTTATATTAAATAAAAGAAAAGTTAAATAAGAAATGATAAAATATGATTTATAAATTTTATCAATTTGGGTGATAAAAATGGATAATAGACTATTAGATATATTTGAAGATTGGGAAGATAAATTAGATAATGACGAATGGTATTTTAGTAATTCTTTCGAATCTATTACTAAGGAAATGTCTCCTGAAGTTGCATTTAATTATATTCCAAATGTCATTGAGGTTTTATATAAATTGGAAGAAGATTATTTGATATGGGAAACCATTTATTTCTTAATCACTCTTTATTGTATCGCTGATACTACTCAGATACATCCACTCCTTGAAAGTAACTGGTCAACACTAACAAACCATATTAAGAATTATAAGGATTCATACGAAACACCATTTAAGGAACTTATGTATCGCCTAAGAATAAAACAATAAAAACCTTAACGAACTAAAGAGAGCTTTAGTTGAACAAGAACAACCAAAGACACTTTATTGTGTTTATAAATTCTGCACAAAATTAAATTGAGTGTTTACTTTAATGAGAAGCTGAAAATTCGACTTATATATAGTAACCTTGCAAACAAATTCAAAAAATGCTATTCTAAAGGTGAATTATTTTTGTTCGGTGTAAAGGATAATATTAGTAAAACTTTTCGTCTTGATGATCACTGAGAGCAAGGATAGTAATACATTGTGTGTACTAACACACTAGGAGGCAACAAACATGGAAAAAGGTAAAGTAAAATGGTTTAATGGCGAAAAAGGCTTCGGTTTCATCGAACGTGAAGGTGGAGAAGACGTATTCGTTCATTTCTCAGCTATCCAAGGCGAAGGGTTCAAAACATTAGATGAAGGTCAAGAAGTGACTTTTGACCTAGAGCAAGGTCAACGTGGAGCACAAGCAGCTAACGTTCGCAAGGCTTAATTATAATAACAAACATGGACAGGCTCTTAATTTGAGTCTGTTTTTTATTTTTCTAAAAAAACAAAAACCCCACTCACTAATGAGTAGGGAACAGAAAACAGAAAACAGAAAACAGTAAATCAAATGGTAAATAAAGTGTAACACATAATTTGTAGGATTCCTAATTTCAATCAACCTACCATGTAAGAACGTAATTTTCTTACATTGCCTGTGGTGAAGCTCTGTTTTTTGGTTGGTTAACGTGTGCGCTTCTTTAAGAAGAAACAGTGTTTTTAATACTAATTTAACTAGAAATGATCTTCAGTAAACGGGCGCTTTAGTTGAACAACGATAGACTACTTCGGTGGTCTTTTTTTATTAAAGTAAATGGCAGTTTAGTTGAAGAAGGATTTGCTGTAAATATATGGAACTTATATTAGAGATAATAAAAAGATTGGAGTAAATCATGCTTTCAAGAAAATATTTTTTAACAAATTTTTTATTGAGTATTTCGTTTGTACTAGCTTTTTTAGTAACAGCGTTTCTTATGAATGATACTTTAAGAAGTACTCATTTTGCTGGCGCTTTTGGAGGGGGAGTCGCACTTTTTATTTATGGTATATTTAGAAAGAATTCCTCTACTAAGAAATAGGTATTTATGTATAAGTATATAATTCTTATGCAACTAACGAGCGCGTTAGTTGAAGATCAGGAGTACATAATTGGTACTCTTTTTTATTGTTGTAAAAGGCAGTATAGGTGCATAAGGAATGGTAAAATAAAACTAGTTAAATACTGAGGTTATGAAAAAGGATGGTTTTATGGAAATTGAAAAGGAAGAAAAGAAAAAATAGTATAAAGCTCTCGAAAAAAAAACATTTATGCTCAGTTATGAATGACACCAAGTGGAGACAACTGAAAGAAGCCGTTCTAACTACACTTCCATTTGTTCCACCTCTTCAAATTAAAACTGTTTTGGAAGACACTCCTAATCCTCAAAATTTTGATAATGATCATGATGTTTATGGTTCTGGAGATTGGATGGATGGTGTGCCACGACTTTTAATCGAATGGATAAGGGTTCGACCAAGGCGTATAGAATCAAATGGGCTGATCATTCCGCCTAAAGTAATTGATATATCAAATGAGTTTCTTGAAATTTTACATAAATATAAAATACCTTACAAAATAGAAAATAATACAATATATATCTTTGGGTATATTCGTGATACAAGTTCCTTAACGTTAGGAAACTCTAATGAAAAATATAAGTAATTAATTCAACTAACGAGCGCGTTAGTTGAACAACAACAAGAGGAAGTGTGGCTCACGATATTGAACTAACGGTTGCGATAGTTCAATAAGGGTTCATGAAATTTTAGTAAAATAAGAAGGAATGTAAGATGATGTTTATACTTAACTCAATTGACGGTCAATCCTATGTAAAATTTGAAATAATAGAATTGGAGAGCCCTTATCCAAGTGTTTGTTTGAAGTTAGAATTAAATGATCGTGGGTTTTCAGGGAGACTTTCGGAAGTATGGATTGTATGGGAGGACATTAAGGATTTCTTAGAAAAAAGCAAAGAGATTTCTAATAAGGATGCATTCTTAGATACAATAAATAGTATGAGCCCTAATGAAATGATAATTGAATTTCGAAAAATTAATCCTGAAATTTGTAAGTTTAAATATGAATTAAACAAAATATCTTATGATAAAAATCAGATTCATTTAAATGGTTCATTTGACTTTGGTATAGGTAAGTTAGAAGAACTTAGACTATTTTTTTCAGAACTAAAAGAACTCCTGGAATAGATTTCTTGTACAACAAAAGAGCGCTTTAGTTGAAAATAATGAAGGCTGTTAATCAGCCTTTTTATTATACTTAAGTTTAATTGGTTTGAAGAATAAATGGGGTAATTTGTCATGGGAAAATGAAGTGAATTATTGTTAAGATTGATTTAAATATAGTAGCAAATATTTATTAAATCAAAAGATTATAAGCTAGAAAGAGTGAATGATTTGAATATGAAAAAATTAAAATTAAGTACAATAGTATATACATTTTCCTTTTTAGTCGTTTTTCCTATCAGTATGCCGGTGTATTTAATATTAGCTATGATGTTAGGTGGTCCTTCTGTTTCAGCATCTACGAGTGATATTATTTATATTTGCTTTCTGTTAGCAATTAGTATTTTAGGTGCAACTATCTTAAATGCCATTTTTCGGTTTGGATCGCTAAATAAAAATAATAAATATACATGGGGAATATATATTGCTCATCTAATTTTAATTCCAATAAGTGTACATTATATTTATCCCTATCTATTTTTTCGATAATTTTAGTTAATTTATGTTAAATACAATAAATAAACCTTGTACAACTAACGATGAGTTAGTTGAAGCTCAAAAGCAGCCGTTAGCTGCTTTTTATTTTTGTATTTGGCAGTTTTGTTCAATAAGAAATTGCAATTATATGATTCTTTTGATGGGTTAATACTTTTTTGTTTAATGATAAAATAAAAATAATTCTACAAATATAAATACCACTTATGTAACTTAAGCAATGCTTTAATTGAAGGTAAACTTATTAAAGTTATAATAAGAGAGGATTGAGTGTGTGGTTAAGAAAGTCTTTGATTATTTAGCTTTTTGTGGCTTAATTCTATTTATTGTTTATTCCGTTTATGGTATTTATGACATGTTTCATTCTTCAACCAGAATTAATATGGTCATTTTCTATTCATTAAGTTTAATTACTTGTTTATTTGCTGGGATAAGTAGTCAGCTGAGTAATAATAAAAGAACTAAAAAATTAGGGTTGATACAATTTTTATGTGTTGGAGGATACGCATATTGTATCTTTCTATCTATTAATTAACTAGGGTTATGTTATTTCAAAGAATTAAATTTAATTTTATGCAACTAACGCATGCGTTAGTTGAAGGTCATGAGTCACAAAAGTGACTCGTTTTTTTATTGAACAAACTGACAGGTTAGTGGAATAACCAAATGGTAAAATAGGATAGAAATAGCAGATATCATCTTTCTGCTTTTCTATCCATCTTTTTTCACATTATAAATTTGTACATTCATTTTATATGAGCTATAATAGCTTAAACCATTTTCTTTACTTGATAAACCTGTTGTGAACACCCTTATTCGATATGAATAAGGTTTTTTTATATGCATTTCTATAATTAGGGCATAAAAAAAGACAGACCTTTTAAAAGATCTGTCTATCTTTATATTTATTATGCTTTTTGAACGTTAGTCGCTTGAGGTCCACGTTGACCTGGCTCTATATTAAATGTAACTGCTTGGCCTTCATCTAATGATTTGAAACCATCAGTTTGAATAGCTGAGAAATGGACGAATACATCATCTCCATTTTCACGCTCGATGAATCCAAAACCTTTATCTGCATTAAACCACTTTACTTTACCATTTTCCATGTTTGTTGCCTCCTTGTGTGGGTTACCCACTTTGTAATTATATCATATTAACAATATATTTAAAGATAATTAAATGTTCAAACAACTTAAACTCGTATAAGATGAAGAACTTTGAGCTGCAAATTTCAGTTTTTTTAATGTTTCTAACAGAAGATGGAAGAGAAAAGGATTTAGTAATTTTGATCCTATTTTTGATACCGATAATTGTTTTTATGTTAACTAGCGATGCAAACTTTATTCATAAAAATGCAGAGGATCTTATTCAACTAAATGGCAGTTTAGTTTAAGTGAATAACTATCGTTTAAATAGCGTTTTTTTCGATTAGTTGTCAGGATTATTTAAATAAAGAGGATAAAAAGAATAGGTATTTTTGGAATAGTGGTGTTGACAAATAAGTGTACTATATATATAGTACACTTATAGTGTATGTACTACATAGTACATACACAAGTAAAATAACTTAAAAAGGCAGGGGAAAAAATGAAAAATTCAATAATGTTCACAATTAATTCCTGGTATATCCTTATACCACTATTTCTATTAACTGTTCTATATATAATTGTAGCTCCAAATATTAAACGTAAAAAATATGGGATTTCACAATACTTTTTATTATTTACTTTTGTTTTCTACATTTTTTGTGTTATTCATTTAGTATTTTTCCCAATTGATGTTAATATTGGTATTTATGCCAATCAAACTAAATGGTACAACACAATCAATTTTATACCAGTTTTGACGATAGACTTTTTTACATTTGTATTAAATATAATTATGTTCGTTCCATTAGGTGTGTATTTATTTTTTATAGGACGTAAAAATTTTACTGTAAAACAAACAGCAAAAACGGGATTCATTTTAAGTTTAGTGATTGAAATAATTCAAATGATAATTCGTATAATGTTGGGAAGTGGTAGAAGTTCAGATATAAATGATTTACTTGCAAATACGATTGGTGCTATTGTTGGATATTTAATTATAAAGAATATATATAAAATCAAAAAAGTAAAAAATGTTTTTACAAGATTTCAATTAAATCATGAACAAAAAATGTAAGGAAATTCAACCAACTAAAAGAAATTCTTTATTAGTGAATCATCTAAACGAAAATGTGTTGGATAAAGAACATAGATTATTATTATATAAAAGCATGAAGGTTAATAAAGGTAGTACTTCAACTAAAGAGAGCGTAAGTT
>NZ_NCTA01000055.1 GCF_002156865.1 Gottfriedia luciferensis | reverse complement strand
CAGGCGAAGTAACGAAGAAAGCGAGCGTTTGGCGGGCAGTCTGAAGCGGTGCATTTAGCACCGCTTTTTTTTACAACTCAACAGTATGCCCTCCATCAAAAAAGTAAAGATATTTTGCTTTTACTTTTTTATTCATACCTGCTGTAATTGCCTTAGAATAAAGATCAAGTTGTACACCGTATCTTCTAATCGCTTCTTCCTTTAACTCATCAGATGTACCAAATGCACTAGTTCGGTCGGTTTTATAATCAATTAATATGACTTCATCTCCATCAATTAAGAGCAAGTCAATAATTCCCTGGATTAATACAACCTCTTCCTCTTCATCCCATTCTTTATATATTTCATTCGTAGAAACCCCATAACTAAATGGAACTTCACGAAGCTTTTTAGTTGCACTTTTCACTAATTGACCAAGTTCTGACAGACAGAAATTAAATACTTCCAAACTATTTACTGCTTCAGCTTGTTCTTGAGTAATTAACTCTTTTAAAATCATTTTGTTAATTTGTTCAATAATTTCTTCATGAGTAGAAATAGATTCATAGTCCAAATTTTGCATGACAGCATGAGTAGCTGTTCCTTTTTCAGCTTGATTCAGCTTTTTTTCTGACATAAATTTCGGTCTTTCAAGCGGAAAAGATTTAGTAGTGGTCATACTTTGCATATAAGGCTCTTCTTCTAACATTTTTCTTTTTAATTCGGTAACCGATTGCTTTGGTCTATAAAGTGTAGCTTGATTATATTTATATTGCCAATTTAATCGACTTTCTATTTCTTCATAAAGCTCGTCATTACTAGTTTGTATGGCTTCTTTAGACTGGAATGCTTTAAAGATTTCAGCTCGATTATTTTCAACTTCTTCAGCTTCCATTAATTGAATTGTAGAAGCATCAACAATCGAGTAATTCCAACGACATGGGTAAAATTGAATCTCATTATTTGTACTCCATAATTCATCATCGAGTCTAAGTGAAACACTTGAGTCATGACGAATTAAAGAAGGCCCAATCCAATCTAAGTAACTTTTCGCACCACTAATAACATTTAATGGAAGAAGCCACTCTCTATGATTCTCTACTTCTTTCCAGCTTTCGATTGTTTTTTGAGCATCTTTCACCTTACCAACTAAGATCAGCTTTTCTCTTGCTCGAGTTAATGCAACATATAGTATTCGTAATTCCTCTGAAATTAATTCTTCACGTTCCTTACGTTTAATTGTTTCTTTTAAAAGAGTTGAATTGGTTGTTCTATAAGTTGCATGAACATAATTCATTCCGAGTCCTAGTTCTTTTTGTAAAATAAATTTTGCATTTAAATCTTGCATATTAAATTGTTTCGATGTATTAATGACAAATACAACAGGAAACTCTAAACCTTTACTTTTATGAATAGTCATCATTTGCACTATATTTTCTTGATCACTTAAAATCCGAACCTCGTCTAACTCCTCTTTTCTTTCTTGCATTCGATCTAAAAATCTTAAAAATTGGAATAGACTTCTATAATTAGATGCTTCTAAGGCTTTAGCACGGTCAAAAATGGTAATTAAATTCGCTTGTCTTTGTTTACCACCTGGTAATCCGCCAACAAAATCATAGTATGTTGACTCTTTTAAAACTTTCCAAATAAAGATTGATAGCGTTTCTCTTTTTACTTGCTGCTTCCATTGCTTTATTTTGGTAAAGAAATTTACTAATTTCTTTGTTAGTGATTTATGTTGGTTTTCAAAATTATTCATATAAGCATGGCAAGCATCATAAAATGAACCCTTTTTATGATTTAGTCGAATCATCGTTAAATCTGTTTCAGTAAGCCCTACAATTGGTGAGCGTAAAACTGAAGCAAGTGGAATATCTTGAACTGTATTATCAATCAGTTTAAGTAAATTTAAAAATACGGCTACTTCAATTGTTTGAAATAAGTCCCTCGATTTTTCTGCATATAATGGAATACCTAGCGCTTTACATTCTTCTAAATATAAATCTGCGTTCGATAATGATCGTCCTAGTATTGCAATATCACTATATTTTACAGGTCTCATTTCCCCTGTCTTTTCAGTTACTAAATACTGTTCCTCAACTAATTCCTTGATTCGTTTCGCTACATATCTAGCTTCTATTCGTTCAAGTTTTTCCTCAGCAATTTCATCATCTGCTAACTCACTTATTGCTATAGCCTCATCATCATCTTTCGTTAATAATATTAGTTCGGCAGCGCATTCTGAGTATTCAGGGTAACTTGCTCCTAGCTTTAACATAGCATCCTCATCATACTCAATTCCGCCAATTTCTCGTCCCATTATTTGTTGGAATATAAAATTGGTTGCATCTAATACTTCAGCTCTACTTCTAAAATTTTTAGATAGGTCAATTCTTAATCCAGTATGATCATTTTTTTCCTTTTCATATAAATTGTATTTATTTATGAATAACTGTGGTTCTGCTAATCGAAAACGATAGATTGATTGTTTTACGTCCCCAACCATAAAAAGATTACCCGTAGCTCCAGTATCTCTAGTAATTAATCTTAAAATCGATTCTTGAACATAGTTTGTATCTTGGTATTCATCGACTAACACTTCACTAAACTTTTCTTGATAAACTCGCGCTACTGCTGACGGAACTAAATGATCTTGTCCATTTTTATCTTTTAAAATTTCTAGCGCATAGTGTTCTAGATCATTAAAATCTAATATTCCATTTTCTAATTTTGCTTCCTTGAAAAGTACGATAAATCGATTAACAAGTTCAATTAATTTTTCGACTAATGGCTTTAATTCATTTATTTGTCTTAAATGGAGATCAATACTTCGACTAAAATACCTTTCCCCTATTTCATCAATTTTCTTTTTAGCATCATCTCGTAACGATTTTACTAAATCTTTTTTCCTTTGATCCCCTTCAGTCTTTTTAATCGTCGGTAGTCGGTTAAATACAATTTTTTGTATCCCACTCTTAATTTCTTCCCACGATTTCTCTGAAGTATGAAATAAAGACTCTAAGCTATAATATTCTTCTTTAAATAATTCAGCATATTTTACTGGTCCATCTGGACTTTCAATTAATTCAAGCGCTAGTTTATAGCCATTAATGCAAGTACGTATATCTTCCTGTATATAGTGTTTAACCTCTTTAATAAAAGGTATTTCATCAACCTCTTTATCAATTACATCATATTGTTCGATAAAAGAATTTAAAAAATCACTTGGATTTGGATTAGAAATTGCATGACGATACAATTTTAAAATTAATTTTGGCAAGTCATTGTCATCTCTGTCACTCGTATAACGATTAATAAAATCAAAGAATACTAAATTTGATTCATCACTATACTCTGCCTCCATCAATTCTTCTAACACTTCATCCATCAGTAACTGAATCTCTATTTCTTCAGCCGTTCGGAAATTCGGATCTAATTCGACCATATAGTAATTTGAACGAATGACTTCTGTACAAAATGAGTGAATTGTTGAGATGGAAGCTTTATTTAACAAAGATGCCTGTTTTCGCAAATGATCCGATTCGGGATGTAATTCCAGTTGTTTTTCTAATGCAATGCCAATTCTTTCTTTCATTTCCTGGGCACTAGCTTTTGTAAAGGTAACAACAAGTAGTTCATCAACGTTAATCGGATTATCATCACGAATAATTTTTTGAATAATCCTCTCTACAAGAACCGCAGTTTTACCCGAACCAGCCGCTGCAGCTACAAGTATATCAGACCCCTCAAAATCAATTGCTTTTTGTTGATCGATCGTCCATTTCGTTTGACTGTTTTTATTTTCATCCTTACTCATCAATATTCACCGCCTCTATCATTTTTTGTAATGCTTCACTATCTTTTAATGGAGGTAGAATACGATATTCATTCCCTTTTAAATTGGAATCAAATTGACAAACCGACTGGAATGAGCAATAAGTACATGGTATTTTATCTTTTTGTTGATATGGATTTGCTTCTACATATCCCTTGTATATTTGCTGACCCGCCTCTGTAAACTTTTTCTTTATATAGTCTGTCATCATTGGATATTGTTCTGTCTTAACTGTTTTAGAATTCGCTTTATAATCACCATTTGTTTTAAGTGAAATCGGTACGATTTTCGATGAGCTACCATTTTCGATTAATGCTTCATCCATTAACGAATTACTATCACGATCTTCTAATAGTAATCCATTCATTTTAAACTTTTTAAATATCTCATCTTGTATAACTTCTAATTCAACTTTATTACCAACATCGACAATCGGATTTTGAACATGGAAGTACAGAATTCCAGCTGGATCTGCTTGTTTTCCAAGTAAAGTAGTAGAATTCGCCACCGCTATATCCAAATAAGTGAGTAATTGTAATGCTAGACCATAATATACATCTGATAATTTTAATTCCTTATTTGTAGATTTATAATCTAAAATTCGTAGGAAATCACCTTTCTCATTTGAGGCTTTATCAATTCGATCGATTCGGCCATTTAATACCATTCTTCTCTTTCCATCAATCGGTAATTCATAAGAATTTAATTGTTTCCCCATCCCAAATGGAACTTCTAATGCGATAGGAACGAATTTACCTGCATGTTCTTGCTTGCTCAAAATTGAGGAAACTTTAGAAATAACATCCTTCATCTTTTTCTTTAAAAACATATATCGATTAGAGCTTAATAAAATCTCACGTTGAAACTTAGGAGAAATCTCATCTACTACTCTTGCTGCTAATTCATCACATTCCGAATTCGTTAAGCTACTCCAGCTTTTTCCGGCTTGTAAAAGATTCTCTCCGATAATTGTTAAAGCACTATGGAATAATTGTCCCATATCAAATGATTCAAATTTATAAATTTCTCGTTCCTGCAGCTTAAGTCCATATCGTGCAAAATGAGCATAAGCACATTGGTGGAAAAGCTCAATACGTGAAACCGAACCATTTAATTCTTCACCATATAATTCTGTACTTAAATCTTCACCAAGCTCGTTAGCGATATTGTTATACATTACACTACCTATGACTTTATATAGATGATCTTTTGTACCGGAATCTTCTCGTAAGAAATTGTATAGTGTCCACCATAATGACATATTCGTTTCAACTTCTTGAGACGACCATGTTTGAAGTTGGGAAACTAAACTTGATATTGCTGTTTCACTATTTGTGATATATGACAGTTGCTCTTCAACAGAACTAAAAGTCAAGTCTCCACTTTCAAAGCGATGTCGAACAGATGGAAAAATTGATTTAATCCGTTGTATAAGGCTTGAAGGAGCAAGTATTTTCCCATCATCGCTAGATAATGGATAACTAATTATTAATTTATGACTTGCTCTGTTTATACCGGTATAGATATTAAAATTCTCTATAAATAATTGATGCTTACTCGATGGAGCTATTTCAATACCATACGATTGTAAAAGCTCTCTAGCAGTATCACCTAACAACCCATCTTCATTTACCTTACTCGGAATAACCCCTTCATTAACGCCAATGATATAAGCACACTTTACATTTTGTAATCGTGAATGATCAAAATTTGCAATGTTTACCTGGTCCAATGAAGCAGGAACATTTGCAAATTCAAGTGATTGAAAACCAGTTTGAAGGATCTCAAAGAATGTCTTTCGTGACATTTTTTCCATTCCAATTAATTCAACACATTCATCTAAAAGATTAATAAAACCTTTCCATACTTGCTCATGATCTTTACTTTCAATTAAATTAGATCGATTTTCGGCATCATCTTTTAATCGTTGTAATTTCCTAGAAATATCTAGTTTTTCTACGAACTCAAATAAAGCCATGCACATTTCTTTTACATTCCTTGCTTGCTTTAGCTCTTGTTGAAAAGAAAGAACAGGCTTCACTAACAAATCTCTAATTGAATTAATGTTTTCCTCAAATTCTAACTCTTCATTTGTTATCCCTTTATCTATTCCGTCAGTCGAACGATACTTTCTGTACTTCCACGGCTCTTCTTGAGTCCACTTTTTCCCTTGCTTACCATAAGCTATACAATAGTTCTCGAACAACTCTAACTGTTCACGATTGATCCCGTAATTACTTTCATATGGAAAAACCAATTCAGTTTTATACGCATTGAATACTGATTCGTATCTCCAATTTTTTTGAATAATATTAAAAGTGGCTTGCAAAAAAGTAAATAATGGATGTGTAAGCATTGATCGCTTTTCTTCTATGAATATAGGGATTTTGTAAGTATGAAAAATTGTTGAAATTAAATGGGAATATGTTTCACCATTTCTCAAGTAAATAGCAATATCACGGTACCGATATCCTTTTTCACGTACTTTATTCAGTATATCTCTAGCAATTGCATTTACTTCCGTTCGACGATTGGATGCAGAAATAATCTCTATTCCTTCTGAATCATATGAAGGTCTTGCTGGCCTACTATCAAAATTCATTTCAAAATACTTTAAATCGCTTGTTTTACTTCTTAGATTTTCATTACAAATAATAGGAAGCTCAATTTTTCGATTTGAATTTAATGCTATTTCCTTAATTTGTTGATATAAAAGTGCAGGCTTATGAAATAAATTTAATTCATGTGGTAATAAATCATCATATGGACGATCAATTGTAAGGGAGAATTTTATTTCACTGCAATATTTCATTATCTCTTCAACTACACTTCGTTCTTGCGGTGCCAAATCATAATAACCATCGATATAAATAATACTATCTTTGATATATTCACTTTTTGGTAATTCTTGAATTAATAAATTTAAATAATCTTCCGAATCAAGATATTTATCTTTCATATAGGTGTTAAATGCCTCAAATACTATTTGAACGTCATTAATCTTTTGCTGTATAAAAGCATGATCCGATGAAGAGTTTTCCTCCATTTGTGTAATGACCGAAGTTAACTCATCTGAGGATACTTGAAAACCTTTAAACTCAGCGATAAGGCCCGATAATTCCTTATAAAATCCCTGTCGATCGGCTACATGATGGAAAATCTTTAATTCATCTTTCTTTTCCTCAATAATCTTTCGAAGAATCATTGAAATTCCAATATCTCCTATATGAATCCTACTGATTCCACCCGTTTCTTGTAAAACCTTCCAGGCTAAACGAGTAAAACTAAATACTTGCGAATTAATAATCGCTTTATTTTCTTGTCTTTTAACTAGCTCATATTCCATTTGAAAAGTCATTTGGTCAGGAACAATAAAGATTATATTTTTTTCCTCATGCTTTAATCTATCTGTAATTTCATTAAGAATTAAATGTGTTTTCCCACTTCCAGCACGGCCAAGAATAAATTGAAATGACATCTAATCATCCCCTCCTTTGTGTTTTAAAAATATCTTTAAATATCATTATGCTTTTGTAAAACAAAGCTTATCTAATAAGAAAAGCCCCTAAAAGGAGCTTTCATTGAGTATATTAGCTGGACTCTAAAACAGATCGAAAACGTTTGTCTGATGAGGAACACAATTACCTAACTCAGTAATGTGCACCGGAAGAAGACAAAGCAACGAAGAAAGCAAACGATCTGAGAAGAGCTTATTTGTTAAAATTTGTATTCATGCTTGAAAGCGGCCAATAAAGTAAATCAACTTTCCCTACAATTTTATCAATTTTTACGAAACCAAACAAACGGCTATCATAACTTTTTGGTCGATTGTCACCTTCAACAAAAACATAACCAGGTGGAACCTTTGTTTTACCAGTTACTTCATTTAAATCAAAATCACCTGTAAAAGGGACACCTTTTAATCCACTTTTATATTTATCTAAATAAGGCTCATCCCATTTTTTATTATTGACGTAAAGATGGTCGTTCTTATATTCGATTGAATCTCCTGGTAATCCAATGACACGTTTTACATAGTCTTCCTGTTTATTTGCATGAAAAACGATTACATCAAACCGTTTGATTTCTCCAATTTCATAACCAAATTTGTTTATTACAAGTAAGTTACCGTCTTTTAATGTAGGCATCATAGATTCACCTTCAACTACATAGGTAGAAAATAAAAATGTTCGTACAATAAAAGCAATAGCAATTCCTAAAATAATCGCTTTACCCCAGTCAAAAACTTCTTTTTTTAACATAACAGTAACTCGCTCCCTTTTGAGTAATAATTCTTTTATTGCTCATCAGATGATTGAGGAGTACCTTTTTTCTCAGTAGTTTGTTCTTTGATGTCCATACGTTTCTCAATCACTTTACCAACTATCCATAATACAAAAATAAAAATTCCTATATATATTGCTTTTATCGGATTTTGAAATACTGTCGTTAAATCTTTACCTAAATAACTGATTACTGCGATCATCGTAAACTTTCCAAGTACTAAAGCAATTAAAAATTGCGAAATCTTAATACGAGACAAGCCTGCTACGATATTGATTAAAAATGAAGGCGAAAATGGAAATGCAAACATTATGAAAATTGGACCAAAACCTCTTTTTTCAATCCATCCAATTGATGATTCAACTTTTTTATGTTTACTAACAAATGAAAAAAATCGTTTCTGACCATATTTTCTAACAAGATAGAATAAAAATATTGATCCTAAACAAGAACCAATCCATGAATATAAAAATCCAAGTAAAGGACCGAATGCTGCTGCATTTGCAAATATAAAGACGACTAGAGGTAAAACTGGAAAAATTGCCTCTAGAAAAGGAATTGATATCCCAACTAACGGACCATAATCCTTATACTGTTGGATGAGATGTAAAAAATGTTGCTCTGTAAAAAAATCCTTTATGTCAAAAACGTTCATTTAACTGTGAATCTCCTTAAGCCCTATTTCGAATAGATATCCTTACTGTTAACATTATCATATCTAACTATTTATTCAATAATAATAAATCATGATTCTAATAATTATTTTTTTCAATGTATTATTACTGCATTTAACAATAAAAAAACTACTTCACTTAAAGTTAAAGTAGTTAATAACTCTCAAGGCAATATGCTATTTTTCGTGAACCATAACTCCTTTTATATAGGAAGTAATTTCCTTATCAGGAATTAGTTTATAAGATTTTTGTTGGATATTTTCTGGGTTTAGTCTGTCTTCGTAAATCGCTCTTAAATGTGCAGTTCGATACAATTGGTTTTCAAATGATCCGCGAGATATATCAAGCGGTATTTCTACTCCATTTAAAAAATATACAACTGATCGATTATACTTTCCGCCTTTGAAATTAACAACGTGATTGTAGGAGATCCAAGAGCATTCTACTTTTAAAGAAGATGAAGTGGGGAAAAAGAAAATTTGATTCATTGAACTGATTGCAATAGGTGGTTTGTGGGTAATGGAAATCATTTGTTTTGTCCCCTCTCTCCTACCTCGATAGCTGCTCCCAAAATAAGCACAGCTTCTTTCAATAATTTCAATTGGTTTCATTAAAACATAGAAACTATCATCTGTTTCATATACCTTTGAAATGACGACTAAATCTACTGTAAATTCTGGTATGATTGCCATAGTAGATTTATTTATTTCATATTCATTCAAAACTTTAACTTGCCCTTTCACATGATTCATAAGTACATCTCCTTTATGTATTTTAATTTTTTATCATGGATTAGAGTAGCAAACAAAGATGTTACGAAGATAATACCATAAATCATAAATTGTAAAATACAATTACTCATACTTTAACAAAAGTGTCGAAGTTTACTAAAATTTAGGAAGATATTCAAAATAAATACCGCCTTTCTCACGACATAACGATTGAGAAAAGGCGGTTTTTTACTAATTAATTAGCTGTAAATTGCTCTTCTTCAGTAGAGCCTTTTAAAGCTGTAGTTGATGAAGTACCTCCTGTTATAACTTGAGCTACTTCATCAAAATATCCTGTTCCAACTTCACGTTGATGTCTCGTTGCAGTATAACCAAATTGTTCACTAGCAAATTCAGCTTGTTGAAGTTCAGAATATGCACCCATGCCGCGTTCTTTATACTTTCTAGCTAATTCAAACATACCGAAGTTTAACGCATGGAATCCAGCAAGTGTTACGAATTGGAATTTATATCCCATAGCAGCAATTTGTTGTTGGAATGTTTCAATCGTTTGTTCATCTAATTTCTTTTTCCAGTTAAATGAAGGAGAGCAGTTATAAGCTAATAGCTTACCTGGGAATTTTGCATGAATTGCATCTGCAAAACGCTTTGCATCTTCTAAATTCGGCTCCGAAGTTTCACACCAAACTAAATCCGCATATGGTGCGTAAGCAAGACCACGTGCGATTGCTTGATCTATCCCTGCTTTCGTACGGTAAAAACCTTCTGGTGTTCTTTCACCTGTAATAAATTGTTGGTCAACTGGATCGATATCACTTGTAATTAAATCTGCTGCATCTGCATCAGTACGTGCAACGATAATTGTAGGAACTCCCATTACATCCGCTGCTAAACGTGCTGAAATCAAATTACGAACTGCAGTTTGTGTTGGCAATAATACTTTTCCACCTAAGTGGCCACATTTCTTCTCTGAAGACAATTGATCTTCAAAATGTACCCCAGCCGCACCTGCTTCAATCATACTTTTCATTAATTCAAATACATTTAATTGTCCACCGAAGCCTGCCTCAGCATCGGCAACAATTGGAGCAAAGTAATCTATTTCTTCTCCGCCTTCAACATATTGAATTTGATCTGCACGTTGAAAAGCTTGGTTTATTCTTTTTACAACTGCTGGCACAGAATTTGCAGGATACAAGCTTTGGTCTGGGTACATTTGACCTGAAAGATTCGCATCAGCAGCTACTTGCCATCCACTTAAATAAATTGCTTTTAATCCTGCTTTTACTTGTTGGATTGCTTGATTTCCTGTTAGTGCTCCTAAAGCATTAACATAGCTCTCCTCATTTAATAACTTCCATAATTTTTCTGCTCCTCTACGAGCTAGTGTTTGTTCAATATCGATTGATCCTCTTAATCTAATTACCTCTGCAGCAGTATAAGTTCTTTTAATACCATTCCATCTAGAATCTAGCTCCCAGCTTTCCTGTAATTCAGCTATACGTTGTTCACGATTTTTTGTCATTTATATTTCCTCCTAAAATTTTATAAGTATTTATATCCTTTTATTGTTAGAAAATCTGCAAATTCATCTTCGCTAATTAAATCATCAAATAGTTTAATTGCTTCATTAAATCGTTTAGCTTCAAATCGTTCTTTCCCCATTTCAAGCTGAAGCTTCATCATTTCCTCGTTTTTTAAATAATCTACTAATTGTAGCGTTATGTTTGTACCATCTTCTAAGACACCTTTTTCATTACGGATCCATTGCCAAATTTGCGCACGAGAAATCTCAGCAGTCGCAGCATCTTCCATTAAATTGTATAGAGGAACAGCACCTCGACCACTTAACCAAGCTTCAATATACTGAATTGCCACCGTTATATTTGTTCTAAGACCTTGTTCAGTTATGACACCGCTTGGAATCTCTAATAAATCCTGTTCAGAAACGTGAACATCCTCACGTTTTCTATGAATCTGGTTAGGTGTTGGCATATATTGATTAAATTGTTCAAGAGCAACAGAAACGAGACCAGGATGTGCTACCCATGTACCATCATGACCATCTTTTGCTTCACGCTCTTTATCTTTTCTTACTTTTTCAAATGCTACTTCATTACGATCCTTATCATCTTTTATTGGAATCTGGGCTGCCATACCTCCTATTGCAGGAGCATTTCTACGATGACAAGTTTGAATAACTTTTTGAGAATACGAGCGCATAAATGGTACTTCCATCGTTACAACAGATCGATCTGGTAGAATGATAGATTCGTCATAACGCATCATTTTTATAAAACTAAAAATATAGTCCCATCTTCCACAATTAAATCCTGCAGAATGCTCTTTTAATTCATATAAGATTTCATCCATTTCAAATGAAGCAGCAATTGTCTCAATTAGTACAGTTGCTTTAATTGTTCCAACAGGTATATTCAATTCTTTTTGAGCAAATAGAAACACATCGTTCCATAATCTAGCTTCTAAATAACTTTCCATTTTTGGTAAATAAAAATATGGTCCAGAACCATTTTTAATAGCCTGTTTGGCATTATGAAAGAAATAAAGTCCAAAATCTACTAAACTACCAGACATTCGTTCATCATTTACAGTTATATGTTTTTCCTCTAAATGCCAGCCTCTTGGTCTAACAACTAGTACAGCTGGCTTTTCTTTTAATGTATATGTTTTTCCATTCGAATGAAGTGAAATTGATCGATTCACAGCATCTTTTAAATTGACCTGACCAGTAAGTATATTTTCCCAGGTCGGTGACGTAGCGTCTTCAAAATCGGCCATAAAAACATATGCATCTGAATTTAATGCGTTAATAATCATCTTACGATCAACTGGTCCAGTTATTTCGACTCGTCGATCTTGCAAATCTTCCGGAATTGGAGCGATTGTCCATTCACTTTCACGAATATGTTTCGTTTCTTCCAGAAATTGAAGCTTTCCGCCTTGTTGCAAAAATCGCATTCTATCTTTTCGGTTTAAAAGCAACTGTTGTCTGCGATGGTCAAATTTCAGATGTAATTGTTCTAAAAATCTTAACGCTTCTGTCGTAAGAATATCTGCTGAACCTTCTACATGATTACCAAGAACTTTAATTTTTGAAAGTTCTGTTGTCATACGATTCCTCCATTCAGTTATATAACAGTTTTTATATACTTACGTTATTATATAACAGATTATTCAAAATGGATATTAAATTCTGAAAATTTTTTCCGAAAGATTTTTCGACAATAATAATCTGAATAAAGAGAAAGTTCATAATTTATTTACCTCTTCTTTACACAACTTTCTGACTTCTTTATATTTCCTTAATAAATAAATTGTAGGATAAACATTGTACTAAATAGATTACAAATTACCTAGGGGGACACGAAATGAAGAAAGTTATTCCAGCGTTAGTTGTAGCTTCTACAATCTTAACGAGCCAAGCTTTACCAAGCCTTCATGAATCTGTAAGTGCTGCTACAAAAGTAACAACAGTTAAATATGTAACAGTTAAAAAACAGATTTCAATCGATGGTGCACTAAAAAACATTAGTACAATTCAAAACGGAAGTAAAACACTTTATTCATTAAAAGACTTAAGCTCAGTATTCAAAATCACAACTTCTTTTAACAAAAAAACGAATACTGCAGATTTTAAAATGGTTTCAGGAAAAAGCAAAATTACTTTAAGCTATAATTCAAAAACAAAAGTAACTCTTCTAAATAATAAAAAATTCTCAGCATCAATCGTGGATAATAAAGGTGTACTTTTTGGGGATTTAAATGTGTTCGCTTCGACATTTGGCAAAGAAGTTTTGAAAACAGAAAACACTTCAGTTGTTTACATCAGTTCTTTAAAGCCACTTCAAGCAGATACATATGAAACACAATTTATTGCTGGTGGAAAATTACTAATAACTGGTGATACAGAAACAGCTTCAAATTCTTATATTGTAAATCCAGTTACATTAAAAGTTGAAAAAACTTTACCTTATCAAGATTTAACGGTTTCAAATGATGGTAAAAGTGCTGTTTTTGTTGACGATGAAGGAATTATTAACATCATTGATTTAAATACTGCAAAAGTAACGAAATTTGATCAAAATGTGGAGCCAAAAACGAGTACAATCTGGTCTTCAGATAATAAAAAGATCTATTATATCGAAGGTGATAAAAATGCTTCTATTTCTGAATTAGATATCGCTACTGGCACATTTAAAGTTCTTGCGGCTGATAATGTTACAAATAAATCTGATTTAATGATTGCTTCAACCTCACCTTTAAAATTTGTCTATAATGTTACGAAAACTGCTACTTCAACTGTTGATCCTGTAACAGGTGAGCAAACTGAGATCGATGATTCAACTGCAGGACAAGATTTATGGTCAATTGATACTTCAGTAACAGGTGCTACAGCATTACAGTTAACAAATTCAAGTGATAATAAAGTATTTCCTACTGTACTTCCAAATGGCTTCTATGGCTATTTGTCTCAAAGCACTGAAGATGAAAATGCACTTGAAAAATTAATCATTCATAATCCATTAAATAACCAATCAATGAGTCTATTTAATGGAAAAGATTTTAGCCTTCTGACTAAATCGATGGATGGCAAAGTATTAGTTGTTCAAAAGTTAGCAAAAGGTAACCAAGTTTTTGAATTAACTGAAAGTGGTATGTTAAAACCAATTTTTAAAACAGCTGAAACAATTAACTCACTAACTGCGTTAAATACTTCAAAATTAGTCTTCACATATGGTGATGAAGGTGAAGAAAAAACAGCTTATGTAAATAATGGAACAGTAATTAATATTACAAAATAAATCAAAAGGGAGAAATTACAATGAAAACTATGACTAAAAAATTATCAATCGCTGTATTATCAACTGCACTTGCATTTGGGGTTAGCACTTCTTTCAAACACGAAAATGTAGGTGCTGCAATCGATAAAAATCGTATTGTTATTGCAGGTTCAACTGCATTACTACCATTAACAAACCAAGCTTCTAAAGAGTTTAAAAAATCAAATCCGAAAGTCAAAGTTTCAGTTTCAGGTTCTTCATCAATCGCTGGACCTCAAGCAGTAAAAAAAGGATCTGCTACAATCGGAGCAGCTGACTGGGATGCAACTTCTGTTAAAGTATCAGGTTTACCAACATTTCCTGATTTAAAAGCTTATAAAATTGCAGTTATTCCTTTTGCAGCAGTTGTTAGCAAAGAAAACCCTGTTTCTAACATTTCTACTAAAGATTTACAAGATATCTATACTGGTAAAATTACAAACTGGAAAGAAGTTGGCGGTCCGGATAAGAAAATTAACGTTTATACAAGAAGTCTAGGTTCAGGTTCTCGCGTAAACTTTGAGAAAAAAGCATTAAAAGGCGAAGATATTAAAGATTCAGGTTCAAACGTTGAAAAGGTATCAAGTAGTGGTTTAATGAAATCTAAAGTAGCTGGTGATACTTACGGAATCGGTTATATTGATTTAGCTTACATTACACCTTCAAGTGGTTTAAAAGCTCTTAAATATAATGGTGTATCTGCTAGTGTATCAAACGTAAAAAATAAAACTTACCCAATTTGGGGATATGGATATTTAATTACAAAGAGCAATGTTTCTGAAGCAAACATGAAGTTTATTAAATATATGCAAAGCAGCAAGTTCCAAAATAAATCTTTAAAAAGCTTAAAATTCATTCCAGTTGCAGAAATGAAATAATAGAACTTAAAAAAGCAAGCCCCATTTACTTGGGGTTTGCTTTTTCAAGAAGGGGGATTTCAAGTGGGTATTCCACAATTAGAGAGCGATCAACAAGTGATTCAAGCAACTAAGAAAAGAAATTTATATCAGACAACTTTCTTTAACCGTTCTTTCTTAATAGCTTGTCTTTCAAGTTCATTATTATTAGGAATTATTTTATTTGCTATCGTTTATTTTATTGGTAAAACTGGAATCCATGTTTTTCATGATGTATCTTTTAAAGAGTTTTTCTTTTCATTAAAATGGGAACCTAATGAAAATAAATTTGGAGCAGCATCTTTTATCATTGGTACTTTCAGTTTGACTGCCCTTACATTACTTTTTACGATTCCTATCTCATTAAGTATTGCTATTTTTAACACTCAATTCGCTCCTACTTGGTTACGAAATATTTTAGCTTTATCACTTGATATTTTAGTTGGTATTCCTTCTATTGTTTATGGCTATATTGGGTTAACCTTACTAATACCATTTATACGTACAACGTTTAATACAGGATTAGGTAGTGGTTTATTAGCTGCATCTTTTGTTTTAACCTTAATGTGTATACCTACAGTAGTAAAAATTACTGAAGACTCTTTCATGGCTGTACCAACTGATTTAAAAGAAGCAAGTTATGCCCTTGGCAGCACTCATATTCAAATGATTCGGAGAGTATTAATACCTACTTCTGCATCAGGAGTTACTACCGCTATTATTTTAGGGATGGCAAGAGCGATTGGTGAAACAATGGCAGTTGTAATGGTAATTGGAAATACTGCACAACTAGCAAAGTCTCTATTTATGCCTACTTCTGTTCTTACTAGTGATATCGTTATGGAAATATTAAACGTATCGTATGATTCAACATGGAATTATGCATTATATATGATGGCATTTATCTTATTGTGTATTTCCCTGTTCTTAATCGTAGTTATTCGAAATTTACGTAAAAAAGGAGCATGATCATGCGAAGTACTCCTATTAATATTGAAAAAAGTATAAAAAAAAATCGTGCAATTAATAAAGGGATTAAATTTCTTTTAACCCTCATTACTACTCTCGCATTTTCGATCATTTTATTTTTATTATTGAAAATTATTAGCAAAGGGTTATTTACAATTAATTTGCACTTCCTAACAGGTCTACCTGAGGAAATTGATGCAGGTGGTGGTGTTGGCCCTTTCCTATTTAATACATTTTATATTTTGCTAATTTCGTTAGCCATTTCTATTCCAATTGGTTTAGGGGCTGGAATCTACTTAGCAGAATACGCCAAAAAAAATCGATTAACTGAATGGATTAGCACATGTGTTGAAGCCCTAGCTTCTGTGCCGTCAATCATATTTGGTTTATTTGGATATGTTTTATTCGTTGAAGTATTTGATATTGGTTTGACTGTTATAGGTGCTGCTATCACTCTTGCATTCTTAAATTTACCTGTATTAACTCGCATTATTGAAGAATCAATCCGCAATGTACCATTAAGTTATCGTGAAGCGTCATATTCCTTAGGAGCTTCCAAAGCAACTTGTATTATTACAATTATTTTACCAGCAGCTTTAAAAGGAATTTTCACTGGCATATCTTTAGCAGCTTGCCGTGCATTAGGTGAATCTGCAGTAATCTTACTTGCTGGTGGTACTAGTGCATCCGATAAAATGTGGGATTTTTCATTAACTGGACCAGGTGCTACCCTTCCTGTACAACTTTGGTATATTCAATCTGAAGCTTTGGTTGATGATGCGAAAAAGATAGCTGATCAATCAGCAGCTGTTTTAGTTATTATTATCCTCTTATTATCATTAATTTTAAGACTTCCATTTATGTTTAAAAAGAATCAGTAAAAAAACATCCTTTATTAGGATGTTTTTTTCTCTTGCTGTTGAAAAATAGTCTTGTCAAATAACTATCAAATTTTCGTAAAGGAAGTTGAGTGATGTTCATTTCTACTACAGGATTCTCGCATTCCATGGGGCAAAACCTGAGCCTCCTCGGCAAGCCTGCGGGGTCT
>NZ_NCTA01000054.1 GCF_002156865.1 Gottfriedia luciferensis | reverse complement strand
ATTGATTGGAGTGGAAGGTGGGAGACTCCTATGGGAGTAGCGGGAAGGGTGAGACCCCGCAGGCTTGCCGAGGAGGCTAAAGCCTCACGCCCCATGGAAAGCGAGCATCCTGTAACGGAAATCAACATTTTTTAACAGGGATAATAGAGAAATGGTTATTTTATTAAATAGTTATATACTGAAATTCCAGACAGAAATAAAATATGCAACGATCAAATTAACTTAATAATAAGATAATAATTCTTTAGGACTTAATGCTAGATTTCCTAAATGAAATAGATTATAATAAAAAATTGTATGAAATGAACTAATTATAGGTTTAACTTTTTATACTTACGAATAAACTATGAATATGTGCTTCCTAGTTTAGTGAAGATGGAAATAAAACTACATAAATCGATACATGTTTTGAAGGAATTACAAAAGACGTGTAGAAATTAATCATAAGCAATAAATAAATGGGTTAAATAAAACCAGAACTAGCAGTTGAATGCAATGCTTATGAACTACTGTGAGACTTCAAACTCGATTAATTTATTCCGTATTATATAGTGATCCTAAAAAATATAAAATATGGAATTATTTTTGTCGAAAGTTGAAGGAATACAGCGAGTTTTATCGAATAAAATAGTATATGGAGCTGTCAGTATGGGAAACAGAATTCCCGATGAACTTGTCGAGCAAGTTCGTCAGTCAGTTGACATAGTTGATGTAGTGAGTGAATATGTTCCTCTGAAAAAACAAGGAAGAAATTATTTTGGACTATGTCCGTTTCATGGAGAAAGTACACCATCTTTTTCTGTTTCTCCTGAAAAACAAATTTTTCATTGTTTTGGTTGCGGAGCTGGTGGAAATTCAATTTCTTTTATTATGCAGATTGAAGGTTTAAACTTTCAAGAATCTGTACAACAGCTAGCGAAGAATACAAATATCACTCTACCTTCGGATACGATTGACACTGTGAAGAATCCACAATCTACTGAGCAAGGTTTAATACTTGAAGCTCATGAGTTTGTCAAAAAGTACTATCATCATCTATTAGTTAACACTTCAGAAGGTAAACAGGCGTTAGAATATCTAAATAACAGAGGGATTTCTAGAGAGGAAATAAAGCATTTTGAGCTTGGTGTTGCTTTAGATTCTTGGGATGCTGTTACAAAGGTATTAGAAAAACGTGGTTATCCAATGCCGATCATGGAAAAAGCCGGTCTAGTGGTTCGAAGTGAACGAGATGGTAATTACTATGATCGATTTAGAAATCGATTAATATTTCCGATTCATAACCATCAAGGAAAGATTGTTGCATTTAGCGGAAGAATAATGGGTGAAGGATCACCAAAATATTTAAATAGTCCGGAAACATCAATCTTTCATAAAGGAAAATTATTATATCAATTTTACCAAGCGAAAAATGTCATGCGAAAGCAAAATCGTGCTGTTCTAATGGAAGGTTTTGCCGATGTCATCTCAGCATTTAAAGCAGGTGTTCATGACGCCGTTGCTACAATGGGAACTTCATTAACAGAGGATCAAGCAAAAGTATTGAAAACTACTGTTGATCAAATCATCATTTGTTATGACTCGGATCAAGCTGGTATTAATGCAACTGAAAAAGCTGCGAAAGTTCTTCAAAAAGAAGGCTTCACAATTAAAGTTGCGCAAATGCCGGATGGATTAGATCCAGATGAGTACATAAGGCAATTTGGTCCAGAAAAATTTAATACCTCTATTATTGAAGCTAGTGTATCATTAATGAGTTTTAAAATGCAATATCATCGAAAAGGAAAAAATCTTTTAGATGAAACTGTTAAATTTCAATATATTAAAGAAATGCTACAGGAAATTGCACAACTAAGTCAACTCATTGAACAAGATTATTATCTAAATCAACTCTCAAAAGAGTTTTCTATCTCGATTGAAGTACTTAAGAAGGAATTTGGACAATATAGTAATCAGGCAAATCGTATATCAAATGTAACAGAAGTAAAAACTGATATCAAACGTGATATTACTTCAAAAACACTATTACCTGCTCATGTGAAGGCTGAACAATTTCTTTTAGCTCATATGCTAAATAGCAGAGAAGTGACTGAAAAAGTAAGACAGCAATATCAGGGTCTATTCTACAACAATGATTATTCCGAGATTATAATCCATCTTTATGCTTATTATGAAGAGGGCAATGAGTCTAATATTAGTAAATTTATGAATTACCTTCCTTCAAAAAGGTTACTTGAAGTAGTTTCAAAAATTGTCAATTTACAGATAGCACCTGAACTAGCAGAGCGAGAGTTAAAGGATTATTTAGATGCTTTAAACAACTATGATAAACAACAACGTATACGTGAAAAAGAAATGGATCTTAAGAAGGCTGAACGTGAAGGAGATTTTGTGAAAGCTGCAACAATTCTCCAACAAATCACTCAGTTAAGGTCTAGTATGAAATATGTTAAATGATTCGCGAACTTTTCGAAGGAGGGGAACAGATGGCTGATAAATCGGCTCGTTCTAAAGATACTGAAACAGAATTAACACTTGATCAAGTAAAAGCAATTTTAATTGAAAGTGGTAAAAAACGTGGTGTTATTACATATGAAGAAATTGCAGATCGTTTAAATGGATTTGAAATTGATTCAGATCAATTAGAAGAATTTTATGAACAATTAGGTGAACAAGGTATTGATATTGTTGGTGACGCTGACGATGAACCAAGAGGTGCACAGTTAGAAAAAGAAGAGGAATTTGATTTAAATGATTTAAGTGTTCCTCCAGGCGTTAAAATCAATGATCCAGTACGTATGTACTTAAAAGAAATTGGTCGTGTTGACTTACTTTCTGGACAAGATGAAATTAATTTAGCTAAACGTATTGAAGAAGGCGATGAAGAAGCTAAACGCCGTCTAGCAGAAGCTAACTTACGATTAGTAGTAAGTATCGCAAAACGTTATGTAGGACGCGGTATGCTTTTCCTTGATCTAATTCAAGAAGGTAATATGGGTCTAATTAAAGCTGTTGAAAAATTTGATTACCGTAAAGGTTATAAATTTAGTACATATGCTACTTGGTGGATTCGACAAGCAATTACACGTGCAATCGCTGACCAGGCAAGAACGATTCGTATACCAGTACATATGGTCGAAACAATTAATAAATTAATCCGAGTACAACGTCAATTACTTCAAGATTTAGGTCGTGAGCCGTCTCCTGAAGAAATTGGTGAAGAAATGGATTTACCACCAGAAAAGGTAAGAGAAATCTTAAAAATTGCTCAAGAACCAGTTTCATTGGAAACACCAATTGGTGAAGAAGATGATTCACATTTAGGTGATTTCATTGAAGATTCTGAAGCGACTTCTCCAGCTGAACATGCAGCTTATGAAATGTTAAAAGAGCAATTAGAAGATGTTCTAGATACTCTTACAGATCGTGAAGAAAATGTATTACGTTTACGATTTGGTTTAGATGATGGACGTACACGTACTTTAGAAGAAGTTGGTAAAGTATTTGGTGTTACACGTGAGCGTATTCGTCAGATTGAAGCGAAAGCTCTACGTAAATTACGTCACCCAAGCCGTAGTAAACGATTAAAAGATTTCTTAGAATAGAATGTTCGAAAAGTTTATCCTGTATAGGGTAAACTTTTTTTTTATTCAAAGTGAAAATGATAAATACGTTTTAAATAGTATGAAAGGCTCATTAAAATTTTTGTCAAAATATATCGAATGTCCATACTCAAATTTCCTTTAAGATGCTATGCTAAATACAAAGTGTGATTTTTCAGACTTTTTTCAAGCTATCCATGGAGGTTGCCATATGGATGAACATAGGAAACGAATCATTTTAAAAGAGATCAAATTTTGGAAAGAAAACCGTATGCTACCTGAACAATATTGTAATTATCTATTAACAATTTATTCAGAAGGTGACACAAAGGATAATTTAGACAAAAATGGTTATGATAAATTATGGGCACTTCTAGGAGTATCTCCATTCATTTTGGCTCCATTAGTAACCTATTTACTTTATTTTACAGAATTGTCTTTAAATTTGCAATTACTCATTTACCCTACTGTTTTAATATTTTTAATCATTAGTGCAATACTACTGTCTATAAAAAAGTTAATTTGGAGACATATTACCTATATTGTAATCGCTATCATTTCATTGGAACTCATAATCGATTGGGTTGGATTTTTAACGAAGCTATCTCCATTAATGCTTGGGATCGTACTATTTGCTAATTGCTTGATTTGGATTTTAATTGGTTTCTTAAAAAAACTTACTTATTTCATTTATTCAGGGGTGAGCTTAATCATTTTATACATTGGATTTATGGTATACACATTGTAATGCTTTGGAATTTGAAGGGTTCTAGATTTTTGAAATCGTTTAACAATTTTTAAATTTATCCAATATAATACTTTTTTTATTGTTTTTAATCGTATACAATAATAATGTTATAGTCATTAATCTATTTTTTTAAGGGGTTACATAAGGGGGATCATAATGAAACGAAATCCATTAATTCCTTTTGCTCTAATTGCAGCACTAGGAATCGCAGTAATGCTTATTATTTCATTAAAAGGGGCAAAGCAGGCTGATGAGATTGCAAATGGCGATAAAAAGCCAGCTGAAACTAAGACTACTAAGCCAGATGAAATATACGCTCAAACATGTGTTAGCTGTCATGGTGATCAATTACAAGGGGTTGTAGGACCAAACTTAACAAAAGTAGGTTCTAGATACACAGAGGATCAAATTAAAGATATTTTAAAGAATGGTAAACAAGGCGGAATGCCTGCTGGTTTACTTCAAGGACCACAATTAGATGCTGTTGCAAAATGGTTATCTGAGAAAAAATAATGAATTTAAATGACCTCTTCATTAGAAGAGGTCATTTATGTGTTAGAATGTAGTCCTAAAATTCTTAGATTTATTTACTAATAGTCTGAAAAAACCTCTTCATTTTGAAGAGGTTTTTTATTTTCTAATTAGGTTTATCGACTAATTTAGTGTAGAATATATCATGAAAATAATATGAAATGGTGATTTTGTTATGAATGAAGTAAATTTATCAAGACGTTTAAAAAGAGTATTTGATTACATACCTGAAGGCACGAAATTAGCTGATATTGGATCAGATCATGCATATTTACCTTGTTACGCGGTTTTAAATAAGAGATGTACTTCTGCTATTGTTGGAGAGATAACAGAAGGTCCATTTAATTCAGCTCGTTCTACAATTCGTCAAAGTGGATTAGAAGGAATTGTAGAAGCGAGAATGGGAGATGGATTAGAAGTATTAGTACCAAACGAAGTAGATGTAATCACAATAGCCGGTATGGGCGGTTCATTAATCTCAAGTATTTTAGAGAATGGTAAGGAAAAACTTGAAGGTGTTGAAACGTTGGTTTTACAACCGAATATTGGTGCACATCAAATCAGGTATTGGCTTGAAAAAGAAGGCTATTCTCTTATCGAAGAAGATATAGTAGAAGAGGATGGAAAGATTTATGAAATCCTAGTTGCTTCTAAATCAAATCAAACAAGTCCGTACAGTGAACAAAAAGAAAAAGAATTATTCATTGGTCCATTTTTACTAAAAAAACAAAATGATGCATTTAAGAAAAAATGGGCACATGAAATGAAAAACTTTGAAAGAATCTTAACTCAGTTAGAATCTGCAAAACAAACTGAGGAATCAATTCAAAAAATGAAAGAAATCCAGCAGAAAATAGAGTGGATAAAAGAGGTGCTTTCATGAAAGCGATAAATGGTTTTCAGTTTGTGCAGCAATTTGAAGAATTGTTTCCTAAGCATTTGGCTGAAGAAGGAGATCCAAATGGTCTGCAAATCGGTACTTTGTCTAAACAAATCACAAAAGTATTAATCGCATTAGACGTTACAAAGGATGTTGTTGAAGAGGCAATCGCAATCGGTGCGAATTTAATTATCGCTCATCATCCAATTATTTATAGACCTTTAAAGAAAATTGATACGGATAGTGAGCCAGGAAAAATTGTAGAACTTTGTATAAAACATGATATCGCAGTATTTGCAGCTCATACAAATGTTGATATTGCAGAAATTGGCGTAAGTGATTTTCTTGCAGAGGCATTGCAATTAGAAAATACGAGTGTTCTTGCTCCTACTTATGTAGAAAAATTAATAAAATTAGTCGTGTATGTACCAAAAACACATGTTGAGGTTGTACGAGATGCACTTTGTAAAGCCGGGGCGGGTCATATTGGAAATTATAGTCATTGTACATTTAATTCCGATGGAACTGGAACATTTATGCCTTTAAGTGGTACAACGCCGTTTATCGGTCAACAAGGACAATTAGAAGAAGTAGAAGAAGTTAAGGTAGAAACAATTGTACCAGAATTAAAATTGAAAAACGTACTGAAATCAATGCATAAAGCCCATCCATATGAAGAAGTTGCCTACGATACATATGTTTTGAACAATGAAGGCAAAACTTATGGTATCGGACGAATTGGAAGCCTAAAAGAAGAGCTTTCTTTAGAAGAATTTGCTCATTATGTAAAGGAAAAGTTAGATTTACAAGGTGTAAGAGTAGTTGGTAATTTAAATGATAAAGTGAAAAAGGTTGCCATTGTTGGTGGAGATGGAAATAAATTTGCATTCCACGCAAAAAGAAATGGTGCTGATGTTTATTTAAGTGGTGATATATATTATCATGTCGCTCAAGATTGGAAAATGCTTAATTTAAATATTGTGGATGCTGGTCATAATATTGAGAAAGTAATGAAATTAGGTGTAAAGCATCTTTTGGACAATAAGCTGAAAGAGAAAAACATGTCTTGTGAAATTGTTGCATCATCTATTCATACAGACCCTTTTACATTTATTTGAAAAAATGAATAAAGAAAATAAGGACTCTCGGTAGTAATCCCGGAGTCCTTTTTATTAATCTTTTATTCTTACCTTAGGAAGTATTTTACTTAATCCTACATTTGATTTTGTTTCCCAAGTGCTTTTGTCATTAGGATCAAACTGTTCTAAGAAAGTAATGACTTCACGCGTAATTGGTGTAGGGGTTGAAGCGCCTGAGGTAACTGCAACAGTCTCTACACCCTCTAACCATTTTAGTTGAAGTTCAGTTAGATCTGAAATACGATATGCATTTGTGCCTGCTATTTCATGAGAAACCTGAGCAAGTCTATTTGAGTTATTACTCATTGGGTCACCAACAACGATTGTTAAATCTGCTTGGCCAGCTTGCTCAGCAATAGCCTCTTGACGCACTTGTGTAGCCATGCAAATTTCTTTATGAACATGAGCTGTAGGATACTTTTTAATTGCATATTGAATTAAATCAACGACATCCCATTGGCTCATAGTTGTTTGGTTTGTAATGATAATTTTATCTGTAGGAATTGATAAAGCGTCAATATCAGATTTATTTTGAATCAAATGTACAATAGATGGAGCAATTCCAACTGCACCTTCTGGCTCAGGATGACCTTTTTTACCTATATAAATAAAGTGGTATCCTTCAGACATACGTTCTTTAATTAAATCATGTGTTTTAGTAACATCTGGGCACGTTGCATCAATTGTTGTGAGCCCTTTTTTAATCGCTCTTGATTTTACTTCTGGAGATACTCCGTGGGCAGTAAAGATGACAGTTCCTTTGTCAATCTTTTCTAGTATATCTAATCTGCTTGGACCATCTAAAGTAATAATCCCTTCTTCTTCAAATGCGTCAGTAACATGTTTATTATGAACAATCATTCCAAGAATATAAATCGGTCTTGGAAGTGAAGGATCCTTTGCTGCATTTCTAGCAATAACCATTGCATCTACAACTCCGTAGCAATAGCCGCGTGGGGTAACTTTAATAACTTTCATGGAGTAGCCCCTCCTTTATAATATTGTTGTCATTTTTATTATAAAGGAGGGAGATGGTTGTATACAAAGAAAAAGAAAATTTACATAAACAATTTTGGTCTTGGATTTAAATTTCTTTCAGGTTCTTTCGGTTCTGGTATTGATTCTTGTTCGGTATTCAGTTTAACTTTTTTTCTTCTTTTTGGTGTTGTACTTTCTGCTGGTGTTAATTCAATGACTTCATTTGACTCTTTTTTGCTTTTTTTAGTTTCGGCCGGATCATCTGTATTTACTGCTTTGAAAATTTTATATAAGGAAGGAAAGTTTTTTACTGCAGGTGCGTATTGCTGAATCATTGGGGTAACCTGCTGAGCTGCTTGAACTGCTTTTTGCATACCGCCTATTACTCCAGTTATAGATGTATCACCGCCCATTAAGCGTGAGAAAAAGCCTGGATTATCTGATTCCTCTTTTTCAGGTGGTTGCCCAGTCATTGGAAATTGGTTTTGAAATGATTGTTGTTGATAATTACTGCTGTTATGTGATTGCATAACTGGTTGATTTTGAAAAGGGATCGATTGTAATATTTTGTTTTGATTGACATATTGTTGATGTGCATTTAATTGTGGTTGATATGCCACAGGTTGTTGATAATACCCTTGATTCCCAGCAAATTGTTGTGTTGGTTGATAGCCATTTTGTTGAAAAGGCAGTTGTGGAGAATGAGGATATGGAACTTGTTGCCCAAAATTTGGCCTCATACCGTATGGATTATGCATATTTTGATAACCCTGTTGATAACCATTAAAATAATTAGGTCCGTTCATAGGAAAAGGCTGTTTATTTTTTTTCTTAAACTTATCAAGTAATCCCATCCTAAAAACCTCCTTTCAAAATGCTCTTTATTACTTAGGCTATGCACATAGATTAAAAAGGTTAGTATAGGACAGTCTAAAAATTTAAATGCTAATAAATGAGAAAGAAAAAATAAGTAATGGCTTTTAATGGACAAACTATTGTATAATAGATAATTGTAACTATTTTGTTTGTGGATATTAATCCCTCATTACATAGAAAGTTTAAATTAAGAAGGTGAATTATATGGCAATTTCATTTAAAAATTATCAATTAAAACCATTTATTTTGGAAGCAATAGAGAAGAAACACTTTACAGAACCAACAGAAATACAAAAAAAGATTATTCCTCAAGTAAAAACTGGACGAAGTGTGATTGGACAATCCCAAACTGGTTCAGGGAAGACACATGCATATTTAATTCCAACAATAAATACGTTAGACCCATCAGTTGATCAGGTTCAATTAGTAATTACTGCTCCAACCCGTGAATTAGCAACTCAAATTTATAATGATGTTCAAGATATCATTGCATGTTGTCCTGAGGATCAACAATTAACTGCAAAAAACTTCGTTGGTGGAACAGACTATAAACGTACTGTTGAAAAACTAAAGAAACAACCGCATATTGTAATCGGAACGACAGGTCGTATTAAAGACTTAGTAAACGATAATGTATTATTAGTTCATACGACAAAATATTTAGTTGTAGATGAAGCAGATTTAATGTTAGATATGGGATTCATCCATGATGTGGACCAAGTTGCATCAAAAATGCCAAAGAAATTACAAATGTTAGTTTTCTCTGCAACCATTCCAGAAAAACTAAAGCCATTTTTGAAAAAGTACATGGAAAATCCAGAACATATTCATATTAATCCTAAACAACTTTCTGCACAGAAAATTGAGCATATTATCGTACCTAGTCGTCATAAAGACAAAGTTAAAATGGCAAAAGACATTTTATTAAGTTTCCAACCTTATTTAGCGATTATCTTTACGAATACAAAGAAAAAAGCTGAAGAAGTTGCGACTCAATTATCATCATATGGCTTAAAAGTTGGTCAAATTCATGGAGATTTAACTCCTCGTGAACGTAAAAAAATGATGAAGCAAATCCAGGATTTAGAGTTCCAATATATCGTTGCGACCGATTTAGCTTCTCGTGGTATCGATATTGAAGGGGTAAGCCATGTTATTAATATTGAGCTCCCTGCTGATTTAGACTTTTATGTTCACCGTGTAGGTCGTACTGGTCGTGCAAACTTCTCTGGAACTGCGATTACAATTTATGATCAAGAAGATGACCAAGCATTAGATAAACTTCAGGAACGCGGTATTACATTTGAACATCGCGAACTTAAAAAAGGTGAGTGGGTTGATTTAGGTCCACGCTCAAAACGTAAGCTTCGTAAAAAGACTGATCGTAACTTAGATCTAGCTGCTAATAAAACAATCAAAAAGCCATCTAAAGTAAAGCCAGGCTATAAGCGTAAACTGAACGAGCAAAGAGAATCATTCAAAAACAGATTAAAGCGAAAAACTGAAAGATAATTTTGTAAAAGAAAGAAAGGGATATTAATTCCTTTCTTTTTTTTCCTTATACAGTTTACCCCCTCGATTCTTTCCCTTTAACCATGTTTTAATTTCATGTTAAAATGGAAAGTATGATTAACTTAGCTAGGAGTGAAAGTAAATGTTACGAATTGGATCTCATGTTTCTATGAGCGGAAAAAAGATGTTTTTAGCGGCTAGTGAAGAAGCAGCAAGCTATGGTGCAAATACATTCATGGTATACACTGGTGCGCCTCAAAATACACGTCGTAAAGCAATAGAAGATTTAAATATTGAAGCTGGATTAAAACATATGGCAGAAAACGGTATTGCAGATATTATTGTACATGCTCCATATATTATTAATATTGGAAATACAACAAATCCTTCGACTTATGAACTAGGTGTTGAATTTTTACAAAAGGAAATCGATCGTACGGCAGCATTAGGTGCAAAACAAATTGTTTTACATCCAGGAGCACATGTTGGTGCAGGTGAAGATGCTGGTATTGAACGAATCATTCAAGGTTTAAATGAAGTATTAACTCCTGATACGCCTGTTCAAATCGCGCTTGAAACGATGGCAGGGAAGGGCTCAGAATGTGGTAAGTCATTCGAAGAAATTGCAAGAATTATGGAAGGTGTTCATTACAGTGATAAATTATCCGTTTGTTTCGATACTTGTCATATTAATGACGCTGGATACGACATTGTAAATGATTTTGATGGTGTATTGCAACAATTCGATCAACTAATTGGTATTGATAAGTTAAAAGTACTTCATATTAATGATAGTAAAAATCCAATGGGAAGTCGCAAAGACCGCCATGAAAATATTGGATTTGGAACGATTGGTTTCAAAGCATTAAATTACATTGTCCATCATCCACAATTAATGGACATACCTAAAATTCTTGAAACTCCATACGTTGGTGAAGATAAAAATAATAAAGTTGCTCCATATAAGTTAGAAATCGAAATGTTACGTAATCAAGAATTCAATGAAAACTTAGTTCAAGAATTATTGAAGGCATAATAAGGCAGTAAGAACAAATAATGTAAAAAGCAGGCACCGTGCTAAGAAATTTCTTAGTCATCGGTCCTGCTTTTTTATGTCATGTATTTATTTCAAAGATAGAAGATCTACATTCTTCATTATAATTGTATTTCTACCATCTTTTTTAACTTACTATCTAAATATGAAGCGATAATTTTCCCATCTTTAATCCGTTTTACAGTGACGGTGTTACTAATAAATTCGTGATCTTGGTCATCTAAATGCAATAATTTAATATAGACAACATGTGCTTTATCACGTTCGATTAAACTACTAGCGATATTAAGAGCTAAGTTATGGCTTAAATCATTCATATGAAACAGATGATTAAACTTTACTTCATTTTGTGTTTCTTTGTCTAAATAGATTATTTCATAATGTAGCTCATGTAAATCCATATTAATCCCTCTCATTTCGTTTTGGAATAAGTATTGATTCGTTGTATGAGCATTATATGATGGATGAAATGAGTAGAGTTATTAATTAAAGGTTTTTAATCAACATTTTAACCAAGCTTAAGTTAACTTTTGGAAAATTGTATCAATTTGTTGTGCAGTAGCTTTAGAGGTAACATTTGCAATTTGGGAAAGGATTTGCTTTTTATGATCGGCGTCGTAAATATTATAATTCTTCCCGTTTAAAATTGCAGCCACTTTATTAGCTTGATCTGGTGTAATATAAACCTGGTGTTGTTGACTTAATTTTAATAAATCTTTTGGTGTAATGTTATTAACCTTTTTATTTATGAGAGTTTGGATAATATTCATTCTGTACCTCCTCCAAGATGTAGTTAAACTCATCGATACATTTTATGTGAAGAACAGTTAATTAATGAACTATTGAAAAGAATAAGCACATTTAAATTTTGGAATTAAACCGGATTTGAGCGGGGGATTGTAAAATTGGTTACTCTATTAATCTAATAAACTATAAAAAGCTTAAATTCATAATAGAATTTAAGCTTTTTATAAAGAAGATTATTAATGAATTGCTTTCTTCTTAAATTTACCACCTTTTACATCTGCAATATTACCGATTGCAATAAAGGCATTTTCATCAAAGTCTTCAACAATTGATTTTAATTTTGCTTCCTCAAGTCGTGAAATAACTGTAAAGATGATTTTTTTATCTTCACCCATAAAGCCACCTTCACCATGGAAGTATGTAACACCTCGACCTAAACGAGCGTTTAGTGCATCTCCAATTTCTTTATCATAATCACTTATTATCCAAACAGATTTAGTATCCTGGAAACCTTCAATTGTTAAGTCAATAGTTTTAAAAGCTACATAATAGGCAATTAATGAATACATGGCATTGTCCCAGCCGAATACAAAACCTGCACTTCCAAGAATAAAGACATTAAATGCCATAACAACTTCACCGATTGAGAAAGGTGATGACTTTGTTAATAAGATCCCTATGATTTCAGTTCCATCAAGCGAACCACCATTACGAATAACTAAGCCTACTCCAATCCCAAGTCCAAGCCCACCAAATAAAGCCGCCAATAATGGATCGTTCGTTAAATGTGGAATGTCCTTAAATAGGGAGGTAAATACTGATAATACAGTGATACCGTATAATGTTGAGATAGCGAATGTTTTACCTATTTGTTTATAACCTACTAATACAAAAGGTAAATTTAGTAAGAATAGAAAAATACCGAGATTAATCGAAGTAATATGGGAGAGGATCAATGAGATACCTACAATTCCACCATCAATGATATCAGTTGGAATAAAGAAAGATTTTAAGCATACTGCCATCAAAGCAGCTCCTAAAGTAATAAATAACCCCCGTTTAATGATTTTGAAATTTGAAAGTCTACGATGTGTAATTGCGTTCAAAAAACCACCTCTTTATCTATATTTATATGTCAATTGTAACATATGTATTTTTTGTCACAAAGTGAAACGGCTTAATAATTAAAAAATGATTAGAGAATTTTAAAATGATTTTAATCAGTTTCGTAAAATAAACTCCAATTTTTAGTTGAATTTTTATCTAAATCGAAAGAGTTGGAGGCAATGAAATGGATTGAAAAAATCTGTATAAATTGCCGAGTTTTCTTTGTTTACAAATAAGAAGGATTCTCTTATACTAATAACTTGAAGTAAAACGTAATTATTCCTAAATAGATGAAGGTGTATAAATGAGTCAAAATATAATTAATATTGAAGATTTGTCTTATAGTTATGATCGTCAAAAAGTTTTAAACGGCATTAATCTTCAAGTAAAAAAAGGAGACTTTTTAGGGTTAGTTGGTCCAAATGGTAGTGGGAAATCAACATTATTAAAATGTATACTTGGTATCCAACAACCTGATGAAGGGAAAATTGAATTATTTGGTACTGATATTCGAAAGCTGAAAAACTGGGATAAAATCGGATACGTTTCTCAAAAAGCAAATAGCTTTAACTCAGGTTTTCCTGCTTCCGTTTTTGAGGTAGTTTCCCTAGGTCTAGTTTCAAAAATTGGATTATTTAATGGTTTTAAAAAATCAGATAAAGAAAAAGTTGCTGAAGCACTAAAATCAGTTGGTATGTATGAGTTTGCAAATCGTAATATTGGTGAGCTTTCGGGAGGTCAGCAACAGCGTGTATTTATCGCACGTGCACTTGTTAGTAATCCTGAACTAATCATTTTAGATGAACCAACTGTCGGGGTAGATGCTGAAAATGTTGAAAGCTTTTATCAACTACTAAGTGACTTGAATTCTAAACTTGGGATTACATTACTATTAGTATCGCATGACATTGGGATTATTACGGATAAAGTATCACATGTTGCCTGTTTGAATAAAAGACTTCATTTCCATGGTAGTAGAGAAAAATTTAAAGATGCTACTGAGAATGATTTATCTCTTCTATATGGTCATTCTGTACATGTACTATCCCACAATCACGAGCTTGAGGATGGGGGAAATAGAGTATGATGGATTTTTTTCATTATGATTTTTTACGAAACACGTTAATTACAGGCATGATCATTGGCATAATGGCTCCTTTATTAGGTGTCTTTGTTGTCTTTAGAAGATTATCATTAATTTCAGATGCATTAAGCCATGTTACATTATCGGGCGTTGCAGCAAGTCTTTTAATTGAAAAATACTTCTTTACATCTGGTTTTATTAGTCCGTTATTTATGGGTATGACATTTTCAGTAGCCGGAGCATTTTTAATTGAAAAATTAAGAAGTGTATATAAACATTATCAAGAGTTGGCGATACCTATTATTCTATCTGGTGGAATGGGGTTAGGAGTAATTTTAATCTCATTGGCAAATGGATTTAATACAGATCTTTTTAGTTATTTATTTGGAAGTGTTAGCGCTGTTTCACAGCAAGATTTAATTACTGTCATAATTATAGCTGTATTAGTAGTAATATCTATCATAGTACTTTACAAAGAATTATTTTTATTATCCTTTGATGAAGAGTATGCGGTTGCTTCAGGTATTAATGCAAAATGGTTACATTATTTGTTTATCTTATTAGTTGCATTAGTCGTATCGATTTCAATGAGAGTTGTCGGAGTATTACTAGTCTCATCTCTTATGACATTACCGGTCGCAGCAAGTATACGAATTTCGAATGGATTTAAACAAACGATTATCTTTTCAATCATTTTTGGCGAGCTTTCAGTTGTTGCAGGTATATTGCTTTCTTATAATTTAAATCTTGCGCCAGGTGGTACGATTGTAATCCTGCAAATCCTTATTCTTATTTTAACTTTAGGTTGGAAGAAATTAAGAACAAGATAAAGGTAGTGATTAAATGAAATTAGCAGATGCATCAAAATTATTAAAAGATAGAGGATTTAAAAACACGCCTAAACGTTATGATATGCTTGAATATATTTTTAGGCAAAATAAATATGTAACTGCAAGAGATATCCAACAAGCTTTAAAAGATAAATACAGAGGACTTAGCTTTGATACAATTTATCGGAACTTATCTACATTTATTGAAGTAGATGTAGTTGAAGTTACGGAATTAGATGGTGAAAAAAGATTTCGATCTAAATGCTCTTCATCAGAACATCATCATCATTTTATTTGTTTAGATTGTGGCAATACAAAGAGCATTTATCGATGTCCTATGGAAAATATAACTTTAGATTTACCGGGCTATACTGTTCAAAGTCATAAATTTGAAATATATGGACTTTGTCCAGAATGTAGTTAATAGATTGGAAAAATAGAGGCTCATTTCGAGCTTCTTTTTTTATAGGTTTTGTTGAAAAAGAAGGATGATTTCCGTTACAGGATGCTCGCTTTCCATGGGGCGTGAGCTGAGCCTCCTCGGCAAGCCTGCGGGGTCTCAGCCTTCCCGCTACTCCCATAGGAGTCTCCCACCTTCCACTCCAATCAATGTCTTTAATTAGTCTATAAAATAAATTCTATTTTATACTTTTTGAAAATATCTACATTTAACATAGTCTTTTATAGATAGGGGATTGGAGAATCAATAAAATATACCAAAATATACCAAATTCAATTATACTTAAGTTAATAAAAAATAGTGATTTTAATTTTTTAGGAGTGTTTTAGCCATGGGGGATATAATATTTCAGTTAATCGTATTTGTAGTACCTATCATTATTATTTTTGCTATTTTCTTGATATTTAAATCTTTTAAGAAATCTAAACAACAAATGCAGAGACTTGAAGCAAAAATTGATAAACTAAACGAGAGTATAAAAAAATGAATAATTGAGGGAAATAAGGACAATATTGGATATTGTCTTTTTATCGTATATAGGGTATAGTAAAATGCATCATATACGTTTAAATGTTTAAACGTATTGTCATAATAAAAAAAATAAAATCAAAATATATATTTAGGGTAGGAGATAATCATATGAAATCAAAAGAAACCGTCTTAATCACTGGAGCTTCTGGAGGAATCGGGAAAGAATTAGCTATTTTGTTTGCAAAAGATGGATTCAATCTAGTACTAGTTGCTAGATCCAAAGAAAATTTAATGAAAGTAAAGAATGAAATTGAATCATTTTCAGATGGATCCATTCAAATCTATTCGAAAGATTTATCAAAAGAGGATGAAATTATAGCTTTACAAAATGAACTAAGTAGTAATAACATACAAATCGATTATTTAGTTAATAATGCTGGTTTTGGTTTATTTGGAGAATTTGTTAATACAAGTTTAGATGAAGAGTTAAATATGATTGATTTAAATATACGTACCGTAACCCATCTTACAAAGTTGTTCTTAAAAGGAATGGTTGAACGAAATAAAGGTGGTGTAATGAATATTGCATCTACTGCAGCATTCCAACCCGGTCCATTAATGTCAGTATATTATGCAACAAAGGCATATGTTCTGTCATTCTCAGAGGCACTTTCAAATGAAATGAAAGGGACAAATGTAAAAATAACTGCCGTTTGCCCTGGAGCTACTGAAACAAATTTTGGAAATCGAGCTAGTATGAATGAATCAAAATTATTCCAAAGTGGAGTCGGCAATGTAAAAGATGTGGCTAGAATTGCGTATGAAGGATTTAATAAAGGGAAAACAATTGTTATTCCTGGAACAACTAATAAAGTATTGGCAAACTCCGTGCGTTTCATGCCAAGAAAAATGGTCACATCAGTGGTAAGGTATATCCAAAGAAGAATATAATAGTTGAAACGAATTTAAATTATTATCTATTGAAACGACTCTGTTAACTAAAACAGAGTCGTTTTTTTTTCTCTAAAATATGTATTTAAATGTGTCCGATCGATAGAGTTATGTATGCTTGAAATGACAAAATCCTAAATTAGTAAATAGATTAACGAATGAATTATTGTTTTGGATGTGTGAACACTTGGAATAATACGCCAAATTTATCTGCAACTTTGCCATAGCAAGGGCTAAATCCAGTGTCTTGTAATGGTAATTCTACTTGACCACCAACTGAAAGCCCTTCAAAATATCGTTTTGATTTTTCAATCTCATTTGTTGAAATACAAATTGTAACTTGATTTCCCGTTTGATGTGGGTAACCAGGATATGTATCTGATAGCATTAAGACAGAGTCGCCGATTTGAATTGTTGCATGCATGATACAATCTTTTGCTTCATCAGGGATTTTTCCTTCCGGATCAGGTGCTTCTGCATAAGATTGACTAAATAGAACCTTTGCATCAAGAACTTCTTCATAAAACTTAATTGCTTCTTTTGCATCACCATTCATAATTAAATAAGGGATTAATTCTACTGACATTTCCTTCACTCCTTAAATGAAATTTGTTGCCTCTTAAAATTGTTAACGCTTGTCAATCCAAAATCATATTCTATTCTATCCATAATTAATTATAAAATAAAGAACATACGTTTGTAAATAATGGTATTTTTTTTTATTTCGACAACGAACGGGAACTTTTGTTCTTTTTTTGTAGGTTAATTATCCAGTAAAGAAAGGGAAATTGTTTTGATTGTTGAATACTATTCATTAAGGCAAATGACTGACTTATTAAACTTGTAGCCTAGGAGGCTGAGTAGTTTGCAGGAGCTCAAAAAATATAGAAGAAAGGTTTTCATTTTATTAACTGTAATCGTCATATCGTATATTGGATATTTCACTGAGCCATTGCCATTTGTTAGTAGAAAAATTTTAGAGGGAATATTCTGGCTATCATTGATTAGTTGTGTAGGAGTCATTACAAATGGCGTAATTAAGTTTAGCCATAAAATTGGAAGGCTAACATATTTTTTTGTATTAGCTAGTTTAATTTGCGCCTTGTTAACGTTTGTGATTGGAAGTTTAAACCTAATAAAAACCATTTCATTATTTCTCTATTATATTTGTCTTCTAGCAAGCTTAATTACTGGAGTTATTGCAATCGTAAAAGAAGAAAAAGGATTAGCTAAATTATCAGGTTTTATATTGATGCTATTATTTGGAATACTCTTTATGTGCACATTAATTTTTTCAAATTTAAATGGTGTTAAGTTTTGAAAGAGATTTTGTCTCTTTAAATTTATCTATTACTGAATCCATCAGTGTATCGATGGTTTTTTTTTTTTTTTATTAAAATGAATGTTGAATGTGGTGGATATTTATAAAGATTTTAAAATTTAGAATAATTCAAGACAATGATTGGAGTGGAAGGTGGGAGACTCCTATGGGAGTAGCGGGAAGGGTGAGACCCCGCAGGCTTGCCGAGGAGGCTCAGCTCACGCCCCATGGAAAGCGAGCATCCTGGAACGGAAATCAACCTTCTTTTTTAACAATGCCTAAATACAAAAAGGAATCGCTAATTTGCGATTCCTAAAACATTTATTTATTTGCTGCATTTATTACTTTAAGAGAATCATTTAATGCAGTTTGACACTTACTTACATTTGGATTTGTAGAACGGGTTGATGCTAGTACAACATCGATTGTCCCATCTATTTTAGTCCAAGTTTTGCCGTCTATTTTTCTTAGTTTAGCTTCTGAAGTGTCCCAT
>NZ_NCTA01000053.1 GCF_002156865.1 Gottfriedia luciferensis | reverse complement strand
CTGTGTTAAATACAGTTGCATAGAACTCAACTGCTTCACGTGTATTTCCATTAAAATTTAAATAAACATCGATTGGCATTTTATTCACTCCTATTTGTTATGTATTCAATACTTTAAGGCCTACAAAACCATTTTATCCAAAAAACGGTAATTTAACAAACAAAGATTAGAAAATTATGTGGAATATTCAGAAATTTTTAAATGAAGAAAAACCGAATCGATAGACTAATAGCTAACTGACTTATTTCCTTGAAACTTATCAATGATCTACTGAGAAATAGGTAGAAACTTGTTGTTAAAATAGGAAAGAACGATTATTTATTTTTTTGATGTTTCCTTATATTTACCTAACTTTGAATTTGCTTCTTAAATGAAATTTAAATTATGATTCTATTTTTCTAAATTAATATTAAATTGTCTCAACATTTTTCTAAATTAACCCGATATCATAAATTTTTTTCGAACTTCCTCGACTAAATGAGTCAAAACTTTCTTTTTTTCTACTCAATTTTATCATTCACGTATTGAATCGAATATGCCAAAAGTCCGTTTGATTAACCCAATATGATTATAGAGAGTATCTATTTAAAATTAATAATGTATTAAATTTTACTCGTAGAACATTAGTATTTCATTGGGCTTTTTTGAATTCAATCTATTAATATTTGGGCTTTGTTAGAAAAAAATGTTGATTTCCGTTCCAGGATGCTCGCTTTCCATGGGGCGTGAGGCTTTAGCCTCCTCGGCAAGCCTGCGGGGTCTCACCCTTCCCGCTACTCCCATAGGAGTCTCGCACCTTCCACTCCAATCAATGTCTTTAAATATTCTAACTTAAATTCTATAACAAACTTCAAAAATATTCTTGTAAGATATCAACATTTCACATTAACAGAGCTTTTATTTTGATAGAGTAAGTAAATTATAGTTTCTGAAGAGGAGAGTAAAAATGAAGAAAAGAAGAGGATTTCCTTATAAGGTGCTCGCGACAACGACTTTAGTTTCAATGTTATTTACATCGACTGGTTTTGCTGAAGGGACAAGTGAAAATCAAGTACCAGCTCCAAGTTTGGATGAAATTGCAAAACAAGGTCAAAAGATTTTTGCTGATGAGCAGAAAAAGGCTGGTGAAGAAGGAGTAGACCCATTTGGCTATAAAAATCTAAATGAAAATGGTGATTTGCAACCGTATAAACCAAATGAAAAGGTACGTGTAATTGTCGAGGTTGAGCAACCAGCAATTTCGGATGAGTCTACTCAAACTAAAAAAGTACGTTTTAAACAGGAGCAAGATCAAGTAATTTCGCATATTTCAAAAGGAAGAGCAGTACCTAAAATAAATCAACGCTTTTTCGAAGGCTTTAATGGTTTTAGTATGGATACTGAATATAAAAATTTAAAAGATATCCAAGCAACTCCTGGGGTTACGAATGTACATATTGCAAGAAAGTTCAAACAGTCAATGGGTGCTAGTAAAGAATTGGTACAAGCCCAAAAGGTATGGAAAAGTTATGGATATCAAGGAGAAGGATTGCTTGTAGCGATTGTTGATACAGGTATTGACTACAAGCATAAAGACATGACCATTACAGACAAAGGAAAAGCGAAAGAAAAATGGACGCAAGAAAATATTAAAGGAAAACTCGCTGAAACGACCGTTGATGATGTATGGTACAGTGACAAAGTCCCAACAGGATATGACTGGGCTGATCATGATACAGACGTAATTCCACATAATGCAGACAATTATCATGGTATGCACGTAGCAGGTACAGTAGGTGCGAATGGTGATGATTCAAATGACGGTGTACAAGGAATTGCTCCAGGCGTACAGTTGTTAGCTGAAAAAGTATTCTCCGATAATGAAAACGGTGCATATGAAGATGACATTATTGCTGGTATCGAGCACGCGGTTACAATGGGTGCAGATGTCATTAATATGAGCTTAGGTACGGATTCAGGTTATGTTAGTGAGGAAGATGATCCAATTCAAAAAGCAATTCGAGTGGCGACAGAACAAGGTACGCTAGTCGTTGTTTCGGGTGGAAACTCCGCATATAGTACTAAAAATAATCTATTGCAGTCTTCTGCACAACCGTATGCTGAAAACCCTGATATTGGTACAGTTGGAGAACCAGGGGTAAGTCCTTATGCTATTTCTGTTGCTTCATATGAAAATACAAGCATACATATGAGTACACTTCAGGAAGAAAATGGATTACAGCTTCCATATCAAGATCAAACACAATATAACTTCAATCTTTCTAAAGTATTATCTCCGTTAGAATCTTATGAAATGGTATACGTAGGAGAAGGAAAGACTCCAGATTTCAAAAATCTTGGCGACCTAACAGGCAAGATTGTTGTGGCGAAACCAAAGGAAATGTATGCTACATACTCTTATATTCAATCTGAAGCAAAAAAGAAAAACGCAAAAGCAGTAATCCTTGTACCTGCAAATAATGATAAAGATTACCCACTTGTTTATTGGAGTACTTTTTTTAATACACCTGCAGCTACGACTAGTAAGGCGATCGGTGATCAATTGATTTCGAAGTTAACGAGCGGTTCAATCGTAAAAATGAAGCCGTCTAAAGGTGTATATATTGACAATCCGAATAAGAATACAATGTCATACTTTTCATCGTATGGCGCTCCACATACATTAGACTTTAAACCAGAAATATCAGCACCAGGAGGTAATATATACTCTACAGTCCCGGACAACGGTTATGAGGTTATGAGTGGTACTTCTATGGCATCTCCACATGTTGCTGGTGGTTCAGCACTGGTTCTACAATCACTTTATGAAAAAGGCTTAAAACATTCAGAAGATTCAGCATTAAAAGCTAAAATTGCTTTAATGAATACTGCTAAACTAGTACAGGATCCTCGTACAAATAATGAAGTACCTTACTCACCGAGAGTTCAAGGATCTGGTCTAATGCAAATTCAAAATGCGATTAAAACACCTGTACTTGTGACAAGAGAGAAAACCCCACTTGAGCAAGCAGGAGCAGTTGCGTTAAAAGAAGTTAGCAATAACATTCACTTCAAATTAAATGCGGAAGCTCTTCAAAATGCAAGCGTAAAAGATTTGGAATATCAAGTATACGTGGACGTTTTAAAGGACGGCAGAGAAACAAAAGAATTTGACCTAGACAATGATGGAGCATTGAACTCTAAAGAATATTTAACGTTAAAAAGTGAACGTGTAAAAGATGCTAAGGCAACTGTAAATGGAGATACAGTAACAGTTACAGAAGGAAAAACGTTAAAAATAAAACCGAGCCAAGAAAAGAATTTAGATATTCAAATTCAACTTCCATCAAGTGTGAAGAAAGGTTCATTCGTTGAAGGATATGTACGTCTAGTACCTTCTGGGAAAAATAGTGATTCTGCTGTACCATTAACAGTACCTTACATGGGATATTACGGTGAATGGGATCAACCTCAAAATATTGATCCAGCAGCATATGATAAAGATGCGTTCTTAGGTTATACAACGCTATGGAATGATGAAATTGGAGCAGAAGGATCATACCCATTAGGATATGATCCAAAAACGGGTCAATTTAATATGGATCATATTGTAATGTCTCCTAACGCTCCATTAAAAGAAGTATATCCATCATTTACTGTGCTGCGTAATTTGCAAAAAACAGAGATGTATGTAGAAAATGAAAAAGGTGAATTAGTTCAATACTTAGGTGATTTTAGTGAATATACTGGAAGGCCGTGGAAATTCAGAAAAAACATCATGTCTTTTAGAGACTATTTGAATACTGGTTATGGTTGGGATTTAAAAGACCAAAACGGGCAAGTAGTTACAGATGGCGTTTATAACTTTGTTATAAAATCAACACTTGATTATAAAGGTGCGAAGCCACAAATCGTAAAACTTCCATTGTATATTGACTCGGTTGCACCAGTTGTCTCAGATATTCAAGTAAAACCAAAAAGTGGTCAATATGAAATCTCATTCAAAGCGGATGATAGTGGCAGTGGTTATAATGGAGCAATCATTTGGTATAACGGCAAATATAAGTTACTACCACAAGGTGCAACATCTACAATTGTAAAAGAAGAGCCAAAAAGCGTAGTAGTTTTAGGAGTAGATTATGCCCTAAACCAAAGCTACACAGTTTGGGGAGACCCTTCTTATATTAATGAAGGAATGCTTGTTAGCTACTTTAGTGTATCTCCAAATAAAAATATAAATGCAAAAACACCTGCAGGAATTAATGCATTTGCAAATAACAATGTTAATTGGAAAATTAATGTGAAAGATGTAAATGGTAACGTGATCGATACACTTGATGTAGAAAATCAAAATGAAATTCACTTGAAATGGACTCCGGAAGCAGACGTTCCAAGTGGTACGTATACAATATCAGCTGATGTAACTAGTAAAGATGGCTTTAAAGTATCAGTTAAACCGCAGACAGTTACAGTATTACAGTAAAAATGATTAGCAAAAAAAAGTGCAGGGGAAATATCCCTGCACTTTTTTTTGATTCTACGATATGTATTTACATGGAAAAACTAAAGTAAGAAAATATAAGAAAAAAGATAGGCTGGTTTGGAACCTAGTAAAATTTTTTCCTAGAATCTTTACCAAACCTTACCTTATTTCTGATATTGAAGGGGTGTTTAATATGGAAAACGAGAGAGAAACTGTTGTAGCAGTAAAAGGATTGATTATAAATGATGGTAAAGCTTTAATCGTAAAACGTTCCTCAAATGATGAAGTAGGTGCTGGTACATGGGAATGTGCAGGAGGTAAAATTGACTTTGGTGAATCTTTAGAACAAGCTCTAATTAGAGAGGTTAAAGAAGAGGTAGGAGTAGAAATAAATGTAGAGAATCTATTGTTTGCATCAACATTTAATACTAATCCTAAAAGACAAGTAGTCATTTTAACTTATTTATGTACAAGTTCGAATAGAGATGTAAGGCTTTCAGAGGAGCATAGTGAATATAAGTGGTGCAATAGAGATGAGTTAAATCTTTTTCTTGAACAAAATATATTAGATGATTTCAAAAAGAATAATGTTTTAGAATTTGTAATGTAAAACAAAGTATCTTACATAAATTCAAATCGTAAAAGTGATTAATAATTTGTTCTAAGTAAAGGATATTTAAATCGTTCTTAATGAATACTTTTTTTAGAGGAAAAGTTGATTGGAACGAAAGGATGATCGACTCCTATGGGAAATGCGGAAAGGCTAAAGACCCCGCAGGCTTGCCGAGGAGGCTCAGGTTTCGCCCCATGGAAAGCGAGCATACTGTAGTGGAAATGAACAACACTCAACTTCCTTTAAGAAAATTTGGTAATTATTTGATATGATTGTTCAATAGCCTGAAATTGACCGTTATCTATTTCAACACTCTGAAAAAGTATCTTACTTAATGTTGTAAGATACTTTGTTTGTCTAATCCTCATTAATATATAATTACTAGTTTAACCTTAAGGACAAAAGTGATTGAAGTAGAGATGAGTAAATCTATTTTTTAATTAGTATATTGATATGATTTTTAAGTTATTTGGTTCATAATAGAGGTAATAGTAATCGTATGTACTGGGAGAAGGGTGTTTAGTAAAATGAAACATTTAACAATCTTATCAAAAATAGAAAATTATATGGAACGATTTACTCAAGCTGAAAAAAAAATTGCTGTTTATATTATGGAGCATGCAGAAATCGTACCTAACTTAACAACTAAAGATATTTCTAAAAATACAGGTGCTAGTGAAGCGAGTGTCGTAAGGTTTTGTAAAACAATCGGAATCGGAAGCTTCAAAGCTTTTAAAATTGCTTTAGTAAGAGATCTTACTGTTGCCGAGATGAATATCAATGATTTTTCTGTAATGGAGAAAAAAGATACACCGTATGATTTATTTAATAAAGTTACATACGTAAATAAGGCTGCAATAGAAGCAACAGTATCAACTTTAGATAAAAGAGAACTAGAGAAAGCCACTGAAGAAATTGTAAAAGCGAAAAGAATAATATTTTACGGTGTAGGAGGTTCAGCTGTATCTGCAATGGATGGAGCGTATAAGTTTGGGAAACTAGGATATCATGCTGTAATGTCCCCGGATTTTCATATGGTCATAACATTAGTAGGACATATGGAAGAAGGTGATATTTTTGTTGCCATTTCCAATTCAGGTAAAACAAGGGATGTTTTAGAACTTTCTCGTTTCGCGAAGAAGAAAGGTGCTACAATCATTGCAATCACTAAGCTTGGTAAATCGCCACTATTTAAAGAAGCAGATATAAAACTATGTACTCCTGATATGGAACAGGATAATCGAATCGGGAGTATCGCATCAAAAATGGCACAATTAAATATAATCGATGCTTTATATGTAATTTGTTTTAACCAAATTGGCAATAAAGTCTCAAGTAAGCTTCACGAATACAGTGAGGAAGCAAATAAACTTAGAAGATAATAAGAAATGTGAAAGAAACTTAGCATAAAACATGTAAATAAGTTTAAAAAAATGCCGAATTCTCGGCATTTTTTTTGTGTGTTTATAAATTTTTTGTAAATTTTATGTGAATCATGTCGGTATTTGAAGTAAAATAACCTCTATAATTTAAGGAATTTTTAGAATATTATTAAAATGTACTTTAATTATATTAATAATGGGGGGGATATGTTTTGAACAAATTTGTATTATCTAGTTTTGCTTCAGTAGTGGTTGCTGGAACATTATTTTCCGGAATTCCACTAAAACAGGCATCGTCTGCAAGTCAAAGTAAAGTACATAGCGAATTAGCAAAGCATTCAAAAAGTACTTTAGATTTATCGTTAGTTAACGATGAAAAGTTATTAGCTGCATTAGTTAAACGTGGAGTGGTTTCAGCAAGTGCTTCGGAAGCACAGAAGCAAGCGGCTTTACAGAACTATTTAGAGGTTAAAGGACAAGCAGATCTAGTAACTGAAAAAGATCCAATTGCCAACAAAGTAAAGAAAGCTGAATCTACTAAACATAGTGATTTTAAAAAGTTTAATAATGGGCTATTACATGGAAATGGTAAGAAAAATGGTCAATTAAAGGGCAATCCAGACCCTGTTCAAGAATCAGCTTCACCCGGTATTGTTAAGAAAGGCAAACTATTAACTTTAATGGTAGAGTATTCTGATTTTCCTCATAACAACATTAAAAAGGAAGAGACAGACAACTACTATTCAGATTATACTCCACAACACTATGAAGATATGATTTTTGGTAAAGATGGTGTTAAAGGTCCAAATGGAGAAACTTTCCTGTCACAAAAACAATATTATGAACAACAATCTGGTGGTACTTATACAGTTGATGGAAATGCATATGGCTGGTTAAAAGTACCTGGTACTGCAGCGTTTTATGGAAAAGATGCTAAAACTGGACATGATAATGTAACACCAGGCGGATCAAAACAATTAGTAATTGATGCTTATGCTGCTGCAAAAGCTGCTGGCGTTCCTTTACAAGATTATGATTTAGAAGATCCACATGATTTAGACGGAGATGGAAACTTCTGGGAGCCAGATGGTTTAGTTGATCACCTTCAAATCATCCACTCAGGTATGGGACAAGAAGCTGGTGGTGGATCACTTGGAGATAATGCAATTTGGTCACACCGTTCTGCTAAATTCGTAGATCCAGATGGACTAGGAAAAGGTTTACCTGGTTTCTATGATTACACTATGATGCCTGAAGACGGTGCAACAGGTGTATTCGCACACGAATATGGTCATGATTTAGGTTTACCAGATGAATACGATACAATTTATTCTGGTGCAGGTGAAGCAGTTGAATATTGGTCAATCATGTCAGCTGGATCTTGGGCTGGAAAAATTCCAGGTACAGAGCCAACTGGTTTCTCTCCTTGGGCTAAATCATATTTCCAATCAACTTTAGGTGGAAAATGGACAAACCCAACTGTTGTAAATTGGGATGATGTATCTACAAAAGGTACTCAATTCTTATTAGACCAAGCAAATTCACCAAATGGTCAAAATAACCAAGCGATTCAAGTGAATTTACCGAAAAAGGTAGTACCTATTAATAAACCAGCTGCTGGCACTTATGAGTATTGGGGTGGACAAGCAGATGAAATGGATAACAGCATGGTAACAACAGTTGATTTAACAGGTAAATCAACAGCAACATTAACATTTGACGCATGGTACGACATGGAAGAGCAATGGGATTTCGCATTTGTTCAAGTGTCAACAGATAATGGAGCTACTTGGTCGTCATTAGGTAACAGCAATACTAGAAGTGATGTTGTTCCTGAAGGATACCCAACGATCCTAAACTCTATGCCTGGATTTACTGGAAATTCAAATGGATGGCAAGCACAATCATTTGATTTATCAGCATACAAAGGTAAAAAGATTCAGCTTCGTTTACGTTCTGCAACTGACTGGGGTAGTTCGTTTACAGGATTCTTTGCTGATAATATTAAAGTAGTAGCCGATGGTTCTACAATTGTTGATGATGGTGCTGAAAATGCAACTTCTCCATTTACTTTACAAGGATTTTCAAAATTCGATGGTAACAAGTATGCAAATCATTACTACTTATTAGAATGGCGTAATCAAAAAGGAGTTGACGAAGGTTTAGCTCACATTAAGCGTGGAAACTCTTTATTAAATTACGATGGTGGATTAGTAGTTTGGTATGTTGATGATAGCTTTACAGATAACTGGACAGGTGTTCACCCAGGTGATGGTTTCCTTGGTGTTGTTGATGCGCATGATGATACAAACTTATTATGGAACACTGGCGCTGAAGCATCTTCTCGTTTCCATGTAGCTGATGCAGCATTCGGTTTAAATTCAACATCTGGTTATAATATTACTTATTCAAATGGACAAAATTTAACATCTCCAAGTCAAGAAAGTGTATCATTATTTAATGACAGCAAAGACTACAACAATGTATTCTTACCAGATGCTGGTAGAAACATCGGACACTATGGTTTAAAAGTTCGAGTAAACGGTCAAGCTACTGATAAATCAGTTGGAGCGATTGTAGTTTATAAATAATAGTTAGAAAGGAAAGGCAACAGAATGTTGCCTTTCTTTTTTACGTTCATAAAATAAAAATTGGGAAATTATCACAAATGGAATGAAATTTAATTTCATAATAAATTTATGACTCATTGACTTTTAATTTCATAGAGTTAAAATAATAAGCAAATGTAATGAAATGCATTTTAGGAAAAGAGGAGAGGCCATGTTAGGTATATCAATCTATTTATCCAAAGAAAATATAGAGAAGAATAAGCGTTATATCCAAACAGCAAAAGCTAATGGGTTCAAGTCAATATTTACATCACTTCACATTCCCGAAGACGATCCGTCAACGTATAAGGAACTTCTCCAAATACTAGGTTCGCAAGCGATCGATAATGGAATGGAGCTTATGGCAGACATTTCTGCTAAATCACTTTCGCATTTAGGATTAGATTACTCAACTGTTACTGAGCTTCAAAATTGGGGAGTTACAGGCTTACGAATTGATTATGGACTGAACGAAAACCAAATAGCGAAACTTTCTAAAAAAATGAAGATCGCACTGAATGCAAGCACGCTTACACCTAGTTTTTTAGAGGAATTACTTAGACAAGGTTTACAGACTGATAACGTAGAAGCATGGCATAACTTTTATCCACGTCCGGAAACGGGATTAGCTACAAGATATTTAAAAGAAAAAAATAAATGGTTAAAAGACTATGGTATCTTAACGATGGCTTTTATTTCCGGAAATGATGAAATGCGAGGTCCACTTTTTAAAGGTTTACCAACGTTAGAAAAGCATCGTGGAATGAGTCCTTTACATGCATATTTAGATTTAGTACAAAATTGTTTCATTGATAAAGTCATCATTGGTGATATAAGCATAAAAGTAGAATCGATGAAGATGCTTTCAAATGCAAAAGACTTTATTCCACTACAATATAGACCATATACAAATGAAGAAACAATCCTTTCAATAGTAGAAAAGGTTCAAACAAATCGCGAAGATCCTGCTCGTGATGTTATTCGTTCAATGGAATCTAGGTTATACGGTAGCTTCGGAGAATCTAAATTAAGCCCTGATAATACAATTGATCGGACAATCGGTTCAATAACAATTGATAATGAATTATACGGTAGATATGGAGGTGAACTACAAATTATGCTAACTAACCTACCAAGCGATGAAAAAGTCAATGTAATCGGCAAGGTTATTGACAATGATTTATCTTTATTAAAGTTTATTGGAGCAGGACAAAAGTTCAAGTTAAAGCGTGTTTAATTAGCTGGCTTCAGACTGCCCGCCAAACGCTCGCTTTCTTCGTTAATTCGCCTGTCTGTGGTGCTCATTACCATTAAGGGTAACTCCGCTCCTCGCCAGGCTTTACGCCTCGAAAGACAAGCGTTTTCAATCAGTCTGAAAATCAGATAAATAGGACTTTGTCCACACAATGAAGTGTGTTTAATTAACACGCTTTTTTTATTGAAGAGCGATTGTCTTTTTACTTCCGCCCCTTATATAACTTTATTCTTACATAAGTCCATTTAGGTTTTTAAACAAGGGCCTGTTAATGTTAGTGATGATATTTTACAAAACAGATAGTTTTTATAGTTTATTTAGTATATAGCTTTAAAGAGATTGATTGGAGTGGAAGGTGGGAGAATTTAAGAGCAGGAAGAGCAGGAGAGCATATTGGACAGGAATCTTAGGGGAAATTATAAAATTCTCTATAATCTTTTATTAGTTTTCCTCTTGGTCCTGCTTTTCCTTATTCCTGCTCTTAAATATAATAGAGTTAATAGTTAATATGATTGAATGGTGGTAAAAAAATGAATGATAAATATTATGATGATTTATTAAATATAAAAACGGAAGGGGAACAAAAAGGTTTTAATGAATCCTTTCATTATCATCGCTATGAGCCGACTCCGTATAGTGCTCTAGAGCAGCTATTTAAACAATATACTTTTACAAAGAATGATCGGGTAGTAGATTTCGGTTGTGGAAAAGGGAGATTAAATTTTTATATTAATAGTTTATTTGGCTCGACTGTTATTGGAGTCGAAATGAATGAGGAGTATTACGAGCAAGCACTTGAGAATAAAAAGAATTACATTCAGAAAACAAAGATGAGTGAGGACAAAATCCTTTTTAACTGTTGCTTGGCAGAAGACTATAAAATTGAACAATATGATAATCGTTTTTATTTTTTTAATCCATTTTCAATCCAAATTTTTATGAATATTATTAACAATATTTTAATTTCAGTTGAACAAACAAACAGAGAAGTAGAAATTATTTTATATTATAGCTCGGATGATTATATTTATTTTTTAGAAAACCAGACTGCCTTTGAATTAAAAAAAGAGATTATACTACCTGATGTATATGAACAAAATCAAAATGAACGGTTTTTAATTTATCAGTTATCATACTAATTTTCTAAGTATCAAGGATTTTATTGTATGAATGAAGAAAAGGTATAGTAAGTTATTCGTATATTAAATGTCGGAAGGAAGAGGTTTAGTTTGAAAAAGAATAATCCCTTTTTAGAATCGTTTCAAAATACTAAGCAGCAGATTGTTGGACATGGGTTTAGATCGATTCAAATTCTAAAAGAAGCATTAAATGAGTTAGATGATAACGAAGAAAGTGACATATATGGAAGTGGAAATTTTATTGAAAATTTTCAAGAAAAAATGGCAAATTTCTTAGGGAAAGAATCAGCGGTATTTTTTCCAAGTGGTACGATGGCACAACAAATTGCATTAAGAATTTGGTGCGATCAAAAAGGGATTAAAAAAGTAGCTTATCATCCATTAAGTCATTTAGAAATTCATGAAGAAGATGGATTAAAAGTATTACATAGTATCCAACCAATATTATTAGCAGATAAGAATCGAATGATTGAGTTGGAGGATGTTTTAGCGATAGATGAAGATATCTCTTGTTTATTGTTGGAATTACCTCAACGAGAAATTGGTGGGCAATTACCAACATATGAAACATTAGAAGCAATCTCTTCCTTTTGTCGTGAAAAAGGGATAAAACTACATTTAGATGGTGCTAGATTAATGGAAATTCTTCCATACTATAAAAAGACGGCTGCTGAAGTTTGTAGCTTATTTGATAGTGTCTATCTGTCTTTTTATAAAGGAATAGGAGGAGTTGCTGGCGCAATTCTTGCAGGCGAAAAAGGATTTATAAATGAATCTAAAGTATGGAAAAGGCGACATGGTGGAGATTTGATTAGTCTATATCCATACATAGTTAGTGCTAATTATTATTTTGATAAAAGAGAAAATAAAATGGAGCAATATTATAAAAATGCAGTAGAACTTGCTGAATTGTTTAATAACTGTCATTCTATTCATACAATTCCTCATACTCCAGTTTCGAATATGTTTCATATTCATTATCATGCTCCACTTGAAAAAGTTAGCGCTATCCTCATCGCTATTCATAAAGAAACTGGAATTGGCATTACAAGTAATTTAAGATCGATCGATGAGGAAGTTTGTTATAGCGAGATAAGTATTGGTGATCAATATTCAAAAATTTCAAAAGAAAATCTACATAAAGTATTAAAGCTATTAAATGAGAGTATGTTGGCTCTTTAAAATGATTGAGCTTTTACAATAATAAATAATTAGTTAGGAGTTTGAATGAAATGCAAAAGATTACTACATTTTTAATGTTTGAAGGACAAGCAGAAGAAGCAATGAATTATTATATTTCATTATTTAAGGATTCAGAAGTTGTGAATATTTTACGATATGGGCCAGAAATGGGAGAGTTTGAGGGGAAAGTAATTAAAGCTACTTTCAAATTAAATGGCCAAGAATTTATTTGTATTGATAGTAATATTAAGCATAACTTTACATTCACTCCATCCGTTTCACTATTTGTAACTTGTGAATCAGACGAGGAAATTGAAAATGCATACGAAAAGTTAACAGACAATGGTCAAGTTTTAATGCCTTTAGGAGCTTATCCGTTCAGCGAAAAGTACGGATGGGTAAATGATAAATATGGTGTATCTTGGCAATTAACGCTAGTAAAAAAATAAAAGAAAACTTAAACCGACCGTGTCATTTAAAAATGATACGGTTTTTTCTTACCATTTAAAACTAGACCGGTAATAAATTTAAAATAACTAGTTTAAAAATAGAAGAATAATTGCAAACTTTTAATAGATGAATTAAAAAAAAGGTGAGAGTTTATTCATATGAATGAAGTAAATGTATTAAAAGAAAGTCAATTTGACGAAGAGTTAATTAATAAGTATGAAAGTTTAATGGCATTAGGAAATGGCTACATCGGTTTACGTTCTTCTCATGAAGAAGACTATCAAGGGCAAAAAAGAGGTATGTATGTAGCAGGGTTGTATAATAAGTTGTATCCAAATGAAGCGACCAAAATCGTTAATCTTCCAGATGTAATTGGGATGGAAATCGAAATAAATGGAGATATCTTTTCAAATTCAACGGGCCAATTTACATATTATGACCGTACGCTAAATATGCTAACAGGTGAACTTGTTCGGGAAATTGTTTGGCAAAACAAAGATGGGAATCGGTTCCATTTTGTATTTCAACGATTCGTTTCTAAAGATGATCTACACTTATTAGCTTCAAAAGTAACGGTGACTTCTTTAGATTGTAATGCCTCAATTGTAATTAGGACTGGAATTAACGCTGAAACGGCTAACAAAAGAAAAAAAGAATACACGGAAGAAAAAGTACGCGTATTAGATAACAAAATTATGCATGGGGTTTATCAAACAACAGAGACCAATTATAAAATTGCGATAGCAACGACTTGTGTTACTCCTGATGAAAGTGAAATCTCTTTTTTTACTATCAATAATAAGCTTTTGACTTCAATAACTCAGGATCTTGTAGTTGAGAAACCAGTAGAATTTGAAAAAATCACCTCAGTTTATACATCCAATGATAATTTACGTGAAGAGCCTTCGGCGGCATGCGTTAGTACAGTGCAAAAATATTTATCTGAAGGTTATGATAAATTAAGGGATAGTACAACTATAAAATGGCAAGATTTTTGGAAGCGAAAAAGGGTAACAATCACATCGAAAGATAAAATGGATCAGTTAGCAATTGATTTCTCTTTATATCATATTGAAGCGATGACGCCTGCTCATGATGAACGTTTTAGTATCGGAGAAAGAGGTTTATCGGGCGAAGGCAACAATGGTCTAATCTTATGGAATACAGAAATTTTTATCGCCCCATTCCATTTATTTACAGATCCAGAGGTAGCTAAAAAATTATTAAAATATCGCTACATTCATATGAAAGAAGCACAGAATATAGCAACTAATTCTGGTTATAAAGGAGCTTTATTTCCTTGGGCAAGTGCTTTTACAGGGAAGGAAGAAACACCTGATAATTCAATGAACAATAATACTCAAAACTCTCATATCGTAGCAGATATTGCTTTTTCTGTTGTTCAGTATTATGAAAGTACAATGGATGAGGTTTTTATGTCTAAGGAAGGACTTGAGTTGCTCAAAGAAACAGCTCGTTTTTGGATTAGCCGTACATCAGATGAAAATAATGTCTTGTCCATAAAAAATGTAGTTGGACCAGATGAATATACTGAGCAAATCGATAATAATGCTTTTACAAATTATATGGCGTTTTATAATGTGCAAAATGCTATTAAATTTATGGAAAAATACAATGACCATGATGCAGAATTACTACAAAAAGGAACTGATTTTTTAAATCGATTGTACTTACCAAAACCAAATGATGAAAATATCATACCGCAGGATGATACATTTTTAAATAAAACTGAAATAGACTTATATGAATATAAACAGTCGATTATAAGTCCGGCAATCAATTCAGATTACACACAACAGGATATAAATGAAATGCAAGTGATTAAACAAGCGGATGTAGTTCTGCTTTTATATCTTTTTCCTGAATTGTTTCCTTCTGAGGTCGTTAAAGAAAATTTAGAATACTACGAGGAGCATACAGTTCACGATACGCCAGTAAGTAAGTCAATCCATGCTATTGTTGCTGCAAGATGTGATGATCAGGAAAGTGCTTATCAACTGTTTCAAGAAGGGTGTCTAATTGATTTAGGACCAAATCCAAAGTCTTCGGACGAAGGAATCCATGCAGCCTCATTAGGTGCTAATTGGTTAGTAACAATTTTTGGCTTTGCAAATATTTCGATGGATATTAATCGTTTAATGATTAGTCCTAAATTACCTACTAATTGGGATAAAATGATTTTTCCTTTTATATGGCAAGGTGCAAAACTAGAAATAACCATTTCAAAACGATCGATTACTGTTACAAAACAATCAGGACCACCTGTTTCGATAGAAATAAATGGGGAAGAATTTAATCTGACAGATAAAATAAAAACATCTCTTTAGGATTATTGCGTGTGAATTTCACCTAAGTGGTAGCACAGTACAAGATTACCGAAAAACAAAAAGTGGGCCGTCACTTTGTCAAATAGACTAAAGAGACAGCCCCGTTGTTTTTTTACTATTCTTCGTACAATTCCAAAGGTAAACCATCGGGATCCCTAAAAAATGTGAATTTTTTATTTGTTAATTCATCGACGCGAATTGGCTCAACAATCACATCATTTTGTTGTAAATATTGAATTGACTCTTCAATATTACTTACACTAAAGGCTAAATGGCGTAAACCTACTGCTTCCGGATTTGTTTGTCTTTTTGGAGGATTTGGAAAAGAAAACAGCTCAATTTGTTCATTACTTCCTACTCTTATGTCTAACTTATATGAGTTTCGATCTTCTCTGTATGTTTCCTCTATTAGCTTACAACCTAGTATATTTATGTAAAAATTTTTAGATTTTTCATAATCAGAGCAAATAATAGCGACATGGTGAATGCTCTTAATCTTCATAATAAAACTCCCTCTGTATTCAAATGATTAAACTTTTAGTAGTTTATCATAATTGGAACATAATTGAAAAAGTAATCTATCTTATTACTTGAGTTTACAGTATAATCACTAGATTTAGTGGCAAAATGAACTGTGGATTAAATAAAAAAATGGGGATATCCCCATTAAGTTTTAAATAGTACTTATCTTCTTTTCTTTTTTTGATCTTTTGCCAGAAATTGCACTTTTTTTATAACCTCTAGTTCAACTATTACATGTACGTGTTTTTCGTTTATAGGTTTAACGCTTAATACAGTACCTTTACGACCTTTAATAAATATACTGTCACCTTCAGAAGGGACATTTTTGAGCAGTTGGTTTAATAGTTCAACATTCTTCTCTATATAATGAACTACAATCATATGAATTCAACTCCTCTAAACATTTTTATCTTTATACAATATTTAAGGCTAGATAAAATAAGAACAATTTTTAGTTGATTATTTAACAGAGAAGGATTTATTTTTTAAAAATTCTTAAAATAACTTTCTATTTCAAAAATTATTTAATACAATTTAAGAAAATAAGCCGGATTGTGAGGGAGCCAATGTATAAAAAAATTTTCTTTTTAATTTTAATCAGTATGCTTCTTGTTGGTTGTAAACATGGCGAAAAATCTGTAAAAACTGTTAAAAATGAGAGTGGTAAAAATCAAAATGAACATGTGATTGATAAAGAAGAGATTGATACTATTTATGCTCCTTTAAATGGATTGCCAATTAGTCAAGTTAGTGAGCAAAGACCAGTAGCAGTAATGGTAAATAATTTTTACTTAGCTAGACCACAAAGTGGGTTGAGTAATGCTGACGTTATATACGAGATTTTAGCAGAAGGTGATATTACAAGATTTTTAGCTATTTTTCAAAGTAACATACCTGAGAAAATTGGGCCGGTACGTAGTGCGAGAGATTATTACATCAACTTGGCTAACGGGTACCACGCATTATTTATCTGTCATGGCAACAGCCCGAAAGCAAAACAAATGATGGACTCTGGAATGATTGATGCTCTGAACGGATTAATCTATGATGGAACACTTTTTAAAAGGGATAAAACTAGAAAAGCGCCACATAATTCTTATATTTTAAAAGAGGGCATTGAAAAAGGTGTTGCCCAGAGACATTATTCATATTCTGAAAAAGTTTCTCCAGTAGGTTTTACACAAGAAGAGGTTGTTTTTGATAATTCATGGAAAAATACTGAAGAAGTTTTTATAAGGTACTCTCATAGCGCCAATAATAATGTGACCTACAAGTATTTAAGTGCGAATAAACAATTTGAACGTATTCAAAATGGGATTGTTGCAAAGGATGCATTGAATGGGAAGGAGCTTCAAATAAAAAATATATTAATTGTAGAAGCACAGCATAAAGTAATCGATAGCTCTGGCCGACGTTCAATTGATCTTGTTCATGGTGGGAAAGGGTACTATTTCGTTGATGGAAAGTATAGAAGTATTCAATGGAAAAATATAAATGGACGAATAATCCCGTTTTCATTAGATGGAACAGAAATCAAGTTTTCTCCAGGTCAAACATGGATTAATTTTGTACCATCTTTAAATAATGTAACAATTAAATAAAGTGAAAAATAACAACAATTAAGGCATTGCTTAGGGCAATGCTTTTATTGTTGTTATAGTTTAACAAGAATTCTTTTAAAATAAATTACTTTATTAGATCCAGTTTAGTTTGGATCTAAAATGAAAAGAATAAGCTGTTTGACCCTGAAAAAATTCGGTGATACGATAAATTTTATAAACAACTAAAAATCTATTGTAAAAAGTCTTCAATGGAGGGAGGTAAGACTGTGAGTAATAAACATGAAAATATAAGTCTTTTAGATGATTTAAATGAAAATCTAAAAGCAGATTGTGAGAATTGCTTTGGTTTATGCTGTGTCGCATTACCATTCGCTGCTTCAGCAGATTTTGCTTATGATAAGGTAGCAGGGACTCCTTGCCATAATTTGAAATCAGATTTTAGATGTGGGGTTCATGCCAATTTAAGAGAGTTGGGCTTTAAAGGTTGCACTGTTTTTGATTGCTTTGGAGCAGGACAAAAGGTATCACAAGTAACATACAAAGGTAATGATTGGCGTCAAAAACCTGAACTTGCTAATGAAATGTTTGAAGTATTTCCGATTATGAGACAGTTTCATGAGATGCTTTCGTATTTGAATGAAAGCTTGTCGCTTAAAGCTGCGAGTGAAATTCATAATGACTTACATACGATTATAGAAGAAACAGAAAAGTTTACGCTTCTTGGTCCTGAATTGATTTTAAAAATAGATCTTGTAGCTCATCGTGCTAATGTAAATACTTTGTTGTTACGAGCTAGTGAATTAGCAAGAAAAGAAGCTTTAAGACAATTAAAGAATCCTAAAAAACTTCAAAAGTTAGCAGAAAGAGGAGCCGATCTGATTGGAGCTAATTTAAATAATGCCAATCTTGTAGGGGCCAATTTAAGAGGTGCATATTTAATTGCTGCTAACTTAAAAGGTGCCGATTTAAGAGTTGCAGATCTAATTGGAGCGGACTTGCGTGATGCAGATTTGAGTGGGGCAGACTTAACAGGAAGTATATTTCTAACTCAGGCCCAAATAAACTCAGCTAAGGGAGATTATGAAACTAAAATCCCATCTAGTCTTACTCGACCATTACATTGGCGAATCAAAAAATGAACCATCTATTTTAATAGAAGGTTCATTCAGAGTGTTGAAATACATAACAGTTAATATAAAAAAAGGTCATTAAGTGAACTTTATTGATGATAAGTTAGTATTTTTTGATGTTCTATTAAAAATATAAATGTTAATATTTTTAGCAATATTTATAACTCCGTCAAACTCAAATCATTACTTAGATCATCTTTTTATAAGTTTAAACTATTAAATTCTAATTTTTAGAAAAGTGAATTCAAACCTTATAAGACGATGCTTTTTTTGAATTTGTTGTTTAAACTGATTAAATTTAAAT
>NZ_NCTA01000052.1 GCF_002156865.1 Gottfriedia luciferensis | reverse complement strand
TATTAACTGTCTTATATTAAGGCTCTGTTAATGTTAATTGTTGATACTTTACAATACACATTTTTGAGAAAGATTTTATACAATTTAAAGACATTGATTGGAGTGGAAGGTGGGAGACTCCTATGGGAGTAGCGGGAAGGGTGAGACCCCGCAGGCTTGCCGAGGAGGCTAAAGCCTCACGCCACATGGAAAGCGAGCATCCTGGAACGGAAATCATCAACATTCTTTTTAAACAGAGCCTATATTAAAAAAACGAATCAAATAAGTAGAATGAATCTAATTCTTTAATTAATTTATTTTTCTTACTATAATTACAATATAAATCTAAATTCGAAAGGTGTTTACCTATGATAAAAGTTGGTATTATCGGTCTTGGAGCAATCGGTCAAAGATTGATTCCTCTATTTTCAAATCACCCAGAAACAAAAATTGTAGCAATTTGTGATACTTTACAAGAGAGAGTACAAGAAATTAGTCGTCAAATCGATTCAGTAAAAACTTATTCAAATCACAATGAAATGCTTGAGAAAACTGATCTTGATCTCGTTTACGTAACTGTACCACCAAAGTATCATCATGCTGTTGTATCAGATGTAATTGCAAAAGGAATCAATGTATTATGTGAAAAACCTTTAGCAAATTCCTCTGAAGAAGCTCTTAGCCTTTATTCTCAAGTAAAAGAAAAAGGTATACTAAATGCAATGAACTTTCCATTAAACTACAATGCAGGTAGTAAATCTTTTGCCGCTCTAATTAAGGCTGGTTATGTTGGTAAACTTAGAAGAATAGAATTAAAAATGCATTTTCCAAATTGGCCAAGGCTTTGGCAACAAAATGATTGGGTAGCTACAAAAGAACAAGGTGGTTACGTTTTAGAAGTTGGTGTTCATTACATACAGCAGATCCAAAAGATATTTGGTGGTATGAAAGTTATCTCTAAAAACGTCCAATATCCCGCTGATCCAATTGCTTCTGAAAATGGGATCATTGCCCTATTAGAATTAGAAGATGGTACGCCCATTTTATTCGATGGGTTAAGTCAAATTGCTGGAGAAGAAGAAATTAAATTCACAGCATTTGGAACAGAAGGAACTCTTTCACTTGTAAACTGGGCTAATATAGAAGGTGGAAAAATCGGTCAACCAATTCAATCGATTGAAACTAATGAATCTTTAGAGGATTCATTAATAGATAATCTTGTAAGAGCACTAAAAGGTGAAGAAGCAACAATCATTGATTTCTATGAAGGATATAAAGCACAAATGGTTCTAGAAGCGTTACGCGGATAAGTCCAATCTATTTACCAAAGGTCAAAGGTGCATCTCTTATTCCAAGGTGCACCTTTTTATCTTTCTCTATTTTAATTGGAACGATGTTTTTAACATTTTTAAATTCGTTTGAAAAATTTCCGGATGCGACCAACTTTCATATACTTTTGGTAGTTCGATCTCCTCTATCACATCTTTTAGAGTAGAAAGTTCCAAAATATCCTCAAAATATCGAATGAGTGTTAAAATTTCTCTTTTTGTTCCAACTACTCCATGTCCAGGTATTACTTTTTCTATCTCAAATTTTGCAAGTTTTTCTAAGATTTTTTTCCATTCTAAAGGATTTGACTCTAGAAAAAAGCTAGGATGAAAATTTACAAATAATAAATCACCCATGAATACTGTTTTGTCCTCAGGAATATATAAGAAGGAATCACAATTGGAATGGCCTCCACCAAATGTAAATAATTTTGCCGTCTTTTTCGTACCATAAAATGTAAATTCTTCTTTAAAAGTAAAATTAGGCAATACTAATTCTAATGTATGTAATGAAGTTTCAATTTCTTTTAAGAAATTAATTTGGTTTTCTAGACTTAAATCCTTCTCTTTTAAATTTCGTTCTTCTAATGATTTGATATATGAAATCAATCCTTTAATATCTTCCTTTTGTTTTCTAATTCTTTCAGGATGAGACTCTAACATTTTAACTCTAGTTTCGACACTCGAAATAATTTTTGAATCTTTATAAACTTGATTTCCTCTAATATGATCTCCATGCCAATGACTATTAATTACCCAATCTACGGAACGATTCGTTATACTTTCGGCAATATGTTTTAAATCAATGGCAGCTTGTTGCGTATTAAAAGTATCGAAAACGATTGTTTGATCCCCTAAATCTACGAAACCAGCATTTCCAATAGCACCACCGCCCTCTTTTGCAATAGCTGCATAAATTCCGTCCTTAACTTGTACTAACTCAAAGTGCTTACTTTTTAAATTTTCAAGATTCATATTAAGTCCCCTTTGATTTAAAATTTGTAGTAAAATTTCCTTATAAAGTATTAATTCTTTCTTAAAATAATCCTTCCTTTCGTAATCTTTAAAAATAACCTTCATCCAACAAAAAAACGCATATCAAGAGAAGATTCCCTCCTCTTGCATGCGCTATTTACTGATATTATTTTATCGGAATCCAAATTTCAGAATAATAATCTTCACTAAAAGGATCTTCTGCTGGATAAAGTTCGAATTCCGGAATCCCTGCGTGAGAGTAGCCACTTGAAGGAAACCATTCAGAAAAAATCTTCTTCCAAGCAGATTGCATTGCATTTGGCATTGCTCCGGTAACTCCGAATACAGCCCATTTTGAAGCAGGGATTTCATGTTCTAAAAATCCTTCCGGTGTTTCTCCTTCTCGATGAGCTGCAATCCAGTATTCCAGAAGGTTATTAGATTTTTGTTCCTCATTCATCATACAAACTCCTAATACACCTTTAATCTCACCATTGTTTAATTCGTATAAACGATCACTAGTACCATTTGCATTAACCTCTTCCCACATTTTTGGGATTAAACGTTGATGTTCATCGTTTACATATGAAAGCTCCTTTTTAACGCCAATTACTTTAAAATTACTTTTTTCAACAATATTAAATTGCACTGGTTCTGCCCCTTTCAAACTCACCTGTATGACAAGGCGGTTATATGATTGTAGTTTTCCTATAAACTTTCTTGCTTCACTTGGTGTTACTCCATGCTGTCGTCTAAATGCTTTTGAAAAAGCTTCCGGGGAGTCATATCCATATTTCAGGGCAAGGTCGATTATTTTGCTATCCGTAGTTGTTAATTCATTTGCTGCTAATGTCAATCGTCTCCGTCTGATATATTCAGCGATATGAATATCCGTTAAAATCGAAAATGTTCGCTGAAAGTGAAATACTGACGAATTCGCTTGTTTAGAGATCTCTTCAATCGATAGATTTTCTAATAAATTTGCTTCGATATAATCAATTGCCTTTTGTAATGATTCAACCCAAGCCATATGTTTCACTCCCTTAACTACATACTAACAAGTTTGAATTTATCCATCCTGTCTTTTTATGCTCTTTTCTGACAGATTAAATAAAATGAAATCATTTTATTTACCATCCTTATGATTGACCATGGATAGAATAGCAATTGTACTAATAATACAAAGTGATCCAATCCAATCTTCTACTTCAAAGTTTACACGAAGCCAAATAACAGATAAAACAGTTGCTGATAAAGGTTCAACACTGGCAAGCAAGCTAGACTCAGAACCATTAATATATTTTAAACTCTCTAAATAGCAGTAAAATGCGATCAATGTACCAAATATTACGATAAAAACAACTGCTAAATATGCACTAATCGACCACTCTCCTTGGAATTCCCATGGTGGATGAATAAAGCTAAAGCAAATTCCACCGATTAACATACCCCATCCTACTATAATCGTAGATCCATACTTTTTTAAAAGATTTTGAGGATGTAACGTGTAAAACGCTAAAGCAAGTGCTGATGCTAGTCCCCAAAACAACGCCCACCCAGTAATTGATAAGCCTTTTATATTTCCATGGGTTACTAATAAAAATGTTCCAACAAGCGCTAAAATAACAGCAACAAGTTCCCTAATTGTGGGTATTTTTTTGAAACGTACTGCTAAAAAACATGTAATAATGACTGGTGCTAAATACTGTAAAATTGTTGCTGTCGCAGCATTTGAACTTTTAATTGCAGCAAAATATGTATATTGGACTGCTAGCATTCCAAGGATACTAAATAATATCAAGTGAAAAACATCATGCTTATCCTTCCATATGTTACGTACATTCTTCTTTTCCTTTAAACTAGCAAAGCATAATAAAATAATGCCTGAAAATAGTAATCGAATAACGACTAACCATTCTGGACTAAACCCATTTCTTTGAAATAAAAACTGGGCAACAGTTCCAGAAATCCCCCATAATGTTGCTGCTATAAGAACAAGGATTACTCCTTTCGCTCTCGAATTGGATAATGCAATTTTATCGGCACTCATTTAAACTCCTTTCAAACATTTAATCAAAATTATATTTACAGATGAATCGTACCACAAATTAAAAATTCAGAATATAACATTCAATCATCTTTATTTTTTATGTGTTAGCATTTTTTGAAAATGGATAACCAGCAAAATCTGCAAACATAGGCCATTAACATAGTTACGCATGCCATATTTGTTTTTAATGTGATTTTTAGAGTTTAGAAATCCCTTAATTGGAAAAATTGAACATATATAATAATTTAGAGGCTCTATACTATAAATTTGTTTTTTTAACTTAGTAGCAGCAGCCGTAATATAAGATTTTAGGAGAATACATTATGCAAGAAATTTATGAATGTATCATTATTGGGGGCGGATTTGCTGGACTACAGGCCTCAATCCAGCTTGGAAGATATCAAAGGAATGTACTTGTTATAGATTCAAATTACGGACGTTCAACATTATGTAAAACTTATCGAAATATTTTAGGTTGGCCAGATAGTATCAGTGGTCAACAATTAAGGAAACTTGGCAGACAGCATGCAGAATTTTACGGTGTTTCATTTATTGAAGATAAAGTAATCAGTATACAAAATGTAAACAAATATTATCAATTAGAAACAATTAACGGTAATTCTTTTATTGCCAAAACAATTTTATTAGCAACCGGATTACTTGATCGAATCCCTCAAATTACTAACCTAACTGACTGTCTCGGTACGACAATTTTTGTATGCCCTGATTGTGATGGCTATGAGATTCTAAATAAAAGTGTATTAATACTTGGAGCAGGGGCAGCAGGTGCTAACCTTTCTTTAACTTTAACCTATTGGTCAAATCAAATTACATATATTAATCACGATGGAGATGAATTAAATAATGAACTGTCTATTCAACTTCAAAAATACGGAATTGACTATCAAAAAGAAGCTATTAAAGAAGTCATCAAAGATGGTGAATCAACATTCAAAGGAATTTGTTTACAAAACGGTGAAAAAATTTTCGCAGATCGAGCTTTTATTGCCTTCGGTGGAAATGAAATACAAAATAAACTCGCAAAACAATTAGGAGTAAATTTAGTAAATAATACACATGTGATTGTCGATTCACGTACAAAAGAAACAAATATCCCAAATGTATGGGCAGCAGGCGACCTTGTAGCACACTCTCAACAAGTTACGATCGCAATGGGCGAAGGCACACAAGCAGCCGTTTGGATTCATAAAAGACTACTTGAATTGGAGACAAAATAAAGGCAGGAAAGACAGGGAAAGCAGGATTTAGATCGAGGAATCTAATAAAATTCAATAATGTCTTTAAAATCTATTCCTTGATACTGCCTCGCATGCTTGATTCAACAGCAAAAAACATTACTTCCTTTAACGAAGTAATGTTTAATTAATCAGCTTCTAACACAAACAATCTCGTTTTACATAAATACACTAATTAAAGTATACATTGAGATTACGGCTAAAATAAACACAATAATTGGTAGTAAAATCCTAATAAAAGTTGATGGAATTTTATACCGTCTAAAAGTATCTTCAATGCAGATGATACAAATCAAATAAATTAAACCTGATAATACAACTCTAACCAAATCAAATTTTTGAAGTGATTTAAAAGATGAAGATGCATCAATATACTGAAATAGATAAAATTGAACAAGATTAAATATTAAAAATAAAACAAAATAATAAAATACACTTAATAAATAAGTGCTAAATTTTACTTTTTCTCGTTCTATTTTTTGATGTTTTTTAAAAAAACGTCTTTTATGTCGTTCTTTCCGAGGTATAAATTGTTCGTCCATCGAAGTACACCCTTAGTTTAAAAATTAAATGATTAAGTTAATCCTTACCAATATTGTACCTAAAAATTCCATTATTTAAAATAAATGTCATGCTATTATGCAAATCACATTCAAATTCTAAATCATATAAAAATTATTATACCAAATTTCAAGCTTTTCGCTTACTATTTTTTTCCAAATTGAATAAAAAAAAGGTGCACTTAGCTAAAACCTAAGTACACCAACTTAATTTTATTTTTTATGATTCGTGTAAATATGAATTGCATCTCGTAAAAATTCAGCTGTCCCAGGTTGTTCTTTATCATAGTATGCTCTAAAACGCTCATCATCTACATACATCTGTGCTAACCCCGCATGAGCTTCTTTGCTATAGTCACTCCAGTAAAATGTTAACCATTGCTTATGCAAATCAGCTGCTTTTTGGGCAGTTTCACTTGTAGGATCACCAGCTTTAAAAGCTTCCGCTAGTGTTTTTGTCAACTCATCAGAAAGTCGTGTAACTTCTTTATGTTGTTCTTCTGTCATATTCAACACTTTCTGATTTGACTTATTAACTACATCATCCCCATATTTCTCACGAACTTCTTTTCCATATTTCTTTTCATTTTCATCTATCATTTCTTTCTTAAAGCCTTCAAATTTTTCTTTATCCGACATTGTCATTCTCCCTTCAGTTGTCGCAATTGACTTTTCAACATTTTCAATTAATAAATCCAATTGCTTTCTTTTATCAAGAAGCTGCTCACGATGTTCTTTTAATGCTTTGGCACTATTAAAATTTGGTGATGTAATGATTTCTTTAATTTTTTCTAGACTGATTCCCAGTTCTCTAAAAAATAGAATTTGTTGTAATGTATCAACTTCCGCTTGCCCATATATTCGATACCCCGATGAATTAATTCTTGCCGGCTTAAGAATATTAATTTCATCGTAATATCTTAGAGTTCTAGTGCTAATTCCTGCTAGGCGGCCAAGCTTTTGGACTGTATATTCCATGTGATTACCTCCTGACATCTTTACAATACACCTTTACGCAACGTCAAAGTCAATTCATATTTCTATATTTTTGATTAGACTCATAATTAAGAGCAGGAATAAGGAAGGGCAGGATCAAGGAGAAAGGTAAAGATATTACAAGACTTTAGAATACTTAATTGAATTCCTCTTGTAATCCTGGTCTTTTACCTTTTTCCTTCCCTACCCTTCATGCTCATTCATGCACTCTCCCACCTTCCACTCCAATCAAAGTCTTTAAATATTCTATACTTTAAATTCTACATAATCTTTTTCGAAAATGTCTTTCTAAAATACTTTCTATTTGCTTTATTTAATTCAAAATAAAAAACCTCCCTTATAAAGGAGGTTACAGTGTGTAGACAAAGTCTTATTTATCTTATTTTCAGACTGATTGAAAACGTTTGTCTTTCGAGGCGCGAAGCCTGGCGAGGAGCGGAGTTACCCTTAAACGGTAATGAGCACCGCAGGCAGGCGAAGCAACGAAGAAAGCGAGCGTTTGCCAACAGTCTGAAACCTCCCTTATAAAGGAGGTTAATTTATTTTCCAATAAATATTTTCGTTCCATTATCACCACTAAAAGGCATTCCGCCTGGAACGTTCAAATTGCGAACTACTAATTTAAAACGCTTATTTGAAGGAATCTCTTGTTTAAAAGTTAATAAAAATGAATTGTTATCACCTTGTACCTTTGTTATAGACACTTGATTAGTTGATAATGCATTATTAGCATTTAATCTACTGTTTCTACCAAGTGAAGCGATTCCAGTTGGGATTGTATCAGACAAACTTTGAATCCAGTATGTTGAAGCCTTTGTTCCTAAATCTATTTCAACTCGTCGATCAAATGTGACTAAGATTTGGTTAGTTGAAACCTGAAAAATATCAGTCAACTTAGGTATCTGATTTACGGCTGATTTTGTCTTATATCCTTCACTCAGTAAATTTTCTATTTTAGTAGATGCATTTACAGGTTTCATACCTGGAAGAATAGAAGACATTACGAACAATAAAATGATAATCTTGTAAAAAATTTTCATTACAATCTGCCTCCTTATTAACTAGAACAATTTTATAATTTGATGATTTGGCAAATTATATACCTTAGATTTTTCTAATTTTAATTTTTATTTTTGTTTTAATAGAAATGGTTTATTAATGTAATTGTTCGTACCTCTAAAAAAAGTAGATTTCCGTTACAGGATGCTCGCTTTCTTAAGAGCAGGATTAAGGAAGAAATTTTAAAGACTTTAATGAAACTTATTAGTTTCCTCTATGTAATTCCTTCCTTTCCTGCTCTTTCCTGCTCTTTCCTGCTCTTTCCTGCTCTTTCCTGCTCTTTCCTGCTCTTGCCTGCTCTTCCCTGGTCTCACCCTTCCCGTTACTCCCACAGGAGTCGAGCACCCTTCCGTTCCATTCAACTTTTTGTGCAAAGTTACAATACCATAGAAAACAACAATCTAAAAAATATAACTTAATTTAATTTGTAATAAAAAGAGATAAAAATTGATTTCTATTTAAAATAATGGCAAACTATCTATAAAGTCTTCAGAGAGAGTTATAGGTGTAATTATGATTGAAATTAAAACTTCTACATTGAGTGACGGTGAATTTAACCGAGGTGTTTTTGCAACAAGAGATATCGCAAAAGGTGAGCTTATTCATGAAGCGCCAGTAATATCTTACCCTAACGAAGAGCATGAACATATCGAGAAAACTTTATTAGCTGATTATGCGTTTGAATATGGAATAAACCATTCAGCAATTCTTCTTGGTTACGGTATGTTATTTAACCACTCTTATGATGCAAATGCAGTTTATGATATTAACTTTGATAATCATACGTTTGATTTTTTCGCTTACAAAGATATTAAAGCAGGCGAGGAAATTCTGATTAATTACAATGGTGAAGTAGATAATATGGATCCACTTTGGTTTAATAAAGATTATGAAGAAACGAAAGACAAAGAAGACAAAGAAGACAAAGAAGACAAAGAAGACAAAGAAGACAAAGAAACCAATTAATTTTAAATTAATTGGTTTTTTTTGTTTATGAATTTTTCTTAACTGATAGTACTAAAGATTAATTGCACCATAAATTAATGCGCCAAATACTACAAACGCTGGATGAATTTTAAATTTTTCCATTAAGAAAAATGTACAAGTTGCGATAAAAATAACTTGGAGTGCACCGATGTCTTTAATGGAATCAGAAAAAGATTGATATGTAAGAATACCTAACAAAACGACAATCGTCGGTTTAACGTATGCTGTCATTCTCTTAACTCTGACCGAATCCCGATTTTTATAAAGTAATCCGATTAAAAGAATCATTAATAATAAAGATGGAATAACCGTTGCAAATACTGCAACAAAAGACCCAAATATCCCACCTATTTTATATCCTATATAGCCTGCCATTTTTGTTGCAATTGGTCCTGGTAATGCGTTTCCCATAGCAAAAGCTTCATGGAATTCCTGTTGGGTGAGCCAATGTTTTTGCATGACAACGTCATTTTGTATTAAAGGTATTGTAGCGGGGCCACCGCCATACCCTAGTAGATTGGTAATAAGAAATGAAAGAAAAAGTTTCCAATAAATCATCTCTATGCATTCCCCTTCTTATTTTGTTGATCATATGAGGAAGCTGATTTTACTGGTTGAAAAATTGCAAATAATAGTAAGGCACCAATAATTATTCCTGGATGAATATGTAAAAATTGTATCAAAATTAATCCGACTATTAAGTGAATTAAAATGGTAGGTGTTTTTAATCCTTTTTTTGAACTATTATAAAACTGCCATGTTAAAACTCCTAGCATGACCCCTACAACTGGTACAATTGACTCCTTCATCCCTTTCACCCATTTAATATCTTTAAAGGATGATAACGATGTTAAAAGAATGATCATTAAGATGATGGTCGGTAAGATTGTTGCGATGACCGCGTTAAGCATGCCAATAACGCCACCTATTCGGTAACCAATATAACCTGCTAATTTAGTATTGATCGGTCCAGGAAGCATATTTCCAATTGCTAGGATTTCAGAAAACTCCTCATCCTTCATCCATTTATACGTTTCGACGACTTCTTTATAAACAAGTGGTATAGTAGATGGTCCTCCACCATATCCAAGCATACTACTTCTAAAAAATGCGATGAATATATCTAATTGTTTCATTTAATCAAGTCCTTCACTATTTACCAGCTAGCAATACAGCCATCTGTTCTAGATTCTGTCCCACCAATTAAAACACCTGTTTCATCATTTCTCCAAATAATTTGTCCACGTCCAAAACTACCGGTATCTTTGGCAACTATTATTTCATGCCCTTTAGACCTTAGTCCTTTTATGATATTCTTTGAAAAATTCGGTTCAACTTCAATGGTTTTCCCTTCAATCCATTGCCATCTTGGCGCATCAAGAGTTTCTTGTGGATTTAATTGAAAATCAATACTATTCATAATAACTTGTACATGTCCTTGAGGTTGCATGTATCCACCCATTACTCCAAACGGTCCAATCGCTTTATTATTTCTTGTTAAGAAACCCGGAATGATCGTATGGTAAGTCTTTTTACCACCTATTAATGCATTTTCATCTATTTCATTTAAACTAAAATCATGACCTCTATTTTGTAACCCAATTCCTGTACCAGGAATAACAATTCCAGACCCAAAGCCCATATAATTACTTTGAATAAATGAAACCATATTACCATCACAATCTGCTGTTGCTAAATACACGGTTCCTCCACTAGTTGGCTTTCCAGGTAATGGCATACACGCAGATTCACAAATTTCTAAATAGCGTTCTTTTCCATATCTTTCATTTAATAAATCTTCTACCGAAGTATTCATAAACTTAGCATCTGTTACATATTTCTTTCCACAAACAAAAGCCAACTTCATTGCTTCTAGTTGTTTATGATATGTATTAAGTTCTTCTTTTTCAACGAATTCTTCGTTTTTCAAAATATTTAAAGCCATTAGTGCAACAATCCCTTGTCCATTAGGTGGGATTTCCCATACATCAAATCCTCTATATTTTATACAAATTGGATTTACCCATTCTGGTTTATAAGATGATAAATCTTCTTTTGTTAAAAACCCACCATATTGGTTTGATGAAGCGACGATTTTATCGGCTATTTGCCCTTTATAAAAATCACAACCATTTGACTCCGCTATTTTTTCTAAAGTAGTTGCATGATCCAAAGATGACCAGATTTCACCTACTTCAGGTGCTCTTCCTTTTGGTGCAAATGTTTCAAACCAAGCATTAAATTCCTCAGAGTTCAGCTCTTTTTTGTATATTTCATAGGCCTTTTTCCAATTCTTCCCTAACGTTGGTGAAATAGGAAATCCTTCTCTAGCATAATCAATCGCTGGTTGCAAAACCTCTTTTAACGAAAGCTTTCCAAATCGATTTGATAATTCTACCCAAGCAGCAGGCGCACCAGGTACAGTCACTGGTATCCATCCAAATTTAGGGATTTTCTCGTAACCTAATTTTCTTATTTGCTCTATCGATATACTTTTTGGAGCTGGCCCACTTCCGTCCAATCCATACAATTTATCTTTCATCCAAACTAATGCAAATGCATCTCCACCAATTCCATTTGATGTAGGTTCTACTACCGTTAAACAAGCCGCTGTTGCAATTGCCGCATCAACTGCATTCCCACCTTTTTTTAGGATATCTAAGCCAGCTTGTGCTGCTAATGGCTGGGATGTTGCGACCATGCCATTTCTTGCATATACAACATTACGCTTTGATGGATAAACATGTTCAATCGTTTTCTTTTTCGTAAACATATGATACCTCCTAGCTCCCAATTAAACCATCTTTAATTAAATTGGTGTTTATTATTCTATTCGACAATATTTGAGTATTCACCTACAATATTAAGTATCAAATTTTCAATCTTTTCAAATCGATTCTAGACACAAAAAAGACCTTCAGTATGAAGGTCCTGTAATGGTTAAATTTATTCGGTAGATTTTAAAATATCTAGTATATTATTTCGATCAATCGTTTTCTTTTTTTTCCTACCAAGACTAATGACTTGTTCACCAAATTTGCTTTGTAATTTATGAAGGGTTTGAATCAAAGGCTCTTGTTTTGCATCCTTTTCAAAAGAAAAAAGATCCAATTGCTTCGAAATTTCATCTTTCGGATTTAACTGTGATGCAGTAACTCCAATTAATCGTAACGGTTCACCATTCCAATTTCTTTTCCAAAGTTCAAAAGCTTCCTTAAAAATCTCATTACCTTCCTGTATGGGTGCAGAAAGTTTTTTACTGCGATTGATTGTTTTACGGTCGCCGAATCGAAGTGTAATTGTTATGGTATCTGCAACTAGTCCTTTTTTTATTAACTTATCGCCAACTTTTTTTGAAAGCCCTTCAAACTTTTCAACGATTATAGGTTCCTCAAAAACATCAAATGAAAATGTCGTAGACTGACCAATCGTTTTATATGATAGTATACGACTCGGATCGACTTCACGTTCGTCGATTCCATTTGCTTTTTGCCTTAATGAAATGCCATTTACACCTAATAATTCATGTATTTTATTTTCATTACATTTAGCCAAATCTTCAATAGTTACAATACCTATCTCATTTAATTTTTCTTCAGTTTTCTTACCAACACCATGCATTTCCCCTACTTTTCGTGGCCATAACACAGTTGGAATATCTCTTTTACGTAAAATCGTTATACCTAATGGCTTTTTCATGTCTGAAGCAGTTTTCGCTAAAAATTTATTTGGCCCAATGCCTATACTACAAGGTAAATCTAATTCCTCTAAAAGCATAGCTTGAATCATTTCAGCGATTTGTATTGGATGACCCAGGTTTTCATCACAATCTGTTATATCTATATAGCCTTCATCGATTGAGGCAATTTCTATTTTCGGACTAATCGAGCCTAATTTTTCAAATATTTGTCTTGAAACTTTTCTATACGACTCATGATTTGGCGTTTTTACTATCATCTCAGGGCATTTTTTTCTCGCTTCCCACAAAGGCATTGTCGCTCGAATTCCAAATGCACGAGCTTCGTAGCTTGCAGTAACGATTATTCCTCTACGTTCTTTTTCATTACCGGCCACCACTACAGGTTTACCTTTCAGTGACGGATCATTTGCAATTTCAACCGATGCAAAAAAAGAATTCATATCGACATGTAAAATAATTCTTCCGCTCTTTGGCGCCCATTGATTCATCGTAACAACACCTCCTGTCTTTAGTATAGTATGATTTTTTTAAAATTCCTATCTATACACAGCCAGATTTATTTAAAGGAATAAATAAAATATAAGACCTAAGAGCAAACATCCTATTTACTTCTCTTCTTGTCTAAAAAGAGATAAAATAAATCTATAAAAAAGTAATTTTTATATTTACTACTTCACGGAGGTAAGTTCTTTTGAGTAACGAAAATCAATCAATGTATGAATATATCGGAAAAGAAAAACTAGAGGAGCTTGTGGATACTTTTTATTCATATGTTTCCAAGCACGAGAGATTATCACCAATTTTTCCAGGTGATTGGGAGGAGACGGCACGTAAGCAAAAACTATTTTTAACACAATTTTTAGGCGGACCTCAATATTATAGTATGGAGCGAGGTCATCCAAGAATGCGTGCTCGTCATTTACCTTTCCCTATTACAATCGAGTTAGCACATGACTGGTTAGATTGTATGGCAAAAGCTATGGACGACGTTGATTTAGATGAAGAAATAAAAGAACCTTTACTTCAACATTTAAGAAATGTAGCTTATCATATGGTGAATCAAGAATAATTTTATAGGGGTTAAAAATGGTAGAAAAACCAATTATTTTATTCGATGGAGTATGTAATTTCTGCAATAGTGCAGTTCAATTTATCATTAAGCACGACCCGAATGGTTATTTCAGATTTGCTGCAATTCAATCTGCATACGGAGAAGAATTATTCGAATTAAATCCCGAACTTAGATCAATTGATTCTATTATTTTAGTTGAAAATGGCAAGATTAAAACTGAATCTTCAGCTGTGCTTCACATTGCAAAAAACTTACATGGTTGGCCAAAATTAGGCTATATCTTGATTTTAATCCCAACGCCGATTCGAAACTTTTTTTACAAACTAATTGCAAAAAACCGCTATAAATTCTTTGGAAAAAATGAATCATGTATGATTCCTACTAAAGAAATTCGTGAACGATTTTTATCCTAATAACGAAAAAAAAACCACTGTTTTGAAAAACAGTGGTTTTTTTTTCGTTATTAGATGGATTACTTTTACTAAAGTGAGAATTTATCAACAGGTAGTCTGAATTCATCTTAAAAGAAATCTTGTTAATGCTAGCCCTAAAAAGCCTACACCCATACCAATTAACCATCCTGAATGAGAATCATTTAATAATGAACCAATACCACCACCTAAAAACATACAGCCTACAAAAACAACTCCTCCGATTCCAGAACTTCTATTACTCAAATTCTACTCATCCTCTCGTTATTCAAATAATTTTTATCATTTATTCCATACATTTTTAATTTACTTGTACTCTATTAAGTATTTAGTCATGACTAAATTAATTCCTTTTTTTATGGCTCTGTTAATGTTAATTGTTTATTTTTAACAAGACACATATTTGAAAAAGTGTATGCAATTTAAAGACATTTTTGAGTGGAAGGTGGGAGAAATAAAAAGCAGGAAGAGCAGGCAATGCAGGGAAAGAAAGGGAAAACAACTTGAAAGGAAATTAATAAAATTCACTAAAGTCTTTTAATCTCTTTTCCTTTCTCCTTAATCTGCCTTTCCTTGTTCCTGCTCTTAAGGGCATCCTGTAACTGAAATCATCCACATTCTTTTTTAACAGAGCCTTTTTTATAAAGAATATGGTGAAAGTTTATACTTAAATTAATAATTAGAATTTTATTATAATTTGATGATGTTTCCTTTATAATGAAATAAGGACTTTGTAATTTATGTTTTCAGAAATTATTTTATATAACCCATTTTCAGATAAGTTAAATTGTCCTTTATTAAGACTTAATTTTATACGGAGCGTGATTATTTTGCAGAAGCATAGGCGTAGAAACACACCAGCATTTACAATTTTAGCTTATTTTACTTTAGCTGCAGGAGTATTTTTATTTTGTATCGGTCTTTACAATGCAGATATGGAACTAAACGAAAAAGGTTATTATGTTGCAGTAATGTTACTTGTGGCAGTTGGAGCTATTTTGACTCAAAAGGTTGTTCGCGATAATGCAGAAGATGATGACATTATTGCTGATCAAGAAATGCAATTAAAACTAAAATTAGATAATTCTTCAAAGAAAGAAACTAGTACTCATTAATTTAGGAGATGTGTTTAATATAAGGCTCTCTTAATGTTAATTGTTATTCTTTTAAAAAAACATAATTGTTTTTTATCAAAAAAAATCCCACTGTTTTAAAAACAGTGGGTTTTATTTTATTCCCAGACACGTTTCAATTTAAAAAATTCTTGTAAATAACCATACAATGAAACTGGAGACATAATCATTTGATAAAAAAGGATAAAGAATAAAAATCCTATTCGATTATGTCTAATTCTTAAATTTAAATTTCTAAACACATAGTTTTTTTGATAATAATATAATATTGAGTAGCTAATAAATGTCAAAGGTAGTACTAATAATGTCATAGGTCCTACAATTACATTAATTCCGAAAAAGGCTAAAACTAGTCCAGGTAACCAGCATAATGTATAAATTAGATCTAAATATAACATTAATAAATTTATCCCTGTTAAATACTTTGTATAGACTTGAGGTTGCTCCCAAGGCTTAATTTCTTTAAGCCCCTCTACCATTCCTCTTGCCCATCTTGACCTTTGTTTTGCAAAATGACCAAGAGTTGTTGGTGCATCAGTAAAAGCAACTGCTAATGGTTCAAAGAAAACCTTCCATTCTTTCTGTAAAAGCCTCCAAGTTAAAACAATATCTTCACCAATCGCATCTGGCCAACCTTTAACTTCCATAACACAATCCGTTTTATATAAGCTAAATGCTCCTTGTGCAACAAGCGTTCCTTGATATAAGCCTTGAAGTCTTTTTATTGATGAAATCCCTAAAAAATAGTCCCATTCTTGTATTCTAGTCCAGAATGTTTCACGGCTATTTCTTACAAGCATTGATCCTGCAACCGCACAAACGTCAGAAGGACTACTCTTAATTCTTGATACTAAATATCTGATCGCTGAAGGATGGATTAGTGTATCTGCATCAAGTGTGATGACATACGGTGTTTTAACTTGTTTTAATCCTTCATTTAGTGCATGAAACTTACCTGGTTTTGATTCATGTATTAATGTAATATTTGAATTTAATTCTTTTTTTGCTCTCAGAACTTCGCCATCTGTTCCATCAGTTGAATTATTATTAATAACGATAACATGTATTTCACCAGTATAATCTTGTTCCGAAACATATTTTAATGTATTAAAAATTGCTCCTTCTTCATTATAAGCAGCCACTAATACAGTAACTGGATCCATTGGAAATTCATTTTTAAAATTAGGTTGTTTATCTATTATTAAACTAATTACTAAAAATGTACTCATATATCCTGGTACATAAGCAATTCCACCGATTATTAAGATTGCAATTGGTAATGTAACGATATCTGATAAATCTTTCAGCCAAGGTAATGAAAGATAGATTGAAAAAAGTAACCATACAAAAGAAACAATATGGCTAAACCAAAATTTCTTCTTTACAGTGAAATAGTATCTCGTTTCTTTCTTGCTTATGGGAGATAGATTTGGCTCCATAGTTTCCCCCCTATTCTAAAAATTGATTAAATATGTGAAGATGCAAACATTATACCACGATAACAAATTTACACCGCATAACAACTTATGGTAAATTAATAATTAAAATAAATCATTATCTACCATTTTTTATTTTATCTAATTAATAAATCAGTTCATTTCTATGAGAAACATTCAGTAAGATAAATTGAAAAGTAGGTCAAAAAAATGAACTATTTTAATTGTTGATAATTTGCATAAACGATCTACAAAAAAGATTTTATAGGAATTTAAAGTATAGAATATGTAAAGATTAGTGATTGGAGTGGAAGGTACGAGTCTCGTGTGGGAGTAGTGTGAAGGTTTGACCCGCAGGCTTGCCGAGGAGGCTAAAGCCTCAAGCCCCATAGGAGCTTCCTGTTATGGAAAATCAATATTCTTTTGAACATAGCTAAAAAAATAACAACATAAATAAGTCAGCTTTTAAAAGATAAACCTTTTTCTTCTAATGCTTGACGAATCGTTTTAATCCCTTTAGGACCCATACCATGTAATTTTGATAGTTCAGTCTCAGTAAGCTTAGTGAATTGCTCTAAATGTAGGTATCCTGCTGAAGTTAAAGCTCTAATTGCTGGTTTTGATAAACCCGTTGGTAGGGACGAATCTTTTTCAGAAATAACAATCAACTCCTTTCTAGATTAAAATGGTTCAAAACTTTTATTGATCCAATTCAATAAGTCGTTTTTCATACTAGTTGTAAACGTATGATTTACTTCCTTATATTTTAAAAAGCTTAAGTATTTTTCATTCGATGATTTTATAAAGTCATTTTGACCATCAATTGGAATGACATCATCCATTTCTCCATGTAAAAATAATATTGGACGATTGATTAAGACTCTTTTATACTTTGGATCGTGCTCTTTGAATCGTAATAATTCATCAGTATTTAACGCTTCTCTTTTATCTCTCTTTCGAAAATTATTTTCTGAAGCTAAAAATGAACTCGAACCATTAAGATTGATTAATCCGGCATAACCCGGATTTGAAAAGAAGATACCGCTTGCTATAAAGCCGCCCATTGAACTGCCGAATAGAATTGTATTTTCTTTGTCTAATTTTAAATCATTTATTAATCTACTTTCTTCTTCCATCGATTCAAAAATCGTTTTCCAAAAATGAGATTCAATAACTTTTTTATCAAAATGATTGAATAATGCTTGTCTTGTATCATGGTATATAATTTCTGGTATTTTTATTTCAAATCCTAATTTTGATAACTCCTCGCCTAGTTCAATTTGCGATACAGTCGTTGAACCCCAACCATGAAACATAACAATCGTCTTTTTTCTACTAGCATTATTTGGTTCAATTCCAAAATACTTTATTATGTTATCTTGCATGTCAACCACCTAAATTCCTAATTATGCCGGAATCTATTATAGCATAAGTTCGATAAAAAGAATTAATAGAATTTTATATCGAATTATAAATTGCCTAAATTTAAAAAATGCTATAAAATACTTCTGTTTGTACACAATGATATTATCAATAAACTAATCAACATAAACGAACTTCTAAAGTTGGAGAATACTCGAGGATGTGTATTATTAATGGTTCAGCATTTAAACGTAATTATCGATCATTATGGCTATTTTGGTATCATTTTAGCATTAATAGGAGGAATCATTGGGTTACCACTACCAGATGAAATTCTATTAACATACATTGGTTATAATGTATTTCAAGGAAGACTTTCATTTTTACCTTCATTAGTGTGTGCATTTATTGGAATTGTGTGTGGAGTGTCTTTAAGTTATCTACTTGGTTATTTATTTGGCTTACCTTTATTGAAAAAATATGGACCAAAAGTACATATTACCGAGAAAAAAATAGAAATAACGAAAAAATTATTTTCAAAGTTCGGTCCATTTATTCTTGTTATTGGATTCTATATTCCTGGTGTAAGACATTTAACTGCATACTTCGCAGCGATTAATAATTACTCATATAAAAAATTTGCACTGTTTGCATTTGTTGGGGCAAGTCTTTGGGGATTTACTTTTATTTCAATCGGAAAAGTGTTAGGGGAAGAATGGGGTAAAGTTGCTACAATATTTACAAAGTATAGCTTGGTGATTTTTCCATCAGTATTATTAATTTTAGTGATTTTTTATTTTATTTGGAGAAAGCGCTTAAGTACAAGTTAAATGTGTCTTTTTTTAATGAAGTACAAGCATTGTCTTGATTTCCGTTCCAGGATGCTCGCTTTCCATAGGGCGTGAGGCTTTAGCCTCCTCGGCAAGCCTG
>NZ_NCTA01000051.1 GCF_002156865.1 Gottfriedia luciferensis | reverse complement strand
CTTTAGTTTTCAACTCACTACTTACTTATCATTAATATTGGCTTTTTCTAGGCACAGTAATTGTTAACTGTTAATTTTTTTACAAATTACATTTTCAAAAAAGATTTTAGAGAGAATTTAAAGTATAGACTATTTAAAGACAATGATTGGAGTGGAAGGTGCGAAGACTCCTATGGGAGTACGGGAAGGGTGAGACCCCGCAGGCTTGCCGAGGAGGCTCAGCTCACGCCCCATGGAAAGCGAGCATCCTGGAACGGAAATCAATCTTCTTTTTTAACAAGCCTTTAGCTGATTGTATTATATATAACATTGAAAAATTGCAATTTTTGCAGCGTATGTCCTTCTATTTGTTTCATAATATGATCAGTCTTTTTTAATGTGCTATCTGGCAGGAAAGTTAAATAAGAATGTTGTAATAATTAGTTAAGAGAGGCGAATTTTTATTGAAAATAAAACCTCAATTATTATCGTTGTTTCTTTTAACTTTATTAGTTGGCTGTGGTTTAGAAACGAAAACTCTTACTGATTTTTATAAAAAAGACCTTGATGATGTAACCAAGATTGTCATACTCGATGGTAGTTCTGGACAGAAAAAAACGATTAAAGACAAAAAATTAATAGATAAATTTTTAACTAAAATTAAAGACATAAAATTTATACCAGAAAAAAACCAAGAAAAAAGAGTAGGCTTTCGATATTTGATTACTTTATTTCAAGATAATGTAAAGACTTTTCAGTTTGAGTTAACTCAAGTAAACGAAAATTATTATTATACAGAACCTGATATTTATCCAATTGTAGACGATTTTTATAAAAAGATTGATGTTAAAGACTAGTAGTGTTCCTTACTCCTTAAAACTAGATCATGCCTTATTACATTTGAACGCCTCGTACATAAATAAGTACGAGGCGCACTTTTTTCAGTGTTTAATCGCATCAACAATTAATGAAGGAAAACCTAGTTTGTCACCTTGATTTCTAGGATCATACTTTTTGGATCGGAATATAACACCATCTTTTCCGTTCCATTCTTTATGATGAAATATACCATTATCATCGCAATACTCTAATAAAACAACTTCAAATCCCGCATCTTCAAACATTTTTGTTAAAGATTTATAGTTGTGTACTATTTTATGACCTGCACAAATATGATCTTTTGGACCAGGACCACCTACTTGTACTCCGTGCTGATATTCTTCGTTTGGAAAATATCCGTCAGGTACAGCACAGCGTATATAGCCTCCATGCTTTAAAAACTCAAAACAAATTTTAGCTGCTTCGACACCTTCTTCATAAGTAAGATGTTCCCAAACGTGTTCTGCTAAAATTGCAGTAATTGTGTTTTCCTTAAATTTCTCAGTCCATTGTGTTTTATCTAATAAGCTTAAATCCTCTTCCTGAGTATGTATCCAACCAGGATTATTATTGTATATCCCAGCACCAACGACAACTTTGATATCTTGTTTTAATAACATCGTATTCACCTCTTATTTTCTACATATATAGAATCCAACATTTTTGGGGTCACGCCATACTCTTCTATTACGTGTTAGTATATTTTCCGCCTCAATTTTCAACCAATTTTTCATATCCGTGTATAATTCAGTATCGTCCGGTATGTTTAAAGATGGAAACATACTGACAATATAGTTCACGATTGGTTCAGCTTGTTCAAAAACTAATGAATTTGAGATAACTGTTTCTTCTACTTTATTAAACGTCGAACTTAAAATTTCTTTTGCATTTTCTATACAAAAAGGTGCAGCTGGAGAAACTCTTTCAGGAAAACCAAATTCAATTAACATGCGATTACAAAGTTCTCTAATTTCCGGTAAAGAATCACGAGAATTTGTAGTAGTAATAAGTCCCCATTTGGTTTAATGACCCTTTCGAAGCCTTCAATTGTTCCTTGAAGATCAGGCACATGATATAACATATGTCTCGCGACTACCCAATCATAGGAGTTATTAGAAAATGGAAGTTTTCTTGCATCTCCAATAATCCATTCAATATTTAAATTCTTTTGTTTAGATTTTTTATTTGCTTCTTCAATCATTTTAGATGACTGATCAAGTCCAGTAAGATGCCCTTTATGCCCCTTTGTTTTTAAAAGTGAAAGGAATATTCCAGTGGCACATCCAACGTCAAGTATCTTTTCTTCATGTGTTAAATTTAATAGCTTGATAACCCACTCATCTAAATCAACACGTTTCTCTTCATACATAACATGTGTATCAATTCGGACTTGTAAATGCGAACTAGCTCCATACTGGCGTTTAACATCATTCATTTTTTGTGACTCCACTTTTGAACAAAAATTTTGAATTGCATGGGTAAGGAAATCTGTTTTGTTAATTCCTTCATATACTAATGCGTCTTCAAATTTTTCTAAAATTGTTTCATTAATTCTAAAATGAATACTCTTACTTTTAATGTTCCTTCCCTCCCTCTCATTCTTATTAAAAACATAGCACGATTTAAACTATTCAGTAAGTATTTGTGTACACAAATTCATATAGAGTTAATTTACTTTTTTGGTGAGCATAGGGCTATATTTTTTAATTAGATGAATAAGCTTGTAGAATGCGTATTGGTTAGGAATACAATAAGTAAAAAAGTCAGCAAATTTATGCTGACTTTATCTTTGTATTTCGAACTAAAACATTCGTTAGTTGAACAAGATATCACATTTCCATTCAGGGAACTCCTGATTATGTTCTAGTAGATACTCTTTCAATATTAAAGAATCTTCAGGTAATCTTCTAGCAAATTCTGACCACCCAACAAATTCTATTTTATTTGGCAACTCAACTATTCCAGTAATGGTCTCCCAAAAAGCATCCCAATTTTCACCATAATACTCTGGAAATTTCAGTTTTTCTTTCAAAAGTAAATGCAATTCTTTGTTAGTTCTTACATTCGTAACTTCAATTATTAAATTGGGTGCTTTACTCTTTTTATCTATTTTCTTTCCAATAATGTATAGTAATAGAACAATATAAGGCAAAAAGATCAAAAAAAATAACAATTTTAAAGAACCATGTATAATAGCTAACATCCTATTCCCCTTAAAATAATTTCAAAAAGATAATTGTCATATCAAACAGCTATAATTAATTCCAATATGTTGTCACTAGAATTGACCATACTCTGTAAAAATAGATAAAAGAAAATCCTTTTGAATTTCAGAATTTTCATCTCTTAACTCTATTATACAATTTTTATGCCAATATTTGGAAAATACTTTTATTACAAAAAAAGATAGCTAATGTAGTCTATCCTTTTAAATCTATCTGAAAATTGTTAGTCACCAATATAAAAAATACATTGAAAAAGACAAACAAAAAATTTTGGATCTTGTATAGGACAGTCTTCCTCAATTTCTAAATACGTCTTGAACCATTCATTCGTTTTCATTTTCCATTTTGCTACTTCTTTACCTTGAAAATAAAACCTTACCCAATCCATTATTTCTTTTTTTATTGTAAATTCATTTGATTGACATGTAATATGAAATTCAGGTGCCAATTTTAGCCAAGTTTTATAAGTTACTTGATACACATCATTGGTTTTAATGTTGAAAACCTGATAATAAGGATGTCCAACCCACTTCGTTGTCTTTTTACACTGATAAACAAGTTCTCCATCATTCGAATAGACGTCAATTTGAGCGAACCAATCAAAACTTCTCCAATAATTTATTAGTCTTACAAAAAGATTTTTATATGTTCTTTTGAATTTAAATTTCACATTCCCCTGTTCATCAATCACATCAATTAATTTAATTGAATCCTTAATTTTCGGGGGAGAGTAGATATATTTCTGCATATTAACTCCTATCGCTGTTACTTTTTCAAAAGTATTTCGTTGGTAAATACCAACTTTACTCATTATGATATCTGGAAAAATCCGAACCAATTAATCGCGAACCCAAGCTTTCTTGCTATACTGCTCCATATTCCTTATTAACTAAAACAGCCTTTTTTTAATATGAACTTCTATTTATAATAAATCTTTCTTTATGTAGTAATGTTTATAATCTCTACCAACTTTATCAAGGGTTCCATAAACTTGATAACCTAACATTTTATAAAAATCTAAAGCTTGGAAACTCAAAGTATCTAGTTTTATGAAATCACAATTCTTTTCAATTGCGATTTGTTCAATTTCAAGTAACAATTTAGTTCCGTATCCATGTTTGCGGATGTCTTCATCGATTATAAAAACATGAATTTCTAACCAATTCCAGCAAATCTCACCTAATATCCCACCACGTACCGTATTATTTTCATCCTTAAGAAATAAGTTAATCTCTTCATATCTGCCTCTTAAATCTTTAGGAAAATGTTTTAAGTTAAATTCATACAAACTGTTATTGATCGATTTCTTATCTTTTTCATTTAATTCTTTCGTAATCTGTAAATCCATTTCAACTATTCTCCTATCCTATTTCACTAGATGATGAGTAAATTACAACTTGGTCAAACAAAAAGTGGTATGTATATCCTCTTTTCAATCGTAAAATTAGTGTCCTCTCATTTTCTTTTGACTTTTTACTTCACTATATAAAGAGCATGCTAAAAATATACAAGCTAGTCCCACACCTACGATCATAGAATACTCAAAAACATTTTTTAGTGCTATTCCACCTGTTATTGATGATATAAAAAAGAAGATAAATAATAATGTAAAATTCTTATTCAGTGTTAAAACCTCCTAATAAATAATCACTCGTTAATTTTACCATATTTTGGAATTATTTGGAAATTTTATATTAAATACTAAAAAAAGCAACCAATGTCTGCTCTTTATCAATGATTTTAACTCAATTGAATGAAACCACTAAGAATTGCGTATATACCGATTCCTATAAAAACTAGACGGGCAGCTCTTAATTTCATTTTAGATGATTTAAATAATAAAATTCCTATTATTACTAGAATAATACCTATTAATATACTAGAAACATAAAATAGCGGCGCAAAGTTTTCAAGTGCATGATCAATTGATTTTTCAATAGTACGTTCCATGATTCTTAAACCTCCATTGAATTAATTTTATTAGTAGTAATGGTAATGACAATTGTACTAGCCAATACCAGAATAATTGTAAATAGAATGATTGGACTATTTGAAGAAATAAATCCTGCCACTATATTACTAAGTAGAGAGCAAATCAAAACGGAGGAAATAATAGTGGTTGTTATAGACTTCTTTATAAAGCCGATTGCCATCGATATAATACCAACACATACTGCTGAAATTGACATAAAAAAAGTAGTTTTAGCAGCATTTTTTATGATTTCAAATGTAATGTTTCCTTCTACCAAATGATAAATCGATTCACTAATACCAAAAATAATAAATATCGCAATACTTGATAAAATCATTGCTGTTGCAACAAAAAATGAAACAAAAGTAATCTTTGCAAAAAAAACTTTTCGTCTGCTAATTGGGTATGAAAAAAGTAGGATTGAGCGTTTCCCTGAATATTCCTCAATAATAATTTTTGAAAACATTGCTGATGCTAACAAGCTGAAGGCAAACATACAAATTGTACTAAATAAAGGAATGAGTTTTTCATATCCAACAAACAATTTCATGTCCGGATCTGATGGTTCTATTTTTGGGGCATATGCAAATAAATAAAGAGTTCCTAACATACAAATTCCAATGATAATGGCAGCGATAATATAAGTTCGAATTTTAGCTTTTTTTAATTCAAGTTTTATTAAATTAAACATATTTTTTCATCCCTCCATTGACGATATTAAAAAAATATTCCTCTAATCCATCTTTAAAGTCTTTTTCAATCGTAAATAGATCTAATTCTTCAATAACACTTCCATTTTCGACAATTCCAATAACATCTGCGATATGTTCAATTTCACTCAAAATATGACTAGAAACAATGATTGTCATATCATGATCTTTTACGAGATTTAGAAAAAGCTCTCTAATTTCTCGAATTCCCACGGGATCTAACCCGTTGATTGGTTCGTCTAAAATTAAAAGTTTTGGCTTGTGGATAATTGCCCTTGCTATCCCTAAGCGCTGACGCATACCTAAAGAAAATTCTGAAACAGGTTGATAATCTATATCATGTAAGCCAACTAAATTTAATGTGTTTTTAATATCTAAATTTTGTATCCCCATATAGGAAAGATGAATTTCTAAATTTTCTTTAGCAGATAAATGTTCATAAAAAATAGGAGTTTCTATTACGCTACCAATATTCTTTAATATGTTGTTTTTATTTTTTTGAATATCTTGGCCAAATATTTCGATGTTGCCGGCTGTTGGGCTTAGTAACCCCATTATCATTTTTAAAATTGTAGTTTTTCCGGCCCCATTTACACCCAATAGTCCGTATACTCTCCCCTTCGGAACATTCATATTACAATTTCTTATTACTTCTTTTTTATTGAACGTTTTTATTAATCCTGAAATTTTAACAGCTTTTTCATAAGACATTTCTATTCCCCCTTATTTTACATACATACAAATGTATGTATATGTGTAAAAGTTAACTGCCTAAAAAGGCAGTCAGCTTAGATATTTTTTATTGTTTTATGAACCATTACAAGAGTCTCAAGTATTTTGTCATCAATTACTGGAAGTCCAATATGATTGAATAAATCTTGTAAATGTTTTGCTTTTAGCAGGTATTCATCCGTATCGACTGAAAAAATAATCGGACTTAACCATATATTCGTCAGCAACATAAATGTTTCAGCTGTTTGTTTTGGATATTCAACTGAAATCGAACCATCAAGTAACCCTTCTTCTATAAAAGCAAGGATATCTGGAGCCCCTGAATTCACACACTCAATTAATTGCTTTGCAATCAGTTTCGGATTGCTTAGGATCTTTGGTATCGTTTTAATGGCTTCTAATTGTCCGATATTTTCAAATGACAATAAAAATGCTTTTTTCAACTTTTCTAATCCGTTTAAACCTGCAATTTTCTTAACCTCTTTGAATGGATCGTTTTCAGTTGCAAGACGATTAAGAACAGCTTCTATGATATCTTCTTTAGATTTAAAGTGATGATAAAATGCCCCTCTTGTTATATCCCCTATTTCATCTACAATATCTTGGATCGTAGTTTGCTCCCAACCCTTTTCAAAAAATAACTTGGTCGCGGTATCCAATATTTTTCTTTCTGTTATTTCTGGGTATTTATTTCTAGGCAATTGAATAATCTCCTTACATACATTTATATGTATGTATAATACCGTGCTTTTTTAAAATTGTAAAGTTTTTCCAAACGAAATCTTTTAGACTCTAAATATGTTTTAGCTATCTTGAATTATTTCATATATTCCGTGAGATAGATTCAAACTAGAGCAAATCTGATTACAAGAATATTAAAAACAAAAAAAATTAAATAAAAAATAAAGACCACCTCCAAAGTTTGAGAGGTGGTCATAAGAAGAACGGAATAATGGTAACCGATTTTAAGTAGCTAAGCTACACTATGGGAGGAGTTCGTTTACGTTCGTTCGTCATTCGTTACGCGTAAGGAAAGTAACCTGTAACCCTTCATTCGTTTGCTTATCGACTAATTGATAGATCCATTTTTTTCTTCTTATCCTCACAGAAAAGTCTCATTCCTGTGAGGTATTAATAATAATCCGTACCATCAAATGGAATATTAATAGTGAAGTTTTTTGCATCGATTAATCCAGATAAACGTGTTACTTTTCGTTCTAATTTTAACGCTTTTGAACGATAATCTTCTGGATCAAAGTAAAGTTTCTCTACAATTATATTTTCTGAACCATACATCGGTTGGATGCGTTCCTTCTTTGATGCAAAGCTTTTACATAGCTGTACCTCAGCACGTAGTTGTTTAGCATACTCAATTGCTTCTGTTATTGATAGCTCTTCATCTTCAATCGTAATTGTATTTTCGACATTTGCTTTTTGCATTAAGAAGTCTAATTTACGAAAATCAGCACGAACTTTTAATAATTCACCTTCTATTTGATTTAGATTACGAACCAAATTAGGAATCGGTTGGTTTTTTTCTACTTCAACCGTTGAATTTTCTTCTAATTCTTCAATTAATTCACGAATTCTTTTAGATAGAATATGTCTAATATTTAATGCCTCAGCAAGTGTAATCTGATTCATACGATGTTCCCTCGCATTCTAAATTCAATCGAATATATAACTAGATTAGTATATAGAAAATAAATGGAAATTAAAAGTGATAAGCGAAAGTATATCGACTAATCACAAATCGTCCCCTCTTGCTTAATAGCCTAGTCATTTTTATATGGCTTAAGTGTAATTTTTGCTAGATTAGTTACTAAGTGGTTATAAAGTCACTTCTATCTTGTTAGATAGCTTCGTTATTTCAATTAACATGTACTTTCGTTCAATAAAAAAAAGAGTCTTCAATGAAGACCTTTTTTCTAAAATCACTTTCTATTTAAGAGCTTGGTAGTATCTCTTTTCGATTCATTATTTTTCTTCATTTTCACGCTTTTGTATTTGTAACAGCGTTTCTATGATCGTTTTCAGTTCCTCTTTAAGTCGGATGGTTTCATTCGCTACTAGATCGGATGAAGCTTCTTTAATTCGCTTGTTAAGTAAATCATTCACCTTTCGTAACTTTCCAATGGATTGTTCAAGTTGAACTGTTGATGCGGTTTTCATTATTTTCACTCCTAGATTGATATTACTTCTAGCATACCACATCCTGTTTTAAGACAAACAGATTTTCGGGTAAAGTAAGTAGGCGTTCCTTGATTTTCCCCCCAGATCTTGTTTTTGTTCTGTACTTATAAGGAGAGGAAACTATAAAAATAACAATTTCTATCAAATTATACTATTTAAGATTGCTAATTTTTAATTAAATACTCGAATTTTGCTTTGATTGAAATAGAGGAAATGAGTGTTTTTTTTAGAACTTATTATAGATAGTAAAATGAAAAGGAGTAAAAGAAAAGTGATTAATTATATAATCCCTGCGTTAATTTCTTTTGCAGTTGTTTCAATTTTATCTCCACTATTAATCGCTCTTTTAAGAAAACTTAAACTCATTCAACCGATAAGAAAAGAACTTCCATCTAATCATCAGTTAAAAAAAGGCACTCCGCTAATGTTTGGCATTATTCTTTTTGTAGGAATTATTGTATCTATTCTTTTTTCTCCTACGCCACTCATGTATTTCTTGTGTATTACATACATACTTTTTAGTTTTGTTGGGTTTTTAGACGATTTTTGGAAAGCTTCTCGTCAAGATCCTGGAGGAGTATCGGGTAAGACCAAACTTATTTTTCAATTTATTTTTACAGTTAGTTTGCTTTATTACGTAATCAACGAACTAGGCATAAATACAAGTATTAATATTTATAAAAATAGTTCCTTGGAGCTACCAATGGTCTTATTTGTTATTGTCATCACATTATTTGTAGTGGGTTCTGCAAATGCCATTAACTTCACGGATGGATTAGACGGTCTTTTAGGGATTGTCGCTATACCTACATACTTTTTCTTTTTTGTGATTTCAGACAGATTAGAGGTGCAAATTTTCTCTTTAATCATGATTGGATGTTTACTAGGCTTTCTCATTTATAATATATATCCTGCCAAAGCTTTTATGGGAGATACAGGATCATTAGCTATAGGAGGATCGCTTTCCTTTCTTGCTGTTCTCGAGAAAGTTGAAATTTTAATTCCCATTTTGTTCATTATCTATTTTGCTGAAGTACTTTCAGTTATTTTACAAGTTTCGTATTTTAAGCTTACTCGCAAGCGTTTTTTCAGAATGACACCGATTCACTATCATTTTGCCTTAAAATATGGGTGGTCCGAAAATACAATTGTCACGGTTTTTGGATTTATTTCTTGGTTATGTGCATTTATTTGTTTAGCTTATTGGAAATTTCTTCTAAATCCATAAATAAAGCTATAATCATTCCAATCATTAGTAAAGGGAACCAAGTAATGCACAATGTAATAAAAACATACCAAGATCGAAAATTTACCACCGCATACAATGATGCACTAATCAATATCCCAACAAGTAAATAAACGGAGATGATTTCCATTTTTCATCGAACTCCTTTTTAATATTATAAAAAGGTGCACTTGTAGGTGTACTAAATTTCAGCAAAAATATTATAGATTATAAAAAATCTTCACTTTATGGTCGTTTTTTATAGGAAATAAATCCACCCCCAATGATTTTGCCTTTATACTCTTCATTATAAAAAAAGTCGATCTTCCATTGTAAGAATCGACTTTTTTGAGTAATCCTATAATTTTTATTACCTAAATCTCATTCAAATTAAATTAAGTAGATCCATTGGCTTCTTTAATAGATAGTCCGCTTCTTCAAAACCTTCACTGGTCTTTGCACCCCATAAGGCGAGTGCAAATTTTACTCCAGCACTTTTTGCGCATTGCATGTCGTATATTGAATCCCCAATGTAAATTGCTTCATCATTTTGAACGTTCAATTTTTCCAAACAGGCTAATAGTGGATCAGGATTAGGTTTATGCTTAACAGTATCACATGCACAAATAATATGCTCAAAGTAACTCCTTAAACCAAATGGGTCGAATCCTTCTTTTAAATCTTTTTTAGTTTTCGATGTAACAATTCCAAGTTTTAATCTACTAAGAGATAGTTCTTTAATCACTTCTTCAATTTCTTCAAATAAGGTAACTTCATGTAAAAAATCAATTTCAGCTTTAGACCAAATTGGATGAACAACATCTATATTCGGAACATTTAATTTCTTCAAAGTTTCTTTACCTGGAATTCCTAAGGCAAATCTTAATTCATTTAATTCATATTCTTTTTTTAATTCTTCCCTTAAAACCTTTTGTAAAGCTTTAAGTACAACTTGCTCTGTATCTAAAATTGTGCCATCAATATCAAAAATAATCGATGAAACCAAACTAATCCCTCCTATTTTTCATCTTGATTTGCCATTATTACTTCAACGCCATGTTTCATCATGATGTTATTTATATCACTAGGTACCTCTTGATTTGTAATAAAAGTATCGATTGATTCAAGTGTTAAAGCTTTATAATTCTGTCGCTGATGAAATTTTGTGTGATCTGCCAACAATATGACTTGATCAGCATGTTTTATTAATTCACGTTTAAAATGTATATCTTCCACAAATCCATAATAAATACCATCTTCCGTGATCCCTACCGCACTAATAAATACCTTATTAAAATGATAATCTTTTAGTTTCTCTGTAGTAGAGTATCCAGTGACATGGCGCGTGGATTTATTTAAGACTCCACCTAAAAAATGGATTGTCGTATCTTCAGATTGAGCTAGCAGGTAAGCACTATCAATCGAATTCGTCACGATCGTTACATTCTTTGATTGTAAATGTCTGGCGATAAAATTAACTGTCGTAGAAACATCTAAGTAAATCATTTCATTATCGGCTATAAGATTCGCAGCTTCCATTCCAATCAATTCTTTTGTTTCTAATTCAGTCTGTGATCGCACTTGGTAATTTTCAATTTTTTTTTGAAAAGTTGCTAAAGCTACTCCACCATAAGTTCTAACTACTGCTTTATTTTGTGAAAGTTTAACGATATCCCTTCTCGCCGTATCGCGTGAGATAGTATACATTTCACACATTTGTTTAATATTCATTGTCTTATGAGTCTCTAAATAATTAAGGATACGTATTAACCGTTCATCTTGATTCATTAGTAACCTCCTTATTCACATTATAAGTCAATTTAAGTTAAATTTTAAGTAACTTTAAGTAAAATTATTTTAAATATAAATATCATAAGTTAATGTAAGTAAAAACATTAAGATTTCCTAAAATAACTTAACTTTACTAATTCCTAGTTAAATAAATCTAGTTTTGGTTTTAAAGTACAAAAAAAGTCGCAATTGCGACTTTTTCCCTTGTTCATATAACATTCGGTAGACAACCAGAGATGTCAAAAAGTAGATTGATCGTGTCAATACTAACATTAACATTGACTCCGCCATATTTAGTCATGTAGTTTATACTCATGAATGTTTCTTTAAAAAATTTAAAATTTGATTAAATGCGTTTTCCGAGGATTTCTTATTAAATTTTGTAGAATATGGATCACAAAAACCATGTTGTCCTATGTATTTATAAATTTTTATATTTTTTTTATTTAAATTTGAAATTAGCTCATCCACACTAAAAGATTTTTCCTCTTGAGGAAAGAATAATATTGTAGGACACAGTGGCTCTATTTGTGTGTAGTCCCTAATTCTTGATCCGTAAAATCCCACAATCCCATCAAGACACTCTTCCTCACTACACAACCAAGCAACTGTTGCTCCAACACTGAATCCAATTATATATATTTTTTGGTATTGATTTTTAACATCTAATAATAAACACTTGATTTTATGTATTGCGTTAGAGAACCCTACATTCTCTACAAAATTGAGATAGGCAATCTCCTCTTCATCATAATCAAATGGTTGTTCTCGCTCTATTAAGTTCGGACAGATTACATCAACATCCTGTCTTGATAATAAATTACAAAAATCCTTTATATGTTGATTAATCCCATAGATTTCGTGTATCACAATAATCAAACTTCTTGATTTTTTGAGTATCTGAAGCATTTTTGTCTCCCTTAAAAGTGATTCTACAATTTTATAAACACTTATCTTCTTAGATTATACCATATTATTCCATTTATTTTAGAGAGTGGCTTTTAATCTTTATTGAACTTAGCTGTCATTTATCCCATTAAAAAAGAGCACCAATTTAGGTACTCATAATCTGGGATTTTCATTTATTTTTGGTCTCCGATTCATTAATAATTTTACATAAATAGCCTACGATATACTCTCTATCTGTTGTTTCTTCGATATCGTTATTTTGAACAAGATCATTAACACCCTTATTAATTACATTCCATAATGGTGTATTTTCAAACTTCTCATATGGATGAGACATTCATTTCCCTCCAATTTTCTTCTATAACTATGCATGCGTGAATTACCCAAATTAATTGACTATGCAACCCTACTGTAACAAGTATGTCTCCCCATTTTCATCAAATGCCTGTTTAAAATCGAACGCAAAAGGAGTTGGCCCATTTTGAATATAATAGTTGTATCTTTTGAAAGCTTCTTCCCACGTAACATCCTTGAGGTCTTCTGTCCACCAAACTACATAGGAAAGATGTTTTTCTTGGTAAGGTTCTATCCATTTGTTGCGGTCTCTTAACGCCTGTTTATGATGACCCGAATAGGTAAAACGATATAAAGATTGAAGGCTTTTCCATACCGTTAGTGTAAGAATTGGGTAACCTTCCCCCTCAATGGTTTCATTAGAAAAAGTGACTCCATCATGTTGAAAGGCTTCTATAAGTTGTCCTGATTTAGTCGCCTGCCGAAATACGTCATTTCCCACACTAAAAAATTCACGAGATGCAGAATGGTCATAAGGATGTTTTAGTCTACCAACAGTATAAATTGAAACTAAAGCCATAAATTGTCCTCCATTTCCAATTTTTACTAAATTATATTCAAGTAAGATGGAACCTCATGACTTATTCTATCGTAATGAATCAGTAGGGTTGCTCTCTAGATAAAAAGCCTATCATTGTTCCACAAACATTTTTGAATCATCTCATACATTAATTGAATTAGAAATTTATATTTTCCTATTAAATTATTTCAAATTTAATTCCTTTAAGTGTGTTTAATTGCTTCACTTGTTGCTTTGAGAAGATACCAATTAAACAATCTTGTCCTCCTAGATAAAAAATTGAGATAGATTTATCAGGACTTTTTAATTTTAGCAATTCATTAAACTTATAAATAATCGTTATATCAAGCCAATCATCATCGACTTTGAGACTCCAATGATATTCTTTTCCATCTAATTTAAAGGAAAGTGAAGCTTCCAAATTTTCAATGTCTACAACATCATTAATTTCTGTCATTTCTAGATGACCATTTGATAAATCTTTTATTCTTTCAGCAATTCGAACATAATCTCCAGTGTCTTCAATACATTCTGTGTCTAAATACCAGATATTATTTGAACCATTAAAATAAATATTATCTATTTCCACTTCACCACCCATTGCCAACATTAAAAGCAAATATGGATCATTTTCATACTCCTGCAAACTAAACTCTTTAAGAAGTAGTTCTTCACTAATATTTTCATTTAATTTAATTCCAATCGTTTGTAATAAAGTTAATTGTTCATTAAAACTAACCTTCTTTTTAGACTTAAAAAAACGTAACATATCCATCACCTACCTAAAAATTTACTTATTAAAAAAACATCTAAAGTATAACATTCCTTTTTCCATTGTTTATACAAAAAAAAGATCGACGAAATTGTCGATCCTCATTCTTCATTCTTTATTACTTTCCATGTTACGTTGCATTTCCTGTTTCTCCATATATTTCCGCATCTTTTTCATATTTTCTGGAGCGTCCATTGGATCCTCGACAATCATTTCAATAATACAGAGTCTATTAGCACTTTCTATTTCAGCTTGATTTATGGCCTGTTTAAGTTCTCCATATGTCCTGACGATCGCACTGAACACATTGCCTCCAAAGACTTCAGGCAGCTTACTGTATGACCAATGAGGAATTTTATTGTATTTTTGATCCTTTGTTTTGACATTTAAGTATTTTTCGATTGTATAACCATTGTTGTTTAAGACAAAGATTATAGGTTTACAGCCGTAATAGAGCATTGAGCTGATTTCTTGGACAGTTAGCTGTAGAGATCCATCACCTGTAAACAGCAACACCCGCTGCTTAGGCGCAGCAATACTAGCACCGAATGTGGATGGAGTAGCATAACCGATGGACCCCCATCCTCCTTGACCGATATACGTAACATTGCTCGGCAATCTCACTTCAGCCATGCCATTGTAAAAAGTACCAGTTTCGACAATCACAATGTCGTCCATTTTCAGCATTTGTTGAAAAAGTGGATAATAATTTGCTGCCTTAAGAGGTTCATCAGTATTTTTATTAGACTGATTGTAAGGTAATGGCACTTTTTTTTGCAATCCTTGACCTTTGAAACTCATATTTTGAATCGCATGTAGCATGTCGTTAGCTAGAACGTTCGGATATTCAGCCTCACCAACCTTTACTAAGTCCGGCTGGATATTAACAGTTATCAGTGAATTCAGTTTTGCTGTATAATTCGCAGTATTGGTGTCCGCCCATACCATGCCGATCGCAATGATACAGTCTGCATTTTCTACCGTACTTTGAACTTCAGAACATCCGAACGAGCCTAAATACATTCCGATATAATTGGGATGGGTTTCGTCGAATGCCCCCTTACCAAACATCATTGACGCAACAGGTACATTCATCGCGTCTGCCAACTGCAGAACCGCAGTCTGAAGGCCATAACGAATCGTTTTGACATCCACTAATATAACCGGACGATGAGCACATTCTAGTAGTTGACGGACTTGATCTGCCGCAGCCTGAAGAGTTTTCAAATTGGATTTTCGTAGTTGTTGTTCTTGTGCTTCTCTAGCTATTATCGGCATGGCAGCTATGTCATTGGCCACAACAAGGTAAACTGGTTGTTTCTTTTCTTTTGCAATTCGAATGGCAGTTTGAATTTCAATTATGGCATTTTCCGGCGTTAACACTGCAGTATATGCAGTTATCTGCTCGTACATCTTACGAAAAACATCAAAGTTTCCATCCATTAAAGTGTGATGCATTAGCTTGTGCTTTTTTTGATCTTTTTCTGGAGGCGCCCCAACAATGTGAATTACTGGAACATGTTCGCTGTAGGCTCCCGCTATTGGATTGCATGCGCTTAGTTCTCCAACTCCAAAGGTTGTAATTAAAGCTGAAATCCCTTTGATTCTTGCATAGCCATCTGCAGCATAACCCGAGTTTAGTTCATTCCGTCCTTCTATAAACTGGATTCCGTTAGATCGTTCTAAAGTATCAAGCAGTGTAAAATTGTAGTCACCTGCGACTCCGAAAATTTCTGTAATGCCCTCCAATTTCAAACAATCAAACAAATACTGACTTACTGTTTTCTGGGCTTTTCCATTACGCGAGACAGGACTGACCGAATTCCTCATCTTATCCATCGCACGCTCACTCCTTATCCATTTTTTGGTTTGTTAAATTTTACTAGTCCCCTTTTTATTCGTACCCTTTCATTGAACCAGCTATTCGGAGTTTAGATCATTGTTCGATTCTTTTAAATAGCGTTGTGCTGTATCTTTTAATAGCGCAACAACCTTCCACTCTTACAAATAGTAGGATTTTAAACTTGTACTAATAGAACCGTTCTAATCATATTTTTATAGTAGAAAACAAATACAAGGAGGTTTTTAGTTAGTTGATAAATGTTAACGTAGGTTTACGTCCGATTGTAAGTAACATTAATTTACCAACTGTTTTGAAAACAACTATCCTTCCAGGTGACTCGATTGAAAGATTATTTATTGCAACCCAGGTTGGAGAGATTTTTTACATAGGAAATGGGGACATCAGGACTTTTTTAGATATTCGCCAGCGTGTCATAAAACTTGGGAACTCTGGTGGCTATGATGAACGAGGTCTTTTAGGACTAGCGTTTCATCCTAATTTTTATCATAATGGTCTGTTTTATCTTTATTATTCAATAGCTGGAACTCAAGGTCCAGGTGCACTTACTAAACCTTTTAAACCTGATCCATGTGATCCCAAAACTTTAAACTTAAAATGGACAAATAGGGAAACTCAGTTTGACCATATTGATACAGTTGAGGAATGGGTTTTACAATCTAATGGACAGCCTCAAAAAAAGCGGACTTTACTAAACTTAAGAAGACCATTTTCGAATCATAATGGAGTTAATTGCTTAAGCTTTTCACCTGAAACTGGAAAACTTATTTTGTCGACTGGTGATGGTGGTTCAGGCTATGATCCATTTAACTTAAGCCAGAATAACTTAGAAGTGGCGGGAAAAATAATTGAAATTGATGTAGATAAAAATACAAACATTACGAATCCACCCGTTATCACACGTTTTGATGAACTTCCCGAAGCGATTCAGGAAACTCTCGCGATAATGGCAAAAGGTGTTCGCAATACACCAGGTATTTCATTTCAAAAATTTTACAACCATTATATTAAATATGTGGGAAATGTCGGTCAGGATTTGGTCGAGTCGATTTTTTCTTTCGTCTATAATAAATCTATACCGGTTACTCAACTTACTCAAGCTTCGTTTATGAATTCTGAACTCGTCAATGAAGGTTTTATAAACTTTGGTTGGCGTGGGTGGGAAGGTGCTTTTCCTACTTCGATTATAAGAGGCTGTAATGAAAATCAGAATTTAGACGAGAAAACAATTGCTTACTATAATGAATCAGTATCCCTTTCTGGAAGTCGGCTGCAGCCTTTAACTAACTACTTTCATAAAGATTCTAGACCGAATAAATTTGAAGGAACTGCACTTACAGGAGTCCAACCATATATGGGGAATGAAATCCCTAGTTTAACGGGAAGTGTTGTGTTTACAGATGTTGCTCGGAAGGAATCTCAGCCTCATGTTAGAGGCGCTTTAGCATATACCAGAGTTAGACCAGATGGTAGACAAAATGATTTTAGTGTCATCCAAACAAATTATGATTTTGGGTCTCAATCAGCTTATTATATGAGTTTGGGTACAAATCTAAATCAATCGAAATTATATTTAGGAGCTTATGCATCCTTAAAAGTAACTGACTTAAATAAAGGTACTATTTTTGAAATCATTCCATGAATTTAGAATTTCTCATAAACTCTTCTTCTTTTTGAATAAAAGAAACCACAGGAGTAATCCTGTGGTTTCTTATTTTAATCTCACTAACTTATTTATCTACAAAAACATTGTGGTCTCATACACATTCGTTGTGACTGAAATGGGTTGATTAATAACTAAATTAAAATCTTTTTTAATCTTTTAAAAATGACTAATGCAATTTCAACCCATAACCAGCTATAAAAGAAAGTAAATAAAAGAATACATCCTGTGGTAAGAATTGAGAAAGAATGTGCGCCGATTGGGCCTAAAACTGGAAAGTGAAAAACAAATAACAAACACATGATTCCTACTATTAATAGAATTGCACCAGAAGCAATCATACTTAATCTCTTCCTAAAAAAGAAAAAAGATGACCCAATTCCAAGTCCCAATAATCCTGTAGTGAAAGGAAAAACAATCAGTTCAGTTGGTTGCAAGATGAATAACAACATAATGGTTAGAAAATATGACTTTAATCCGAATCGAATGGAAAACATGGTACAAAATAGAATAGGTGCAGTAGCGATCGGGCTTATAAAAAATCCAATTCCAGGTAAATAACCACCAGCAGATTGTAGAATTACTGCAATACAGGCAAACATGGACATTAAAATGTATTTCATCGTATTTTTATGTTGATTGAATCTTTTTTGAAATAAACGAATGTCATCAGAAACAGGTTTTAAAAAATACACCTTTCCACCTCGTTATCAAACTTTTATATAATCACTTTTGGATATTTACTATTTATATGAGATGGAAAGACTAGAAATACTTCAATCTAAATTAACTTGTTTCATCTAATTAATCTTTTTATTTTCATGACAAAAAATTTTTTTAGACCAATTTCGCTCGAAAACCCTGCTATTTCAATGTTTTTTCAACTGGGACAACTTGTGTCCACAGGGCGTGTAAAGTCCCTGGAGAAATGTTGAATTGAACGTGTTATAGTGAGGTTAGGAGGTGTTTCTAATGCAAATTTTAATCTGTAAAGAGTGCGAAGAAACCATTGATTATGCGGAATATAAAAAAATTGTAAAAATCTATTCAACTTGCGAATCTTGCAAAAACGAAGCAGCTAATCCAAGTAAAAAATAACATATAAACTAAAAAACAAGTTTCTAAGGGCTTTATGACAATGAAAAAAGGTCATAGTAGATGGAAATAAAGTAAGTATTTTTGATAATCGATTAATGAATAGAAATGTTAATCTGTTTAGAGCAATATTTGTAACACCATCAAACTCAAATCACTACTTAGTTCTTTTTCATTTGTTAAAATATTAAATACTAATTTTTAAAAATGAATTCAAATCTTAAAAGACGATCCTTTTTTGAATTTGTCGTTTAAACTGATTAATCATTTTTCTAGGTAAAGAATATTTATACCATTTTTATGAATACTTATATTGAACAATAAGTTAATTGGAACGGAAGAATGCTCGACTCCTATGGGAGATGCGGAAAGGCTGAGACCCCGCAGGC
>NZ_NCTA01000050.1 GCF_002156865.1 Gottfriedia luciferensis | reverse complement strand
GGATATCTTATAGATATCCCTTCTTTTCACGCTGTTGAAAAATAATCTTGTCAAATAATGACCAAATTTTTGTAAAGGAAGTTGAGTGATGTTCATTTCCACTACAGGATTCTCGCTTTCCATGGGGCGAAACCTGAGCCTCCTCGGCAAGCCTGCGGGGTCTTTAGCCTTTCCGCATTTCCCATAGGAGTCGAGCATCCTTTCGTTCCAATTAACTTATCCTTCAAAAAAAGTATTCATTAAAAACGATTTAAATTAAATCAGTTTAACGACAAATTCAAAAAAAGCATTGTCTTATAAGATTTGAATTCATTTTTCTAAAAATTAGTATTTAATAGTTTAAACTTATAAAAAAGATGATCTAAGTAATGATTTGAGTTTGACGGAGTTGTAAACATTGCTCAAAAATACTAACATTTATATTCTTTAATAGAACACTAACTTAACATCAATAAAGCTCACTTAATGACCTTTTTTTATATTGACCGTTATATATTTCAACACTCTGAAAAGAAGGGATATCTGATAGATGTCCCTTCTATTATTTTCTTTTATTTGTTATTTAAAATAAACTTTTCAACTACTTCGGCTACTCCGTCTTCATTATTTGAAGAGGTTACAAAATCAGCTTGTTGTTTAATTTCTTCTGGTGCATTCCCCATAGCAACACCAAGCCCTGCAAATTTAATCATTGGTAAATCGTTATATCCATCACCAACTGCAATTACTTCATCTTGGCGAATACCTAAAATTTGAATTAAATGATTAAGACTTTTACCTTTATCAACTTCGCTGTTAGTTAATTCTAAAAAGAATGGCTTCGAGCGCATTACACTAATTTTACCTTCAAGCTCTTTTTGAAGAATTTTTTCAACCTGGGCTAGTTTTTCAGGATCCTCTAACATTAATAACTTAACTACGTCATTTTGTACATGCTCGACAAAGCTACCAACTTCTTTAATCGGCATACCCGTAAGCTGGCCTTCGATATCTGTATATTGATTACCTTGTTCAGTAATAATATCATTTTCAACATATGTATGAACGAAAACATTATGCTTTTTACTAATTTCGTAAAGTTCATGAGCTTGTTCTTTTGTTAGCGTACATTCGTAGACATTATTTTTGGTACGGTAGTCAGTAATGATACCACCATTAAATGACAAAACATAGCTACCATAATCATGAAGTAATAACTCTTCTGCTAACTTATGCATCGCAAAGGTTGGTCTACCAGAAGCCAGTACAACTTTAACACCTAAATCTTGTGCCTTGAGTAAAGCATCTTTTGTACGAGGAGAAATCACATGATCATCTGTTAAAAGTGTGTCATCAATGTCTAATACAATCATTTTATAGTTCAAAAATATTACCTCCTAAAATTAACTTTTTTAGTATACCACCGTTCGAGTTAAATAGTGCTTAATTTGGTTGTAATTCGCTTTCACAAAAAAGCCATAGTATAATAAGATTTATTGGATTGTGGTAAAAAAGCTTGGGGTGATGTATCTGTGAATATCAGTGTAGAAAAAGTAATCCAGCAAATTGAAAATGAGTTACATAAGGCGAAAGTAAATACGCAAAAACCAGGACAATTTCGAGAAAGAATAGCAAGTATTCGTTCTTTATGCGAATTACTTCTTGAAGACGAGGGTAGTATAGAGGTTCCAAAGAGTATAATTACTAGCAACATAGTTCAATCAATACCAAGTCAGCCAATCATGTCTCAACCGTCTGTTATGCCTAAATTAGATGATTCAGAACAAAGTGGATCATTATTAGACTTTTAAATAAAGGGGTAGAAGGAATGAAACTATTTTTCTTACTAGGTAGTATTTTTGCATTTTTATCAATCGCATTAGGCGCATTTGGAGCACATGGACTTGAAGGGAAAATTTCCGAAAGATCACTTCAAATTTGGCAAAAGGCCGTTCAATATCAAATGTTCCAAACAGGTGGATTATTTATTATTGCATTTTTAATTGATAAATTCGGTTCAGTAACTCAGTTAATGTGGGCTGGATGGTTATCTGTTATAGGAATCATTTTATTCTCAGGAAGTTTGTACATATTAAGTATATCTGGGATCAAAATTTTAGGGGCGATTACTCCTATAGGTGGATTAGCATTTTTAGTTGCTTGGATCTTAGTAGGTATTTCGGTTATGAAATAAAAAAAGTGTTCAATAAAAGTGCAATTTTGCACTATATTGAACACTTTTTTTTTACACATTAAGAACATGGTTATCAATTAAAGAATTAAGTATAAGGGTAATGATGCATTCGTCTTCGATTAAAAGCTCGCTAATCGGCGAGTTAATTAAAGTTGATAAGGAAGAGCTATTTCTTCATCAAATGTAACGTAATCTAAGTATATTGTCAGTAATATATAAGTTTTGGTTGTATTTACATCTCTAAGTACGATATGATCACGTCCTGCTCCCATAACATACCCAACAAACACTTGTTGTTGATGACCAGTGAAGGTCATATAAACCGTAGCAATTTTCCCTCGATTAGATCGAAGAATATTTTCTACATACGACTGTTCAAAAAGACCGGGTGTAGCTGTAACTTGACCTTGTTGAGAAATCATACCGCCTGATGAAGCTGCAAGTCCTTGCCCCTGACCCGTTTGCTGTCCTTGATGTGGTGTCGTAGGTTGTGGCTGACGATAAATATTTGGATAATATTCGAAAGGATTACTCAAAGAAAAAACCTCCTTAGTCAAATCATTTAAAAATCAAAAACCCTAGGACAATCTTTAGGCGTTGGCTGATAAAAGCAATGCGACTTAAATCTTCCCGATAATTTTTGGTTAAACCAAGTTGGTGGGCATGAGGCTGCTGGTCGGAAAAACCAAAGGCCATATGTTGCCGGCCAAAAACGCTGCCCTGCAATCACTCTTCTAGAAAGTGCAATATCTTGTTCCCGAGCTCGTTGATAAAAGTATGATTTCTGAACAGCCTCGAATCCACCAGGATTCTGATAAACCATATCCGTAAGATTTCGAATATCTCTAAAATCTAAGCAATCACATAAGACCCTGTTAACACAAACATTACCAACCATTAACATACCTTCTTTACCTTCGCCTTCAGCTTCAGCACGCATTAATCTTGCAAGCAAAGCAACCTCAGCATCAGTATAACGAATTACAGCCATAAATAAGCCTCCTCATCCGAATTAAATATATCTGCATGAACCACAAAGGTGATCGGAAAGCGAGGACTAATTAGTTCGTTCACTACTGTAACTATATTAAAATTGAGAGAAACATATGACATCTTTTCCAACAGGAAAATAAAAAAACTTCTCAAAAAAAGAGAAGTTCTTTTGTTTTATAACTTATGATTGAAAGTACTTAGAGGATACTTACTTCCTGAATTTATACGTAAAGGTATTTAGCGAATGCGTCCTCTTTTAGGATTGTACCAACGAAGAATGAACCAAATACTCCATAACGAGCACTTACTTCATCAAAGCGCATTTCATAAATTAATTTTTTGAACTGTAGAACGTCTTCTGAGAATAGAGTAACGCCCCACTCATAATCATCAAATCCAACTGATCCAGTAATGATTTGTTTAACTTTACCAGCATATCCACGACCAATTTTTCCGTGGCTGTACATCATTTCTTTACGAGCTCCTGAAGGAAGCATGTACCAATTATCTTCTCCTTCACGTTTCTTATCCATTGGATAGAAGCATACGTATTGAGATTTTGGTAAAGTAGGGTAAAGTCTAGAGCGTACATGAGGATTTTGATATGGATCGCCATCTTCTTCGCTTAGATAATTACTTAATTCAACTACAGAAACGTATGAATAAGTCGGAATCATAAATTGAGAAAGTGTTGTTTTATTAATTTCTGTTTCAATATGTAATAACTCGTCCATAGTAGGTCTTAAAACCATAAACATAATGTCTGCTTTTTGACCTAAAATATTATAAATTGCATGGCTACCTTCTCCAGAATCAGCAACTTGATTCCATTTTGAGAATACTTGTTGGAATTCTGTGATTGCTAGTTGACGCTCATCACTGCCTAATTGCTTAAAAGCATGCCAATCCATACTTCTAAAATCATGTAAACAATACCAGCCATCTAAAGTTTTTGCAGCTTCACTCATATTAAATCCCCCAAACGTTATCGTATTGATTTTCATTTCTATAGCATACTACAAATAAAAGTATTTTGTAAAAACATACAAAATTATACTTTACACTAATTTAGTTAGAAAATTAGGAATTGATTTACTTTAAATGATAGCGCTTTAATTAATAGTTTATATTTTTCATTATTCTAAAAAGGTTTTATTCTAATTATATACAAATAAAATAATTTTAATTATCTTGGAGGCTATTATGAGCAATCTATTTGAAAGCATTAAGCAAAAAGTATCAGGTAAAGGTATTTCGATTGTTTTACCTGAAGGTACTGATGAAAGAATTTTAACAGCTGCTGACCGATTAGCAAAAGAAAACGTACTAACCCCAATTCTAATTGGTAATGTAGAGAGTGTTAAAGAAAAAGCAAGTAGCTTAGGATTAGCACTTGAAGGTGTGCAAATCTTAGATCCAGCTACATACGAAGAAATGGATCAATTAGTTGCTTCTTTCGTTGAACGTCGAAAAGGAAAAGCAACTGAAGAACAAGCTCGCAAGGCATTATTAGATCCAAATTACTTTGGTACAATGTTAGTATACGTAAATAAAGCGAACGGACTTGTAAGTGGTGCAACACATTCAACTGCAGACACAGTACGTCCAGCTCTTCAAATTATTAAAACAAAACCAGGTGTAACAAAAACATCAGGTGTATTTATTATGGTTCGTGAGGAAGAAAAATACGTTTTTGCAGATTGCGCAATCAACATCGCTCCAAATAGCCAGGACTTAGCAGAAATCGCAATCGAAAGTGCAAAAACAGCAAAATTATTTGATATCGATCCTAAAATTGCTATGTTAAGTTTTTCAACAAAAGGTTCAGCTAAATCACCTGAAACTGAAAAAGTAGCTGAAGCAGTTAAGATTGCAAAAGAACTTGCTCCGGAATTAACACTAGACGGTGAATTCCAATTTGATGCGGCATTCGTTCCATCTGTTGCGAAAAGTAAGGCTCCAGATTCAGTGATTAAAGGTGATGCGAATACATTCGTTTTCCCAAGCTTAGAAGCTGGTAACATTGGATACAAAATCGCACAACGCTTAGGTAACTTCGAAGCAATCGGACCAATCCTACAAGGTCTAAACATGCCAGTAAATGATTTATCACGTGGCTGTAACAGTGAAGATGTTTACAAGCTATCAATTATCACTGCAGCACAAGCACTTTAATTTAGAGTAGGGGATAGGAAATGCAGATTTTAGAATCTAGTTAAAGATTTTAAAAGGCCTTTTCTTATATAAACCTGTAAAAAGAATAACGCAAAGTAAAATGGGGTGTCTCAAAAAGTTTGGGACATCCTTTTTTTAGTGGAAAATGAACGGAAGTGTAGTGAGTGATAAAAATAGTCTAAAACTGCAAATAATATCCCGTAAATCGCAATTAAGAGGTTAATCTTTGCAAATAAGTGAGGAAATGTTGCAAAAGAGTGGTAAACAGTAAATAAATTTGGAAAATCGCAAATAAAAGTTGAGAATCGCAAATAAAATTGGCAAAATCACAATTAAAATCTAAAGAATCGCAAATAAAGTAAAAAATTACCTATACCAGTTCTAGTATAATGACCTGAAAAATGCGCAATCTAGATTCTTTCAAATGAAAAATAGCCAATTTTGCTCTAATTCATTCAAAATCGCATGTTAAATGGGTAAAAATCTTAATAAAAAGGTCGAAAATATCAACTGCAAATGAAAAGTTCCCCATAGATACCCCCCACCTAAGTTAGAATACAAATTTCAATACATACAAAGAATTACATTGGTTATTCAAAAGTTCACCCTTAATCCTTCCTTTCCTGTATCCTGCTCTTAATCTCTTGCCCCACAGAAAGCCAGCACCCAGCTGATGGAAATCCACAGGTTGCACGCTTTTGACAAACAACAAAGATCAACAGCGCGAAAAAGAGAGGACAAAATAGCCCTCTCTTTTCTTATTTTTGCTGCATTAAATCAATCTCTTCATTACGATTAATCATTCGTTGTAAATGGTGGTTATATAATTCTACTTCATCACCATCAAGTGAGCTCGGAATGATCGTTGGTGTTAATTTAATTAACGATTGAAGTAGTCTTTTCATTACATCTGAAACTGTAAGGTTAATGGATAATAATTCAGAAAGGGAAGCCATCGTATCAGGAACAATTGAAGGATATTTAAAAGAAGTTTCTTTCTGATTGATTGCAATTTCGTAAAATTCCTTAATGATTGAGGCACGTTTTGAACCACTTTCATTTACACAAAGATAGATTTGAACAGCTACACCTTTACGAATCCTTCTTTGTGAAATACCAGCGAATTTTTTTCCATCTATACTTAAATCAAAATCACCTGGACAATACGAACCTACAATTTCTTTTGCCACTATTTTATCCGTTAAGTCTTGGAACATATCTTGAATCAGTGCATACATCGTTTCATACCCATCATTAATTTGGAGCCTATGCTCGGCTTCAGGAAAAAGAATAGAAATATTCAATACACCTTCATCTAATACGACAGCAAGACCACCAGAATTACGTACGATTGCTTTATAGCCTTGTTCATTTAAATAGTTAACACCATTTTCCAAGTTCGGTAAACGTGTATCTTGAATACCTAGTACAATTGTTTGATGGTGAACCCACGTACGAATCGTCGTAGGTGATTCCAAAAGTCCAATTTTTGTACAAAGTGTATCATCTAACGCAAAAGATTGAATTGCTTCAAATGAAGGGCCAAGTGTTGTGCCATCAATAAAGCGTAATTCATCTTTTTTTAATCGATTTAAATGTTGATTCATTTTTCTTTATGCCCCTTGCTTTATAACTTCTGTTGAATTATTTTAGCATGAAAAGATAAATAATGAAAAAGCTTCGCCGCATACTGAAAAACTCATTAAGGTAGTCTGATGTTTGGAATTTTAATCGAAAAAAAACACCTTCACATATGAAGGTGCTTTATTCAGCAATTTTTTCAAGATTTCCGTTCTTATCCATTCTAAACGATGTTGCTGCTGGTTTCTCTTCCTCTTCGAATAAAACTAATTTTCTAGCGCGGTTCATAATTTTCATCATTGTTTCATAGTCTTCTTGAACAGTAGTAGCATCTTTTTCGAGCTTTTCTACCTGTCTCTGTAACTGTGAATTTCGTTCTTGCAATTGTAAAAGCTCTTTTTTCAGTTGTTCATTCTCACGGACTAATCGATCGTTACCAATCTGGTTACTTGATAGACCTTGTAAAAATTGAATGACATCAAACATTGTAATTGAACTTTTTCTTGTATTAACCGGTGTAGCTTGTGGTTGGTATTGGTTTTGTACTGGTGGAATACTTGAAAAAATCTCAGTTTTGCGTTCTTCCTCATGTAAGCCCTCAACAGCCGTATCATCTAGACTATTAGTTTCCACAAAGGAACCAAATTCTTGATCAATTTCAACACCATACTCTAAATCCTGTTCATCATTTAAGTAACGATCAAAATTACTAGAAACATCAGTTTCTATAAAACTAGATTCAGAAGGTGTATAAAGTAATTTCTTCTTAGCATCTTCACCTTTAGCATGTCGAAGCTTCTCTTTACGGAATTTCTTTGCTAATTGAAGTGCTTTTTCATAATTATAACGAACTACGGCATTCCAGCGAAAACCACATGCAGCAGAAGTGCGTTCTAAAATATCGCCAACTTCCTCAAAGGCATTTAGTTGGGTACTTCCTTCACGTACATGACGTAAAACAGTCTCTGCTAAAAGCAAATCATTTTCTTCAGTCCAAGCATCTTGTCTTAATTTCATCATGGAAATTTCCCCTCAACTTTCTTTTATTCAATAAATTGATTCAATTCTTAGCTGATTAATAGAAGTTTGGACAAAAAAATAGAAAACTATACAAAAAATAGAAAATAGTAGAATACTATTTGAGGGTGAAATGTTAGGAAAACTTGCATGTCTTTTTTGGAACGAGTAAAATTACTGCTAGTATGTTCAATATAGAACAGAAAGGATTGTAAAAAATGTCAAACGAATTTAGAATATGTGATGATTGCCAGGCGACGAATATTAAAACATTGGTCCCTCGCTTAAAACGAATAGATGAAGAGGCAGATATTAAGGTTGGTTGTCAATCTTATTGCGGACCAGGACGTAAAAAGTCATTTTGTTTTGTAAATAATAGACCATTATCTGCACCGAATGAAGATGATCTAATTGTTAAGATAAAGTCAAAACTTGGTAAGAATTAAACGTTCCTTCATTTTAAGGAGCGTTTTTTTGATATAATAGTAAAGAAAAACGTCTCCATTCAGTTGAAGTGGTGATTTTTCCATTTTGAAGCTGCGTGGAATATTACTGAAGAGCTAGCTTTCGGAACTAGACACCATAATTTACTTATTTAAAAAAGATTCGTTCAGAAAGTAAAAAAATTAGCATATAAAGAATTAGTGTACATATTGAAAGGGGGCCAACATATGTCATATCGTTTCCAAAAGCTTTATGAAGAAAAAGTATTTAAAGATCCAGTACATCGCTATATTCACGTAAGAGATCAAGTTATATGGGACTTAATAGGGACAAAGGAATTTCAACGACTACGTAGAATAAAACAGCTAGGTACTACATATCTTACATTTCATGGAGCTGAACATAGTCGATTTACTCATTCGCTTGGCGTTTATGAAATAATAAGAAGAATGGTTGATGATGTTTTTTCAGGACGTCCTGAATGGAATGAAGATGATCGCTTATTAGCACTTTGTGCGGGATTATTACACGATGTTGGTCATGGACCTTTTTCACATACTTTTGAAAAGATTTTTAATCTAGATCATGAACAGTTAACAAGAGAAATTATAGAAGGACCTACTGAGATTAATGAGGTTCTAAAAAAAGTTAGCGAAGACTTTCCTAAACAAGTTTCGGAAGTTATTGAAAAAACGTCAACAAATAAGCTAGTAACAAGCATGATTTCAAGCCAAATTGATGCGGATCGAATGGACTATCTATTAAGAGATGCGTATTACACAGGAGTAAGCTATGGTAATTTTGATATGGAGCGTATTTTAAGAATAATGCGACCACGCCCAGATGGAGTCGTTATCAAACAATCAGGTATGCACGCTGTAGAGCATTACTTAATTAGTCGATTTCAAATGTATTGGCAAGTCTACTTCCACCCAGTTTCAAGAAGTGCAGAAGCAATTTTGCTTAAAATTTTACAACGCGCTAAATATTTGCATGAAGTAGGTTATCATTTCAATTACGTACCTGTACACTTCGGTCATTTATTTGAAGGAAAAGTTGAGTTAGATGAATATATCAAATTAGATGAATCTGTACTTCTATATTACTTTCAAGTATGGCAGGAAGAATCCGATCAAATATTAAGTGAACTATGTCAACGTTTCCTAAATCGCAATCTATTTCAGTACGTAGATTTTGATGCACAATGTCATACTGAAAAATTTGCTGAATTGAAAAAGCTATTTCTAGAAATCGATATTGATCCAGAATATTATTTAGTAAAAGACACAATATCAGACGAGGCGTATGATTATTTTAGATATGGTGAGGAAGATGGCAAAAAGCCGATTTTATTGCTACAACCTAGCGGTGAGTTAAAAGAAATTTCACGGAAATCAGAGCTAGTAGATGGAATAACTGGTAAGAAGCTATCTGATTCAAAATTATATTACCCACATGACTTAATTTATCGAAAACCTGATGAGAAAAGAAAAGAGATCATTGAGTTAATAGAAGAAATTGCAGGGGCAAAAAGTAGATAAAAAAAAATAGAAGTTATCATTAATCAGATTTACAGACTGTTTGAAAATACTTGTCAACAGTCTGAAACGGAAGTTAATTCTTCCGTTTCAGATGACTTTATGTAAAAATACTTTCTATTCGTCGCTTAGACGTTTGCCTGCAACTGCATAGTGATTCTTTGTCATTTCTTCAATAAAAACAACGATCTTTTCAGTTGGAGCACCTGTTGTTTCACTTACAGCATCAGTAACTTTTTCTACTAAAGCTTTCTTTTGTTCATCAGTACGACCTTCTAGCATTTTTACTGTAACGTATGGCATAATATGACCTCCTTCATTTTGTCATATTTATTATAACTCAGTACATTAGAATAATAACAATTTAAACGAATAACATGGAAGAAATCATAGCAAATAATTTAAACTAGTAATAACTAGAGTCTATATTTATTTCATGAGAGGAGCTATGAATGGGAACATCATTTTTTCAATATCCATTAAAAGATATACCGCTTATATTACTAGTTGTTGCAATTTCATTGTCTGTTCATGAATTTGCACATGCTTACGTAGCTTATAAATTTGGAGATGATACAGCAAAACGACAAGGTAGGCTAACTCTGTCTCCATTTAAACACTTAGATATATTTGGAACGCTTGCTATTATTATTTTAGGATTTGGTTGGGCAAGACCAGTGCCAGTTAACCGTCATAACTTTAAAAATCCTAGAATAGCAGGTATACTTACAACTGCAGCGGGACCGATTAGTAACTTAATACTAGCGACATTTGGTCTCATTATTTATTTATTATTATTAAAATTTGGGTTCTTTAATTCTTTCCCACAGGCTTTATCAATTACTTTAGATTCTTTCTTTAGTATTTTCATTCAACTGAACATTGTATTATTTGTCTTCAACTTAATTCCTCTACCACCACTAGATGGATATCGAATTATTGAAGACTTAGTTCCAAATGATTTAAGAGCTAAAATGTCACAATATGAACAATATGGAGCATTTGTGTTTTTAATTTTAGTATTAACTCCATTAGATAACTTTACGATTCAACCTATTTTCCAGGTTGCAATACCTTCAGTTTTTCACTGGATTAGTTCAATTGTAGCACCATTAATTATGTAGAGAACAGTAGGAGGTACATGATGTCTGAACAACCAAAAAAGAAATCATTAGGTTTTAATATATTAAAGAACGATTCTACAAGTGGACACGGCGGATTTGGAGTTGGCGCAATTAGCTTAGAAAATGTTTCGCCAGTTTTTGTTGATATTCAAGAAAACGATGTATTTGTAGATATCGGAGCAATGCATGCAAGAAGTGCTGTTGAAAAAGGGATTAAGTTTTTAACAAATGAGGATGAGGTTCCTAACGGAAAACCATATTGGTTAGTATGGGTAGCTACAGAACGTAATGAAGTAGGCCCATATTACGCTGGTGTAACAGGTTGCTACATGACTGTTGACCGTGAAGCTAGAAGAGGATACAAGCTTCTTCCAGATCATGTGAACAAAATGGATAAAGCAATGAAACGAAAAATTATTGTCGACCACATGGATGAAAAATCTCGTAAATTATTAGCGGATTTTCTAAAATCACATAATGAAGAGATGTGGAATAATTCATCTGATCTATTAAAAACAGTTCTTTTAGGCCAATAGACTTTTTTTGGAAAATTATATAAAAAAATTGAAGAAATCGTCGAATAATCTTTTTACATTTATCACCAAATAAAGTAAACTAATAATAGCTTGGACAAAGCTAGGACTAGGACAAACAAAAGACCTTACCAATTTGGTGAGGTCTTTTGTTTTTATGGAAGATATTGAGAGTACCAAGGTTTCTGATTCTTTTTATGGTTTTTAGTTTTCTTTTTATTCATACAAGATTTTGTAGGTTGAGTGCCTTTTAGGAAATAAAGTGACACTTTCTCTCCACAGCCCTCCTTATACAAAAGACCAGTCTTTTCGTCTACTCCAATTTTTACTAGTTTATTAGGTAATTTTGAATTCACTTTTTTATCTGGTAGATTTGTAATAACAGAAGCCCAAACTTTTTTAGCTAAAGTACTTTCCTCAGCAGTTAATGATTTAGAGCGGTCATATCCAACCCATACTCCAACAACAAGATTTGAATGAAATCCAATCATCCAATTATCTGTATTAGTAGTTCCAGTTTTGCCGTAATAATCTTTTGACAGTTCAGGGAGTACGCTTGTACCTGTAACGGGTAAGTAACTGGAAAAATTAGTATTAAACATTCCGTTCATTAATTGTTTAAGAATGACTACATGATTTTTATCTAGTATTTGTTTCTCGACCGTTCTTTCTTTATAAATTATTCTACCTGATTTTGACTTAATTTCTTTAACGAAATGAGGGGTTACATCTTTACCGTTATTTGCAATCATTGCATAGGCTCTTGTCATATCAAGGAGTGAGGCCTCTTGAGTACCAAGTGCTAGAGAAGGAAGTTTAGCAGTTGGAGTAGGCAAATGGAACAATTTCTCTGCATTAATAAAATTATCCGTTCCGATTGCCTGTTGCGTTTTAACAGCATAAATATTATCTGAAACTGCAATAGCTTTAGCTAATGTGATTGAATCATACGCATAATGATTTCCACTATTTTTTGGTCGATAGGAATCACCATTTTCGAAGTGAAAAATAGTTGGTTTACTTTGTAACTTTGTAGATGGGGTATATCCATTTTCGAGCGCACCGTAATACAAAATAGGCTTAATCGTACTGCCAATTTGTCTCTTTGCATCAATTGCACGATTGAATAAAAGCTGACCTTTTTCACGTCCACCAGCCATACCTAAAATCTCTCCAGTTTCACTATCTAATACAATCACACTAGCCTGCAATTCTGATTTAGGTTGAATATATCTATCAAATGCTTGATCAATCCGTTTTTGAATCAATGGATTAAATGTCGTATAAATTTCGCTACCGTTGTTGTTGATTGATTGTCCAATATGTTCTGAAATCTCTTTTTGAACACTTTGTTGAAAATAAGAAGTAAAAGTTGAATTTGTAGTATGAGTAATTGGCTTTAAATGAATAGATTCATTACTTGCTGTATTAACGCTCTTTAAGCTAATAAATTTATTTTTTTCAAGTGATAATAAGATCCGGTGTTGCCGTTTTTTAACAGATTCAAAGTGAGTATAAGGATCATATGTTGATGGATTAGCTGGGATACTCAATAAGAATGTAGATTCTGCAATTGTAAGTTGACTCGTTTCTTTTCCTAAAAATGTATTTGCTGCAGTTTCGAGACCATATATACCGTGTCCAAAATAAATGGTGTTTAAATACGCTTCTAATATTTTCTTTTTGTTATAAGAAGACTCTAATTTCATTGTTAAAAATGCTTCTTTTAATTTACGACTAATTGTTTTTTCTTGTGAAAGATAAAGATTTTTAGCAAGTTGCTGAGTGATCGTACTAGCTCCTTCTGCATATTCTCCTTGAAGGATATTAGTGAGAACAGCAGAACCCATCCTTTTTAAATCAAAACCATGATGATGAAAAAAGTTTTGATCCTCTGCAATTAAAACACTATTAATTGCGATTGGAGGTACATCTGCAATTTTAAGTGTTTTTCTATTTTGTAATAGCTTAGTTTTACTAATTAATTTTCCACCTTGGTCATAGAAGCTAGAATTCGATTCAATGAATAGGGAAGGATTAGTGGTAGAAACAGCTAAGAGGTAAACGCAAGATAGAAGGAATGTACCAAAAATCGAAAAAATAGTAATGAAAATACCTACTTTTTGAAGGGTACGCCAATGGAATGAATAACTAATATTATGCATAAGGTATCCTCCTCCCGATTAAATTATGCATCGTAATACTAGTATGGTAGATTAAGAGAATTTTTATACAAAACTCACTTATAAAAAATATCAATGAATTTAACCTTAAAAATCTTGCATTTCAGCAAAATTACTCTATACTTTTCTTTTGTACGGCAAAAAAATGTTGTAACAACACAAATCCGATAGGAATTAGGAAGAGTGGGGATAATACGAAACATAGCCAACTAAGTTAAATCTTCATTGTTATGTTTCAAACTAAATCTTGATAAAGAAGGGTAGATGCATTAAATGGAATTATGGTTTACTGAAAAACAAACAAAAAACTTTGGAATTACTGCTAAAATTAATAGAACTTTACATACAGAGCAAACTGAGTTTCAAAAGCTTGACATGGTAGAGACAGAAGAGTTTGGTAACATGCTTATTTTAGATGGTATGGTTATGACAACTCAAAAAGATGAGTTTGTATATCATGAGATGGTTGCTCATGTACCATTATTTACACACCCAAATCCTGAGAACGTATTAGTTGTAGGTGGCGGTGACGGCGGTGTTATCCGTGAAGTATTAAAACACCCAAGTGTAAAGAAAGCAACTCTAGTTGAAATCGACGGAAAAGTAATTGAATACTCTAAAATATACTTACCTGAAATTGCAGGGAAATTAGAAGATCCACGTGTTGAAGTAAAAGTAGATGATGGATTTATGCACATTGCAAATAGTGAAAATGAATATGATGTAATTATGGTTGATTCAACTGAACCAGTTGGTCCTGCAGTTAACTTATTCACAAAAGGCTTCTATGCTGGAATTTCAAAAGCATTAAAAGAAGATGGTATTTTCGTAGCTCAAACGGACAACCCTTGGTTTACACCTAAGTTAATTACACAAGTTCAACGTGATGTAAGAGAAATTTTCCCAATCACACGTTTATACATTGCGAACATCCCAACTTATCCAAGTGGTATGTGGACATTTACAATCGGTTCGAAAAAACACGATCCACTTGAAGTAGAAGAGAATCGTTTCTTTGATATTGAGACAAAATATTATACAAAAGAGCTACACAAAGCAGCGTTCGTATTACCAAAATTTGTAGCTGATCTTACTAAATAAGGGGGCTTTATTATGCGTTTTGATGAAGCTTATTCAGGAAATGTATTTATAAAGAGTCATCCAAGCTTTGAAGAGAGTAAAGCAGTTATTTATGGTATGCCAATGGATTGGACTGTAAGTTTCCGTCCGGGCTCTCGTTTTGGTCCTGCACGTATTCGTGAAGTTTCAATCGGTTTAGAGGAATATAGTCCGTACCAGGATAAAGAACTTGAAGAAGTTAAATATTTCGATGCTGGGGATATTCCATTACCATTCGGTAACGCGCAAAGAAGCCTTGATATGATTGAAGATTATATCGATGGTTTATTAGCTCAAGGCAAATTCCCTCTAGGTATGGGGGGAGAACATCTTGTATCATGGCCTGTAATGAAAGCAATGTACAAGAAATACCCAGATTTAGCAATCATTCATTTTGATGCTCATACTGATTTACGTGATTCATATGAAGGTGAGCCATTATCTCACTCAACACCAATTAAAAAAGTTTGTGATTTAATTGGACCTAAAAACGTTTATTCATTTGGAATCCGTTCTGGTATGAAGGAAGAATTTGAATGGGCTAAAGAAGTAGGTATGAATTTATTTAAATTTGAAGTACTTGAGCCACTAAAGAAGGTACTTCCAACACTTGCTGGACGTCCAGTATATGTAACAATTGATATTGATGTATTAGATCCTGCACATGCTCCTGGAACAGGAACACTTGAAGCAGGTGGTATTACTTCAAAAGAAATGCTAGACAGTATTTTAGCAATTGCGAACAGTGATATTAATGTTGTAGGGGCAGACTTAGTTGAAGTAGCTCCAGTCTACGATCACGCTGAGCAAACTCAAGTAGTTGCAAGCAAATTTATCCGCGAAATCCTATTAGGATGGGTAAAGTAAAATAGGTATGATTAAAGGCGATTTTTCGTTCAATAAGGACGAGAAATCGCCTTTTTGTCTATTTTTTCCTATAGTTCTTCCGAAATTAGAGACGTATTTCCTATTTTTGTAAACAGTTATTGATAATGATAATCATTACCTATATAATTGAGAACGATTATTATTATCGTTTAGCAAAAATAAATCGTTTCAGGGGAGAAGAGAAGAATGAAAAGTAGTATAAGGAGATTTATTTTAATGTTGCACCTTGTATGTAGTTTGATTTTTGGACTATTTATTATGACTGTTTGTGCAACGGGGAGTGTTTTAGTGTTTGGGGATGAAATTGAACATGGGCTTAATCCACAATATTTTAAGCCTGCAAGTACTGATAGAAATGTTGGAATAAAAGAAGCTGAAAAGATTTTTCTGGAACAATACAAAGGGTATCAAATCTCCAGAATAGATGTCCCTTCAAAAATTTCAACTATATACCATGCTAATCTTTTAAAAGGACATAAGGAAATTGAAGCGTATCTAGATCCTAGTAACGGTAAATTATTGGGTAATTTTGATCGAGATGCATCATTTGTTTCTTTTTTTAAGGAATTACACACACATTTATTATTAGACGAAATTGGTGAAACAATTATTGGGTTTGTGGCAATTGCACTTATCATCATTTTAATAACAGGTATCTATTTATGGTATCCAGGTATTAAAAGAATGTTTAAAAGCTTAAAAATAAAATGGAATAAAAGCCAAATGGCACGGAATTATTCACTACATAATTTTATTGGGGTTATTACCTTACCATTTTTACTTGTAGTAGCTGTAACAGGTATGCTATTCCCATTTCAGGAAAAAATTGAAGAATCCTTAAAATTAGAATTTGCGTCAAATTATCCTGAAAATCTTAAATCAATCGATAATGGAAAAAAACAAATAGGAATAGAGCAAATCGATGCAGAAATAAAAAGATTACATCCAGATGGAGAGCTTTATAAAATAAGGATTCCTTCAGAAAAGGAAGGGGTTATTGAAGCTCAATTAAATGATGGCACTTATGATCCGAAGGGAAAAGGAAACACAATTGAATTTTTTGATCAATTTACGGGCAAGCATTTAGGAACATTTTCAAAAAGCACCGAAACAGTCTACGATAAATTTTTAGTATGGAGACATAGTTTACATAGAGGTACCTTTGGAGGAGTCTTTATCAAAATCGTTTATGCATTAGTTGGAATTGCTCCTCTTGGATTAGGAATTACCGGAATTACGATGTGGACCTTAAAACGTAGAAACAAAACTAAAAAGCAGAAACAATTACAGCAAATAGCTTAAAGCGATGTATCACAATAACCCGAAAAATAAATACCATTATGAGGTATTTACTTTTCGGGTATTTTTATTGCTTTAAAGAGGAGGGGGAATTAGTCGGTTTTGTTAACTAAACATTAGTAAAAATAAAATTTTGTAGAAAGATAAAAATAGATAAACCTACAAAGTTAACGTTGACGTTAACGTTTGATGAGAGTAAGATAGATTAATGAGATATTTAATCATTTAGTTATTCGAGAGGAGGTTCAATTTTGTTATATAAAATAGATGATGTTGCCAAGGAATGTGGATTAACGAAGCGTTCGATTCGTTATTACGAAGAAATCGGTTTGATTCCTCCTCCTGAAAGAAGTGAGGGCGGATTTCGTTTATATTCAGAAATGCATATTGAGCGACTAAAGAAAATAATGAATGTTCGAGACGTACTTGGATTTTCTTTACAAGAGGTTCAAGAGTATATGGCGATTAGTGAGGCGTTTGAAGAATTCCGCCAGCAATATAGGGAATCAAAGGATTCAATGAGCGAAGAGGAGAGAAGGGAAAAGCTTTTAGGAGCTGAACCAATACTTGCTCAACAATTAAATATGATTGATGAAAAACTTAAGAAAATGAACGAAATTCGAAGTGAAATGAATGAGATGTACCAGAGGGTAATTAAAGCATTAGAAAAATAAAAATATGGGGGATGGATGTAAAATGTCAAATTTGGAACAAAAGACAGATTCAAAGCAAAAATCAGGTCTTTTAAATCAACCAAAGGCAATCTGGGCAGTCGGTTTTGCATGTATTATTGCATTTATGGGCATCGGGTTAGTTGACCCAATCTTACCGGCAATCGCTGAAAAAATGCATGCTTCTAAAAGTGATGTAACGCTTCTATTTACGAGTTACAATTTAGTAATGGCGTTTGCTATGTTAATTACAGGATTTATCTCCTCACGTATTGGTATAAAATGGACGCTGTTACTAGGGATATTAATTATTGCAGTTTTCTCAGGGCTTGGAGGTAATTCAAGCAGTATTTGGGAATTAGTTTGGTTAAGAGGTGGATGGGGGCTAGGTAATGCATTATTCGTAGCAACCGCATTATCAGCTATCGTTTCATTATCTAAGTCTGGTGTAGCTCAATCAATTATTTTATACGAAACAGCAATAGGTCTTGGGATTTCTGTTGGACCACTCTTAGGTGGGGAATTAGGTTCAATCTCTTGGAGAGGTCCATTTTTTGGTGTAGCTTGCTTAATGGTAATTGCATTTTTATCTTTATCCGTTATGATGCCAAAAACAACGGTAACGAAAAATACTACAAAAACATCATTTCTTGATCCATTTCGTGCCCTTAAACATAGATCACTATTAACATTAGGGATTACAGCATTTTTATATAATTTTGGATTCTTTACTTTATTAGCATTCTCACCATTCTTCATGGGACTAAAAGAACATGGATTAGGCTTTGTATTCTTAGGATGGGGACTTCTACTAGCGATTACTTCCGTTTTTATGGCACCAAAGCTTCAAAAGAAATTTGGTACGCTTAAATCGATGTATGCAATGTTAACTCTTTTCGCAATCACACTGATCATAATGGGTATTGGAACAGAGACAAATACTGTAATTATCGTTTGTGTAATTATAGCTGGTGCGTTTTTAGGAAATAACAATACATTAATCACTACGGCAGTAATGCAAGCAGCTCCAGTTGAAAGATCAACAGCATCAGCGGCATATAGCTTCCTACGCTTTCTTGGTGGAGCAATAGCACCTTACTTAGCAGGGAAATTAGCCGAATGGTATAACCCACATGTTCCTTTCTACGTAGGTGGATGCTTTGTTTTACTTTCTGTGCTTTTCTTATTTATTAACAAAAAACATTTAATTCATATCGATAAAGCAGAATCTGCGCATTGATTCAAATCAGTCAATGAAAAAAGGTCATTAAGTGAACTTTATTGATGATTAAGTTATCATATTTGATATTCTATTAATGAATAGAAATGTTAGTTGTTTTGAGCATATTTATAACTTCATCAAAATAAAATCATTACTTAGATCTTTTTCATTTAAAATATTAAGTACAGAAAAGTGAATTCAAACTGATTAATAGTTTGTTTTAAGTAAAGGAAATTTAAATTGTTTTTCAATAAATACTTTTGTTGAAGAATAAGTTGATTGGAACGAAAGGATGCTCGACTCCTATGGGAAATGCGGAAAGGCTGAGACCCCGCAGGCTTGCCGAGGAGGCTCAGGTTTCGCCCCATGGAAAGCGAGAATCCTGTAGTGGAAATGAACATCACTCAACTTCCTTTACAAAAACTTGTTCATTATTTGACAAGATAATTTTTTAACAGCTTAAGGCATCTTTAAAAGATGCCTTTTTCTATTTAAATATATAAATAATCTATATTCCTGAATCACCTTATTGACTTC
>NZ_NCTA01000004.1 GCF_002156865.1 Gottfriedia luciferensis | reverse complement strand
CAACTTGGGAAGATAAAGCAGCTTATGATCAAAAAGCTCAAGAATTAGTTTCTAAATTCAAAGAAAACTTCAAAAAATTCGAAGGCTTCGACGCTCAATTAGCTGAACTTGGCGGACCATTAAAATAATCATATAAATCAAAAAGAGTTGCTTATATTAAGCAGCTCTTTTTTTGTCTAGCCAAAAGTCCTTTATGAACTCCGCATTCACCCATTTTCTCCTCCCGCATAGGCTAATTGTATATTTTTACCTAGGAGGGATTTAATGAAAATTAAATGGTTAGTTGTTTTATTTTTATTAGTTGCTTCTATTTTAGGAGCTTGTTCAAAAGATACAACTAAAAATGGTAATACAAAGGTTAGAGTTGCGGAAGTTACACGCTCACTATTTTATGCTCCTGAATACGTTGCGATTAGTGAAGGTATATTTAAAAAGCATGGATTGGACGTTGAATTAACAACTACTTTTGGCGGAGATAAAACGATGACTGCAGTTCTTTCTGGCGGTACTGATATCGGATTGGTAGGACCAGAAACAACAATTTATGTTTACTCTCAAGGAGCAAATGATCCAGTAAAAAGCTTTGCACAACTAACTCAAACTGATGGAACGTTTTTAGTTGCAAGGAATCAAACTGGGCCATTTAGTTGGGATCAACTTAAAGGCAAAACATTTTTAGGTCAGCGTAAAGGTGGCATGCCACAAATGGTTGGCGAATATGTGTTGAGTAAACATGGGATAAATCCTCATAAAGATTTAAACCTTATTCAAAATATTGACTTCGCAAATATAGCGAATGCATATGCATCAGGTACTGGTGAATATGTTCAATTATTTGAGCCGACAGCTAGTATTATGGAAAAAGAAGGTAAAGGTAAAATCGTTGCATCATTTGGTCTAGAGTCTGGAAAAGTTCCATACACAGCATTTATTGCAAAGGAAAGTTTTTTAAAGAAAAATGCAAAAACAGCACAAAAATTTACAGATGCTATTTATGAAGCTCAGCAATGGGTTGATTCACATTCAGCAGAAGAAATTGCAAAAAGTGTAGCACCATTCTTTAAAGACACACCTTTAGATATTTCAATAAAAGTAATTGATCGATATAAATCGCAAAACTCTTACGCAACAAATCCAATTTTAGATGAAGATGAGTGGAATAATCTTCAAACAATAATGAAAAATGCAGGAGAATTGCCAAAATTTTAGATTTAAACCTTATTCAAAATATTGACTTCGCAAATATAGCGAATGCATATGCATCAGGTACTGGTGAATATGTTCAATTATTTGAGCCGACAGCTAGTATTATGGAAAAAGAAGGTAAAGGTAAAATCGTTGCATCATTTGGTCTAGAGTCTGGAAAAGTTCCATACACAGCATTTATTGCAAAGGAAAGTTTTTTACGAACCGAATGTTTATCCTCTTAGTTTAGACGATTAGAAAACACCTGTTTTTCAGAACCCAAAGTCAGTTGAGGAGCACAGAAACGGTAATGTACACAACTGACATGCAAAGCAATGAGGACAAGAGTTTTCCAAGAATTTAAACTAATCTTTATTAATGTATAGAATTGCGTTACTCAATAGACCTAAACCTATTCCAATACCAAAACCAATAAATCCACCAGCGATTAAATGGGATGTAAAATAACCTACACCTAACCCAATCGTTAATCCTAAAATTACAAAAGCACCATAAAAAATACCAACTGCTTCTTCATGTCTCATAAGGTCATTCCCTCCTTTAAGTAAAATAAAATAATGATTGTCATCATGAATTACATTATTTAGCGTAAAGTTAATATAACATTGTTTCGTTACTTTAACAATATACAAATTTAAATTTATTGTATCTTTTTATAAATCCATTTTAAATAATCCGTATATAATGATTGATGAGTCTAGATGATTCATCATAGAGCTTCATCAAAACGCCTTTTTAGTAATGAATAAACCATCATTCAATTTTATTGATTGGGAGGCTAAGTGTAGCAAACAAAACATTGTTGTGTTGATTGTTCTTTGAAAATAAATTTTAGTATATCGTCTAGTTTTTACTTTTTATCATTTTATAACCGAGACCAATTGTACTAATTAAGAATAGCCATGCTGCAAATTGAAACATAAATTGAATATCGATTGAATCAAAAAGTATACCTACACCAATAATGCATAAAGCTGTCACGAATGACGTCCAAAATAAATAACTCCTATAGAAATCTGATGATGCATTCAGAAATAGTTTTTTTTCAGCGATTTTGAACAAAGCAGTAAATCCACCAAATAAAACTTGCCCAATATAGACCAATTTAATATTTTCGATCACCGGTAATGAAAAGAACAATAAACTACAAAATAAAGAATGTAGCATCATTAATCCATACGGAGAGAAGCGATCAGCAAATCGACCGCCAAAATAAACTACTACACTTAAACTTAATGAAAACAATCCATACAATAAACTAAATACATCATATGTATCCCCAATATTCCTTAAAAAGAGCACATAATAAGGAAAGACTAACGAACTACCAAATCCAATTACACTTAGTAAAGCGATTAAAAAACGATTCATCCTTATTACTCCCCATAGTTTTCATAAAAAGTATTCATAAATACTTTATCTGGATCGAATTCTCTCTTCTTTTTAAAAAACTCTTCCGTTCTAGGATATGCTTTTAACATTTCCTCCTTTGACTGATAAGGATAATAAGGTAAATAGTACGTTCCATGATGATCAATTGTTATGTCTGTCCATTTCTGAATGGCTTTTGTTGCGGATTGAATCGATTCCTTATCCCTTCCATGCTGAATTAAAACAACAAAAGCAAACATATCTTCTTTCGCATAATTCATGACTGTTTCATCATCTTTTTCGACATAACGAATTGTTATATTTAAAACATTTAAATCATTTTCATATTGTAAATAGTCTCTTACGTCGTCAATATAAGGAACAAATTCATGTACTGGTACGAAAAACTCTTGTAACACCTGCGTATCTTGGCGATCACCAAACTCCATAAATTTACTTTCGGAACGCATTACATTATTGCGAGTTTCATAGTTTCCATTAATAGAATGAATAAATTGATATTGCAACTTCCAAAAAACATCTTTCCCGATATCTGATGTTCTAGACATTCCTAATGCGAGCTTCGGTAAAAAAGAAGAATGATCTTCCTTCAATGTTTTATCTGAATCTGATATTTTACGAGTTGTATCCATATAATTAATGGCATAAACTTGATCTAAAAAATGATCTGGAGCAACAGATATTCTTCCAATGTGCATTTTGGCATCTTTATTACCTAAAACATTCTTTTTAAAATAATCTGGATACTGATTAGTATCCAGTGTTTTTGTTTCAACTTTGTATAATTCATTATTTGTCAATTGAAGTTCTACTTCTAAAATAACGCCAAATAATCCATAACCGCCTAATACATAAGAAAATAAATCACTATTTTCAGTTCGACTTATCTTAATCACTTTTCCTTCAGGAGTTAGTAATGTAAACCAATTAACTGTGCTCGCTAAAGAATGATTTCGAATATCACGTCCATGTGCGTTTACACTTAATGAACCACCAACTGAAAATATTTCTTGAGACTGAGTTACTTTTAATGCTAGATTATAAGGATTAATTGCTTTTTGAATATCTCCCCAAGTTGCACCGCTTTCAACGATGACCGTTTTGTGGACAGGATCCACTTTTTTCACCTTATTAAAAGATTTTAAATCAATTACGACCCCATCTTTATAATATGTATGCCCCCCTTGACTATGTCGTTGACCTGCAATTGAGACTGTCTTACCTTGCTTTTTCGCATTCATTACGATTTTCTCTAACTGTTCAACCTCTTCACCTTTTACTACACGATCAATTTTAGTTGGTAAAAGATGTCCAACATCATCGATCATACCTGACTTTAATGGAGCTGGTTTATTCCAAAGCGTATGAAAAACTGTAAAAAACACCGTTAAAAGGAGTATTCCTACAATTATTTTTTTCCCCAAATCCATTACCTCCTAAAATAAATGAACATAAAAAAGACGTGATTACAATAATGTATGCACGTCTCAGACTGTTGACAAGCGTTTTCAATCAGTCTGATTATCAGATAAATAGGACTTTGTCTATACACTGATACGTGATTACAATAAGGTATGCACGTCTTTTTTGATTAACTAAACCACCCGATCATCCGATTAACATCTTTTTCATCTAAATGTCGAACTTGATAAGTATGTCCATACTGACTTGATAAAATTGTGATATAAATCGATTTAAGTCTTGCTCTTTTTTGAAAGAAACTTTGTTCACCTATTAGTACTTGAATTCTTTCTTTAGGTAAAATTGCCGTAGTTCTCGAAAAGTAACCAGATTGAAGAATGACAGTTCGGTCTAATAAAGTATAACCCGCATTTCTATAGGCTAATTCTGCTATAAAAATACCAATTAATACAATTCCATATGCCCAGAATTGAACAAAAGGTAGTAATACAATTCCACTCGCTATTAAAAGAAAGGTTAAAATCATTCTTATATAATACGTTTTACGAGCTCTTTTTGGTGCACGTTTTGAAATTTCATCGTAATGAATAGAAGGAATGAAGTTTTTTAAGAATAACTGAACGTCCTTCGTTTTAATAAAAGGATGAAGAACATGTCTTCCTTGTTCCTGCTTATCCCCCATTCCAACAGCCTCAACATAAATCGTTGCGTATCCAAACAATTGACGAAGCAACCCTTCTTTAACGACAACACCTTGAATTCGTTTAATCGAAACCGTGAATTCATTTTTTTCAAATAAACCTCTCGAAATAATAATCCGATTATCTCTTCTTTGGACAGTAAAATTTGCAAATTTTAAGATATATCTTATTGTAGAAAAGATTAAAGCTAGTAATAAAGAACCTAAAAATGCGATGAAATACATCATATAAGTGAAGGTTGTAATTTGGTTATAAATTGCCACATATAAACTATGAGGTAACAAATCCTCAATCTGAGAAAATAATGAAGCTAAAACGGCAAAAGCAATTCCAACCTCAAATGAAGTAATACCAGCTAAAAAAAGTTTTTTCGTTTCAATCGTCAAACTAATATCAATGGAAGAATCTACTTGTACACTATTTTCTTCAGTTACAACCGATTCTACTTTTTTCTTTTTAGAATTTAATATTTCATTTTTTAATGCAAGTGCCTCATCCTTTGGTATTGCATTTAATATACCTTCAGCCTTCTTTCCACCTGCTGTTTCAATTCTTACACTAACCACATTAAAAAACTGTTGGATAAATCCAGCATTAATTGAAATCGATTGAATTCGTTCTTTTTGGATAAATGTATTTTCAATTACAAATAATCCTGAACGAATGCGAAATTCATCTTCAGTTACATAATAGGTAAAGCGATACCATTTTATAATCGCAGAAGCAACTGGAAGTACCACTAGCAAGATAGCAAACAAATATTGGAACATCGATCCTTTTCCACCAGAAACTAACAGAATGATCAGTGGGATAATAATGTTTTTTATTTGCTCTAAAAAAACGGAAAGAATATATGCTGGATGTTGTCGCTTCGGCTCAAACATCATCATCACTTATCCTTGCCAAATAGATAATTTTATCTCTAAGCTTCTCAGCAACGTGGTGTTCTAGTCCTTCGATTTTATGTGTAGTAGCAGCCGTGGAAATATTCACTGTAGATAAACCGTAACGTCGTAGCAAAGGTCCTACTTCCGTCGTTACGTGTTGAACTCTGACCATAGGAATAACGATACGTTTAATAACAAAAATTCCTTTTTGAATTTCTAACTCATTTTCGTAAATTTCATATGCAGTATATTTCAATTTTAGTGTAGGTAAAAATAATGTTAATAAAAGGATTAACGCTAAAACGACACCTGAAATAATCATTAAAATGATAAATGAAAGTGAAAAATGTCTCATAAGAAAATAATAGATAAATGGTATTGCAACTAGAGAGAGACTACTAAGTAGTGATGTAATTCTCCATACAGACCTCATCTTTAGAGATGGTCTTTGTGATGGAACTGATCTCATTTAATCACCTTTTCTATCTCAAAAATCTATTACATAGTATATCATAACATGAGACATTCTTTTCACAAACCTACTATTTGTCGACATTTAGAAAAAAAGGTAATTTCTCCCACACTTTAAGTGCAGGAAAAAGGAAAGGCAGGTTCAAGGTGAAATCCCCTGCTTTCCCTGCCTCTCCTGCTCTTTCACATACCTTCAATTACCTTAGCTTGTCCTTCTACAATCTCTGCAAATTTTTCCATTGAAGTAGAATACTTTATATAAATTCTAGGTAAAAGATAGTTTTCATTTTTACTACCTTTTTCAGTAAAATATTTTGGATTAGTTGTTACTGCAAAGGAATAGTATTTCTTCGTTTCTTCTATTACTTTATCATTATAATAACTATATGGGTAAGCTAATGTAATAACAGGTTTTGCTGTGATTGATTGAATTTTATCTCTTGAACCCTTTAATTCATGTGTAAAATCTTCTATTTTTCTTAAATCAGGATGGGTAGCAGTATGCGATTGGATCGAAAACAATCCTGAATCTGACATCTTTTTTAAATCAGCACTAGATAAACGATCTGGCCACCCAATATAGTCTGATATCGCAAAAATAGTTGCCTTTGGTTTAAATTGATCAGTTTTTAACTTTTGAAAGATTTTAAATGCATTTAAATTGTTTTTATATCCATCATCTAAGGTTATAAAGATCGGTTTCTTTACTTTATTACGATCTCCCCATTGCTCAAATGTTAGAGGCGTAAAACCATGATTACGTAAATAAATCATTTGTTTCTCAAAGTTCTCTGGAGATACATATAAATCAATCACACCATGTCCCATAAATTCATCAATGGAATGATAAATTAAAATTGGAATTTTTTGCTCAGCATGTATTCTTCCAGGCAATTGGGTCCACAAAATCAAACAAAGAAAAAATATAAATACCTTCCTCATAATACTCCTCACTTTTTCTTTTTTATGATTTAGTATCCCTAAATACGAAAAGTCTATCAGATTTTTTAGAGCAAAAAAAATGACAGGGGGTAGCATTTAGGAAAAAAATAAATACTTTTCCTAGTTTCACCCCTGCCTTAATCTTTCGTTAGTAAGATCATATGCTAAATCTTTCACCCAACCATTCATATCTTCTATTTATCAAATATATAGCAATTATTTGTGAGCCGACCTGTATATAGCTGCACTCATTCAGTTTCATCTTCCTCAATCCACGCATCACTATTTCGTCTAGTATTAACCTTGTATTTCGTATAAAAACTCAAATTATTTCCATGAAAATATTTATATACCTCAGCCTCTTTTACAAAACCAATTCTTGTAAAGTTACATAATCGTCTACTCTAGTTTTTATAATTATTTTTGTATACTGGTTCGAAGTACTTTTATTTATATAGGGAAGTAAGGCTTTCACGTTACCGCGATAGTCATCCACTCTATTCCGTTCATTAAAATAATCAAAACAACTATCTGCTATAAAGTTTTCGTTTACGATCCACTTATTTTCAAAAAAGATCTCATTTTTCTACTCCACACCAATCTAGTAATGTGTAGGCAATTACCTCCGAGCAGTGAAATAATTCATCTAAATCAATGTATTCATATGGGTAATGTGCAACTTTTGTTTCACCGGGACCAAATACAATTGTTGGAATTTGTTTTATTTGTGTATATAATCAAATCCATTTTTGATCACTCCCAACGATGGACAATCACACTAGGATTCACAAATAGTGGCGCGCCGGTTTTCTCTATAACGTCACTGATCAAATAAGGAGCCATTACTTCATTTAACCAAAGCTCACCACTTTCTTTTTTCACTTCAATTACTGCCATTTCCGTAATGATTAAATCCACACATTTTGGTGATGTCAAAGGAAGTGTGCATTCTGAAACAATTTTTGGTTCACCATTTTTATTTGTATGGTTCATTAATACAATTACTTTTTTAGATTTTTGAGCTAAGTCCATCGCACCACCTATACCAGGTACCCTTTTACCAGGAACAATCCAATTTGCTAAATCACCCTTTTGACTTACTTCTAAGGCACCAAGTACAGTTAAATCCAAAAGACCCTTTCTAATAATTGCAAAAGCGATACTACTATCAAAATAACTAGAACCTGGAATTAGTGTGACTGGTAATCCTGCTGCATTACATAAATTCCCATCTTCTTCACCTTTGTTTGGCGTTGGCCCTAACCCTAACACACCATTTTCAGCATGGAACATGACATGACAATCATCTGGTAAATAATTTGGAATAAGTGAAGGAATACCAATTCCAAGGTTCACGATCATACCGCTCTTGACTTCTTCAGCTGCCCGTTTTGCCATCATTTCACGAGGATTTATTTTTCCCAAACCCACTTCCAATTCACTCCTTCCGATTGAACAATATAGTTTACAAATGCACCAGGAACAATAATTTCCTCAGGATTTAATTCTCCTAATGGAACAATTTCTTCCACCTCTGCAATTGTTAAATTTCCAGCCATCGCAACATAGGGATTCGAGTTCCGAGCACTTTTATCAAAAACTAGATTCCCAAACGGATCTGCTTTTTTGGCATAAACGATTGATACATCAGAAATTAAGGGTGTTTCAACTAGGTATTCCTTTCCGAAGACTGTCACTCTTTGTTTATCAATATCAATGACACTATCAATTCCGATATCTACTAATACACCACCTAATCCTACGCCACCCGCACGTACTCGTTCAATAAAAGTTCCTTGAGGGCTAAATTCAATTTCGAGCGTACCATCTGTCATTTGTTTGCCTGCATTCGGATTGGATCCAATATGAGTAGTAATCATTTTTTTAACTCTTTTGGCTGTCACTAACTGCCCAATACCAACATCAGGAAAGCCCGTATCATTTCCAATAAGTGTAAGATTTTTAACACCCTTGTCTAAAATGCCTTTTATTAAAGTTGGAGGGTTTCCTATTCCTCCGAAACCACCAAACATCAAAACCATTTCATCTTTAAAATATGGTAAAGCTTCTTCAATACTAATCATTTTGCCAAAAGTATTAATAGCCATTACACTCCCCCCTTTACCTCTTCTTTTAACACATTGAATACTTGCATCAATAAGGTTAATAATTCATCTACTTGTTGATCAGTAATGATTAATGGTGGTGAAAGTAAAAAACTATTTTCAGATTTACCGTAAGGGCCACTAACCGCAGGATATAGTAATAACCCTTTATTTTTAGCAACCTCAATGACATGATTTGTTAAACTATTAAAATTAAAAAAGACTTCATTAAGCTCAATTCCGATAAGTAGCCCTTCTCCTCGAACGTCAAATATGAAAGGATATTTTTTCTGCCATTCTCTTATTTTTAATCGAATCTTCTCACCTTGTACTTTCGCATTTTGAACTAATCCATTTTTTTCAACATAGTTTAATACGGTCAATGCTATATTTGCAGAAAGTGGATTCGCACTAAATGTATGTCCACTCATTACGAGACGACTTCCTTCTAAAATTGGTTTCATAACACGATCACTTGCTATTGCTACAGCAATCGGTGTATAACCAGCCGCTAATCCTTTACCGAGTACAAGTATGTCTGGTATACACTTCCAATGACTAATTCCGAACATTTCTCCAGTTCTACCAATACCTGTCATTACTTCATCTGCAATAAATAACACATCGTTTTTTTCGCAAATATCTTTTATTTTTTCGTAATAGTCTTTAGGTGGAGTTAATGCAGCTCCGGCAGCACCGACGATCGGTTCAGCTATAAAAGCAGCAACATTCTCTGAACCTAATTTTTGAATTGTTCGCTCAAGAGCAGTTGCACAAAGCAGTCCACAATTCTCAGGTTTCAATTCATAAGGACATCGCTTACAATACGGAGCTTCTACCATTGGATAATCTTCTAGTAAACTCGTAAATCGTTTCCTTCTAAAAGGGTGTCCTGACATAGATAATGAGCCAATCGTTATACCATGGTAACTCATACTTCTTGAAATAATTTTCGTTTTCGTATGAATGCCTCTTTCTTGAAAATGTTGTATTGCCATTTTCATAGCTGTTTCAGTAGCTTCCGTGCCACTATTCACAAAAAAACTCCAATTTAAATCTCCCGGTGCAAGCTTACCTATTTTTTCTGCTAATAATTCCGCTGGTTCACTAGTAAACTGAGATCTATATACAAACGCTACTTTAGAAGCCTGTTTTACCATTTCATCAATTATTTCTTTCACACCATGACCTATACTTGCAGCTACAGCACCTGAAGAACCATCAATGTATTTCTTTCCTTGCTTGTCCCATAAGTAGATTGATTCTCCTCGATCAATTGTTGGATAGTTTTCGCCAACTAGTGGTTTTATTAAATACTCTCTTTTGGTCATACTACCCCACCATCTTTCAGTTATGTTTCATTACTTAAATATATTTAAATGATGATGAGGTTAGAATAGAGAAAATTATTTGGATGATCAGAACGGCAAGGAAAACAAATAGGCTAGAAATACTGAAATAAAATCAACAAAATTCCACTAATAAATTTAATTCTTTCCTTATTCAAAATAAAAAGGCCACGTATAAATACGTGACCTTACTGCGTATTCTTAATATTTTACTACTTTTTATTACCAAACTTCATCATAAAGTAATAACTTATTTTTGGAAATAATGAGTACATCTTTGCACCAAATCCCATCCAAGATGGTAAATCAATTTCATGCACATTATGGCCGATTAACGAAATAACTTTTGATGCTACTTTTTCTGGGTCGAGCATCATTTTACGAACTGATTTTGCATATGTCCCAGATTCATCTGCAATATCGAAGAACGGTGTATCCATTGGGCCAGGATTAACATTTGTGATAAAGATTCCATCTTTCTCTACTTCTTGCCTTAAAGCATTACTGAATCCTAGTACAGCATGTTTGGAACCTGCATAAGCAGCAGCCTTTGAAGTTGCAATCTTACCTGCTAATGAAGCTATATTAATGATATGTCCTTTTCCTTTAAGCTTCATAGAAGTAAGTGCCAATTTGGAACAATTCATTACTCCAAAAACATTTACATCAAACATTTGCTTCATATCTTGAAGTGACATTTGTTCAACTGTTTGAAAAAGTCCATACCCTGCATTATTTATTAAAACATCGATTCCATCAAATTGCTCTTCTATTTGTTGAAAAGCATCATACACTGCATTTTCATCTGTCACATCTACAATAAAATAATGACATTTTACAGGAAAATCTTCTTGAATTTTTTCTTTTAAGTTTTTTAGTTCAGCTTCTCTTCTTGCAATCAAAACGATATTAGCACCTTTTTTTGCTGCAGTTAAAGCTAAATCTTTACCTAAACCACTAGAAGCACCTGTTATTACAACTGTTTGGTTACTTAACCTCAAAAATTTCCACCTCTATTATTGACTGACTGAATGTTCATTCGTTTTATACTCAAGTATACCATTATTTCTTTCACTTAAACGAATAAAACCTAGATTTTCCAGGTAGTCAAGTTGACCAATTGTTTCTGATAAAGTAAGTGAAAGCTGTTTCTGATAAATTTTAGGAAATAACATTTGGCAAACTTCAAATGCGGTTAATGGTTGTTTTTTAATCATCTCGAGTACTTTATCAGCTCTAGCTTTTTGCTTATCTAACCTGCTTTCAACTAACCCTTTGACATCTGTAACTGGCTCGCCGTGTCCAGTATATAATTTTGTAATTGGAAGTTCAGCTATTCTTTGTAAAGAATCATTATATTGAAGTAATGGTTTTACACGTTCTATCTCACCATTTAATGGTGGCTCTAAAATAGGATTTGATGAAACCTTATCTAATAATAAATCTCCTCCAAAAACAATCCCATCATCTTCACTATATAAAGAAATATGAGAAGTTGCATGACCAGGTGTATACAGTACTTTTAAACCAAATAAACTATCAATTCGATCACCTTCACCAATAATATCAGTTAATGAACGTTTACTAGTATACGGCATTTTCTCTATCGTACGTGGCATTTTTTTGACAAACTCTTCAGGTACACCATAAATCATTGCGTTTTCAACAAAATATTCATAATAGTAATCTAAAAAAGATTGTTCCTGAGTTAAATAAGGAATATTTCGTTCATGTCCTAAAATCTTTACGTCTTCTTTAAACTCATCTAATAGTCCTGCATGATCTGGATGATGATGCGTCAAAACGATTTGCTCAATATCTTCTAGCTGATAACCGATTCTTTTTAATTCACTTTTAAGTGTATCAAGTGTTTCAGGTGTATTTGTTCCTGTATCGATTAAAGTCAATAAATCTCCTTCAACTAAAAAAACATTCACTGTATTCATAGCATACGGTACCGGGAGAGTAATTTGGTGAATCTTATTTTCAGGTATCATCCTTATTCCTCCTTATCTGAATCTTCTTAAAGTTTATTCTAATATACATTTTCAAAAATACAAACAATGATGCTTTAGAAATTTCTTTCTAAACAATACCTAAAGAACTTCTCTAATTATCGCGAAACTCATTAAAATCAATAAAATACCGCTTTTCACAACTCTAAAAATCATCAATTACTACATTACATCATACTCCTAACTAAAATTTTACAAAATTTTTTAGATAAAATAAATAAAAGCTTCTTGTCAACAAGGAATATGGCTAACGTTTCTCTAATATAAATATCTATTACAATAAAGGTGAGGTGAGTGTAATGTTTCTAGGAAAAGTTGCGTTTATTGGAGCAGGCAGTATTGCAGAAGCATTAATTGCTGGATTATTAGAAAGTGGATATATTGAAAACGATCAAATTGCAATCTCAAACAGAGAGGACCTTGACCGTTTAGATATTTTACATACTAAGTATGGGGTATTAGCTACGCCCAACCGTCAGTTAGCAATTACTGGATCAAGTGTAGTATTTTTAGCTATAAAACCTAAAGATATTGCAGTCGCTCTTGAACAAAGTAAACATCTTCTAAATGAAAATCAATTAATTATTTCTTTAGTTGCTGGTGTTTCGATTAGTACAATAAAACAACTAATCGGAAATGAAAATATGAATATCATACGAGCAATGCCGACTACTTCAGCTTTAGTTCGAAAATCAGCTACAGCTCTTGCCTTTCCAGATGATGTACCATTTGAAAAAGTACAGATCGCAAAAAGATTATTTGAGAGAGTTGGAATTGTTGCAAAAGTTGAAGAAGACGAATTGCACGCAATGACGGGCTTATTTGGTAGTGGTCCAGCGTATATTTACTATGTAGTCGAACAGTTTGAACGAGCTGCCATGGCTCTAGGAATTCATCGTGATATCGCCAAACCATTTATTCAACAAACACTAATTGGCTCAATTACGATGATACAAGAAACGAATAAATCGCCACTTACGCTTAGAAAAAAGGTAACAAGTCCAAATGGCACTACACAAGCAGGAATATCCGTTCTTGAGGACCGTGAAGTAGCTAATTCATTTTTAAACTGTTTTATCGAAGCAACTGTACGATCACGTGAAATCCAAGAGGAATTTGAAAAAATAAATAAAATTTAATTAGCTTGTCATGACTCTCCACTTTAGATAATAGAATGATACAGGTAACTGTGTTGTCCTAAGGGGGAGAGTTTTCTGATGAAAATAACTAACAATCGGGTATTACGAGCAAGTATTAAGCGTATTCTCATCACAATTGCTTTAATCGTTACACTCATTTTACTTGTTGGCTTTCTAACAGTCAGTTATGTTGTTGGCAATTCAATGGTAGAAGCAAAAGACAAACCACTTAGCTACCCTCAAAAAGTAACTACTCTCCTACTATTAAAAATCGATTCGATGAAGAAAAATTAAATGAACTAGTTAGAACGTACATATGTAATCTATCAGTTATAAAATCAGATGAGGATGCGATCTGTTGACTTCCACTACAGGGTACTCGCTTTCCGTGGGGCGTGAGCTCGCACGCCTGCGGGGTCTCAGCCTTCCCGCATCTCCCACAGGAGTCGAGCACCCTTTCGCTCCAATCTCTTTATTAATATAAAAGTGTATTTTTATATTTATCATAACTACTTCATGAGTACTCCATTATGATAAATCAATTTTCATGTCAAATAATCGTTTTATTGAAATAAATAACTTTTCAACTGTTAATTTTAACCTTATTTAATTTCCTCACGCTGAAAAAGAGTTGCTACTGAACCTCTTTTTTGCATGCCCTTATTTTTTAGCTACTTCTATATTTTCAAAAAAGGAACAAAAAGGCTCAAACACCCAATTCGTTTCAGCCTTTTTGTTTATAAACTTTTTATAGCACTTTCTTCCCATATACGTTTCGTATCAACTCTACTACTCTCGAACTTCAAGTGAAAAACATCGGGATTACTAAGATTTTTCCAGTCTTCAAAACCAAAACCGTTATGATAATTCATTAATAGTAAGGACATTAAATTACCATGTGTTACAATAACTGTTTTTTGAAAATCACTATTGAGGATATCCTGGATTACGTCTAGTGCACGATTCAACGCTTCTTGACTTGATTCACCACCTTCGAATTTTAATTCTAGATCAACAAAAGTAGCTTCTAATTTTTCAAGCCAATCAGGTAAATCAGTAGTGCTTAGTATACGTTCCGACAAACGGTCATCAATCTTAATCGTAAGGTCTTTCTTTAAACTTGTTGGTTTAATTGATTCAATTGCGCGTAAAAATGGACTTGATATGATATGATCAATTTGAATTGCAGAGAAAAAATCAGCTAATTGGATAGACTGCCTCATTCCTAATTCAGTCAATTCTGACTCAGATGGCTGTCCTTCAGCCGCGCAATGCCTAACAATAAATATCTCTTTATTCATCTTCCCACTCCTATCATCACTTGCATTAGTTTATTTATGTACCTCTAATGAAGATAAAAATGTAATTGAGGTTTTTAAATCAAACCTTCAACAATATGATTCGCATTCCATTTTATTCTTTCTTTATGTAAAAAAAGATGCAAATTCAAATTGAATTGCATCTCGTTTAAAGTAGTTCACTCACTCTGAACCGAATCTCTTTGATTCATTTACCCGAGTCTTATGAATTAGTTTTGATTAGCGTGATTCATTGAAACTTCTTCATGCATAATATGAAACTCTTTTCTAATGATCTCACTTTTTAACTTTTTGTAGTCATCTTCACTAATAGTTGGCGGAAGCGTAATTAAAATTCTTCGATAAACTGAATCGCTGTCTAGTGTGATACAGCTTTTTAGATTACAATATTTATTTACAAGCTTAGCCAATCTAGCTAATGCGCCTTCATGCTCCATTGTACTAACAGTTAAAGAGTATCCTCCATCCTTTAGTCCCCAAGCCTCTTCCAATAATTCAAATACAGTTTTATGTGTTAATATTCCTACAAACTCATTTAAATCATTTACAACCGCTAAATAAGGGAAACGTTTGATTGTAAAAAATACTTTAAAGAAAGGTGAATCTTCTTGAATTGGTGGACATTCTTTACGGACGAAATCATTAACCGTTTTACCTTGTAATGAATCGTGATCAACTAGATATTCAGCTAGGTCAACTTTATATAAATTTCCTACATACTCTTTATTATTTTCACTTAATACAGGGATACAACGATAATTCGATTTTTTTAATAAATCCCATGCAAATTGAGCTTCAGTAGAAACCATACAATTTACTACATCATGTTTTTTTACGATATTCCCTTTTATTCTCATTTTTACAAACCCACTTTCAACTATATTTTCACTATCGTTCTTAATTTTTTATATTCTTATTGCACTTTCTTACTCAATCAAATAACTTCACCAGAGCCTTTCTCACAAATTCTTAACGCCTTCATTAGATTAATTCGACCTTTCTTTCAATCTACCTTTTTTGATTTTTGAACAAATTTAAAATTTTATTTTCTCTTTGAAATAATGAAAGACCAACATCTTTACTATATTTTTGATTGTTGAAATACATGACAAAAATTTCATTAAAATACAGCTTTTTCTTATAAATGATTTAAAAAGTGTTTTCAAATTGACCTTTGAAGAAATTAAATGGAACGAATTGGGTGCTCGACTCCTGTGGGAGATGCGGGAAGACTTAAGAGCAGGAATGGCAGGAAAGAATAGGATAGGCAGGATGCAGGTAGGACTGAAATTATTTAGAATTATTACAAGCTGACAAATACATTTTTCAAGAGCAAAAAAGAAGAGATTACATCTCTTCTTCCAGTGTAGACAAATTCCTAATTATTTGATTTTCAGACTGGTTGAAAACGCTTGTCTTTCGAGGCGCGAAGCCTGGCGAGGAGCGGAGTTACCTTTAGACGGGTAATGAGCACCGCAGGCAGGCGAAGCAACGAAGAAAGCGAGCGTTTGTCAACAGTCTGAAAGAAGAGATTAGCATCTCTTCTTCCTACCAATATTATTTATGCTTCTTTTTTAAATTCACTTTTTAAATCTTTTTTTAATTGTTCAATTTTATAGTCAAATGATTGTAAGTCAAATTCCGAACGAACTCGTAATTCTAGGTCACGAATTTGTTTTTCGAAATAGTTAAAATCAATTGATGGCATTTTACTATTCAGTAAATGTTGCGTCTCATTAATTTTTTTAGTAGCATGTGCCATATTTTGGCGTGACATTAAATCATATTTCTTTGTATGAAGCTCTTTTAACTTTTTTTCAATTTGATTTACTTGCTCATGCATAAAACTAATTTCTTCTTCTGTTTTCGTGATTAATGATGCAAACTTTTCAGCTTGTTCTTTATAGAATTCAATATCTTCGCTAGCACGTTTAATTAGATCCTCTTCACCAGCTTCATTTGCAACTTTCAATTGTTCTTCTCTTTTATGCATCATTTGAAGAGCTCCTTCACGTTCAACTTGAAATTTTGTACGTAAAGAATAATGTCTTTCAAGTAACCCTCTTACTTTACCTAATTCACCTTCTGATTGTTTAATAAAGTAGTTTAATTGAGAAATTGGATTTTGTTTTTCCTTTTCATCTAATAAACCGTGTAAATCTGCTGAAATTTGTTCTTTGATTCGAGTAAATAAATTTTTCATTTTTAATACACTCCTCTTATTTTATTGTGTTAAAATTCTCATCGTAAATTTTAAATTCATCATCTTTAAGGTTTTTTTGGTTTTTATAATCTTTATATAGGTAGTAAAGCAAAATTGCTGCTGCAACACCTATTAAAGAAGGAAGACCACTTATGGCAATCGATAATCCAACTAATCCAATAATTGTCCATATGATTTTCTTAAAGATCGATTCTGTTTTTACAAACTTTTTAAAACTGTAATACGTAATCAGTAACCCTATTGCTAATGAAATCAACCCACCTAAATTCGCTAATGCAACTCCAATTAATATTAGTACGAGGATAAAAGTTAAAAACTTTTTCATGACCTCGTCGCCTCCTTTCAACTTATACTCCTATCTTATACAAGTTTTACGATCCGAATAATGGCCTGAGGAATGGTTTTATATCGGTCTTAAGTAGTAGAGTAGGGAAAAAATGAAAGAAACTCACATCAAATTTCTATTATTTTGAAGATTAGTTTCGAATCCATAGAAATACACTCCATCTGCCATTTACACAATGGTAGATGGGTTTCTTACTGAATTCATAAGCTTTATAACAATAACGGTAATTTTTGATAGAGTTAACGGACTTCAAATCTACCAAAGTCCGTTCTTTAATTTGTTCTTAGCGAATTGGCGACCTTTGCATTTGAAGTAAAGCGTTAAAACTTCCTCCTTTTTTTTCAAAACGAATGGAGAATTTTATGTTAAACTGATTTCGGACAAAATTAACGAAAAAAAGGAGTGTATGACATGATCAATACGATGGCTGTTTACAAAGACGGAACTCATGCATTCGGTGTATCTATAGAAGAATTAAATTCGGAACTCATTGACTGGGTATGGGTCGATTTTGAAAAACCTAGAACAGAAGAAATTGACTTGTTGCAATCCCAATTTCATTTCGACGATCTAGCAATTAAGCAATGTGTAAGCTATAAAGAAAGACCGAAAATGGACTATTACGATGGCTATCGTTTTATCATCCTACAATCATTACAAGAGAAAATGGAACGAGCAGAAATCGATCTCTTTTTGTCCCACAAGTACATCGTTTCATTCTGTTTAGAAGAGTCAAGTGTGTTACAAATGGTGTGGAACAAACTAAAAGGATTAAAGAATATAAAAAGTATGAAACCAGAACAAATCCTGTATCTCATTTGTGATGAAATTGTCGACAATTTCTTTCCAATCGTCCAAAAAATTGAGGATGACATCGAGGAGATTGATGAATTAGGATCAAATTCAGATCAAAGCATGATCGATGGAATCAAAACACAACTAAGCAAATTATCAAAGTTAAGAAAAACAGTTAAACCAACAAAAGATTTAATTTACCGTATTTTAAATTCAACACATGTTGAAATTGACAAAGAGACGACAAAAAAATTACGAATCGTCTACGAACACTTAGAGAAATTAATAGAAGACATTGTAGATAACAGGGAAATGGCTAATGATATCAGAGAAAGTTATATTTCAACGAACTCACACAAAATGAATAAAACAATGAAAATGTTAACATCTGTCTCGATTGTATTCATGCCCTTAACATTCATTGTCGGTGTTTACGGGATGAATTTTGTCCAAATCCCAGAACTTCAATTAAAGTATGGTTATTATTACTGCTGGGCAGTTATGCTAATCATCGTGATTGGGTTAGTGATATGGTTCAAGAAAAAAGATTGGTTCTAAGATTTGTTTGATTATATTCTCAATTAATAGGAAGAACAAAAAGAGGATTGTAAAGTAAATGAGTAAAGAAATAAGTTTTATTGAAAGTTTCACTTTATGTCAAACATTTTCGTACAAGAAAAAGGATAGAAATAACAGATATCGTTTCTGCTATTTTTATCCTTTTTTTGTAATACATAACCTTATTAATTAAAACAACAGTTTTATGATTCTTTATCAATCGGTGAAGTAATCCCATCTTTGTACAAATCAAAATACAGCTGACCATGTGTTCCTTGAACACAATAAGAAACATCGGTTAAAGTTAATCCTCGCTGCTTTAATTCTGTAAATAGCCAACTTTTTGTTAAGTGATTTTCAATAAAATTTTTATCAATAATTTGACCATCCATTATCAATTCAATCGGAAAAGATGATTGTGGTGGTGTATTGATACCTAAATCCTTTCTAATTACATTTCGATAGGGTGGTTTTTTTAATACGGATAATTGACCATCATCTTCAATTATAGCGTATTCCACTTCATCAATATCAAATATATCTTTTCTCCTCAAGGATTGATTTAAAGAATCCATCGTAAATTTTAATTTCTCCAAGTTTTTTTCAAGAATTATACCATTTTGTATTACAACGGTTGGCTCTCCATTAAGTAAAGATCTGGCATTTCTATTTTTCAATGAAATTAACGTGACAATAAAAATAATCGCACTAAAAATGACTAATGCAGTAATAAAGTTATTGAAATGTATGGAAGTATTAAAAGTCATATTTCCAACAATAGATCCTAGAGTAATTGAAGCAATATAGTCATGATATGTCATTTGAGAAATTGTTTGTTTTCCAAGTATATGTGCAATGCAAGTCAGTAAAACAAAAGCTGATAGTGTTCTAAGTATGACTTCAAAAGTCACAGTCATGATCATCACCTTGAACTTTTTCTAACTATTTTTTTACATTAAAACTAAAAAAATACATAAATGACAAAAGTCCTTCCTTGAATGTTTTTTGACAATTAGGCACGGATGAGAATCATGGTGAATCTAAAAAATGGTAGCGCAAGTATAGGAACTGAGCTACCATTTTTTATTCTATTTTCTATTACTTTAGAAGTTTATATAAGTGGAAACCACCGACTTCTACTTGATTGTGAATTTTTCCACCCAATGAACACTTACAGAAAGTTTTTTATTAAGTACTCTTTACTTTGGTTATATTCATGCTGGTAAACAGGTCTTCCGATTGTCCCATATATTACCTTGACGTCTAGGATTCCTAAATCCTTTAAGAAGTTCAAATATTTTCTCGTTGAAACTCTCGATATACCGACAGCATTTGCCACTTCTTCAGTAGAAAACGGTATCTCCTTCAATTCCTGAACCGCTTCCCACACTTGCTTTAAAGTATCCTTTGTTAACCCTTTTGGAAGCTCTTCGATTATCGCAGTTTCATCCCTGTGTAAAAGAAGATAATTATCGAGCTCCTGTTGGCTAACTGCTTCCAGCTTATCAGTAAACCGAGTCTTTTGCTGATAGTTGACAAGGGCAGCATTGAACCTTTCAAATTCAAAAGGCTTTATTAAATAATCGACAACACCATACCTTAATGCCTTCTTAATTCGCTCTAGATCTGATGCGGCCGAAATAATGATGACATCTACTTCAAGTTCATTTGTACGCAGGTACGTCAAAAGCTCTAATCCTTGTTTGCCCGGCATAAAAATATCCAGAAGTATAAGCTGTATATCTTCTTTGCCAAGTATGCGGATCGCATCATCAACGGAATTGACTATATTAGTCAAACGGAACCCATTAATTTTAGAAAGGTATCGTTTATTGATTTCCGCTACCATAGGGTCGTCTTCAACAATCATTACATTAATCATGCCTTTTCATCCTCTGCTTTATAAGGTATATACACTGCAAAATTCGTTCCCTTTTCCGGCTTAGAAGAAATAATTAGGTCCCCTTCTAGTCTTTCAATAGCCTGAGCTAATAAATATAGTCCGACCCCACGGTTATCTCCTTTCGTGGAGAAGCCTTTATCAAATACTTTATTTTGAATTGCTTTCGTCATTCCCATACCTGTATCCTTAACCTCAATTGTTAAAATATCTTCTGCGTAATCAAGCTTTAAGTCAACTTTTTTGACAGGACTGTTCGCTATCGCTTCCATCGCATTATCGACGAGATTTCCAATAATCGTTATCAGTTCTTGGGTAATTTCCGGGTTCACAGGCTGGGGTATCTTAGTGGTGCAATCAAATGATAATGATGCACCTGATTCTCTTGCAAAGCTTAGCTTGCCAATCAAAAATCCAGCTAGAACCGGATCCATGACATTCTTCGTTACAAAACCCATTTCCATTTCCCGGTGGTTAACCGTTTCAGACACATAGTTGGCAAGTGTATCGTATTGTTCGGTACGGACAAGGCCAAGAATAACATGCATCTTATTCATGAATTCATGGGCATGGGCACGAAGGGCATCCGCATAATTGCGCACCCCTGTGAGCTGTTCGGCCAATAATTGAACTTCCGTTTTATCACGGAATGTAGCGATTGCTCCAACTGGTTGATTATCTACTACTACCGGTACCCTATTTACCAAAATTGTAACTCCATGCAGATCCTGTTCCTGATCTACCTCAGTTTCTCCGGACTGTAAAATGCGGGTTAAACGGGTCTCAGGCAAATAATCTTCTATCTTGAGTCCTTTAGGATCCCCTTCTAGGCCGGCTTTTTTAAAAAGCTTACGAGCTGCCCTGTTTACAAGAGTAATTTTTCCTTCTTGGTCAATGGCTATAATACCCTCACGCACAGACTGGAGCATGGAACTCCTCTCTTCAAGCAGCCTTGCGATTGCGAACGGTTCGAGTCCCAATAAGATTTTTTTGATAAACCTGGCCAAGCCGACTGCACCGGTAACCCCGATTAATATTCCGATTATTGTCCCAATCATCATTCCCATCCGGCCTTTATGTACTGCCTTTGTTACGTTTTCCATTGAAATTCCTACAGCAACTGCGCCGACTTGTTTTCCATTTGAATTCTTTAATGGGGTAAACGCCCTCATAGAGGGACCGAGAATCCCTTTTGAGATAGATACGTACTCCTTCCCTCGAAGAACTGGCCCCTCATCTCCTCCTCTGAACCTCTTTCCCACTTCATTGGGATCCGGGTGGGAAAGTCTGATTCCTTTCATATCCATGACGACAACGAAATTAACATGCGTTAAATCTTTTATTTGATTTGCATAAGCTTGTACTTCTGTCGATTTTGTTTTCCCCTCAAGAGACTCAATCACTTGCGGGTTAAGAGAAACAATCTTTGCAATATTGAGTACCTTTTCCTTCTGTGTCTCTTCCACACTGGAGGTAATTCTCTTACTGATCAGCAAATCGGTTATGCCAAGTGACAAAGCGACGACAAAGCATACAAAAATAATAATAATGGCTTGTAAACTAAATCTTCCCTTTTTCATCGTTTCCTCCAGGTTATCTGCTTAATTATAGTATGAATAAGGTTTATCCATTACATACTAAGAGACTGCGAAGCTCTCTGGAAGAGCTTTGCAGTCTCTATAGTAAATCATCTTCATAAAATTGCACCAAGAATAAGGATTGAGTCAACGTTAAACGATTGCTCTTTCTATATTTTAAGATTTTAAATCTGTTTTAATATGAAAGACTACCTGTTAATGCTTCTTTCCCCTTGACTTCAATGTCCACACTCTTAATTACTTTATACTCTGGTACCCACATAGCATCTACAATTGCATTTTCAACATCTTGAATATTTACTTTCGCAATTCCTTCGTGTATTGCAGCATGTGCTACTTCAATCGCTACGTATTTTGAAACTTCATCAAGCTTTTCAATTGATGGCAAAAGGGATGCTCCAAGTTTACTAGTGTCAGACATTCTTGCAACCGCATTAGCAGCTGCAGCAAACATTTCTTTTGAGAATACTTCAGCTTTTGTTACAATCGCTCCCAAGCCTAGGCCAGGGAATACAAATGCGTTATTTGACTGTCCAATTTCATAAGAAACACCTTTGTATTCAACATTGGCAAATGGGCTTCCCGTTGCAATTAGAGCCTTGCCATCGGTCCACTTAATTAGATTTTCCGGCACAGCTTCAGCTAATGCAGTCGGGTTGGACATCGGCAAGATGATCGGACGCTCCACGTGCTTAGCCATTTCTTTAATCATTTCCTCAGTGAACGCGCCTGCTTGTCCAGAAGTACCAATCAAAATTGTTGGCTTCACCCTTTGAACTACTTCCATTAATGAAATAATCCCTTCCTCATTCTTATCCCAGTCCGTAACTTCATCTACGTTTCTTACATAAGGCTTCTGGAAGTTCAGAACATCTGGAGTTTCATTTGTTAGTAGACCGCGATAGTCTATAGCCCAGAAACGATCAAAGGCTTCTTCTCTAGTCAACCCTTCAAGAACCATGGCATCTACCATTTGGTCTGCGTTACCAATACCGGCAGCACCTGGTCCAAAGACAACAATGCGTTGATCCTTCAATGATTCTCCCTTTACTTTCAAAGCAGACATTATAGCAGCAAGAGTAACAGCACCAGTTCCTTGGATGTCATCGTTAAAGGTAAGGATTTTGTCACCGTATTTGTCCAAGATATTTCGCGCATTGACGTTGCCAAGGTCTTCCCAGTGAATGAGAACCTCTGGAAAGAACTTTCTTGCAGTCTGAACGAATAAATCAATGAATTGATCATAACGATCACCTCGGACACGTGCGAACTTGTTACCGATATACATAGGATCTGCAATCAAAGCCTGATTGTTCGTGCCAACATCCAGCACGATCGGCATAACTCGACTAGGGTCAATACCCGCTGCAGCCGTGTACACAGCAAGTTTCCCAATCGCAATATTAATCCCACCAATCCCTTGGTCCCCAATTCCAAGAATGCTTTCAGAGTCGGTAACGACGATTAAATCAATCCCATTTTTCGGCTTTCCTAGATTAGTAAATGCCCTTTCAATACCCTCAGGATCATCAATAGAAAGATACAAACCATCTGGGCGACGGTAGCTATGGGAGTATGACTGGATTGCATCTCCGACAGTTGGAGTGTAGATGATTGGAAGCATTTCTGCTAGGTGTTCCTTCAAAAGACGGTAAAACAAGACAACATTGCGGTTGTATAAATCATAAAGCAGCCCGTTTTTGAACAGATTCGTCGTCCTCATCGAATATTGTTCATAGACCCTATTAACTTGTTCATCCAGGGTGAGTACTTGTGGTGGTAACAAACCTTCAAGTCCAAGGTTTTCTCTTTCTTCTTTCGTAAAAGCAGTCCCTTTATTCAAAAAAGGATTAGAAAGAACTTCCTTTCCCTTTATTGTAGTTAACATAACATTCTCATTTTCATTCATGGTGTTTCCTTCTTTCTATCTTTAAATAGCATTCCGACAATATCGCAACCATGATAATAAAATTTTCCTTATCCCACTAGTTTTTTTAACTAAAAGACCCTTTTTTGTAACTAAATAAAGCAGACAGTGAAATCGCTGACTGCTTTATTTCTGTTTCATTTTCAAATTGGCTTAGCTTTAGTAACATGATGACCAGGGTCAGAATAGAATTTTACTTCGTCTCGTCATGATGCCTTTGCAATTGATTTTTCAGCTTTTTTCTTTTCGGTCCTTTTAAATACATAACTAACAATGATCGGACAGACTATTGCAGATATTACACATGCTGCTGCAACTTGCGCAGTAGCTCCTGGTGCGATTGAAGCTAAGGTTGGATCTGCTGCTGCAACAACTGCTGGTGTTGCTACAGCATTCCCTGCAGTTGACCCTGTTGCTAAACCAACGATAGGATTTTCTTTAAATAACTTCAGAAGTACGTATGCTCCAATTCCAGTGAATGCAGCTACTAATCCTAGTAATATACCAGGACCTCCCGCTTTTATAATTGTTGAGAGATTCATTCCTGCACCTAATGGGAATGAGAAGAATGGGATTAATAATAATTTACTGCTTCCAAGGAACTTTCTCATATCAGAATCAATATTTCCTAAAATCATTCCGATTAAGATCGGAATTAATACGCCTATAAGTGTTTGAAAAGGAATAGTAGCAAGGCCAGATGCACCTAATGCAACTAATGTGAAAAATGGACCATCTTTTAAAGAAAATAAAGCATATGCACCTACATCAGTTTCGTCACCATAAGATGAAGCAAGAGATGCATATAATCCGCCATTAGCATTCAATAACGCTGCAAGGATAGCTAATGGAGATAATCCTAGTATTCCGGCAGGCCCAAAAAACGTTGCTACAGTTATACCGATAGCAGCACCAACTATAAATTTTCCTGTCAATAATATTGCACCTTTTTTTAAAGCCTTTGGAGCTAATTTGAAATTAATTTGTGAACCAATTAAAAACATAAAACATGCCAAAATCGTAGATGATGCTTCTTTACTAAATAATGCCGTAGTAAAACTCCCAATTTTTAAAATTTCCGGGAAAAATGTATTCGTTAATACTCCTAAAAAAAGTGGTACAACCATCAAACCACCTGGAATTTTATCAAGCGTTTTCTTAATTGGAATTTGCATTTTTAACCCTCCTAATAGTTTTATAATCTTGAATGAATCCATAACAGAAAGCGTTTCCAACTTTCTTGCATGTTGTACTATGCTTACCCTTTGCTTTGTTACCTGTCTATCATATTCGGATGAAAACAGTTTTCATAGATTATGAAAGTTTAATAATCCTTTTTGTAAATAAAAAAAGTAAGCAGTTTCAAAAACTGCTTACAAAAAGTTTTTTATTATGTGTTCTTTATATTTGGAAAATTCATTTGAAACAAGCCGTCCTTTGTTTTCAACTCCATATCGCATGTCTTTATTTTTTTATTAATTGTTCAACTTTGTTCTTATCTTTTGTATTAGTTTCAATGAGCTTCTTTAGGTCTTTTTTATTTGTATATTTATTTAAATCTTTCTCATACCATTGCTGAAGTTGATCCCTTGTCAAAGTATATTTCTCTTCAGGAAAAGTAAAAGTAATCCATTCTAAATTTTTAACCAACGCAAATAGAAATGTAGCATTGTTTATTACCATAATTTTACGATCACCGGTTATATTTCCATATTCTAGTTCCATCCCATAAGGTTTCTTTTTAGTTTGGAGCGCCATTTCTTTAAATTCTTTACTCTGTGGTAATAGATGTATAATACCTCCTAACGCACTATTATTGCCGATATAAGAATCCTTATATTGAAAAATATCTTTACTTGAACCGTTACTTGATACACAACCAGTTAAACTCAAAAGTAATAACAACACGATCATAAAATACGTTGTAATTTTTTTCATAATTTCCCCCTTTAACTTTTCCTTTTTTTCAGGTTTTGAATGAAACCTTATTGCAAACAAATCACAATCAAGAGATTGCTAGATTCTTCTGTCCACTAAAAAAGACCAAGTAAAATAAGAGAAGGAGGTCCCTTCTCTATTTATATATTTTCATCCACTTCTACTTTTGTACTATTTTCTTCTTTTTTCATTTTGAAATATTCGTCTAAAATTCCACGGCCAATATATTTATTAACTGGCGCTTGGTCACTTTGTAGCCAAGGAACTACAACTGAAAAGGCAATTTCCGGATTATCATATGGAGCATAGCCAATCAGTGTTAAGTTATATGTTTTTTGAGGACCGTTATATTTTTTACGATCTGGTCCATCATATACAGATTGGGCAGTGCCTGTTTTACCTGCAGGTTTATAATCTGTACCAGTAAAATATTTGCGAGCTGTACCGCCGGTTTCATTATAAACTTTATAAAAACCTGTTTTAACTCGATCAATGTATGAATCTTTCATATCAATTCGATTTAATATTTTGGGTTTAAACTCTTGTCGAATAACTCCTGAATCTTCACCAATTGTTGGTTGCCTTAATTCCTTTGCAACATGTGGCTGTATTCTGTAGCCGCCATTTGCGATTGTCGATACATATTGAGCCAATTGGAGTGGTGTATATGTATCATACTGGCCAATCGCCATATCAAGTAAGAAACCTGGACTCTTATCTACACCTTTAAATCCGATTGCTTCATTTGGTAAATCAATTCCCGTTTTAACCCCAAGTCCAAATTGACTAAAACTATTACGGAAAACATCGAATGCTTTTACATCTATATCTAAAGGTTTATTCTCAACATAATGCGCATGTCCGATTGCCATCGCTGTTCGGAACATATAAACGTTTGAAGATCTTTTTAATGCTTCTAAATCACTAACCCATCCCATATTTTGATAGGATGCTTTTACAGGTGTACTTGCAATTCTGATTGGTGTATCAAATTGTTGTTGACCCGGTGAAATTGCACCAGTTTGATAACCAGTTAAAACAGTTGCACCTTTTACAGTTGAACCCATCTCATAAGATGAAGTAAGATTTCCAGTTGCATAATCGACTACTTTTGTTTTCCCTGTTTTTTTGTCTTTCACAATTTGTTTGCCTGACATCGCTAAAATTTCACCCGTTTTTGGGTTCATCATTGTTACAAATGCTCTGTCTAAGTATCTACCATTTGATGTAGCTTTTGCGATTACAAGCTGTTTTTTTACAATTTCATCCACTTTATGTTGAAGGTCAATATTAATTGAAAGTACAAGGTCACTTCCCGGCTCACCTTCTGAAATGACTTTTGTATCGACAATATTGCCATTTGCATCAATCACATTTTGCGTTTTACCTTTTGTACCACGTAAAACATCTTCATATTGTTTTTCAATATAACTTTTTCCTACGCGGTCGTTACGACCATAGCCACGTGCTAAATAATAATCTACGTTCTGAGCAGGTAATCCTTCTTTTTCGGTTGTAATATTACCTAAAATTGTTCGAAAAGTATCTTTATAAACATACTTTCGCTCCCAATTAGTTGTTACATCTATACCTGGTAGTTTGTCTAAATGCTCACTAACTTGCGCATACTCTTCCTCTGTAACTCCCTCACTTTTAATTGACTGTGGAGTTAACGCATAACCTACGCTCATTTGCTTGTAAATAGCTAAAATTTGCAAGTCTTTTGCACTTAGTGAATCAATATCAGCTTGTGTAATTTTATCAAGTTGCAAATTATAATACGCTTTATTGTAAGCTGCAACATCATCTTTGTATTCTTTTTTTAATTTTTTATTTTCCTTTTTTGATACTAGTTTCTTCGCAGCAGTTGGATGGTTAAGTAACCAATAATCTTTTTTATCTCTTTCCATTATTTTATCAACAGGCATATGAAGATATTTTGTTAATTTTGTCGCCATCGCTAAACGCTCTCCAGATGAAGTACCTTTTTTTCTTGTATACGTAATAGTCCGTAAAGGCGTATTATCTACTACTACTTTCCCATTACGATCTAAAATTTTCCCTCTTGGTACGGATTGATCGACCGTCATATTTCCTGTTCTTTCTAATTCTAATTTATAGTCTTCACCTTTAACGATTTGAACGACACCTAGTCTTAGAATTAAGACAGAAAATAATAGAAACACAAGAAAAAATAGTGTACTTAACCGTGTTGGTAATTTGACTTTCGCTTTCTCTGGTTTAATCATTTTTTCCCCTCTTTTACTCTTCCTGATGAAACAATACCATTATTTACCAATTATACCATAGTTTAGAGAGGTATTAGGTAGAAAAAATCATTATATTAATGAAATGATTATGAATACGAAACTTTCCCTATTAAAATAAAGACATACTTTGAATTCACTAAAAATAAGAACATTGAACATATAGAAAAAAACCAGATCAATTTGAATTATCCATTGATCTGGTTTTTATTAGAAACTAGGAAGTTTTACTCCTGCTTTTAATTGCAATAGTTGAGATACTGTGACAAACTGATAACCTTGTTTTTGAAGGGCTGGTAAGATTTGCTTTAGAGCATTAATGGTTTGACTACGGTCTCCCCCATGATCGTGAAATAAAACGATATCCCCTTTTTTTGTGTCCTTTAACACATTCGATACGATTTTATAAACACCAGGATTTTGCCAATCAAACGTATCTTGATGCCAAGACCACATTACTGTTAAATACCCTAGTTCGTGTACTGTATTAATTGAACGCTCACTGTAGTACCCAAATGGAGGTCTAAATAAGACCGGCTCAACATGTGTCGCTGCAATAATCGCTTCGTGCGTTTTATGTAACTGATCTCTAATTTGTTCATCTGTTAAATATTGAAGTCTGGCATGACTGAATGTATGATTTGCTACTTCATGCCCCTCATTAATCTCTCGCAATGCAACGTTTGGATATTTCGCAACTCTTTCACCAACTAAAAAAAACGTTGCTTTCGCATTGTACTTTTTTAATAAATCCAAAACCTGAGGTGTATATTCATCATTTGGACCATCATCAAATGTAATTGCAATTACTTTTTCTTTTACAGGCACTTCCCATATCGCAGTGCCTTGCTTTTCATAATAGTAGCGATTTTTACTTTCAGCTCTTGCCTCAATAGAAGAAGATAAGACGAACTGTAAACTAACTAATAATAAAAGGAAAACTTTTAACTGTTTCAAAGCTCCGACCCCTTTTACACAGAATACTTATATGTTGTCTCTAAAATATTCTTTTATTCAGGGGCTATATAGATGATTTATTCTTAGCTATCTCCTCTTGTTAGTTCAAATTCATCAAAATCATTCGCAATATATGTATTTTCAAAAATCTCACGGGCTTCATTTAATAATTTAATTGAAGATTCACCTTGGTATCTTGCACTTATATGTGTTAAGTAAAGTGTTTCTATCCCTTCACTTCTAGCGACATTAGCGATTTGAGTACTTGTAGTATGGAAGTAGTCATATGCATGAGTTGATTCATCATCTGCAAAAGTTGATTCATGAACTAATATATCCATTCCTTTTGCCAGTAAATTACTTTTCTCTGTCATACGAGTGTCACCAGCAATTGCAATTTTGCGACCTTTTTTTGATTCACCAATAAAATCTTTCCCATTTAAAACTCTTCCATCTTCTAAAGTGACGTTTTTGCCTTCTTTTAAAAATTTATAAACTGGTCCTGGTTTTACACCTAGTTTCTTTAATTCCTCTACTTTCAATTCTCCTGGAAGGTCTTTTTCAATAATTTGATAACCAAATGATTGAATCCCATGCTCAAGCTCAATAGCCCGAACAATAAATTGATCATCTTCAAATAGAATACCTTCAGTTGTTTCAATATAATGTATTGGATATTTTAAGTATGTACCACTAATTCTAAAACTTGTCTCTACATATTCCTTTATTCCTTTAGGTCCATAGATCGTTAATAGATCCTCTCCACCTAAAAACGTTCTACTACTTAATAATCCAGGTAACCCAAAGATATGATCTCCATGACAATGAGTAATAAATATTTTCTCGATCCGTCTTGGTCTAATTGAAGTATGTAAAATTTGATGCTGTGTTGCTTCTCCACAATCAAATAACCAAGTCGTTCCTCTTTCCTCTAAAAGCTGCAATGCAATACTCGTTACATTTCTACCCTTTGATGGCATTCCTGCTCCCGTTCCTAAAAATACAAGCTTCACTATAAATGCCTCCATCTGATTAATTTCTACTTGTAACAGTACCATTTGTACATAAAAATGCCAACACTTTAAGAATGATTTATGAAATGAATGGGAAATTTACACAAGAGTACATCTAAATAAATTAACTATTCATGGAGGAAAACAATGCGAAAACGTTTTTTCCACATCGTTACAATTTCGATACTTGCTAGCATTACATTAACCAGCTGTAGTACTCGTAATAATAATGTAAGTGGTTCAGATAAAGATAAAGATTTTAAAATTGGAGTTGTCATGAGTAAAACTGAAATTCATGATAAAGGATTCAATCAAGCTGTTTGGGAAGGTATCCAAAAAACCGCCAAAAAACATCATTGGAAGGAAAATAAAAATTATGTAAAAACTAGTCCTCATTCAGAAAAAAACTTTGAAAAAGAATTAATGAAATACTCAAAGAAAAAATATGATTTAATCTTTGGAATCGGCTATTCATTCCAAAAAGGTATGTCAAAAGTTGCAAGTAAAGAAAAAAAATCAGATTTTGTCATAATCGATGGAATTGTTGAAAAACCAAATGTTGTAAGCGTAACTTTTCGCGAAGAACAATCAGCATTCTTAGCTGGAGTCGCGGCGGCAATGAATACTAAAACGATGAAAGTCGGTTTTATTGGAGGGATGAAAGATAAGTTTATTAAAAGATTTGAATACGGATATCGGGCTGGTGTCAAATCAGTTGACCCTAAAATAAAAGTAAAGACAAAATTTGCTAATTCATTTGATAAACCAAAAGATGGAAGTAATTTAGCTAGTACCTTATACAAGGACGAAAATGTTGATATCATCTTTCAAGTGGCTGGTAAAACAGGGTTAGGTGTTTTTTCCGAAGCAAAAAAATTAAAGAAAAGCGGTAAAAAAGTTTGGGTTATCGGTGTGGACCGAGATCAATACAAAGAAGGTTTACCAGAAAATGTAACACTTACTTCTGCTATAAAAAGAATAGATAAAGGTGTAGATGAAGTCATCACAAAAAAATTAAAGGGCAACTTCCAAGGTGGTAGAATCTTAAGATTTGGTATAAAAGAAAATGGAATTGGACTAGCGAAAACAGACAAAAATTTAAATGAAGACACAAAAAAAGAAATAAAATTATATGAAGCTAATATTAGAACCGGGCATATTGAAGTACCTGAAAATAAACAGGATTTCGAGAACTTCTCACCTGTAAAACCTAAAAAAGAAGAGATAAAAAAGAAAAAAGTTAAAATTGGTAAATAAATAATTAAATATCTTGTCCAATTATACAAGTATTGAGCATATAGTATAATACCATCAAAAAGTTAGGTGTGATACTATGTCGATACATGATTTCATTTTACTCTTCTATTGTTTAATCATTTTTTTATCGGTTCCAATTGGATATCAGTATGTTTCAAAAAAAACTAAACTAACTGGTCAATTCTTACCTTATTTAGTATTATCTCTTGTTATTGTATTAGCAGATGGAATCCTGTCAATATTGGTATGGTCATTATTTACGACAAAGATGGACACTTTCTTATATATCGGCGGTTTACTCACCGGTATGATTTTCACATCAATGTGTGGTTTATTCTTGTTATTCGTATTACTCTTAAGAAGAAAGCATTTTTTAAACTCATTTATTAAGCTAAAAAATGCTCGAATCGAAACAAATCAAATTCCAAAAGAAAAACCAAACAACAATGACATAATTAATTTAAAGAAATAGATTTTAAACTCTATTTCTTTTTTACTTTTTTTAGTTAAAAGCTCTGTTAAAAAAGAATGTTGATGATTTCCGTTCCAGGATGCCATTTAGAGCAGGAACAAGGAAGGGCAGAGATATTAAAAACTTTAGAAAATTTTATTGATCCTATATTCTTTTCCTGCCTTCCCTGCTTCTCCTGCTCTTTTCTGTCTCCCACCTTCCACTCAAAAATCTTTCTCAAAAATGTGTTTTGTAAATATCCAGTTAAAAGAAAAATTTAAATTTAAGAGCGTATAAATTGAGATTATGTTTTATTTTTGTTTATACTTTCTATAACTGATTTAGGAGGTTTAAAAAATGAAAGTTACAATTTATTCGGACTATGTATGTCCATTTTGCTATTTAGGAAAACAACCACTTGAGGAAGCACTAAAAGAAGTTTCCGATGTAGAGGTTGAATGGAAGCCATTCCAATTAAGACCAGAAGGTACTGAGCCACTAAGTCCGAATAGTTCATATATTCAACAAGGATGGAAATTTGGCGTTCAACCGATGGCACAAAAGCTTGGAGTTGAAATGATTTTACCAACGATGGATCCACATCCTTCAACGAAAAAGGCACATCGCGGATTTTTATTTGCTGAAGAAAATGGAAAAGGATCTGAATATGCTCAAGCTGTATTAGCTGGATTTTGGAAAGAGGGCAAAGAAATTGGCGATGTAAACGTTCTTGCAGATTTCGCTGAAGAACTTGGCTTAAATCGCTCTGAATTCATTGAAGCAATCTCAAGTACAAAATATGATTCATCAATCCAAAATCCTAATTTTATTAATGCTGTTCCAACATTCATCATTGGAGATCAAGTTTTGCAAGGTGTTCAAAGTAAAGAAGCATTTGTTCAAGCTTTAAATAGCCAAAAACTTGTTGAACAATCTTCATTAAGCTGTGACATTGATGGAAACTGTTAATGCTAACTAGAGGTGTTTTTTAACACCTCTCTTTTTTATTTTGGATTTCTTTTTGAATTTTTGTTATTCCTCAGATTAACAGAAAAAAAACTGTAAAATTATTTCACAGTTTTTTTTAATTGATTCCAATCAATTACATACGGATTACCACCTAAATTTTTTCGCAATTTCTTATTTATCATTAATTGTTTCATTAGTATTTCAGATTGTATTAATTTTTCTCCATATCCACTTCCATCGTAATACATTGGCTTCTTCTCCAAACAAACACCCCCAATTTCTTTACAATTGATTGTATTCGCTTTCACAATTAAAGATACATTGATTTTGAATTTCCCATAAATTATAACTAATTATAGAAACGATCGTATTAACTGTCTTATATTAAGGCTCTGTTAATGTTAATTGTTGATACTTTACAATACACATTTTTGAGAAAGATTTTATACAATTTAAAGACATTGATTGGAGTGGAAGGTGGGAGACTCCTATGGGAGTAGCGGGAAGGGTGAGACCCCGCAGGCTTGCCGAGGAGGCTCAGCTCACGCCCCACGGAAAGCGAGTTCCCTGTAGTGGAAATCAACAGAGCTGCTTATTTACAAATTATCAATTTTTGATGAACAAAAGCTAATTACTTTTCTTGTATGAAAAAGGGAAATACTTCAAATACTTCCTTTAATAGTTAGAAATAAATGATTTGTGATCTGTTGGTCAAAAAGGAGAAATCTATGCATTGGTATGAAAAACTCAATCAATATTTTCCCATTGAAGAAATGAAATCAAGAGAGCATATGGAAACATTATTAAAAGAAAGGCCTGATATTTATCATAAAGATGAAGGTCCACATCATGTATTGATGTATGCTGAACTGGACGATTTTGTGTTTATCGATTACTTATTCGTATCCAAAGATGCCCGTGGTCAAGGCTTGGGCCATAAACTGATAGAGAAACTTAAGAAAAAAGGTAAACCGATTATATTAGAAGTCGAACCGATTAATTATGAAGATACAGATACAGAAAAGAGACTTCACTTTTATAAAAGGGAAGGATTTGAGCATGCTCAATCGATTGGATACAGTAGACGATCTCTTGCCACGAAAGAAACAAATTCAATGGAGATTTTGTATTGGTCCCCTTCAAATGAGAGTGAAGAAATGATTTTCAATGCAATGAAAAAGACATATAAAATGATCCACACCTATAAGGACAAACACTTTTATGGGGAATCTTATGAACCAGTTCAAGAAGTCCTTACCTTTAAAGAAGATAAACCTAGCCAAAACCTTTTGGATGAAATTTAGGACTAGCCTATAATCTTTTTTTACAATTTCATAAATGCTTCGTTTTACATAACGAATTTAAATGGCTAGAGATTCAGAATCATTTCTGTATTTTTAGCCATTCTCAGTTTTTAAGATAAGAAAATTTTAATCCAATAAAACTAAAAGGTGAAATTTTTTTCATTTTGTTTTCATTTTGTTTTCATTTTTATCATTTATGATTATTTTCAGAGAGAGATCTTAGCTTTATGAACCTTTTTGTTTCAATTATTTTAAGAAGTGAATTTAAATAGATCCCAATTTCGTAGGATGTGATTTTAATGAATATAATTGAAAAAATTGATTTATGGGCACTTAAGTCACCAAATACAATTGCATTTAAAAATTTTAAGGATGAAATATCATATTACCAATTAAAAATAAAATCGGATGCATTATCAAATTGGATTTTAAAAAGTTTAAATGATCCAGAAAAAAGTCAAATTATTGTATATGGTCATATGCAAGTTGAAATGTTGCCAGCGTTTTTAGGATGTGTAAAAGCTGGTCACGCATATATCCCTGTCGATGAATCAACACCAATCGATCGTTTAAAAAAGATAATCGATAATTCAGCTTCTCAATTAATTATTCTATTAAATCCAGAAATGGATTTTGAATACGAAGATACAAAAATTTTGGGAATCGATCAACTACAAAAAATATTTAAACAAGCGGAGAAGATCGATTGTTCAAAAGAATATTGGGTTAAGGAAGATGAAAACTTTTATATTATTTATACGTCTGGAAGTACAGGTGAGCCAAAAGGAGTTCAAATATCATCGATATGTCTAGGAAGCTTTATTGACTGGATGTTAACTGATTTTGGAATTACTCAAAACCAACGATTCCTTAACCAAGCACCATTTTCATTTGATTTATCGGTAATGGATCTTTATCCTTGCCTTGTATCAGGAGGAACGCTTGTTGCAATCGAAAAGCATTTAATTAATAAACCAAAAGAAATGTACAAATTTCTTGGAGAGTCGGATGTGGAAATATGGGTATCAACCCCGTCATTTGTAGAAATGTGCATGATGAATAAGGAATTTAATGAATCATTAATGCCAACAATTAAATCATTCTTTTTCTGTGGGGAAGTATTGACGACAAATTGTGCTCAGAAATTACTTGAAAGGTTTCCGAGTGCAAATGTGTTTAACACTTATGGACCGACTGAAGCAACAGTTGCAGTCACTTCAGTAAAAATTACAAAAGATATAATTTTAAATAATGATACACTACCTATTGGAATTCCTAAGAAAGATACAAACATTTCAATTGTAAATCATAATGGCGAACCATTACCTGATGGTGAAAAAGGTGAAATAATAATTTCAGGACCGAGTGTAAGTAAAGGCTATTTAAGAAATCAAGAAAAAACAAATGAAGTATTTTCAAAACATCAAGGTGTATTTGCTTATAAAACAGGCGATTCGGGGAATTTTATAAACGGTCTATTATACTATACAGGTCGGATTGATTTACAAGTTAAACTTCATGGTTATCGTATTGAACTAGAAGATATTGAAAATAATATACAAAAAGTTCCATTAGTAAAAAATGTAGTAGTTATTCCTAAAGTAAATCAAGGGAAGTGTACTGACTTACATGTGATTGCTGTGGTAAAAGATCATAAATTTGAAAAAGAATACCAATTAACTAACTTCTTGAAGAAAGCTCTTGTTCAGTATATGCCGACTTATATGATACCAAGACAGTTTAGCTATGTAAGCCAATTACCAATGACATCTAACGGGAAAATAAATAGAAGATTACTGGAAGAACAATTTGTAAAAAACTAAATAAACGAGGGATAGAAAATGAAAAATATTCGTGAGCAAGTTTTAGAAATTTTAACTGATTTATGTAATACAGAAGAAGTAGTAGATAATCCAGATGTACGACTATTCGAAGAAGGTTTGCTTGATTCATTTGGAACGGTTAATTTATTAGTAGAGATTGAAGAAAAATTGGGGATAGATGTAACAATTTCAGATTTTGACAGAGAAGAATGGTCTACGCCAAATAATATTATCTCTATTTTAGAATCAAAAATAGCCTAAAAAGTAAAATCTTAGTTTATGTTAATTGTTGAAAAAAAGATTTTAGAATATAAAATATAGAATATTTAAAGAAAAAGATTGGAGTGAAAGGTGGGAGACTCCTATGGGAGTAGCGGGAAGGGTGAGACCCCGCAGGCTTGCCGAGGAGGCTCAGCTCACGCCCCATGGAAAGCGAGCATCCTGAAACGGAAATCAACCTTCTTTTTCAACAAACTAGATAAAGAAAAGCTCCAAAACAATTTGCTTGTTTTTGGAGCTTTTTTTCTTGAACATTAAAATATATTAAGTGGATTTATGGTTTAAAAATGCTTCCATTGCTTGATCGATATAAACCCATCCTTTTAAGCTGATATGGAGTGAATCTCTGAAGAAATACTTTTCATATTCATGACTGGATAAATCTGCAATATCGAAGCCAGATGAGCGAATTTCATTACTTACTTTTTTATAGTAGTTCGATCGATTTTCTTTTTTAAACCCCGTGTAATCATAGAAATATCCATTAACTGGAATGACGATGAATAATGGTTTTGCATGAGCACTTTTCAATAAATCTAAAACAAGCTGAAGGTCACCATATTCAGGAGATACATTGTAGGAAACCTTCGTATTTATATTCTTTAAATCATTTATTTTATTAGCAAAATGAAATGAATAGATGCTATTTCTAATTCCAAATGGATTATTAGTTGAAGTTTTTTCTCCTTGCTTCTCAGCCATTTGTAACAATTCGCTATAAGATTTATTTTCAGGAGTTGTGTAATGATTACTATTAAAAATCCTAGCACCAACGTTAAACTTTGATAATGCTATGTCTTGTTTCTTAACAATCGATAAATAAGGATTTACAAGATAATTTGCCATAATATTATCTGCTGGTTGATTTGTTTTTTCACCAATCGAATTTTTTAGAACAGTACTTAACATATGATCATTTTTTACAATCGAATAATCTAATAGTCGATGAATAGCTCTTTTTTTTATGTCGATTGGAATTTGATTATTGTTCGCCAATTCAATTGCTTGCAATTTTGAAAAGTTAGGCGAAAATCTTGCTTCATCTAGGCCTCTTTTATTGAACCACTGAGGTGATACAATGAAAACGATTTGTTTGTCCTTTAAATAAGGATAAACAGAAGATAGGCTTAGAAAATGAATAAGAGACTGCGTTCCACCTCTACCGATTAAAAAAGGTGTATATTTCGGATCATACTTTTCAAAAAAATTAGATGGATGAAATGAATCGAATCTTAAAAGTTCTGATGAACCATAGATGGGGACGAAATTTGGTTCTTTCATAACTTCCTTTTGTACTGCAATACCTTGAAAAACAGTCGTACTAAGAGAGTTTGATAAATGGTTTGCTGTTTGTTTGTTGACGACCCCAGAGATCCATTGATTTGGTATGCTAATTAACAATATAACGATAATAAAGGCCAAAATTATTGGTCCAAAAGTTGGTTTCTTCATTAAAAACCTCTCTATAAAAATAAATTATTTAAATAATGTTCCGGAAAATATTAAAAATCCAAAACAGATAAAATGGAAAGTTACGATAATTGATAAAATATCAGTAAATTTTGATCTTGGTATTAATTTTTTTGATTTTATTTTTCTTTCAAATAAATCGTAACCAATAATTAATGCTGCATGATAAATACCGTACACAATATAATGAAGTTCCAGTCCGTGCCAAAGACCCATTAAAAAAAATAAGGTGAAATAAGCGATATAAGAAATCGTATATCGATTTTGAATAATCTTCTTTTTGCGAAGTAAAAATACTAGCCTCATATAAATATAATCTCGAAACCAAAAAGATAAAGTCATATGCCAACGGTTCCAAAAATCTTTTATGTTTCGACTGATAAAAGGTCGATTAAAATTTTGAGGAGTATGAATACCTAATAAGTAACTCACTCCAATTGCAAATGCGCTATAACCAGCAAAATCAAAAAACAGATAAAAACTATAAGCATACATATAAAGTAACTTCAAAATAAACAATTTTTCATGTAAGTAGACATTTGAAAGAATATATAAATTAATTGCATAAGCAAGAATAAATTTATATAGAAAACCTCTAAAAATAAGATTAATTCCGTTTAATAAAAGTACTTTGTATTCACCAGGTGCATAGTCATGATCGTAATCATTCAAAAATCTTCTATATCTGTCAATCGGACCCGAAGTGAATGCTGGAAAAAATAAAAAGAATTGTAGAAATTCCATAATTGATAATTCTTTTATTAAACCATCCCTTATTTCAATTAAAATTTGAACCGTTTTAAATGTTACATAAGAAATACCTAAAAAACCTAGGATTGAATGAGTAAGAATAAAAGGTTGAATTTTAGTTAAAATCAATGGCAAAATTGATAATCCAATTAACGTATAAAATAGCATTGAACTATTTTTGTCTTTACGATAGTTTTTGTAAAAAATGACGATTAATAATTCAAAAATAGTAAAACAAATAAAAAAGAGTAGCTGGTTTAAATCATTTTTAAAAATAAGTAAAACGAGGATCCAACCAACAATTGTACTGTAAGTTTTTATTTTCTTTCCTTTTAAACCGTATAAAACGATTGGTATAAATAAAATAATTAATAATAAAAAATAAATTAAATTTCCGTATGGTACCATCTGCTTACCTCTATGTATTTGATATTAAAATTCATTATAAATAAATGGAGCTGAATTTGAAGATTTGCAAATGTAAAAATAGATTAAAAATAGAATAATTATTAAATAATAGCTCGTTTTAAAAACCCATTTAATTATAGGCTTTTGTAGAAATTGAATCATTTTCTTTTCTGCCAATGTTTTTTCTCCTTCTAACTTTTTACTGATTAGTATCTCCAAATAATAAATTTTTTCGTGGAGAAACTCTTTGGTTTGTAGACTGGTTATTAGTTTTTAAATCTTTTTTTCACCTAAATAGTATTGCATCATCATATAATATCATATTAAAAATCGAAGAAAGATTATATTTCACTAATAATTTATTATTTTTTTTAACTATTTGGGTGATCAGAAGACATTTAGAAGTGAAGTGGGTAAAAGAATGTAGATTATAAAAATAAGGTGATCAAAGCAAACTTTTGGAGGCACTTTCTTTTAGGTTTTGAAATTTGCATCCTAAGATAGGTGGGGGTATTTTGGGGGCACTTTTCGTTTGTAGTTTATATTATCGATCATTTTATTGATTATTAGCAGATTTTTATCCATTTAATTATGCGTTTTTGAAAGAAATAGAGTAAAATTTGTTGTTTTTCATTTCAAATAATCTAAATTGTACACTTTTTAGTTTAAAATACTATAACCGGTATAGGTAATTTTTTACTTTATTTGCGATTCTTTTGATTTAATTGCAGTTCATGTTACTACACTTCCTATAAGTTCTCACTAAAAAAAGAGGATATCCCAAATTGAGACATCCTCTCTTCATAAGTATTTTCAATAGAAATTAACGAAAGAATAGGGACGTTAATTAAACTCCCATACGTTTTCTTTGGTTATTAGGCTTTTTACTAATTTGATTTTTTTTCGTCATATCTTTAACAGCATTTACTCCAGTATTATTGGATGAATTTTGCTGTTTTTTACTAGCAAGCTTTTGCTTCATTAATTCTTGAAGACTTACTTTTTTTGGTTCGTTTTTAATTTCATTATTTTCACTCATAAATTAATTTTCCTCCAATTTCATCATACTTTAATAATGACTTGTAGAAGGTAAATAAGCAAGTCCATATCAAAGAATTGAAGAAAAAATAAATTGTTTTTTATCCTTCTTTTTCATTATTCTTCTTATGGAATTCTTCCATTTTTCTACTTTTAGAATAAGCAGATTCTTCTGAGTGACCAAATTGATCGACTGAACTTTTCTGTGGTCCTTTATTTGTATGTCCTTTTGCCATTGATAACCCTCCTTTTTTACTATTATGTACTTAAATTCCTTGAATAATCTTTTTATTAAAAAGGGAATCTATTGATGATAAAAGGTGTTAGGAGGGTATGAAAATGACAAGTAAAAATGGTAGCAAAGGAAGTAAAAACCAAAATGCTCCAGAACTACATGGACAAACTCCATCAAGTGGAGATAATAATAAAGGAAAAGATTATCGTTCCAAAAAAGGTAGTAAATCAAAAATCGAATTACATTAAAAGAGTTGGATAAAGATAAAGAGCTTGGATTGTCCAAGCTCTTGTGTCTTTCATTTTAAACTTATTCCTGAATATCAAATCCTTCTTCATCTAAGTATTCACAAGCTTCACCGTAGCTATTAAATGTACCATCTAGATTTTCTCCAGCATAAACATTCCACATGTCCATTTCTGAAACTAATTTTAGGATCTGTCCATTTGCATTTACCCAAATTTCTTCTACTTCTTCTTCATCGTCATAGAAAATCGGCTCAATCGATAAACTTTCAATTGATTTAGTGATAATTGTACGAAGTTCTTCTTCCGAAAAATCTCTTATGTTAACCATACCTTTATCATTTGTTTTATATCCTTTAATTCCTTCAGCATAAACAAACCCATTACCGTTAGGATGTAAATGAAAAACAACATTCTTTTTTTCTTTTAGACTTTCTTCATATTGGAAGTTTGTACGACCAAGTGAAACGGATTTTTTAGTTAATTCTGGAAATGATTCGATAATCGCAAGTTTTTCTTCGTAAGTTAGCATAATGCCTCCGTTAAATAATTATTTTCCTACTTTTTTGTAAGTAACGTAACAAATATAACAAAATTGACTAAAAAAAGACATCTAATTGTCACATTTTCGGTTACTCTAATTTGGTAGAATAATACTGCTGTATAAAAAAGATACATTCCTTTTGTCTTATTCTTAGAATTAATTTGATATTATTATACATAGTAGGTGATAACATGACGGTAAAACAACAATTTATTAAAAAAGAATTTTACAAATCGTATTTAAATGAAATTGAAAATGATAACCACCCGATCGCAGCATTAGCAGAATTATATAGAGAACAAAATGATGATATGGATCTTTCATCGATTCGTTTTGCGCAAGGTGAAGTTTATTTTGAAAATAAAGACTTTGAAACTGCTGTATTCAAATGGGAGAAGGTCGGTAATCAATTAAGTGACTGGGCAAAGAAAAATATTGCCGACTCTTATTATGAAATAGGTGCATATGAAACAGCTGAAAGACTGTATAGAGAAGTAAAAACAGATAGTCGAACATTAACTTCTGAGATTTTCTTGAAATTATTTTCACTATACATAGATGTTTCTAAATATGAGGAAGCGGACCGTATCATTAAAGAAGCAGTAAAGTATAATCCAGATTATCCAAATGTAACGAAAATTGCTCGTAATTTTTATGAAAAAAATCACGATTGGAATAGTGCGGTTGCTTTAGCTTCAGAGGAATCAATCAGAACTGAAGACTTAAAATGGTTTATTATTTTAAAAGATTATATTTTAGATGGTGTGACAACAGAAATGGCTCCAAGTTATTTTGTACAACCATTACTTTCATTAGCAAGAGTAAATCTTGAGCAGTTCGAATTAATGGTAGAAGCACTTTGGAATAGCTATCATGATCAATCTGTTTACATAACTTGGTTACAAACATTTAATGAGATGTTGTTCCAAATTAATGTTGAGACAGGTATGAAATGGAATCGTTTGCCATCAATTTATTCGCTGTCATATGAAGAATTAGTTGAAGGTGATTATTTCGTTGCTGAATTAGAAGAAATGATGCCAAGTTTCTTAACGAACTGGTTACGAATTACTGATTTAAAAGGTGCAGTTTTAGCAACGACAGCAACTCTTGCTTGGGATCGTTTATTCCCAGGTCGTATTGATTATCAAATCGTTGTTGATGCAGAAATGGCATTTGAACAGCTTATGAAAACGCCAGATTGCTTTGAAATTGGGAAAGAATTATTTGAAAATATCCTTCAATGGTCAGTTTTAAATGAGATCGAAGTTGGAGAACGTTTTGAGTGGTGGACAAATAAAATAACACAGTTTGAAAATACAACTATGTTAGTGGCAGGCACGGCTGGAAATGGTAAGTCTTCATTTGTAAATTCACTATTAGGTGAAAAAATGATGGGTTCATCTACTACAATGCCAGTCTTATTCGAACAAAATAATGATGCGAATATTGTAGTGTTATCAAAAGAAGGAAATACACAGCTTGCTGAATATGCAGATTTTTACGATTTAACTACAGTTGAAAATAATCTGTTAAAAGGAGATGAATTGGTACACTATGAACTACCAAATTCATTCTTACAGAAACATCGTCTTTCAATAATTGATACTCCTGGAATTGATGGAGATGAAGTTAATACGAAAGCATTAATCCATTCAGTAAAACTAGCAGATCGACTTGTTTTTGTATTGAATGCGACTGCACCATATACAGAAAATGAACGTTCTCTACTTGTTAAAATTCACAAGGAATTACCAACACTGCCAATTCATTTTATTTTAAATAAAATGGATTCAATTTATAGCACAGAAGAAATTGAAAGAGTACGTAGTGAAATCGAGGCGAAAATTAGAGAAGATTTCCCAACTGCAAATGTATTACCTTATTCTTCAATTTATAGTAATCAAGAACAATTTAATGAATTAGAGCGTTTTATTGAGAATAACGTCCTTTCGACTGAAGCGAATTCTAAACAAACTGAGAAATTATTATTAGCAATTCGAAAATTAATTAATTTCTTATTAGAAAAACGCGTTGAAAGAGAAGATGAACTTCGTGCGAATATACAATGGAATGAAGTTTTAGATGAAAAGTTAAACGGTCTATTACATTCTTTAAAAGATAAAGAAATGGAACATGTGTATACAATTACAAGCACATATCGTGAATTAAAAGATGAATTAAAATACGATTTAAAACTAAGTGTTCCGGGATTATTAAAAGAATGCAAAGAATTAATAAAAGAAGATAGTGATTTCAGCACGATTCTTGAAACAGTGAATGAAGAAATGAATATCCGTATTGGTCAGTATGTAAGAGAGAATACTTTACCGAAACTAAATGAAGCTCTTCAAAATTGGATTAAAGAATCAGGTATCTTACTTGAGGGAACTCAAAGCTATTTAGCTGAAATGAGCAATTCCTTAAATGAATATATTGGAAATGAGTACTTAAATCTTGAGTGTGATTTTAAAGTGTTAGATGATTGGCGTCGTGATGCGGATCGAATGACAAGTATGACTCAATTAGATGATATGAATATTTTACTTAATTCATCACCATCTCAATTTATACTAAAAAGCTCTGGTATCTTATTAGGTTTATTACCTCAAAATAAATCTAAGCTTGTAGCTCAATATCAAAAGTATGTTGATAATGTAAATTATGATGAAATTACTTCTGAATTATCGACGAAGTTTTTCTTACAGTTTGAAATGTTTGAAAAAACATTACCAAGAGATTTATCAATGTTCTTACATGCTCCATATGAGCAAATTCACGGACTTGTTGATGAAACAAGGGAATCTATTTCGAATTATGCTCGAACAGTAGAAGAAATGAAATCAAATCCAAGTATTTATTTTGATCCAATAACATTCTTTACAGTTCGTTTAAGACAATTAGAATTTTTAGCATTACGTAAGTAAAAAAATGGGGATGTCTCAATAGTCTTTTGACTAAGAGATATCCCTTTATTTTACTATTGGCTCTGTTAAAAAAGAATGTTGATGAATTAAGCTTTTAGTATAAGTGCGACTAAGCTTTTGTCTTTGCCTAAACCAGCCAATTGGCAGTTTTCTTTACATTATTCTTCAACGATTTCTTCAAACGGTACATGGACAACAATCGTTTGATAGCCTTCTTTAATTTTTACATATCCATTCCAAGGCGTTTGGTGGATTAAAAAACCACCTTTTGAATCAATTGAAAAATGAGCAATTTTATCATGTTCTTCATCAAGCAATAATACTTCTTTTTCATTGCCAACAGTTCTAATTCCGGGATGGCAATGTATTTGTATTTTCCAATTACCTAATCTGCTTAATAAAAAATGGCTCATTATCATAGCCTCCTTTTTAATATAATATGTAACTTTTAGAGCAGGTTCAAGGAATGGCAGGGTGAAGGAAAGATATAGAATGACTTTAGAGTTTTCAATAATTTCCTCTGAATAATAATTCTTCGCACATTATGCTGTCCAAGCATTTCCCATTCTTTCCTACACTGAGCATTCCACTCCAATGAATTCTTCAGAAATTTCATCCTTTAAAAAGTCTTTTTCGTAAAAAATAGACTTACACAATAGGATGTGTAAGTCTATCTTTTAATTCATTCTATTCCAAAGAAAGGCATCTTAAAACTACTTAGATAGATTCCATTCTTGATATTTTTTCATTGCTTTACGAGCTGCTATGTAAATACCAGCTAGAATCATTAGCCAAATGATGATTAGTAGTGAATTTCCAATAATGAAAACTGTGGTGTTTTTAAAGCCATTCGAAATCGACGCAATATTTTGTTTGAATTTAGCAGAAATACGATCTCCTACCGTTTTTGGAGGAGTTGTATCGGTCATGATTGCAACTTCATTAATCGATAGGTTGATTGTACTGTAATTTATTAAAGAATCGTAAGTTTTTAACGTTGTCGTTAAAGTCTCAATTTCATATCTCACATCAGTTAATTGTTTTTCGATTTCAATAATATCTTTTAAGTTGCCCGATTTTTTTAATAAAGCAAGCAATCGTTCTTCCTGAATTTTTAAAGATTTAACTCTTGTTTCAGTATCAAAATATTGATTCGAAATATCCTCAGTTGAAATTGTTTTTGAAATGACATTCCCAATACCGTATAAGTTATTTATAAAAGTATTCAACCTACTAGTAGGTATTCGCAACGTATAAGTCGCATTTCTTGAAGCTATTTGATCAGAATTATTTTTATTATATTTTTCCTCTAGTGATGAACCATTTATATGATTTGATTCAATATACCCACCTGAACGATTTACCGCATTTTCAAGAGCTGTGATTGTTTTATCAAATTTTTTAGTTTCAAGCTGTAAGTCAGCAGTTTTGATTAATTTACGATTAACTGCGGCTTGGCCACTGATGGTTTGTTTTTTATCACTTTTAATCGAAACATCAGCATTATTAACTGAATCATATTGATTCTCATTTAGGGATTTTGCGATTTGATTATTTGAGATTTCTTCTTTTGATTTTGAATTTGAACAAGCAGTTAGCATAAAGAGTGTAAGTAGTAATAAAAGAACGGTTTTAAAACGGTGGGTATTTAACAATGCATTCACCTCTTATTAATTAGTTTTACTTTTCAGGCTGTTTACTCGTTATGTATTGTTAAAATTTTCTAATTTCATTTACTATACCATAATAAAAATATAGTGCAAATGTCGTATTGAAACGAAATATGAATCTTTTTAGAATACTTACTAAATAGTAATTGTAAAAAAAAAAATATTTTGACTATTTTTGCATTTTGTGACAAAATGATGAAAACTAAATAGTAGGGAATAGGTGTAAATGCGATACAATCTTCATTTTTGTACCCATTTACTTAAAAGGGAAGCTTGGTGTAAATCCAACACGGTCCCGCCACTGTAATAGAGGAGTAAATAAATAGATGCCACTTATTAAAATAGGGAAGGCTTATATTTACAATGATTCTAAAGTCAGGAGACCTGCCTATTCTAACGTCGCTGTTTGACCTACGAGAGATAGGGAGGTGCCTGATGGACTGGAAGCTTGAATTAAAGTACCCTAATTATTTATGTTTTCCAACTTAAAGGCATTTTTATCTATAAAAGATAAAAATGCTTTTTTATTTTACTAAAAAGGGAGAGAGTTGAAATGGTCTACATAAGTAATCTAGGTTATCCGAGAATTGGTGAAAATCGAGAATGGAAAAAAACGTTAGAAAGCTTTTGGCAAAAGAAAATTAGTGAGCAGCAATTTGAAAAAGAAATGAAATCCTTAAGATTAAGTTCAATAAAAAAGCAACATGAAAAAGGAATTGATTTAGTACCAGTAAATGATTTTACTTATTATGATCATGTGTTAGATTTTGCTACGATGGTTGGTTGGGTTCCCAATAGATTTGGAGAAATTAACGAAAAACCAAGCTTAGAAACTTATTTCGCTCTAGCTCGAGGTAGTAAAAATATCGTAGCATGTGAAATGACAAAATGGTTTAATACAAATTATCACTACATTGTTCCTGAATATAATAAGGACCAACAATCTAAATTAATCTATAACAAACCGTTAGAAGCTTATAAAGAGGCGAAAGCTGAATTAGGCATTAAAACAAAGCCAGTAATATTAGGAATCTATACTTTTGTACAGCTCGCAAAAGGGTACAAAAAAGAAGAAAAACAAGGCATTATTAGTAAACTATTAAACGTGTATATTCAAATGCTGAAAGAACTTGAAAGTGAAGGCGTTGAATGGGTACAAATTGATGAACCATTTTTTGTGTTAGAGGAAGTTAGGGAAGATATCAATTTTATTAAAGGAATCTATAAGGAAATCTCTAGTGCAGTCCCATCGTTATCAATCATGCTACAAACTTATTTTGAAGCTGTTGAACAATATAAAGAATTAATCTCGTTTTCAGTAAGTGGAATTGGTCTTGACTTTGTTCATGGTAAGGAAGGTAACTTGCAATCTATTATTGAGCATGGTTTTCCAACTGATAAAGTATTAGGAGTTGGTATTCTAAATGGACGTAACATTTGGAGGAATGATTTAAATGAATCAATTAATCTAATAAAATCACTACAAAATCAAATAAAGCCAAACGATTTGTGGATTCAACCTTCATGTAGTTTACTTCATGTTCCTGTCACAAAAATAGAAGAAGAGTTAGTAGATGCTACATTATTCGAGGCATTAGCTTTTGCTGACGAAAAATTAGAAGAGTTAGTTTTACTAAAAAATGTATTAAACGATCCAAACAGTTCTTATGAAAATGAAGTAAATTATGCTAAAAAATGTTTGATAAATTTGAAGCAACTTAACGAAGAAAATAAAACAGTGCAGAATGAATTAAAGGCAATCAATGAGGGAGATTTTAAGAGACCAGTACCATTTCATTTAAGATACCCTTTACAAAATAAATTATTGAAACTTCCTATTTTACCTACTACGACAATTGGAAGCTTTCCACAAACAAAAGAAATTAAGCAAGCTAGGCAACAATGGAGAAAAGGCGTTCTGAACGATACTGAATATGAGAATTTAATTAAATTAAAAATGAAAGAATGGATCGATATTCAAGAATCGATTGACATCGATGTAATGGTACATGGTGAATATGAACGCACTGATATGGTTGAATATTTTGGTGAAAAGCTAAAAGGATTTGCTTTTACGAAGAAAGCTTGGGTTCAATCGTATGGATCTAGATGTGTAAAGCCACCAATTATTTATCGTACTGTAGAATTCACAAAACCAATTACTGTAAATGAAACAAGCTATGCACAAAGTTTAACGTCTAAACCTGTTAAAGGAATGTTAACAGGTCCAGTTACGATTTTAAATTGGTCTTTTATACGAGAAGACCTTTCAAAAGAAGAAATTGCAAATGAAATTGCATTAGCATTACGTAAAGAAATTAGAGCACTTGAAGAGGCCGGAATATCTATTATTCAAGTAGATGAGCCAGCAATTCGTGAAGGATTACCTTTGAAAAAAGAAGAGTGGAACCAATATTTAAATTGGGTTACTCGAGCATTTCGATTAGCAACTTCTAGCGTTCAAAATGAAACGCAAATTCATACGCATATGTGTTATAGCAATTTTTCAGATATCGTCGATGCGATTATTGCTTTAGATGCAGATGTCATATCAATTGAGCATGCTAGAAGTCATCAAGAATTTTCGAATTATTTATCTGAATCTCCTTATCCATTTGGAATTGGACTTGGTGTATACGATATACATAGCCCAAGGGTGCCATCAGTAGAGGAAATGGAAGAAAATATTTTAAGCTCATTAAAAGTATGCGATCCAAAACGATTCTGGATTAATCCGGACTGTGGCTTAAAGACAAGAAACGAGACAGAGGTTATTGATGCCTTATCAAATATGGTGAAATCTGCAAAAAAAGTAAGAGAAATTTATTATTCAATTATTTAATGATAGGGTGAAATCGATGAGTGGTATATTCGTAAAAGAATCCAGAGTATTAGATAGTAGTAGAGTATTTCCAACTGATTTAAATAACCATGGTACATTATTCGGCGGAAAAATGCTGGCAGCAATGGACTTAATTGCATCTATATCAGCTACAAAGCATTCAAGAATGGAATGTGTAACCGCATCGATGGATTCCGTTGAGTTTTTATGCCCAGTTCGTGAAAGTGATTGTATTTTTTATGAATCCTTCGTAATTTTAACAGGTACTAGTTCGATGGAAGTTTTTGTTCGAGCTACTGCAGAAGATTTATTGTCTGGTGAAAAAAGAGTAGCTGCGACATGTTTTGTCACATTTGTTGCACTAAAAGATGGAAAACCACATAAAGTAAAAGAGGTCGTTCCAGAAACCGAGGAAGAAATTAAATTACAACAAATTGCATATAAAAGGTTAGAAAGTCGTCAATTAAGAAAGAAACTAAGTAATGAATTGGCATTAATTTGGAAAGAATAGAAGAAAAGATTGAAATTAAATTTAATATAAGCTAATATTAAATTAATATTTTGAAGGAGGCATCAAATTTAGACACTATGTACAATATCCGATAACTTTTTAAGCTAATAAATTTTATAGCAAAAAAGTACTCTGCCTGAAATCAGAGAAATTGGATAAGTCTGTCTATCTTTTGTGCCAATACTTAATATTAAATAAATCCATTATTATTTAAATAAGGGTTTATTTCATGATCACTTCATATCAGATATTAAGTAATTTATTTTTTGTATTTACAGACTAACTAAATTCATCCAATTTACACACAGGCAGATACTGCTTGTGTGTTTTTTATTTTAAGTTCTGTTAAATCGTTATGTTTAACTGAACTAACTAGATAAGTCGGATGGAGTGATGTTATGTTTATAATAAAAGCAAATAATTTAGAAATAGAATTAAACGGAATAACAATTTTTAGAAACGGAAATTTAGAAATAAAAGAAGGTGACCGAGTCGCTTTAATCGGTGAAAATGGAGTTGGAAAGACAACATTTATTAATGCATTATTAGGGAATATTCCTTTAAACAAAGGGCAATTGCAAATTCACTATTCAAAAGACGATATTGGATGGCTCTTAACCGACGATGAGGAATTTGAAATGCTTTCAGCTAGAGAAGTGATTGAGTCATTTGATAAAAAGCGATATGCCATAAAAAAGAATTTAGAATTACTCTCTATGGATTTAACAGATGAAAAAAATCTTCTTAAATATAATGATTTCCTAAGCGAATACCTAGAAGTAGATGGTTATGAATGGGAAACAAGTATTGATCAAGTATTGAAGAAATTTCAATTACCGAAAGAGTTGTGGAATATTCCGTATTGTAATTTAAGTGGCGGTCAGAAAACGAAAGTAAAGCTAGCTAAAATCATGTTAAAACAACCGAAATTACTAATATTAGATGAGCCGACGAATCATTTGGATAGTGAGTCAATTGAGTGGTTAACAAACTGGTTAATTAACTTTAGAGGAAGTGCATTATTTATCTCACATGAAAGACAATTTATAGATGATGTCGCAACTGTTACAGTGGAGTTAACTGGAGAAGGTACTTTTAAATACAGCGGAGGATATTCAGAGTACAAGTTACAAAAGGAACATGAAAGAAAAACACAGCAATCCTTATATGAGAAACAAGAAGCAGAAAAGAAAAAGTTAATTGAAACGATTAATCAATATAAGCAATGGTTTGCAAGTTCTCATAACGCAGCTAGTGAACGTGATCCTTTCGCCAAGAAACAAGCCGCAAAAAATGCGTTAAGATTTAAATCAAAGGAAAAAGATTTAGAGCGATTAGAAAAAAGAAAAGTAGAAAAGCCAAAAGAAGTAAAGACAATAACTGCGGCATTTGAGAGTGACTCGTTTTCGGCAAAAAAGATGATTACATTTGAAAACGTAGATTTTTCATATGACAATGATAAAACATTATTTAATCAAGTGAATTTCAGTTTAAATCGTGAAGATCGCCTGGCCGTTATTGGGAAAAATGGATCAGGTAAATCGACATTTTTAAAATTATTAACTGGCTTACTCACACCAAGTAACGGAAATATAAGACAGAATCCTCAATTGAAAATTGGTTATTTTATGCAAGAACTAGAAACATTAAATGAAGACTCAACCATTTTAAATGAAATTTTATCACTACCAAATATGACCGAAACAGAAGCAAGAACAATTTTAGCTTGTTTTCTTTTTAGAAGAGAAGATGTATTTAAAAGTATTCGTCAGCTAAGCATGGGCGAAAAATGTAGAGTAGCCTTCGTAAAGCTATACTTTTCTGATTCGAACCTACTTGTTCTTGACGAGCCGACAAACTATTTAGACATTCACACTAGAGAGCGAATTGAAGAAGCATTAGCTGTATATCACGGAGCAGTTGTCATTGTTTCTCATGATCCATATCTTTTAAAGAAAGTCTCAAACCGTGTAATCCAAATTGAAAATGGTAATTTTTATGAGTTTAAAGGATCTTTTGCAGAATGGAGAGGAAAAGAAACAATCTCAACTGATCAACAAAACTTATTAAATGAACGAGTAAAATTACAGTTAGAAATTGCATCTTTAATAGCAGAAGAAAAAGAAACAAACGAAGAAAATGAAGCACAAATTTCCAAAATCGTCATCTTACAAAAAGAACTGGATGAAGTAAACCTGAAATACAATGAAATGCAAGATAAACAAGTTAGAAAATCAAATTAAAAAAATACTAATAGTAAAAGAGCAGGGTTCATAAATCAGATTGTCAGACTGATTGAAAACGCTTGTCTTTCGAGGCGCGAAGCCTGGCGAGGAGCGGAGTTACCCTTAACGGTAATGAGCACCGCAGTCAGGTGAAGCAACGAAGAAAGCGAGCGTTTGCCAATAGTCTGGAGCAGGGTTTAGAATACCCTGCTTTTTCTATAAACCTTTAACTTGCTCTTAGTACATCATTTACGTCATGAATGACAACAAATGCTTTTGGGTCGATCGTATGAATGATTTTTTTAAGCTCAAATAATTCTTTATTATTAATAATAATGTAAAGTGATTCTTTTCTGATTCCAGAGTAGTGGCCTTTAGCCGGATAGATTGTTACGCCACGATTCAATTCATTTGATACGATTTGTGCAATTTCGGTTGCTTGATCGGAAATAATCGTGATTGCTTTTTTCGGGTTTAATCCTTCCATAATATAATCTAATACTTTAATGCCAATATAAATGGAAATGATTGTATACAATGTTTTTTCAAAGCCGATTACAAAGTACCCACCCATTACAACAATTAAATCAAATACCAATAGTGATTTACTAATACTCCACCCGAAGGATTGATGGACCATTTGAGCAAGAACGGTTGATCCCCCAGTTGTTCCACCAGCACGAAAGACAATTCCTAAGCCTAATCCAATCAATACTCCTGCAAAGATTGTACCTAATAAAGTCTCATTTGTTGGGACACCATATCCGTCAGTAATTTTTAGAAAAAATGAAATAGCTAAAATTGAAATGATTGTATATACGATTAATTGCTTTTTTAAGTATCGATAGCCAATTAATAATAATGAAGCATTTAAAACAAAATATACAATATCAGGTGACCAATTAAAAAGATAATACGTAATCATCGTAATACCGGTAAAACCACCCTCAGCCAATTTATTCGGTATTGCAAAGAAGTTAACACCGATGGCAAAAATAGCTGACCCTAGAAGAAGATATAAAATGTCTATGAAGTTTTTTCGCACAGTTAACCCTACTTTTTAATAGATTTTTAACACTTCTCTTATTCTACCTAAATAGTAAACTCGAATCAAAATATTTTATTTGGAAATGTATTATAAGGAATAGTTTTGGTTGCGTTTTCATAGTGTGTATAGACAAGCTATTAAGGAGGAATTGAATATGGTATTTGCTACGCCTGGAAAATCTGGTTCATTAATTACGTTTAAAAATCGTTATGACAATTTTATTGGTGGAGAATGGGTAAGACCTGTTAGGGAACAGTATTTTGGCAATGTATCACCTGTTACTGGACAAGTATTTTGTGAAGTTGCACGTTCAACTTCTGAAGATATTGATTTAGCTCTTGATGCAGCGCATCGTGCCAAAGATAAATGGGGGAGAACGTCAGTAACTGATCGAGCAAATATTTTACATAAGATTGCTGACCGGATGGAAGCCAATAAAGAATATTTAGCCGTTGCTGAAACATGGGAAAACGGCAAACCTGTTCGAGAAACTTTAGCTGCGGATATTCCTTTAGCAATAGATCACTTCCGTTATTTTGCAGGTTGTATTCGTTCACAAGAGGGATCACTAGGAGAAATTGACGGTGATACGGTAGCCTATCATTATAAAGAGCCATTAGGTGTTGTGGGGCAAATTATCCCATGGAACTTTCCAATTTTAATGGCTGTTTGGAAGCTTGCTCCTGCGTTAGCAGCAGGGAACTGTGTTGTTCTTAAACCAGCTGAGCAAACGCCGACATCTGTATTAGTGTTAATGGAATTAATACAAGATATATTACCTCCAGGGGTTGTAAATATCGTAAACGGATATGGATTAGAAGCTGGAAAACCTTTAGCTTCAAGTAACCGAATTGCGAAAATTGCCTTTACTGGAGAGACTTCAACTGGAAGATTAATTATGGAATATGCTTCGAAAAACTTAATTCCTGTCACATTGGAATTAGGTGGAAAGTCACCAAATATTTTCTTCGAAGACGTAATGGATAACGAGGAATTTTTCGATAAAGCACTAGAAGGATTTACGATGTTTGCTTTAAATCAAGGTGAAGTATGTACATGTCCTTCAAGAGCATTAATTCATGAGTCAATTTATGAAGAATTTATGGAAAAAGCTGTAAAACGCGTTAGAGCAATTAAACAAGGAAATCCACTTGATCCTCAAACAATGATTGGTTCTCAAGCATCTCAAGAACAAATGAATAAAATTTTATCTTATTTTGAAATTGGAAAAAATGAAGGTGCAGAAGTTTTAGTTGGTGGTAGTCGAAATGTTCTAGATGGAGAACTTAAAGACGGCTATTATGTAAACCCAACAATATTTAAAGGAAGTAACAAGATGAGAGTATTCCAAGAAGAAATTTTTGGACCAGTTGTTTCAGTTACTACATTTAAAACAAAAGAAGAAGCACTCGAAATCGCAAATGATACTTTATATGGATTGGGAGCAGGAGTTTGGACTCGTGATATGGACACTGCTTATCGATTTGGACGAAACATTGAAGCAGGTCGTGTTTGGGTAAACTGTTATCATGCGTACCCAGCTCATGCAGCATTTGGTGGATATAAAAACTCAGGCGTCGGTCGTGAAACACATAAAATGATGTTGGATCATTATCAAAATACAAAGAATATGCTAGTAAGCTATTCTCCAAGTAAACTAGGATTCTTCTAAAAAATGAAAACACTCCAGTAAATCATTTACTGGAGTGTATTTGTTTATAAAAGATCTTACAAAAAAAGCGTTATGAAAAGGTGCAAATCATAATATAAAAATAAAATATTTAAAAACTATACATAAAAACTAGCATCCTATAAATAGATTAAATAAACAGTAGAAGTAGGAGGGAGAATGATGTTATATTTAGCAATCTATCTTATTGTCATTATAATACTTTTCACTTTCATCCAATTCAATTTAAATCGGAAATGGAAACTAATATATACTGCATTTGGTTACCAAAACTATTTTTTAATTATTGGTAAATTAAGAAAAGAAGGTATTCAATATAAAACAAAATTACCTATGAACTTAAGAAGTAGAGTATTTAATGAGAATACTCAATATGATATTTATGTGAAAAAAGATGTAGAGCATGAGGCATTACAGTCCTTATATCATAATTAAAAATTTAACGCTAATTGATATCAACAAAAAATAAATGTATGATTATTAAGTTGAGAATTTCGTGAAAATTTCAAAATTGAAGGGGAAAACCGATGAATCGTAAATTTAATAAAGAGTACGTATTACAAACTGCAAAACAATTACTAGAATTTAATAGCCCAAGTGGTTTTTGCTTTGAAATTATGGAGTTAATTCAGTCTTGGACTAAAAGCTTAGGTTATGAATTTGAAACAACGAATAAAGGCTGTGGTGTGATCACAATTCCTGGAAAAAGTGATGAACGAGTAGTTGGATTATCTGCACATGTTGATACATTAGGAGCAATGGTAAGGTCAATCACGAGTAAAGGTACGTTAAAATTTACTGTAATTGGAGGACCGATTGTCCCAACATTAGACGGAGAATATTGCCAAATTAGAACAAGAGAAGGAAAAATATTCAGCGGTACATTTTTATCGACAAGTCCTTCAATTCATGTCTTTGAAGATAGTAAAACAAAAAAACGTGATCCAGAGAATATGGAAGTTCGCATTGATGAATGTGTAAAAACAAAAGAAGATGTATTAAATCTTGGAATTAACCCAGGAGATTTTATTTTCTTCGATCCGAAAACAACGATCACTGAAAGTGGTTTTATTAAATCACGTTTCATTGATGATAAAGCAAGTGTTGCATGTTTAATCGGGTTATTAGAATTATTTAAAAGAGAAAATGTTGTACCTACATATACTACAAAATTATTTATTTCAACATATGAAGAAGTTGGACATGGTTCATCATATATCCCAACTGATATAACAGAATTAATCTCAGTCGACATGGGATGTATTGGTGATGACTTAAGCTGTACAGAATATGATGTTTCAATTTGTGCAAAAGATTCTGGAGGACCATATGATTATAATATGACGACTGATTTAGTTAATTTAGCGAAAGAAAACGACCTTAGCTTTGCAGTTGATATCTATCCAATGTATGGTTCTGATACAGTAGCAGCATTACGTGGGGGACAAGATATTCGTGGTGCCTTAATTGGGCCGGGTGTACATGCTTCTCATGGTATGGAAAGAACACATTATAGCGCAATGGAAAATACGATGAAATTATTGTATTTCTACTTAACTAAATAAGAAATGAAAAAAGCTGTTGAATGTACTTCAACAGCTTTTTACTTTTTTTAGTTAAGAGCTTATAAAAAAATAAAACATTATATTTTAATAGTTTAGTTTTTGTACACCATTTAATTGACTATCGGATCTAGTTTCACCATTAACTTTTATTTTTTTTAATGTAAAAGTATAGAAGTAAGCAGATACCGTTTCCCGGTGTTTCTCCTGGAGTTTACTGATTAATAATTTTATTGTACCTTGAGCAACTACACCGTCAACATCTAAGTTATTATCCTGTTGAAATGCTCGAACTGCTTGGTCAGTACCTTCTGCAAAATAACCATCGACTCCGTTAGTAGAATAGCCTAATTTTGTTAAAGTATCTTGTAACCATTCAACCTCGGTTCCAACGCTTCCAAGTTGTAAGCTTGTTGAGATATCTGATGGTTTTGAAACAACAACAATTCCAGAATCTTCATCAAATAAATGATTTGCAACTGCTATATTTTGAAATGATTGTTTAGAAGATATAATTAATACGGTTGTATTTTTCATTACATGATCAAATAACCATTCAACTTCTTCGTCATACATTCGTACACAACCATGACTAGCATAAGTCCCAATTGAACTTGGATTGTTATTTCCATGTATTGCATAGGTTGTACCCCATGTCCCTCTTGCGTTTAAACCTAACCACCTATTTCCTAGAGGATTACGTGGATCACCACCTGGAATATTATTTTTATAATAAGGACGATTGACAATTTTTGTGACGATTTTAAATTTCCCTTCAGGGGTTAAATCCTGACTCTTTCCAGTAGCAACCTTAAACACTCTTACCAATTTACCATTCTCATAAAAAGCTAATCTATTAATCGATTTATTAATAATGATAAACTGTGAAACCCGTTTTGATTCTGCAAAAGATTGAATGAAATTAATGCTTAAAAACAAAATCAGAATTAAGAAAAATAGAAAACTCCGTCTAAACAAATTTTTCCCTCCAACAATGTAAAAAAATACGTAGCTTTATATCTTATGAACAGACGGCTTGTCCTATCTAATTAAAAATAGAAAATGAGGAAAAAGATAGCCAAAAAATTAGTTAATGGATATTTTCTACCTATGAAACAATGAGTAAGTTGGGCAAATTTGTATGATTAGTATTTAGAAAAGAATAAGGAGGGGACGATCATCCCTCCTAATTATGGATAGAAAGGGAATAAACAGTTTTATTTTATACCTGCTTTTTTTAAAGCATCTGCGATCTCTTTTGCAAATCTAATTGGACTTTGAATTGATTCCAGGTGCATATAAATGAGCCGTGGTTCATCAAACAACCAATGATTGTGTATTGCAGATACTTTGATTTGATCATTCCTACTTATGGCTTTTAAAAAAGGATTCACTTCTTCTTGCAAAAAAACAAATTCAGCTAGATTCAACGTTTCACTTTTATTTGGAATGGGCTCAAAACTATATTCAAATGAAATTACCATCTCTGATTGAGTAGTTTGACCAAGAATTGTTGGTTTTAGATCAGTTCTTGCTCTTGTTACCATACACATATTATTTTTTTGCTCGGCTTCACCTTTAAGAATCCTCGCTAATTCTTTACACAAATCTTTAGACATTTAAACACCTCCAAAAGATATACTTTAGAATATGAAAATGAATATTTTTCGAACCAGTCAATGAATTTTTAATTTGAAAATGTTCATATTAACCTGTTTATTAAGATTCGCGAATTAGACACCTAAGTAGCTTGAATGAAGTCTTTTTTATTAACTCAATTTGGTGGAAGAATGGATTATTTTATAAAAAGAGAATAAAACTGTAAATTGAAAAATTTGTTGGTGCTGAAAATTAAAAGAAAAGAGGAGTAGTCTATTGAAAATACAAATCGTTCTTTTTGACGGATTTGGGGAGTTAGTGGCATTTTCACCTTATGAGGTTTTAAATAGAGCAAATGAATGCGGAGCAGATTTTCATGTTCAGCTAGTTTCATTGGAGGAAAAAAGTGAAGTTTTAGCTTCCTTTGGAACGAAGGTACAGGTGGAAGACGTATTAAAATTAGATAATAAGCCAGACTTACTTATCGTGCCGGGCGGAGGTTGGAATCATAAGGCAGATTTAGGTCTAAAAAGGGAAGCTGAATTAGGAAAGTTACCTAAATTAATTTATGAATTGCATGAAAAAGGAACAATCATTGCAGGTATTTGTACAGGTGGAATGCTAATGGCAGTTTCAGGTATTATGAAACATAAAAAAGCATGCATGCACCATTTAGCGAAAGATGATTTACAGAGTTTCGGGGTAGAAGTACTAAATCATCGGATTGTTGATTATGGGATGTTATTACATCGAGAGGGGTTACGTCAGGAATTGATCTTGCTTTATGGATCATTGAACGTTTTGCGGGCGCAAACATTGCAGCAGCAGTTGAAAATCGGATGGAATATGAAAGAAGAGGGGTCGTCTGGAGAAATTAAGAAAAGTTTAAAATCAGTAGCTTGGATCAAAAAACTGTCACCATCAATAAAATAGGGTTAAGTGAAGATTGAAAAGGACTGTTTAAAAACAGTTCTTTTTTTTTATAATTCCTAGAGAGTTTTTATTAAAAGTAATGAAGAATTAGCTTGAACAAAATGATATATGATAAGATCTTTTTTTATTTTTTTGAACTGGCAGGATAATTAAAAGGAAAAATTTACCTTTTTGTTGAAATATATCTTCTAAGATTTAATTTTTAGGCTTTGTTATTGTTAATTGTTGATTTTATACAAAAAGACATTTTCGTAAAAGTTTATATTGAATTTAAAGTATAGAATATTTGCAGACAATGATTGGAGTGGAAGGTGCTCGACTCCTATGGGAGTAGTGGGAAGGGTGAGACCCCGCAGGCTTGCCGAGGAGGCTCAGCTTACGTCCCATGGAAAGCGAGCATCCTGGAACGGAAAGCAACATTTTTTTTAACAGAGCCAATTTTAAAAGGAGAAATTTAATAATGAAAATAAAGGTATTTATATATTCTTTACTAATAATAACGATTTTTATCGGTTCTTTTTACTTTGTTCATACACATAAAAACAACTCGATTAAAGCCTTAGAAGATGTAAATGTTAAAAAACTTGACTTAATAAAGAAACTTGAATCTCCAGATAAAAAGCATGTATTATCAATTTATTTAACTGGAGGAGTACTATTCAAGTCTGATTATAGTTATATTGGTCAATTGCACTCAAATGATAATAAAGAAAAAGATAAATTCATTTTGTGGTTACCTGGAGAAGATTTTAATATTCACTGGGTCAATAATAAAGAAATCTTCGTTAACGATGAACAAATAAATATTAATAATGAAAACTATGATTTCAGAAATATGTAAGTTGATAAGGAGTATTTCATTGAAGAAAAAATTAGGTATTTGGACGATAATCTTAATTACTCCGTTTCTTTTAGATTTTGGATTTCATTCTACTCCGAAATTAGCAATGAGAACTAATATGTTTTTTAAGGGGCATATAAAAATAGCAATTACTTCTCCAATCATCGAAGATCAAGTAGACAATAATGCATTTGAAAAATATTTGACACAAGAAAAAGCGAAATGTTATTCTTTCAAAAATTTATCCAATCCAGAAAATAAGGACTTTATAATTTGGAGGCATGGAAAAATGCGTTATTATGCAAACTATTTAAATAACTATATTCGCATTATAAAAAATGTTTAGAAGTTTATACTGATTGGGATTGAAAGGGAAGTATGAGATAAGAAATATAAATATAGATTTTGGAGGTATTTAAATTGTCGAACTATACTACTAGCAATCAAACCGGAAAAATCCACTTCATTTTAAAGTCTACTCCGCCAAGAGTAACTTTTCATCAGGACATGACCCATGAGGAAAGGAACATAATGCTACAACATATTTCCTATTGGACGGACAAGCAAAATCAGGGAATTGCATTAGTTTTTGGACCAGTTCTAAATCCTAAAGACCCACAAGGAATCGCAATCATCGAGGTTGAAGATGAGGATCAAGTTCCAAAACTTATCTTAGAAGATCCCGCCGTTATTGCAGGAATCATGACAGTAGAATTTTATCCGATGTTGGCAACTTTACCTAAATAGCACCAAAGCTAGTGAGAGTTGCAGAAAATACAGAGTCGTTTATACGGCTTTTTTTTATTGGAAAAGAATCAATAATTCAGATTGTACTTTTCAGGATAAATCGAGTGAATTTGTAAAAAATATGTTTGATAAACTATAAATTGAGGAGGGCTTTTATGCCACAAAATCAACAAGGTAATGAAAACTTAGGCGCTAATATGAACCAAAAAACTACAGGAACCGATCCACAGAAAGTAAAGCAAGAAATTCAAAGAGATGTTAGTCAAGGCGAAGGAGCAATGACTTCACGAGAAGCAGGGGCAATGCGCGATTAAAAAACCACTTTATGTGGTTTTTTATTTTTTTGTTTTTAAATTTAAACAAATCAATAAGTTAATAAGAAAAAATTTTATATGCGTTAATGGATTAAAGCTTTTTCACTTTTATTTATTATAGCTATTTTTATATTAGTTAATAGTTTCAATTAACCAGTAGGTCATGCTGCACAAAAGATTGTGAAAAATTATACTTAAACTAAATGGCAGGATAGTTTAAGTGAAGAAATTCACAAATAAGTTTTAAACGTAATGGTTTTCTATACGTTTGTATGCAAGATGATCGTTTAAAAGAATAATACCTAATGTTGAAAGGGCTTCTGTAATTACAAGCCTAGTCAATTGGAGGTATTAAGTCATTAACAAACTTTCACTTCAACATTTAGTTTCAACATATCTATTATCGTATATCGCTTTTAACACGAAATAGTAATCGATTTAATTGTAGTCAAAATACTTGTTGTAATGGAAACTCCAATAACAGTAAGGATAGAATAAAGAATTCTAATATCGTTTAAGAAATATATTCCACAAGTAATAATTGCAGTATCAATAACTAAGATAACAATTCCAAAATTTAGGGAAAATGTTTTTGAGAAAAAGAATGCAATAAGATCAATTCCTCCTGGACAGGTATCTTCTTGTAACATTAGACCAATACCAGAACCAATTATCAGCCCGCCTAGAAATGCACTTAAAATGATAGGTAGATGAACTGCGTTTTCAAGCGGAATAAATATATCTATCATTACTGATGTGAAAACTAATCCAATCAAACTGTTAAAGAAGTAAATGCGGTTTTTGATAAGAGTAAATAAATAGATAGGAATATTTAAACAAAAAACTATAACCCCTAATTTTACCCCCAAAATGTAATTTAATATAAGGCTTATTCCTATAATCCCACCATTTAAAAGGTGGAGAGGAACAATAAAAGCATTAATTCCAATTCCAATTAGTATACTTCCTAGTAAAATTTTTATGATTTTATGTTTCATGTTTACCTCCACTTTTTTAAATTTCTATGAATTAAACAAGTTATTTATACTTATCCATTTTTAATGTTTGTAAAGAAGAAGGTAAGTTTATTGAAAACAAAACCAATAGTAAATCAAACAAGGAAAATTAAATGCTATAGGATTACATTAAATCGTAAAGAATTGGTAAAAATGTGTTAAAAGTATTAAAGTTTGTGAAATATTCACTTCATTTCAGTATGAAACCACTTTTAAACTTTAAATTCTAAACTATATTTTTCGAAAGGAAATTTTACATGACTTTTATTTTTCATTCACTAATTTTAATTTTGGCAGGTATCTTATTACTAAGAATATCAGGGAGAAAATCAATTTCGCAAATGACCCTAGCACAAACAATTGTGATGATTTCAATTGGAACAATCATTGTAGCTCCAATTGTAGGTAAGGATATGGTTAAGACTATTTCAGCTGCTGCTATTTTTGTATTCACTGTAATTATTTTAGAGTTTTTACAATTAAAATCAAATGCTATTGAGAAATTCATTACTGGAAAATCTATTATCGTAATTGATAACGGTGTGTTAAACATAAAAAATTTAAAAAAGTTACGTTTAACTGTCGATCAACTTGAAATGCGCATTCGAAACGAAGGAATTTCAAGAATTGAAGATATAAAAATTGCAACTATCGAACCAAATGGTTTACTAGGTTATGAATTAAAGAATGATGTAAAGCCTTTAACCATTGGAGAATTTAGTAAAATGATGGAGTCTTTTGGATTTAAAATGAACATGAATGATAATGAGAATTCGTCAACGATATTTAATGAAATTAAAAAGAAAACTCAAAAGAATCCTAACTATTTAAAATAATGGTAGTTTAAAGGAACAATTAATTTTGATGTATAAAAAGTAGAAAGAGCCTTTCACTGATGGTTTTGTTATTTCCATTGTGATAGGCTTTTTTTAGTTAATTGGTGGATAAACAAGTTAATTCATATAATTATTGGGTTTGTTTTATCTAGGTTATTAAAGCGCACTTGAGATAGATATATTATAAAATTACATGACTTGTAGTTCTTTTCGAATCAGAATTTAATATAAATTATTGAAGAAATAAATTTATTTTAATTAAATCTAGATTCTATATTAACTGGTCAATTTTAAATCATTTGATTCCTAGAAGGAGGCTAAAGATGATGAATATAAACGAGTTATGTAATAAATTTGGCGAAATTGCTGGTGGCAAACATCATCTTGAAAATGGAGTTTGTTCTGTTACATTTCATAGAAATCTTAATGTATCAATATTAGGGAGATCTTCAAAATCTGATCATACAACAGGTGCATCAATCTCTTTTCAAAGTATTGATGAAAAAGGATATTCCCTCAATCTTGGAGAATTTGCTTTAACAGAAGAAGAAGTTTATCCATTTACCAAATCATTACAGGACCAAGGGATATTAGTTAGTGCGTTACATAATCACTGGCTGTTTATTAAACCAAATATTATGTATGCTCATTTTATGTCAGTTGAAAACCCTTTAGATTTTGCAAGGAAAGTAAGAATTGCCTTTAATCATCTTGTCCGATAGTCTAGAAAGGTTATGTAAAAGCTCTTTTTTTAGCTTTTACATAACCTTTCTAGATTTTGGAAAAAGTATCTTTAAATCCAAGATGGAGGAAAGGTGAATATAATGCTTAACTATAAAAAAGTAAATAGTTCAGTAAGAAATAACCAGATTCCATTTCAAGGTGACCTGACTCGGACTTTAAGTAAAGATATAAATGAAAATATTAATAGAATTAAATCAGATTTAGGAGATAGTTCTGATCTCATCATTAGACAGGGAACTATTGGAAGAAATATAGATCATTCTTATGCAATTATTCGTATTGATGGAATATCAAATGAAGAAGTTGTAAATGAGGGTATTATTGAGAAAATTGTTTGCCTAAATTTTAATAGCATTCGTACAAATACTAAAATTTCGTTAGTGGATTTGGAAAATGGATTAAAAGGTATAATTGCTGTATCAAGTTTGAAATCATTATCAAGTTATACCAATCTTTTAACAGCGCTTCTTCTTGGAGATACAATTATATTATTGAATCAAGACTGTAATTTTTTAGTTGCTTGTACAAAAATGGTTCAATCGAGAGATATAACTGAGCCTTCGACACAAACAATTATACGGGGGCCAAAAGATAGTTTTATCGAAAGTTTAAGAACAAATACGTCTCTAATTCGTAATCGTATTCAACATGCGGCATTACGATTAGAAACATTTAAAGTAGGAGAAGTTACGAGAACTGATGTGGAAATTATGTATATCCAAGGTATTGTCGATCAGGAACTTTTAAAAGAAGTGAAAAAAAGAATCACTTCTATAAATGTCGATGCCATTATTGATTCCAGTTATATAGAGAAGTATATACATAATGATCAAAAAACTTTTTTCCCAACCTCAATATTTACGGAACGACCTGATGCTGCAGTTGGTAATTTATTAGAAGGTCGAATAATTATTTTAATTGCTGGAAGTCCATTTGTAATGATTATACCAGCAACATTTAACCAATTTTTTCAATCTCCAGAAGATTATTATCAAAGTACTTATGTATCGACTTTTATAAGAATGCTTCGCTATCTTTGCTTCTTATTAACTATGTTTGTCCCTGGTGTTTTTGTGGCGGTTAATTCATTTCATCAAGGGATTATTCCAACAGTGTTATTAGTAACTTTTGCTGCTCAGCGTGAAGGCGTACCTTTACCACTAATTGTAGAAGCTATAATAATGGAAATAGTATTTGAGTTATTACGGGAAGCTGGTGTTCGAATGCCACGATTAATTGGACAGACACTCTCAATAGTTGGCGCTTTAATATTAGGACAAGCAGCCGTTCAAGCTGGATTTATATCAAACTCTATGATCATAATTGTTGCGATTACTGCAATATCTAGTTTTGCTATACCGTATTACAATATGGGGATTGTAGCAAGAATTTTTCGATATGCAATATTATTGGCTGGAGCATATATAGGTTTGTTAGGAGTTTTTATAGTGGGCGTGTGTACTTTGATTCATTTATGTAGTCTTCGAACGTTTAGTGAACCATACTTTGCTCCTTTTGCACCATTTCGTTTTAAAAGCCAACGAGATACTATTTTAGTTCTGCCTCCAGGAGGAAATCCGAATCCTGTTAAAGAACAAAGTAAAGGTGAATAAATACATTTGGTTTCAGATTTATTTATTTTTGAGTGTCAAACTTCAACTGAGGAGAGAGTTAATGGAACATGAATTGTTAGAAGTTTCAAATAGGATAATAGGAGAATTTTTAATATTACTTTTATTTGGTGTTTTATCTTGGTTGATTGCAAATAAATATAATAAACCATATACTATTTTACTTGTAATTTTTGGTTTAATTATCGGTTTTATAAATATTGACTTTTTAGATAAAATTGCCGATCTATTTACAAATAGTGAGACTTTTTCATTAATCGTTCTTAGTCTTTTTTTGCCATCGCTTCTCGGAGAGGCTTCAATGAAGTTTGAATATAAAGAAATTAAAAAATTTAAAAATGAAATATTAAGTTTAGCTCTTTTATGTACTTTTTTAACATTTGTACTTGTTGCAATTGGATTAATCTATATTTGCAGGTTACCAGTAGTAGTATCCTTTACGATTGCTTCACTAATGTGTGCAACTGATCCAATTTCAGTTATGGGGATGTTTAAAATTTACAATGTAAAAAAAAGTATTGCGGCTAGTTTAGAAGGCGAAAGCTTATTTAACGATGGTATAGCAGTAGTATTTTTTAAAATATCTACTGTATTCCTATTAAGTTATATCAATATGGGCTTATCAGGTATTGGAGCAGGTATATTATTATTTTTTAAGGTTGTCCTAATTGGAGCAGTTATAGGGTTAAGCTTAGGCTTCTTAGCTTCTTACATGATTAGTTTCGTAGACAATTATCCCTTAGAAACATTGGTGTCCTTCTTACTTTTTTATGGAAGTTATATAATTTCAGAGCATTTTCATGGAAGTGGTGTAATCGCAGTTGTAGTTGGAGGCATAGTATTTGGGAATTATGGAAAGAAAATCGGAATGAGCAAAGTAACAGAGGATTACATATCAAGTTTTTGGGACATCGTTTCATTTGTAGGAAATACGATTTTATTTCTTCTGATTGGTTTAGTAGTTTATCGATTAGATGTTCTTGATAATTGGAAAGTTTCTTTATTAACGATAATTATTGTATTAATAGCAAGAACAATTGCTGTGAATATTAGTCTTTTAAAGATTAAAACTTTTACAAATAACGAAAAGTTCCTGATTAATTGGGGGGGATTAAAAGGTGCATTGTCAATTGCGCTGGCGCTAACTTTACCCGTTGATTTTCCGTATCGAGAAAATATTTTGTTAATTGTATATGCAAATGTAGTGTTCTCATTGTTGATTCAAGGTTTGAGTATCCCAAAAATAATAGTGTATTTAAAAAATAAAGAACAATATAGAGCGTAATGGAGAATTGCTATCTTTATGTAACTTATGTATCTTACAAGATGTTATCAATTGTTAAATAAATATAGTTCATAGTTATACATGTAATACTAGAGCTTGATTATCATGTAATACATATTATCTGAAGTTGATTGGTGATTTGAGAGTAGAGTTGAAAGAAAATATTAGATGCAATCCTATGTGCTGAAAATAAAAAACAAGCAATTTTGCTTGTTTTTTATTTTGTTATTAGTCCAATCCATTGATGTCAGGTCGCCACTCTTTTTCTACTAAATCGCCGTTTTTCCAAGTTTGTATCCAACTATCAGTATAATTGATGCCTAATGAAATATCAGCTTGGTTATCTAAATCTACGTCATGACAGGCAAAATAATAATTCATTGCTTTATCTTTTTCTGTGCCAACATAGATGATATCTTCTTTTTTAAAACCTTTTCCAAAGACTAAGTATATAATTTCCATATAGCACCTCTTTTTAATTTGTCTTCAAATATGGTAACCTTATAGAGTTTATTCAAACATCTTTATTATTATCAATATTCATAATATAATCATCTTTATAAGTATAAGATGATATACTACAAGAAATACATATTTTTTTAGGTGGAGTCTGTCAAAACAAGGGGATATTATGCCTTGATGACAGGCTTTTTTTGTCTATAGACGAAAATTGATATTAATTGGAATGAGGTACTGAAATGATTAAATTTTTAAGAAATCTCGTACTGAAATTTTTTTTAAAACTTAATTCAAGTCCAACATTTTTGGGAATATCTAACCACCAACTTGATATAGATACAATGACGTATCGATTTTTTGGGGCAGTGTGGAAATTTCAAAATGGATATCGCTATATTATCGGGTATTGGTTTGCAGAAAGTAAAGAAGAGTTAATGAACATTATAGAAACAGGGCATGGGAAAAAACTTATAAAACAAAATGAACAGATCAATGAAGTCTATTTTACTATCCGTGAAAAACAAGAGTTAGAACTTTGGCAGAAACGCATTAAGTTATCTAATAAAGTGGTGAATCAAGCATATTGGAGAAGAAAAAAAACTGGCTGGTATCTAATTAAATCAAATAAAAACTTCCCTTGTTTGATAACATGCTTTCAAAAAACAAATAAAGACATATGGATTAAACACATTGCTATTTGTGAGTTTGATTATGATCTTAAAAGAATAATTAATTTAATAAATTTAGAAAATGGAATACAGTTAAATCCTGAAGAGATAAAATAACATACATCCTTTTGCATCAAAGATTAGTAGACATTATCAAATTTGTCCAATCTATTAATTTTAAATTTTGGTAATCAGTTGTAAAGGGTTGAATAAAGAAAAATATTTACTTAAGTTTCGGGGGGAAAGAAATGGAACATTTTGAACATGCCTATAATTGGAGGTATTATGCAACTATAATAATTTTCTTAATTGCTTATGCTTTTATTATAAGTGAAAAGCTCAATAGAGCTTTAGTTGCATTATTAGGTGCAGGACTAATGGTTGGAATTGGGGTAGTTGATTTACATTTTGCATTAACAACTCATATTGAATGGGAAACTATTACACTTTTAATTGGAATGATGATTATTGTATATATTACAAGTAAATCTGGGTTATTTGAATACATAGCAATTAAGACAGCTAAAATCTCAAAAGGAAAACCCATACTTATACTAATTTCATTGTCGTTACTAACAGCAATCTGTTCAGCATTTCTTGATAATGTAACTACGATATTATTAATTGTTCCAATTACAATATCCATAACAAAAATTTTAAAGATTGATCCAAGACCATTTTTAATTCTTGAGGTTATTTATTCAAATATTGGTGGGACAGCTACCTTAATTGGTGATCCACCTAATATTATGATTGGTTCAGCCAATAAACATTTATCGTTTAATTCTTTTTTGATAAATTTAGCGCCTATTATTTGTATTATTATCCTGGCAACAACAATCATTATTTATTTTATTTACCGAAAAAAGTTGGTAACCACATCAGACCAAATTAAAACATTGATGTCAATTAATGAAACAGACTATATAAAAGATAAATCTTTATTAATAAAATCACTGGTTGTACTAGGAATTACTTTATTGGGGTTTATACTTCACTCTATTTTACATTTAGATGCAGCACTTGTAGCAATGTTAGGTGCAACAATACTAATGATTATTGGTGTGAAGGAACATGATTTAGAGGATGTTTTTGCAAATATAGAATGGGTGACTATTTTTTTCTTTGCTGGTCTATTTGTACTTGTAGGTGGATTAGTAGATATTGGTTTAATTGGTTCTTTAGCAAAAAAAGTCTTAGAATTAACAAATGGAAATATTCAAGTAGCTGCACCTTTAATATTGTGGGTATCAGGAATAGCTTCGGCTACAATCGATAACATACCTTTTGTTGCAACTATGATACCTTTAATACAAGACTTATCAGTAGGAATGGGTCTTGCACCAGATGCTCCGCAAATTGAAGTGTTATGGTGGTCACTTGCACTAGGAGCTTGTCTTGGAGGGAATGGAACATTAATAGGTGCTTCTGCCAATGTAGTAGCTGCTGGAATTGCATCAAGAGAAGGGCACAAATTTGGTTATTGGGACTTCTTGAAGATAGGACTTCCAATTATGTTATTTTCGCTTCTATTATCTAACTTATATATATATGTAAAATTTCTAATGTAAATAAACTTTATTGTGGTTAAGAAGAATTTGTTTGAGAAGGATTAATAAGATGATCATTCTTATTATTTAGAATGGTCATCTTTCAATGAAAGGAGAAATCAACGTTGAAAAAACAATTTGCAGTATTTGGTTTAGGAAGATTTGGAGGAAGCTTAGTTAAAGCTTTTTCAGAATTAGGTGTCGATGTGTTGGCTGTTGATTTAGATTTAGAAAAGGTTAATGAGTATTCAGAGTATGCTACCCATGTTGTACAAGCTAATGGGATTGACGAAATAACTTTAAAAACATTAGGCATACGTAATTTTGATCATGTTTTTGTTTCGTTTGGAAACAACGTAGAAGGCAGTATACTAACATCACTCTTATTAAAAGAATTAGGTATTCCACAAGTTTGGGCGAAAGCACAAAATGATTACCACCAAAGAGTTTTAGAAAAAATCGGTGTAGATCGTGTGATTCACCCCGAGAGGGATATGGCGAAACGAATTGCACGTCATATAGTCACCGACAAGATGGTTGATTATTTTGAGTTATCCCAAAACCATAGCATTGTAGAGATTCGTGCAACGGAAAAAATACATAATAAAACACTAGTCGAATTAGATGTCCGAGCTAAGTACGGATGTAATATAGTCGGATTACAGCGAAACGACGAAATGATTGTTTCCTCATTAAGAGATTATAAAATTCATAAAGACGATATATTAATAGTCATTGGGCACAATGATGATATTAAAAGGTTTGAGGAAGAAGGCGTATAAAAATGAAAAAAAAGGCTATTTCGCCTTACCAATTACTAATATTAGTGTTTGGTTGCTTTGTTACTTTAGGAACTATATTACTCAAGTTACCTTTCGCAACTACTACGTCAATTAGTTGGATCGATGCTCTTTTTACAGCTACCTCGGCAAGCACAGTTACTGGATTAGGAGTTGTGGATACAGAAAAAACGTTTACTCTTTTTGGAGAACTAGTGATAACTTTCCTAATTCAATTTGGTGGATTAGGAATCATGTCTTTTGCGATATTGGTTTTTATTATGTTAGGAAAAAAATTGGGTTTAAAGAACGAATACTTGTACAACAAGCACTAAATCAAAACTCAATTGGTGGAGTAATAAAATTAGTTAAGAACTTGTTTATCATATCATTTCTTGTCGAGTTAATTGCGATGATATTTTTATCAATTAGATGGGTTCCTGAATTTGGTTTTTGGAAAGGAATCTATCTAAGTTTTTTCCATGCTATTTCTGCTTATAATAACGCGGGTTTTTCGTTATGGTCTGATAGTTTAATGAGGTATGTAGGAGACCCACTTGTAAATATCGTCATTTCTTTATTATTTATTATAGGTGGAATTGGATTTACGGTGTTAGCTGATATATGGCAAAAGAAAAGCTTTAAAAAGTTAAGTTTACATTCTAAAATTATGATTGTTGGGACATTAATTCTAAATTTTATTGCCATGTTCTTTATTTTTACGTTAGAGTACAATAATCCAAATACACTTGGGGGGCTTCATTCTCTGTCGGACAAGTTATGGGCTTCATATTTCCAAGCAACAAGTCCAAGAACAGCAGGTTTTAATTCATTAGATATTAGTCAACTTGATCATTCTACGATTTTCTTAATGATTATTCTAATGTTTGTTGGAGCTGGAAGTGGTTCAACTGGTGGGGGAATAAAGTTAACTACCTTTATGGTAATCATCTTAGGTGTCATTTCATTTTTAAAAGGAAGACGAGAGATTGAAATTGCAAATCGTTCAATAAGTGAAAATTTTATCTTCCGTTCATTAGCAATTTCCACAATTGCACTGATCTTTATCAGTATAGCTGTATTTATACTAAGCATAACGGAAAAGGCAGATTTTATTAAAATATTGTTTGAGGTAATTTCTGCATTTGGTACAGTTGGCTTATCGATGGGAATTACAGCTAGTTTATCAGTCATTGGTAAAATAATAATTGTTTTTATTATGTTTTTAGGGAAAATTGGTCCCCTAACACTTGCGCTGTCATTAGCGAAACCTGTGAATTCAAGAATTAAATATCCTAATGAAGATATATTAACTGGTTAATAGAAAAAAATTTTTTTCAATTAATAAAAATATTGTAGATTAAACTTGGAAGAGCCTGTCATCAATGTGCAAAATTGTTCATTGTGATAGGCTATTTTTAATTCACTATCGCCTTGTATTTCCTCCACCTCGTACAATCGTAATGCTGTTTCAAATACCTCTTTATCTGTATAAATAAAATTCTTCTTATCAACAGATTCGAAATAAAAAATATCTTTTGATGATAAAATGTGAATCTGTCCATTTACTGTACCAAGTATCTTTTGTTCCAGTGTACGGAGAGACGAAACAATTTATTTCATTTTTTATTTTGGTTTTCATTTAGATCGTTATTAAATCATTTTCTTTATTTTTGACGATGAAATGTAAATCAGTTCTTTTAATACACGGTAAAAAAATTGAATTTTATAAATAGTTTTACTTTTTTATAATAATTGTAATTTTCAGGTTATTATAATAAAATAATTTTATGTAATAGTGGAGAGTTTTTTCTACACGATTTGGCATATATTTTCTTGAAGAAAATGTTATCAATTAATAGTTTTTTCTACTTCATCGTAAAACGGAGGAATGTCAATGGATAAGCAAGTACTTATATCGATTTCTATTTATTTTATTTTTATGTTAGCTATTGGTGCATACGCTTATAAAAAGTCTACTAATAGTTTATCTGAGTATATGCTCGGAGACCGTGGTCTTGGACCAGCAGTTACTGCACTTTCAGCTGGTGCAGCTGATATGAGTGGCTGGATGTTGATGGGATTACCTGGAGCAATGTATGCGACTGGAATTTCTTCTGTATGGATCGCCATTGGTTTAACAATTGGTGCATATTTAAATTATTTACTATTAGCTCCCAGATTACGAATTTTTACAGAGGTTGCAGACAATTCGATTACTATCCCAAACTACTTTGAAAAGAGATTCCAAGATACAAGTAGAATATTAAGAATCGCTTCAGCAATTGTTATTATTATTTTCTTTACATTGTATTGCTCAGCTGGTCTTGTATCTGGAGGTACATTATTTGAATCTGCATTCGGAATTGACTATAAAATTGGGCTATTTGTAACGGCAGGAGTTGTAATTGCTTATACATTATTCGGTGGCTTCTTGGCTGTTAGTTTAACAGATTTTGTTCAAGGTTTAATTATGTTTATTGCACTTATTATGGTTCCTTTAGTGGCGTTTACAAATATAGGTGGTGTAAAGCCTGTGTTTGATGAGATTCAACATATTGATCCTAAGTTATTAAATATCTTCACTGGAACTTCATTCATAGGAATTGTTTCATTACTTGCTTGGGGATTAGGGTATTTTGGACAACCTCATATTATTGTACGATTTATGGCAATATCAACTGTAAAGGAATTAAAACCAGCTCGTCGAATCGGGATGAGTTGGATGCTTTTCACAATCGTAGGTGCGACACTAACAGGACTTGTAGGAATCGCTTATATATCTGTTAATAATTTGACGTTAAAAGATCCTGAAACAATCTTTATTTTTTTCGCGAATACGTTATTTCATCCTTTAATTACAGGCTTCTTGTTATCAGCCATTTTGGCAGCTATTATGAGCACGATTTCTTCACAACTTTTAGTAACATCAAGTGCATTAACTGAGGATTTATATCGTATTTTTGGTAAAAAAGATGCTACGGAGAAAGAGCTTGTACGTGTAGGACGTTTAGCTGTTTTAATCGTTGCAATTGTATCACTTCTATTGTCATTAAAACCAAGTGACACGATTCTAAATCTTGTAGGTAATGCTTGGGCAGGCTTTGGAGCTGCATTTGGTCCAGCAATTTTATTAAGTTTATTTTGGAAACGAATGACTCGTTGGGGAGCACTTGCGGGTATGATTGTAGGAGCTTTCACGGTAATTGTTTGGATAAGTGTTGATGTTATTAAACAAACGATTAATTTATACGAAATGGTACCAGGATTCTTTTTTAGCTTAGTAGCCGTTATCATTGTTAGTTTGCTAACTTCAAATCAAAGTCAGAAAATAGAAGATCAATTTGAAGAAATGGAAAAAAGACTAGCTTAAAAGATTGATTTCTAGTTAAAATATTGGTTCTTAACGGAAGTAAAACAAAAAGCCAACTCCTTATAACTAAAGGGTTTGGCTTTTATTTTTTCTTGGGGTATACAGACTTTTATACAACTATATTTATGGGATAAAGAGATATCTACTTCATATCTATTCTCTTATTTTTGATAAAATCCTGCATAAAAAACGGGAGAATTTTTAGCCAACTGCTTGAGCAAACTGGGTCTATCATAAGGTTTAAAGGAATATCAATTTAGAGAAACATATAGCAGGTTAGTTGCATAAGGAAAGGATTTTTCGACTCATAAATCGAATAAATAATTAAATAAAATCACTGAAGTTTTCAATTGAAATCCACTTAATAGTAGTTTATTTATAAAATGTTCATTGAGGAGTGACCATCATTGAAAAATAAAAAATTAAGAATTGGATGGATTATCCCAAATGTATTTTGTTATTTAATGTTTATTTGTTTTTCAACTTTTATAATTCGAAACGCTGAAGGATTAAAAGAAATAAATAGATTTTCGATTTGGGTTATAGCAATGCTTGCTCTTCTATTAGTTTCTATTTTCGGTAGTTTTCGAATTTGGAAATGGATAAAAGAATGCAAATTGTAAGTAGTTATTAATCAATAATTTTATGTTTGTAATTGAACTAACGAGCGCGTTAGTTGAAGATCATGAAAGGCTGTTTTGCAGCCTTTTTATTGTGCAATTTACCAATTTAGTTTGAAAAGAAATGAAAGTTTATATGGTATATTAATTAAGAATACATCCACCTGGGGGAGAAGTTTTGGCTAAGAAATATAGATACATAACGATTGGATTTATAATAGTTTCATTACCAGTTCTAATTTGGATTTCATACCATATTTATATGACTTTCTTTGCACCACCTACTTTAAGTTATATTCCAAAAGGTAAATTTATCTCACAAAGTAAGTCGCCAAATCAAGAATATACTATAAAAGCGTACGTATCGAGTGGGGGAGCAACAACAGACTATGCTATTAGGGGAGAATTAATTTTTAACAAGAAAGACATTAAACCTAAAAACATTTACTGGAATTACCATGAAGAAAAAGCAAATATAAAATGGATAAAGAATGATACCGTGATAATAAATGGTCATAAATTAATTGTTCCAAATCAAACTTATGATTTTCGTAAGGAGTAAAACACTGTTCAACTAACGAGCGCATTAGTTCAAGAATAAAAGCAACCTAATTGGGCGTTTTTTATTGTGTGCATCGTATTATTGTTGAAGAAGGAACACTAAAATTAAACGTTGAATTATATTTAAAGTAAACGGAACTATAGGAAGTGAAAATCTTATGCATGAGAATTTAAAAAGTTTTATGAACGATCCGTGGTGGTTTATTCCAAAAAAAATGTCAGAATTTCTAAATGAAGAATTAACGAAAGAACTATCACCAAAACACATTCTATACGGAAAAGAAGCTATAGCAGTCGCTAGAAGAGAAGATAATGATGATGCTGTTTATTGGATAAATGAATTAAACAAATATGCATTAGTCCATTTGACATATTCGAAAGAAAATTCAGCGGATTTCCCTAAAACTCAGTTAGTTACTTTAGATGAATTAGAAGAATACTGTAAAAAAGTTTCAAAGGAATATGAGGAATAATCTATTTGAAAATCTAAGCAACTAACGAAAGCTTTAGTTAAAAATAATCAAGAGTCACATTTGTGACTCTTATTTTTTGCATTCAATAGGTTATTTGAAGAAAAATTTCTTCTATAATATAGTTACATATTATATATAGAGGTGAAAGAATGAATTATTTCGGCACTGTATTACAATTTGGATTGGTTAAAAGCACTAATCAGAATAACTCTCTAATAACTTTAACAATTCCCGATATTATTTTAAATTTTTTACTCAAATGCCAATCTGAATTGAATATAAGTATAGATGTACTCACACAATTTGAATTAGAAGAAATACGTTACTTTTATAATGAAGAAGTAGAAGAATTAAGGGATTTTGCTAATACTGTTTTAAAATCATTTGAAATTAAAAATATAAATGAAACAATTGATGCATATATAGATAGGTGTAATTTAACTGAGATTGATATTTCAAAAGATGACGTAAGTGAGGTGTTTCAGTATCTTGTTCATCTATGTGATATAGCATTAAAAGGAAAAAAAATATTATATTTATTAGTTGGATTTGACGATACAAATTTCATAGAAGGATAACACCTTCTTATTGAACTAACTGCCGCAAGAGTTGAACAACGTGATCGACGATTTGTCGGTCTCTTTTTATTGAACAAAATGGCAGATTAGTCGCATAAGGAATGAATATGATGAGAATTTTATTTTGAATTTGAAGGTTATTTTTAATCAAAAGATAAATAGACTTTTAAGTAGAATTTAATAGATAATCAATGTTGGAGCTTCAAAAAATTTGCTTGAGTACCTTGAGTTTCATCATATTAAATATAAAATAGTTAAATTATAAGTGAGGTAAATAATTTATGGAATATCCAATCATGGAACCACCATTTGAAATAAAATCTTTTAGGGAATTAAGTGCTAAAGAATCGAAGGCACTTTTAAATTGGTTTGAGAGTCAAATACCTGTACGTCTAGATTTATTACAAAAAGCAATAAAACATACGACCGATGATTCAACTGATTTTCTAGATTTTAGTCCCTTATCATTGATACCCTTGTGGCGTTGGTTCTTAGACCAAATTGAAATTAAGGAAAAGACACAAGAAGAAATCATGATCGAGAAATTGAATATTCCTGAACAACTTCGAAACATAATTGAAATAGAGACGCAAGAATTAAGTGTTGGAACACAAATTCTTGCGATGGATATTGCAATTTACACTGCTGAGGTATTAATAAGAAGTAATTCAGAAATAAAATGGGGAAGAATTAGAAGACCCAAGACTTCAATAGATGTAAATCGTCCTGTTCTAATTAGTAATTCGTCTAAGGTGGTAATAAACCCGACTAATCAAATTAGCAATCTGACAGAGCGAATGGTTGAAATTGGAAATACTAACGAAGCAATACTTAAAGAAAAATATGAATCATGGGTTTATTTTTTCAGTAATAACCATTTAAAAGAATATTGAATAACTTTTATTAAATTTTAAAAATGTTGATTATTGCATAAGAAAAAGGCATTTAATTCTAAATAAAAACAAGCTGAAAGACCGCAATAATTACTTGCGGTTTATTTTAATTTTTAATTGAATATGATATATCATTTTTTATGATTTAAATAGTAATCTTATTATATTTTAATCACTGCAGATGCATCTAAATTTCTTTTGTTGATTTCTTTATTGAACAAAATAGGAGACTCTCCGACTGTAATTGAAATCCCTGCCCAATTTGTCCTTTTTTATTACCGTTTTATCAAATTTCTCCTTAAAGGCACTCTTTGGAAGCAGATCACTGGCATTCTGATAAGTTGAAATAACTTTTTCCTTATGCAACTAACGAGAGCGTTAATTATATAAAGAAAAACAAGACCACTATTTTGTGGTCTTTTCATTGCTTAAAATTACATTTAAATTTAATAATGCTAATTATAAAATAGTATATATATTTTTGAAAATAGGTCTATTAAATCATTGAATCTTTAAAGCAAAGTTTTAAACTAATTATAATATTACCGCAATTATAATTTCTTTCATTTCAGTTCTTTAAAATATTTAGAGGTGATACTAATTGGTCAAAAAAATGCTTAAAAAACTCTTCATAGCTTTACTTTCAACGATTTGTTTTTCATTTATTTACGCCTGTTTTTCTTATGACCCACACACACCAGAAGATACATATCATTTTGGTTTTATTGAACTTTTTTCGTTAGCAATTATTTATTCAGGAGTCATTTACTTTGTTGTTGGTATCCTTTTGTCTTATGGAGTAGATAAATGTCATCAACTACAACACTATCGTTCAAAACTCACTTCGTATTTCGCAAAAGTAGGAATGTATTCAATTGCTGGGATGTTTGTGACATTTCCATTATTTTTATATGAAACACTAAGTTTGCATCTGAGCAATCTGAGCATTCTAGATAATATTCGTTGGTTGATTTTCATGTTATTATACGGCTCATACGCTTCAAATGTGTTTTACCATATTGAACTTTTCATTAATGCGATTGGTAAAAGGATAAGGAATCAAACAATAAGCGATTTAGAAATGAAGTAAATAAAAGAATCGGGGTTTGATTATCAAGTTTTAACCGTTTTAATGAACTTAGTACGATATAGGTAGCAGCTTATACAACTACTATAGAAGAAAGTTAAAAACTAACTTCCATTCATTGTGGTGAATTATTGATTCATGGTTGGCTACCGCCTGCATCAGTTAAACAACGAGTCGACTGTTTAGTCGATTTTTTTATTACGCTAAATAGATCTACATGAAGAAAACTAAAGGATTATAACGCTTACTATTGAATATAATGACTAACAAATATTACCTATCCAAAACGAATATATCAATTTATATTGGAGGTCCCTCTTGGTAAAAAGAAATCTACTGTTTTTGGTATTCGGGTTACTTTTCGTATTAATTGGATGCAGTAAGGAACATCCTAAAATGACTTCTAGTCAGGAAGATCAAACGACGATACTTGAAAATTGGAAAGGACCGACTGATTCAGGTGTCACTTCCAGGGATCTTGGACTCTGCGGAAAGTCCGACATTGCAAAAAAGTTGAATCTACCTGGATTCATTGGCGTTAATTTTACCGATGAACATCTAACTTATCGTTCAACTGAAGAAGTTGTTGAATATTCTCCAGAACGGATGGTAGATACAGGGTATAAACTAGGGAATTTGTCGCTTTTGATAAAAAAAGGCTCAGTCGATGAAGTTTATGTAGGAGTGCTGAATCATAAGAATCAACTAATAACAGTAGTTGTCTATAAAATGGGAGCTTGTAGTTAAATAAAAACTTTACAAAATTTACTTATACAATTAACGCTTGCTTTAGTTACATAACACTTTGGAGCCGATGATCGGCTCTGTTTTACTTTTTGGCAGTTTAAATGTATAAGAAAGAAGGATTACTTCTTAGATATATCTAATAAACCTATTAATCAAGTTATAACTTACTCAAAACTGAAGGGAGTCATATGTGAACAAAAAAATTAGTTTAACCTCATTAGTGCTTGTTATAACACTGATTTTGGTATGGCAGACGTATAATAAGTTACATCCAAAAAAGTCAGTAGAAGTAGTTAAGGAAAATTTTGAACCAGTTGGAAAATTACCTGGTGTAAAAACTACCTATGATCTTTCATTAAAAATGAATAAAGATGAGACATTTAATGTTCAAGCTTTCATAGACATTACAAATACTTCAATGGACAATATAAATTCACTTGAATTATATTTCATGCCTAATATGTTCACAAAAGAAAATTCTCCTGGGTTAGAGCATCCTTCTAAACTACTTATTAACAGTATTAATGTAGATAATAGTCCCTCTACCTATAAGCTTTTTAAAGATAAACTAACAATCCCATTAAAGAAAAATCTAGAAACAAACAAAAAAATAAGATTATCAATTTCTTATTCATTTTCTTTACCTGAAGAAGGATTTCGATTTACGAAACAAGGAGAAAATTTTTATTTAGCACAGTGGTATCCAATGGTACCGACCTATATTGAAGAAAAAGGTTGGAATAAAAATAATTATCAATTTAAAGGAGAATCTTATCATACAACATTTAGTAATTTTAAAATTAAGTATGAAATTCCTAAGGATTACACTATTGTAACAACAAGTGAAAACGATGAGTTTCCGAGCAAGAACAATAATACGCTTTCAGTGAAAGACGTGAAAGAAATATTTATTGGCATTTTAAAGCGTCCAAGCGTAATTACAAAAAAAGTGGATAATGTTCAAGTTAGACTTTTTAACTTTGAGGAAAGTATTCAACAAGAAGCATTGGAGTCTGCTGCTAAATCACTTAAATATTTTCAATCAACCGTAGGACCTTATCCATTTAAGCAACTCGATATTATAGCAAGTGATGCTGGAATGGAATACCCAGGAATTGTTACAGTTGATTCAAATGGTAGAAGTAACAATGTAATAATTATGACTGTACATGAAATTGCTCATCAATGGTTTTATGGTGTTATCAGTAATGATCCATTTTATGATGCTTGGATTGATGAAGGACTTGCATCGTTAACAACGAATTTGTTTCTAGCTGGGAAAGATGAAATTCCGAATTATAAACTTCCAGTCAAATTAGAACCAAAGCCATCGAATTTACCAATTGATCAATATACACAAAATGAATATAGTAGTTATATTTACGGACAATCTTCGCACGAATTATTGAAAATTTTTAACCATTACGGAGGAAGGAAAGTAATGGAGAATTTTTTAAAGAAGTATTATTCCACTTATCAATATAAAGAATTGGACACAAAAGAATTTATACGTTTTTTAAAATACGAACTTGGAATTAAAGAAGATAACTTTTTTGATAGATGGTTGTTGTTAAAATAAAACTTGTTGAACTAACGCGTGCGTTAGTTCAAAAAGAATGGACTAGATTAGTGCAGGAAGGTATTTCAAAAACGAAATTGAATAGTATGTTAAATAGAAGTACTAGCTGAAGTCTAAATGGAACTGATTGAGTAAGGGGGAGCTGATGAGACGATTAAATAAGTTTTTAGTATTGTTTATCTTATTGCTATTCTTGTTAGTGGGTTGTCGCTCTAATCCATTAGGAGGTCAAGCAATCATCGATTGGGTTGACTTCGTGAAATGGGATGGAATAGAGTATAACGGAATCCATTCAGGCATTTTAGCTGATGAGCAATTCATTGGTAAAAAACTAGGAGAAGTACAGTTTGAAGTAGCAGACAATGTCACGAATTCGGGGTACAAGATCAAAAATGGAGATGCTGCATTCCATGAAAAAGGAACAGAAATTTACACGATCGAAGGAAACTCTGATTTAATCGCATTAAAAGATAAAAGTGCAATAAACGGGTATAGCGTTTATTATGCAAGAGATAAAACTGACTATCATTGGCATTTTAAGAATGTACCAATTGAAAAAGTGAATGCGATAGAAATCTATCAAGGTTATGAACCAAATGCGAAAATGATAACAGAGATAAAAGACAGAGAGAAATTGAATGCTTTCCTAAAAATCTTGAAAAACAGTAAAGAAAATCCGAATTTCCAACCCGATACAACAAAAGGTGATCCTACTTATTTTGAAATTATTTTATATACAGGCGAACCAATAGCCTATCAGTATGATATGCAATTTGACGGGGGCACTTATTTCTGGCATCCGTGGGATACATCTATATTGTCAAATAAGATTGGAGAGTTTATACCAAATTAATATTCTTTATTCAACAAACTGGCGCGATAGTCGAAGATCAAGAGCTGCTAATAAGCAGCTTTTTTCATTGAAGCAACTGGCAGGATAGTTCAATATGGAAAGGATTATATGAGGGGGAAATTGAATTAAATAATATGTAGTGTTTAGAGGTAAATGAGGAGGAGCATCTTGTGAGAAGATTATTCTTGTGCATTTGTTTATTAGTTATTGTAGCAAGTTTAATGTCCTGTCAAAAAAAAGAAGACGGAATATCTTTCAAGGAAATCTATACAGATAAAGATATAACTAAAATCGTATACGGTAAAAATGGAAACTTTAAAGAATTAACTGACCTTGAGAATATAAATAATTGGGTTAATAATGTAAGGAAGATTAAGTTTTTTCGTGACGAAAATCAAGAAGACCGTGCCGTTCTTTTACTCTTTGACGACGGATGCTCAGTAAAGGCTTATCATAAAAATAAAGAAATTGGAGACTTTAAACTATTAAAATTAAAAGGCGAATTCTACAAGAGTAATACTGAGCTTGATGAACAAGTAAAAACTTTATGTAAATAGAATTTTAAATTTTCTTATTCAATTAACGAGAGCGTTAGTTCAACAAGAATATGAACGATAAATTAGTCGGTCGTATTTATATTTTTTCCGGTTAATTAAGTGTGATTTTTCATAATTAACCGGAATGAAATCTATAATAAAAAATGAACATATTCTTTTTACAGAATATGTTCATTTTTTATTATAAACAACTAAGTTTGCGAAAGATTACACTTAAACTAAATGGTAGGAATGTTGAATAGGAAAAGGTATAACTTATAGATTGTTGAATATAAATATTTGGATTTATTTTCAACAATGAAGAGTTTTTTTTGAGCGGGAAAATGGAATTATTAATATGTGGAATTTTTAAAATGTTTTTGTATGTGTTAGTTAAAGGTAATATTTAATGGAGGGGTTAAAATGCAATTTGTACTTGAAGAAATAAATATTCCAAATTCTGATTCAGGTCCATATGGGATAGCAGTTTCAAACGATGGAAAAATATGGTTTACCCAGCATAAAGCAAACAAGATTAGCTGTGTTGATCAAGAAGGACAAATTCAAGAATATACTGTTCCCACTCCTGATGCTAAAGTGATGTGTTTAACAGTATCTTCAAAAGGAGATGTTTGGTTTACGGAACATGGAGCCAACAAAATAGGAATGCTCTCTACAAGTGGTGTATTTACAGAATATCCTTTGCCAAATCCAAATTCAGCCCCATTTGGAATTACAGAAGGTCCGAATGGGGATATTTGGTTTACCGAGATGAATGGAAATCGGATAGGTAAATTGACGGAAGATGGGAAGATCCATGAATACGAACTGCCTAACAAAGGTTCATACCCTTCTTTTATTACATTGGGCTCTGATAATTCTCTTTGGTTCACGGAAAACCAGAACAATGCTATTGGTAAAATAACCGAATCTGGAGAATTAATGGAATTCCCAATTCCTACACCATTGGCAGGACCTGTAGGCATTACAAGAGGGAAAGATGATGCACTTTGGTTTGTGGAAATAATGGGAAATAGGATAGGGAGAATCTCTTATTCTGGCGAGATAATAGAATATGACATCCCTACACCTAATGCACGTCCACATGCTATTGCGGTTGGAGAAGAATGTGATTTATGGTTTACTGAATGGGGTGCAAATAAAATAGGAAGGTTAAGAAGTGACCATTCCATTGTGGAATATACAATAAAAACTCCTAATGCTGAACCCCACGGAATTGTATGCGACAGGGATGGAGCCGTTTGGTTCGTGTTAGAATGTAACAAAATCGGAAAATTAACTTTAATAAAATAAAAGGAAAGTAGTTAGCTTATTTAATATGTACTATAGCTAAATCAAATATTTGTTTAACGATATTCTTATGTATTTAACATTCTCTTGTTGAACTAACGAGCGCGTTAGTTGTATAACATGATCGACTGTATAGTTGATTTTTTTTGTGCTAATTAGAGTTTTCTAGAATAAGATTAAAGGTTTTTCAGGTGAATTATTGAATAAGAAATAGGGATACTATTTCCATTTTTATCGGAGTAGACAATTAAATACAATTACTGATTACATATTTAAGGAGTGATAGTGTGAGAGGGAAGTACTTGCCTATCTTTATCACATTATTTACATTAATGATTTTATGAAATTGACAAGAACAATAAAAAAGGTCTCTATTTATATTTAATTTTCTATGTATTCTTTTGAAAATGCTAAATATGAAAATTTAAATGTGTTTTAACGGATTATTAGTTTTTTTCTGAAACTTTTTTAATGACTATTGAAATAATAAACAATTATATTAGACTAGTATGTAAAAGACTTATAAGGTACTCTTACTAAGAGTAAGTTTGCTTATTTCATAAAAGGATTTTTGTATTTCTTTTTCTTTTATTTCAACAAAGAACTATCACATGAAAGTAGGTAGACGAATGAATGCAAATTTGTTCGATAACATTATGAAAAAAATGCAAGAGAACAATTGGAATAGAACAGACTTAGCAAAGCACTCAGGTTTACATTTAAGTGATATTAGCCGGATTTTTAATCACAAGCAATCACTTTCTTTACAAAATTTAGATACTATTACGAAATCTCTTGGACTTGATGAAGGATTCTTCTATTCTTTTTATTTAGAAGAATGTTTTAATGAGAGTCGTTATTTAGATAAAAGAAAAAGTGAACAATTTTTATATAATTGTGCAGATAAAGGTTTTGAAGGTCTGCTGCTTTCTTTTTTTGATTTAATTTTGGAAGAACGATCTAAGCCAATCAGGAATAAAAGTCTGTCATCTATTTTTATGGTTGCAGAGAAACTATTTACTGAAGGAAAAGAAAGAGAATCTTTACCTCTTTATGAGGTGATTATTGAGAACATGCCTGATAAATTTTCAGAGGAAGTAGCAATTAGCTATTTTAGACGTTTTTATATTGTTAGGTTTACGGAAGAAGGGCAGTATGCACTCGGGCAAGTTTTAGAGCATATTGCATATATGCCTAAAAAAATTCAGCTTCAAGCTTATATGTGGATAACAGCAACATTCTATATTCGTAGGGAATGGAAGAAAACGTTATATTATGCACAAAGATTAGAAAAATTGGCAGAAGAAGATGAGTATTACGGGAGGGCACTTCTGTATCAAAGCTTTGCATTAAGGTGTTTAGGTGGATCACTTGAAGAAGTTTTAAGCCTAATTGATCGATATGCTCAAGTAAATGAGTATTTTGCTGAAATTGCGATTGGAAATCGGTTAGTTACTTATATTGATTTTGGTCAATTAGATTATGTAGATGAGTATTTTAATTGGTTAAAAGATAGAAACGATATTTTTGCTGGATTACCACGAGTATTAGAGGCATTTGTTAAGTTGTCCCGATTAGAAGATGCTAAACAATTAATAACAAAATATCAACATATAATTAACGAAATGGCTAAAAGTAATGTCTCTTCTTATAAGCAGCAAATGTACTTACGTTTTCGATATGCCTATGCTTTATATTTATTTGAGTGTAATCGTATTTCTGAAGGTCTGGATGAAGTGTTAAATGTTGCTTTTAATTCGAAAAAAATTGGTATAATAGAAAGATTTAAACAGTGCCTACTCATTTATTGGAAGCATAGGGAACATGTTACTAGTAAACATGAGGAAATATATCTAAAATTATTGGACACTGACCAAATGAGTAAAGTTCCTTAAGTCGATGTTGCGTAAAGACAGAAATTTATTAACGTAAAATAGAAATAAAAAGGTAAGAACAATCGTTCTTACCTTTTTATTTTGGAAATAATATATTTTTAAAATTTAAAACTTGAGCGTTTTCTTAAAACTTAAAAAGTTATTAAATGTAGATAAATTAATAGTAAAGTTATCTGAATTTAGAAAGAGGCGATAAATCATCAAGTATTAATCGAAAGAAGCTTGTTTTCAAACTGATAAAATTATTATTTTAGTCTATCGTTCTACTTAGAAAAATAACGATATAAGTAAATTGACAGAAGGTGAGTAGAATGAATAATGTATTTTTCTAAAAAATAATCAATACATGCAGGAGAAAAAGTGGAATAAATCAGATTTAGCTAAAAATTTTGGTACTCAAATTCAGTGATATAAGTCGAAAAATGAATCATAAGCAGTCGCTATCATTGAAACATTTGAATTTGATTACAGAAGCGTTTGGTTTTGTGGAAAACTCATTGTATCCGTATTACATAGAAGAGTGTTTCAAGGACGACCAGCTATTAGAAACGTAGAAGTGAACAGTTTTTGTATAAATGTATTGATATAGAATACTATCGACCATTTAAAGACCTTTTATTTTTGATATTACACGAAAAGAACAATACAATTCGATCAAAGAATTTATCTATCATTTTTTCAGTTGCTAAAAGCTCATTTATGAGGGGAAAGATGAAAAAGCACGAACTTTAAACGACTTTAATTAAAAATGAATTGGATCATACTTCAGAGCAATTGGCAATTAGTTATTTTAGAAAATTTAATTTCGAAAGATTAAAAGATAATAGTCTTCTGAATTTAACGTCATTAATAGATCATCTCGCGTACATGCCAATGAGCATTAGAAAAGAAGTGTATTTATAGATTATTGCTTAAAACTACTCAAGTGAAAATTGGGAAGAAGTTCTTTATTACGCTAAAAGAATAGAAAGTAATGTTCATGAAGGTGAGTATCTGGGAGAACCAATATGTATAAAAGTTTTGCGCTCACTCGACTTGGCGCATCAATGCATGAAGTATTGTCTCTTATCAAACTATATTCTTGAATAAATAAATATTTTGCTGACTTACCAGTTGGAAACTTTGTTGCACTGTTGGATTTAAAGAAAATTGGAATGTGTATGATTATCTAATTTGTCTCGAAAAACGAGAGGATATCTATATAGGTTAGCAAAAGTATTGGAGACTATTGTTAAACTTCATAGATTAGAAGATGCAAAGCAGATCATTGAAAGATTTCCAAATCTAATCATTAATTTGAAAATAAGTAAAAAATCTTGGTTAAAACAAAAGATGAATCTAAATTTTCGCTATGCATTTGCTCTAACTATGTAAGAAAATCATTTCAAGAAGGATAGAACGAACGGTTAGAAGTAGCATACTTAGCAAATCGAATTCGGAATGTTGAACGATTATAAAAATGTCTGCTATTGTACGAGAACTATAGAGATATTTCGACAGTGGAACAGGAAGAAAAAGATATAGAATTACTAAATATAAGAAAAAATAAATATTATTAGAAGTCTGAAAATTATATTTTTTTGAATTTGATGGATTTTTCCAAACGTTAAAATACCATCAAGCCACCTTATAATGAAATTGTACCCAATAACTTGCGAACGAATAAGAATTGTTATAAGAACAATACACCAGGACCTAGTATTCTATTGGTAATTCATTTGATGGGGATTTTTAAAACTAAATTTTCATCAAATCTACTCATTAATAAGAATTAAACTTTGATTGAAGGGGAGAAAAAAATGAAAAACAAATTTGCGAAAGGCGTTGCTGTAATGACGTTAAGTACAGGGGTACTGTTTAGCAGTTTACCAAATGCTAGTTACAGTTCAATTGCTAAAGCTCAATCAACATCCAGAGTAGAACAAGTACTATCAGCACTAACACCTGCCCAACATGAGGCTATTAAACAAATTAAACTTAGTGACAAAGAAGGACTTCAAGTATCTCCTGATTTAGATTTAACAAGTGATGTTCCAACTTCTATTATTGTTGAATTTAAGGACAAGCCAGCAAAAACAGCAGTGATGGTAGCTGAAACAGAAGGTACAATTCTTTCAGAAACGGACGCACAAGCAAAAGTAGATGCATCACACGAATTGTTTGATAAAGATTTAAAAACGATATTTAGTAAAGAAATAAAAGAAAATAAAAACCCTTATAAAATTAATCGTTCTTATAAAAAATCATTTAATGGCGTTTCAATGACACTCCCCGCTAATAAAGTAAGGTCTTTGCTTAAATCTAATGTCGTTCAAAGAGTATGGAGTGATTTGCAAGTTAAGTTGGATGATCCTACTACTAAAATACAGGGGTCTGAGCAACAAGGTTCAACTCATAATATGGTAACATTTCCAGGTATTGAAGAACTTCATCAAGAAGGTTATACAGGAAAAGGCGTTAAAGTTGGGGTTATTGATACAGGTATTGACTATAACCACCCAGATTTAAAAGGTGCGTATAAAGGTGGATATGATTTCGTTGATAATGACAATGATCCAATGGAGACAACATATGCAGATTGGAAGAAATCTGGAATGCCTGAAACAAACGGTGGCGAGGCTTATTATACAGAGCATGGAACGCACGTAGCTGGAATTATTGCAGGTCAAGGTAAAAATACTGCAGACTATGCGGTAACAGGTGTTGCGCCAGATGCTGAAATTTATGCTTATCGTGTTTTAGGTCATTACGGATCGGGTTCAACTTCAGCAATATTAGCAGGAATTGACAAAGCGGTTTCAGATGGTATGGATATCATCAGTATGTCACTTGGTGCAAATTACAATGACCCATTATTTCCAACAGCAATTGCAGTAAATAATGCCGTACTTACAGGTGCTACAGCAGTTGTAGCAGCAGGTAACTCAGGAAATAAGATGTATTCATTAGGAGCACCTGGTAATGCTCCTTTAGCAATTACAGTTGGAGCAAGTGATACTTCAGCAAAGATTCCAAATTATACAGCTACTGCGAAATCAACTACTGGAGATTTACCAGCTAATCTGAAACTGGCAGCTCAAGGTCTTTCTGATGATATAGCAGATTTCCAAGGAAAAACATATCAAATTGTTAATGTTGGTACTGGAGCGGAAAATGCCTATTATAAAAGAGATGCAGATGGAAAATATACAATACCAATCGATATTACTGGAAAGATTGTACTTGCTCAACGAGGTACCCTGGGTATAGAAGAAATTGTTAAAAGAGCTAAATCACATGGAGCTAAGGCTGTAGTTTTAATTAATACTTCTGGAGATACATTGCAAGATGTTTTCTTAGGTAATGTATATGGGTATCTTCCAACCTTTTTAATAAGTAGCTCACAAGGTATGAATATTAGTATAAAAATACCTTTAAATGAAGCTAATAAAGGTAAGACATTGGATTTTACATTCGGTGATATGAGCCAAACTGTAACGACAGGTAATAAATTAGCAGATTTTAGCTCTAGAGGTCCATCACGTGTGCTATATGATATTAAACCAGAAGTAACAGCACCAGGTGTTTCTGTATTCTCAACTGTACCTTCATATATGCATAAAGATGATAATGGAAATCCATTATCTGATTATAAATATGCTTATGAACGCTTATCTGGTACATCGATGGCAACACCTAACGTTTCAGGAGTAGCAGCACTATTAAAACAAGCTAATCCAGACATGACGCCAGCTGATATAAAGGCAACACTTATGAATACAGCTGATCCATTAAATGATAAATATAGTGTATATGAAGCAGGTGCAGGCCTTGTTAATCCTTACAAAGCAGTTCATGCACAGTCGGAGATTCAAGTAAAAGACAAGACGAAAACGTTAAGCAGTAACGCAAAAGATACTGATGATTCAATTACTCTTGCAAGTAAAGGAATCAAAACAATTAAAAACATTACTGGTGCATTAAGCTTTGGCGAACAAGCTGTAGAAGGAACGGACTTCACAGATTCACGTTCAATGACTTTATTTAATAAGAGCTCTGAAGATAAAACATTTGATGTTAAGGTTCAATTCCAAACATTAGACGGACGATTCACAAATGATTCTAGAGCAGACCAAGATGCTGCAACTAATGGCGTAACATTAGATGTTAGTTCATCTGTAAAAGTGGAACGAAAAAGCAGTACAAATATGGATGCTACCATCAACGTTCCTAAAACTGCAAAACTTGGAACATATGAAGGATATGTAGTCTATACAAATCAAAAAAATCCTGATGAAACATATAAAATTCCGTTTGCTATTCATACAGTAAAAGAGGGTATTAACTATGTCACAGGTAATCCAGCAGCATTTACATTACCTTATGAAGCAGGAAGTAATGCGACAAAATGGTCAGTCGGAGTTAACTTTAAACTAAATTCACATATGCGTACATTTGATTTCTTCTTAGTAGATCCAAAAACAAACGAAGAAATCGGTTATCTTGGTACAGCAGATGGAATGGGTGCAGATGAGAATACTGAGTATTATTTCAGAGGCGTGTTAAACAATGGGCAATATAGCCCGTTAACAGGAGATCCAGACAATCCTGTTGGATTTGGTTTCGATGAAGTTACACCAGGTCTATGGAAAATTAGAATGGTTGGTACGAATGATAAAGGAGAAACCTTCACTAAAGACGCTCCAATTTTCTATGGTGAAAAAGAGCCAAAAGTTACGATGAACTATGAAGCTGGTCAAATTGTAGAAACTGCTAATGCAACAGATAAAACTGTTACAGTATCAGGTAATGCATTTGATAAAAATATAGCTGAAATGCAAGCAGCTGGCATTACTGCTTCACAAGGCGAAAATAAAATGTATTATTATAATCCAAATAGATCAGCTGAAATTAATATTCCAGTAGACGAAAATGGAAACTTCAATTCTACTATTCCATTGGCTACAGCTGGTCCAAATACTTTACCAATTACTGAATATGATTTCTATGACAGAGATAAATCAACTGTAGAAAATTATGGTAGCTTTAAAGACATATATTTTATTAAAAAAGGGACTGCTTATACTACAGCAATTTCTGATAAACAACGAATCAACATGGGAGATTCTACAATAGTAACATTCTCAACTAAAAATATAGCAACGCCAGTTAAAAAAGCTGAATACTCATTCTTATATCCAGCTAAGTTCTTAGACGTTACGAATGTAAAGCCACATGGAGCATATGATGGAAAATTAGACGTTAAATATACAAATACAACTTTTAATAATACGTACAATGTTATGACAATTACAGCAACAGCAACTGGTGACCTAGCAACAACGGGTATTGCTGGAGATACTTCTTTAGTAGACTTGACTTTCAAAGCAAAAGACCAATACTACAAAGGAGCAATGCAGTTAGAAGATCCAACTGGTACATCTAGATTCTTTAAAGCTGTTTATACAAATGTTGATAATAGTACAGTAACAACTCAAGGCATTCAACCATATTTCTATGTGACTCCTACTTATTCTCTAATGAGAGGCGCGGTTCAAGCAGAAGGATTAGCTTCAGGATTTGATAATTTAGGGAATGCAATAATGAATACAAAGATTGACTATAATAAAGCTGGTTCAAAAATTAGTGTAAAAGATTCAAATGGAAAAGAATATGGCGTATCAAATCCTTTAGGTTATAGTGTAACTGCTCCAGAAGGTTTCACAACTAGATTACCAATTACAGATAAACCATTTACTTTATCAATTAACGTACCAGGACACTTTACATTCAAAAAAGACTTTACTGTTGGTATAAAAGAAGACGGTAAAGTGACAGCTGGATCTAAACCGGTTGACTATAGCTATATCCCTGGTGGTGACGTGGATAAAAATAATGTAATTGACGTGAAAGATGCAGTTTCCATCCAACAAAATTGGAAATCTAATAACCGTGAAGCTGACATAAACTATGACGGTGTAGTAGATGAGAAAGATATGCAATATGTAATCAATAATTATTTAATGCAAAACCCATGGATAGACAATTCGCCTAAAGCAAGTAAAAGTTATAAAGGGAAAACATTAGATGATATACTTCACGAGGTTGGAATGGAGTACTTGAGATAAAAATATATTAATATTTATATTCTAAAAAATCGGTAGCGTCTTTTTATAACGTTACCCCTAATTTATATTTATTTTCCTTTTCATTTTTTTCTATCTCATTATGAACACAGCTAGTTTCCGATAAGAAAATATATGACTTAAAAGTTTTGGTTGTAGAAGAAGTGCAAAAGTCATACCAAAGGGAAAATAACCCTACAGATTTAGTGGTTCGTAATATAATAATAGGTGGAAATTACAAACATGATGCGCTCTAGTCAATAGATGAAGAAGGATTCTATAATCATTTAGAATTATCCTAGCATCAATTAATGTTGTTTAGGTGTGAATAGAAAATCGATAATCAATTTCAGCAAGTAAAGAATGATACAAAGTGGGATGAAATTAGATTAGCGATGTATGGCTACCCTAAGATACTAAGTGGAGAACAAAAGACGTTGGTTGAAACAGGCTACATTTGTGCTTGGGATAGGGAATGGTTCTATATTTTAAGTTAGGTGAGTATTAAACTATTAAGTAGTTGGAAATCACCATGGATACTTGATTGCTTCTGGAGATTACATGTTAGATAAATTAAGAAATTATAAAAAGTGTTATTGAACTAACGAGAGCGTTAGTTGTACAAAAGAAGTTGCCTATGGCAGCTTTTTTTATTGTCAGATAAAATTATTGTAAAAATAAAAATATTACTCAGTAAACCGAACTATTTTTGGATTTCAAGTGTATATAAAGTGAATTAAGAAAGGAGGAAAAATTTTGAATGAAAGTAATAATAAAGAAAAAATAGAAGAAATATTTAACAAACACTCCAAATTAGTCTATCGAACAGCTTTCTTTTTAACAAAATCAAAAGCTATGGCCGATGACATTACTCAAGAAACATTTATCCGTTTAATTAAAAAATTTCATTTATTTGATCCGACAAAATCAATCGAACCTTGGATTTATAAAATAACAATTAACATTACACGAATTTTTTTGCGAAAACAAAAATTATTAAGAATTTTCGGCATTTCTTCTTCAGGAATTCCAGAGTTTGAACTAGTTGAAAAATCAATTTTACAAAATGAGTTTCAAGATGAGCTGTGGAAAGAGATAAAATTCGTTGCCTCAAAAAAGCAGGGAAGTAATCATACTACATTACTATTTGGAACTAAAACTTGATGAAGTTGCAAATTCCTTAGACATTCCTATAGTTACTTGTAAGTCTAGATTAAATTATGCCCTATCAAAATTACGAAAAAGTATGTCTGTCAACGAATTTTTTATGGTAGAAGAAAAACTAAAGGAGGAGTTATAAATGAAGGGAAACTCAACTCTCTCTGAAAATGAAATCAAGAGTACTTTACAAAGAAATTTGGGGAATGATAATCCATCTGCTTCATTTCAAGATGTTTGGAATTCAGCACATTCAAGGAGGAAATATAGAAATTATAGAAAGCCAATGGCTTCAATTGTAATTGTAACTGTACTTGCTTTTATTGTACTTATAAATACATCCTTTAGGACTATGATTGAAGAAAGATTAGGATTTTCAAGAGTTGAGAAAAATGGGATAATCGCTGATACAGAAAGTTCATATCTAGGTGTATTGAATGTAAATGGAAAAGAATATATGTGGGTAGGTATTATAAAAAATAATGAATATACAATAAATAAGAAAATTGGTGAAGTTAAGAAATCAGTAGCTGCTGATGTATATACCACAGAAAATTTTTCATCAAATATTTTAAAAGTTGGGGAAAAAATTTACTCCTCAAATGAGGACTCGAAAGTTATTATAGTAGAAAGAGAAGATGGTAATTACCATAAATTTAGTGAAATAGATCTATTAAAAAATGAGTAATCCTTATGTAACTAATGAGTGCTTTAGTTTGGTAAGAAAGGTGGGCTGGTTGTGAACTCATGGAAATGTGAAACAACAAACGATTACTTTGAATTCTTGGATTTTCACGATTGTGTCGTTGACGAAATAAAGTTCGAAAAGGATATTGTCACTATTAGTTTTGAGTATATTTACATTTCTAATGAACATCCTCTTAATCCTTATAAAGTAGCAAAATCAACAGATAAATGTAGACTTACTTTCAATAATGTTGAAATTAGTAAAGCTATTATCTTTTTAGATGATGATAAGGAAAAAGAGGTCGGACTTACTGACTTGGATGAAATGGAATTTTTAGAGGTAAAGCAACAGCCTGATGATGAAGATTACATATATGAAATGTTTGGTACAGATTGGAAAACAAATAATTTTTGTTGTATTAAACTTAAGGCAAAAAATTTTAAATTGGAATGGAATGAATTCACTGATGATGCCTGGTATGTAGTTTGATCGCTATTCAACTAACGTATGCATTAGTTGAACAACAAAGGATGATCGTTAATCGTTCATCCTCTATTTCACTCTAAGGTAGGTTAGTTTCCAAAAATAGGGCTTTTTCCTTTTATAGGATAGATGTAATAATCATATACCATGCATGGATGATAATGCTTGATGGATATCCATTCCTGTATTTTTTTTCGCATTTGGATCTAATTGAAAACTACGCAATGCGACTTCTACCTCTTCTTTGTGTTTAAACTTTTCTAACCCTATTTCAAATTGACGTTTGCCAATATAACAAAATGGGCAGACATAGTCCGACCATATCTCAATTTTCATTTTGAATGCTCCCTTTAAAGCTGATTTAATTATTATAGACAATGGGCATTTTTCTGATCAATTGGCTTTGCCGAGCAGCGGCATACATGAATTTCGCCACATTTTCCCTAGAGACGGACATTTTACCTGGCTGATCGCCGAATGAATAATCATAAGATTGCCCTTTATATTTGACATTAGGATTAATAATTCGAACGACTGTCCAATCCAGGTTCGAATGTTTAATAATTCCTTCCAGCTTCTTCATTTCGACATAACCGTTTGGCAAAAAGATCTTGGCCAATATTCCCGGTACCACCGTCAATAAGTTTTTCTTATCGTCTTCAGATTGCAAGGCCGGTGTCGCGAGCGTAATCAACCTTTTTTTATTGAACTTCTTCATCGCTTTGATAATCAAGTCATGTCCGTCCGCAACCGGCGTTCCTTTAAGCTTTCGCGACATATCTGACGGAGGTCCTAAGGTGCTGATCACGACACCCGCTTCCGCAACTGCCGTTTCAATGGCTGAAGCGTTCGTGAGTTGTCCCGTTACAAGCCTCAAATTGGAATGATTTAGCTTGATTTTCTCAGGGGTTCTAACATATGCCGTAACGAAATCTCCGTTGTCTAATGCAAATCGCGTTAGAAGTTGCCCGATTTCACCGCTTGCACCAAAAATAGTGATGTTCATGGTCTTATGCCTCCTTGTGTTATGGTGTCCTAAATAAAATCCTACCATTTCTGTGCCTCAATCAGCGTAGCCGTTTCTCACATCAAAAACGGCTACCTTTTTGGTGATTGATGCCGGATTTATACCCGAGATGATTGATTTTTAATCTACCCGATTCATACTTTATCTTCCGTAATAAATTCTTCGACTCGATCTCTTTTGGTGTACATGTCATACCAAATGTCGGCGATTTTGTCTTGAACTCCCGAATTCGGCTGCATCCAGATTCCGATCGAAATGTGCCCTGCATAAATACCTTTGTCCTTTAATTCACTGTTCAAATTAAAGATATAATTACGAAGACCGGAAACTGCAATTCCGACATTGCCCATCATTGGTACTGGATTGATTGCGGCTCCACCTGTCGTAAATAACAGAGCTCCACTTTGTTTATTCAACATATCCGGAAGCACTTCTCGAATACTCGATATCGCACCTAAAACGTTGAATTGAAATTGGTATAGCGCATTTTCTTCTGTTACATCTAATGCGGTTGTTACTGTATCGATACTTGGAGTTGGACTGTATTCAACCACATCAATAAATCCGTATTTCTCTTTGATCTTTGCGAAAGCTAAACTAATTTGGGCTTTACTTAATATATCAGCTTGAAATGATGCTGCTTCAATGCCTAATTGTTCTAGTTCAATAACCAGTTGGTTCAACTTTTCTTCATTACGGGCTATAAGCGCTACACGAAATCCGTTTTTTCCGAACTTCTTCGCAATAGACATTCCTAATCCTGGTCCTGCCCCAACAATTACAATATTTTTCATAATATAATTCCCTCCATAACTTCTTAGCTAATTATTTTTTCTAAGAGAGTTCATTTGTTACAATAGGTACTACTTTATTTATTACCAATCACATTTTCAATCTTTTGGGTATGATTCTGAATGATCACAACAATTTGCTTGATCAAAACCATTCCACAAAAACATGTGTTATTTAAGCAACGCGCGTTGTATAGTTGATGATAAGATGAAAAAGAACTATTAACAACCAGCAAAATGGCTAATATGTTGTTTACACAACACTTCTATTATATTGTCGTTTTTAAACACCATTGTGTAGCCTAAAAAGGAGAAGAAAAAATTGATTATGCCAAAAAAAGATCCGAGAATACTTCGTACAAGACAATTGATTGTAGACTCTTTTATTTCGTTAGCTAGTGAAAAAGATTTTAACAATATAACGGTACGTGATATCACTGAAAAGGCTACTATTAACCGCGCTACATTTTATGCGCACTTTGACGATAAATTTGATTTATTACATTCCACCATCACCAATACTTTTACAGACAAATTGAAAAAAGGACTAAATGGTCACGAGGGATTCAATGAAGAAGTCATTGCAAATATTTTTCTAGCCATGTGTGATCACCATAAAGAATTAAGCGACTTATGTCCTAAAGGTTACAATTCTTTAGGAACTATTATAGAAAGTAAAATTAAAGAAGAGTTACAAAATCTAATAGCTGATCTTGTGCTAAAAGGCACTAAAAATACCATTGTATTAGAGGATAAACAATTGGTAACGACCCTATCTACTATACTGAGTTGGAGTATATACGGAGCTACATACTCATGGAATAAGGATGGAAGACTTATTTCACCAGAAGAGCTAGTGACTAAGACCCTACCTATATTTAAAAATGGCATGAGTAAGTATTTCTTTTAATGAAACTTATGTTAAATATCAATTCTTTTTGGGGTTCAGCCGCATGTTCATCAAGGTAACGATAGAGAAAAGGTATCCCAAATAAAATCTGGCTGTTTTCCATGAGCTTCAAAAAAGTAAATGGTCGAATTATTGCATTCGGTAGAGCGATATCGGATGGCGTTTTTAATGCGACAATTTATGATATTGTTGTACACCGAGATTTACAATGACAAGGAATAGCTAAAACCTATAATCCTATATTTTTCACTAAATTTTGTGGAACTACAAGGACATAACCGGAATAAAATGAAATCATTATTTTTTCAAAAGAAGATCCTATTAATTTTCAAATTAATTACTTTTGGATTTGCTCTTAGAGATATACTATTAGCATCACTTAAATCTGGATTGATATTAAAATATGGTGTTGAAGCATTCGATAAAGCACTTTTAATTAGGCAAATACTAAATTTGAGTATGACTGGGGTCTCAATGCTAGGATTTGTTTATATATCCAAATTGCTAGATAGTAATCAATTAAATCAAAGTAACTATATATCGTCTAAATAAGAGAGTGTAACTACAACATTTTATTGATAATATTGATAATCTTACGCAACTAATGAGAGCAATAGTTGTGGAACAAAAGTCGCTTATGCGACTTTTTCTTTTTAATTTGGCTGTTTAATTGGATATTCTTTGTTCTAAAAAAAGAAAGAAATTCTAACATTTAGAAAGTATAATATAGTTAACATTACCTTATCGTAGGAAGTAAATGGAGCTTTTAAATAAAAATTTAAACGGGCTAAAAAAAGACTCGAAAAAGATAGCATGATTATATTCAACATACTGAAGGGCTAAATTACGAAGTAACATGTGATTTCAATGCACCAGTATCTGAAAAGCAATAAAATTATGAAAGAAATAATGATAGAAACAGGAGAAATGATAGAGATTTTACGTTTAATACGAAAATCATGATTGATAAAGATGAATTCTGTCGTGCAATAGATCGTTGTGACAACGATAGACGCAACGGCCGTCGTAGTAACATCTGGTGGAACTGGTAAGTCAAATAAGGAACTTCAATAATAGAAGATATTTTGGATTTCTAGTTAAAAAAATTTAATTTAGAGTTATGGAATTTAGAAAACTAACTCATGTTTTAGTTAAACAAAATCACGAGTCGAAATTGCTGCTTTAGAACTTGGGATTTTACACGAGGCTTACAGTCTATTAAGTCGAGGTTTCATTTCTGTTGAACTATGAAAATTTGAGGTTCTTGAAATTCATGGAGACGTTATTGAGAATAGAGTAAGAATCGCAAATATATCATTTTAAATTATAGATAATAACGATTCGTATCTTCATATAGGTACAAAGCGTTATTTTTCTCTTTAATGTCCCTGTATCAATTCGATACAGGGTATTTTTGTAGTATATATTATAATTTAGATTCTAAATGGTAAAAATAAACTTGTTTTAAAAAGATAATAGAGGAAGTATTAAATGGAAGGTACTATAATGAATCGTAAATTAAACGTAAGTGGTTTTCAATTATTATGTATGATTTTTATGTTTATTAATGGTACATCGCCACCAATTGAAATCTATTTTTTAGCCAAACAAGATTCATGGATGAGTTTATTTTTAGGACTTACTGTGGGGTGTCTATTATTTCTTGTATATATAAAGTTATATTCATTTTTTCCTGATGTACCATTTACAAAATATATACAATATATTTTAGGTAAATACGTTGGAAAACTGTTAGCACTAATCTATATATTATATTTTATTTATATAGGTGCACGAGTTTTGCGTAATTTTGAGGAGTTAATGATTATTAGTCTTTACAATGCTTCATCACATATTTCAATTGGAATTTTAACTATGATTGTAGTCATATATGCAAGTTATAAAGGAATTGAAGTATTTGCACGTGCAAATGAATTTATTTTTTTATTTATAGCGTTTCTTATTTTCATAATTATTGGATTTGAAATTATTTCTGGATTAATCAATATTAATAATTTAAGACCTGTATTAGAAAGTGGATGGAAACCAGTTTTAAAGGCAACTCCGATATTAACTGCAACTCCTTTTGGTGAGATATTTACATTTACTATGATTTTGCCATATTTAAATAAACAAAAGAAAGTAGTAAAAGTGGGAATAACATCATTATTATTTTCTGGGCTTATATTGACTTTATTTTCAATGTTAAATACTTCCATAATGGGAGCTTCTGAAATAGAAAGAACCATATATCCACTTCTAACAGCTGTTAGTTATATTAATATTGCTGATTTTATTCAAAGATTGGATACCTTTATTGTAGTGGTTTCGGTATGTAATTATTTCGTGAAGATTACCATATATTTCTATTGTGCTGTGTCAGGAGCAGCAGATTTATTTGACATTAAGGAAAGTAAGAAATTAGTTTATCCTACTTCCGTTATAATGTTAGTTTGTTCAATCTGGATGTCAAAGAATTATGTTGACTTACGTAATCAAGCAAGTAATGTTGTCCCCTTTTTACTACAAATACCTCTTCAGATTATTATCCCAATTTGTTTAATACTAATAGTGCTAATAAAAAGGAAGTTAAAATACCCAGCTTTATAAAAGAAAATCACTGGATTTTGAAGTGCACCCAAATGTTAGACACCGTTTAACATTTAGGTGCATTTATTATCCTAAATAAATCTAAAAGTAGAAAGGATCAATGGGATATGAGGCATTATTAATCTATTGGTTTAAGTGAGATTGATAATTAATCACCAAAAGCTCGTTTTTTTATTCAAATAAATGGCAGATTTGTTATATAAGTGGAACTTAGTATGTAAGTGATAAAAGCGGTAATATAACTCATGGTAAATATTCAATTCAATAAAAAATATAATTAACTTATTTAACAAATGATAGCGTTAGTTCTATAGATCATGAGTCGCTTAAGGATTATTTTGAAGTAATTTGCATAAAAGGAATACTAATAATTCAAAACGAATTAATATATATTAATTTGTGGAGGAATATTAATGTTTTTATATATTTTTTTAATAGCATTGGTTATTGTTAGTTTTGGATATCTTCTCATTGATTTAATGAAAAGAATACAGTCTTATTTTAAAAGACAAGAAGAACAGTTTGATAAAATAATTGAATTTCTTAAAAATAAAGATCAAAACATATAATCATCTTTAGTTTGTAGTAATTAAACTAACGAGATCGATATTTAAAGTGGCTCTTTTATTAAAAAACAGTCTAATATAAAGGAAGGATATTATTAATGATTACAATCATCGGGTTCATCGCTGCGGTATTAACGACAGCTTCCTTTTTACCACAAGCAATCAAAACAATAAAAACTAAAGACACTTCAGGCATTTCACTAATAATGTACATTTTATTTAGTGCAGGAGTTTTTCTTTGGTTACTTTACGGAATATTTATTCATGATTTTGCAGTCATTTCTGCGAATTCAGTAACGTTTGTGTTTGCATCAATTAGTTTATTTTATAAGATAAAAAGTCCACGCTCATAAATAGTTATACATATGAACTAAAGGGTGCAAGTTACTGACAGAGTTGTTCAATTTGCTTTGAAGGAAGTCCGAAATCGAATTGATAATTACATTTTTAGCGCCGATTATTCCATTTTATATAACTAACGAGAGCTTTAGTTTAATTAAATCAAAAATTTTAAAATACGTTTTAAGATGTGATTAAGGCAGGTGTAATTAGTGGGAAAAACAAGAATAATACCAGAACCACATAGATACGCAGTATGTGCTCCAGCTGATATGTCTATTAAGGAGTTTTATCGAGGAGTATTTGAAGAAGTATATATTTTTTATCATCCATTTTTAAAACCAAATACTATAGATTACGACGTATTTGGATCAGATACTAATATAGGTAAAAATGACATTATTAATAATTGTGATATGGTAAATTGGAGTGAATTCTTAAGTATTTCTGGAATTAAAAGTTACAAAGAGTTAGACATTGGATTAAGAACTTTAATAACAGGATTAATTCATAAATACCAAAATGATGTAACGGCAGATGCCATACAATCAATCTGTGAAAAAGAGAAAATAATAACTCCAACTGAGGGTTTTTTCCCAGAGATATTAATGAATTCAATCCTCAGTGCGATTAAGAAAGTAGGACATGATTGGATTTGGATTGGAGATGAATTTTGCACAGAACGTAAATTAGAGTATATCGATGACTTAATTAAAGATAATGATGCACTTATATGCGACAATTTAAATCTTTTTACACATGATAGCAAAATCCTGATAACTACACATTGGGACAGCCACTTTTCAATGCTATGTTCAGATAGAATTACTATTGATAAGATCGTTGAATTGTGTAATTTAGAAGGATTCTATTGCGATGAATATACAGAAATTTTTTGGAGTTTATTAAACTAATGGCTGCGTTAGTTGAAGATCACGAGTTGCTAGCAACTCGTTTTTTTATTGAAGTAATGGCAGTTAAGTTGAAGAAGAAGGTGAATCGGGAAAGACATCGAAGTAGTTAATATTAAGAAAAGTTATCAAAGGAACGGGGTTAATGTAAGAAGGATTTCAGGAAATCATATGCAATAAATAGAAATACTTACTTAACAAACTATGATAGGAGATAGTACTTTGAACATTTTAACTTTAATTCTAAGTTATTTAATTGGCTCAATCTCATTTGCCTTAGTAATCGGTAAAATGTTTTATAAGAAAGATATTCGTGATTACGGTAGTGGTAATCTTGGTGCAACTAATGCTTATAGAATTTTAGGCATAAAAGCAGGAGTAATTGTTGCAATTGCTGATATATTAAAAGGTACATTTGCTTGTTTACTTCCCCTAATACTTGGTTCTACAGTAAACCCTATTGTATGTGGTTTATTAGCCATATTAGGGCACATATTTTCTGTTTTTGCTAGTTTTAAAGGTGGAAAGGCTGTTGCGACAGCAACTGGAGTTTTCTTATTTTTTACTCCTTTAGGTGTTTTTGTTGGATTTGTTGTATTTGTGTTAACTTTGCTATTTACTAAGTTTGTATCACTAAGTTCAATGTTGGCTAGTATAGCATTAACCATTTATAGTCTTATATTTGAAGATAAAGTTATCATTGCCCTTTCTCTACTAATAAGCGTATCAATAATCATTCTGCATCGACAAAATATAAAGAGAATTGTAAATGGAACAGAGAACAAAATAGTTAAAAATTAGTGTTTACTTGTTAAGCTAACGCATTCTTTAGTTGTACCAAAAAATAGAGGATGTTCATAAATCGATCATCTTCTATCTCACTATGTGGCACTTTAGTTTAAAAAGAAAGTAACTATAACTAATTGCAAATATTCGATATTTTTATAAAAGATGCTGGAAAAACTATACGGGGGTAGCAGTCGATCGTGACTTATAAAGAGAAATAATCTATTATTTAGAAAATATTTACTATTTTTGGATATTTTGTTAATGTTGTAGTGGATAAACAAAATAGGAGAGATAGTATTGAAGAAAATAAGTTTAATATATTTAGCAATTATAATATCAATAATAGTCTGTATAAGTATTCCACTATCAAAATCTAAAGCAGCATCAACTTCAGCTATAGTAAATGCAAATAATTTAAAAATTTATCAGAAGGTATCTACATCATCAAAAAAAGTAGGTACTTTGAAAAAAGGGACAAAAATTGCTGGTTATTCTAAATTAAAAAGTGGTTGGTCAGAAATAAAATATAAAAGTAAGAAAGCAAACGTTATGACTAAATATTTGAGTTTTACGAAAAAAAACTCAACAGTTAGTTATTTAATGAATACACAGTATGATTATGTTTATTACAATAGTAAATTTGATTTATTCTTTACAGAGAAATTTATTGGAAAATACACTGGCACAAATAAAAAATATCTTGGTTCAAATAAATGGGATTCTGACAATATCGTAATATTTCAGTGGGAAAATAAAAGTGGTTTGCATAGTGGCTCTAATAACGATATTTTATTAAATCTTGTTTACCCAATAAAAGTAGGGAAGACATGGGAACAAGGTATGTATATAAATAAAATTGTGTCGGATAATGAAACTGTAAAAGTAAAAGCTGGAACATTTAAAAAGGTAATTAAAGTAAAAAGTGTATATAAAAACAGTAATGGAGATATAAAGGATATTAAATATTTTTATTATGCTCCAAATGTAGGACTGGTTTTGTTAAATGGTATAGATAAAAATAACAAAGAAATACCTTTTAATACATTATACGAGATGAAGAAAAATTAAAAATGCAATTATTGAGGACTGAAGCTAGGCTTTAGTTCTCTTTTATTTATAAAACGGAGGAATTGCATGCGTTAGTTCAACAAAAACAAGGAGCTGACTCTAATTATAGAAGATAAAATAGTCAATAAAGCACTTAAAAAAATTTGAAACAAGGAAAAGAAACTAAAGTCTAAAATTATTCGAAGGTGCGCATGCGTTTGTTTAACAAGATCATAAGTCGCAATTGCGACTTTTTTTGGTGAGTCGTACCACAAGTGATGGTAAACAAAAAAGAACAGGTTACAATTGAATTGTGTAGATTAGATAAGTTAAAGAATAAATTAAAATAGACTGCAATTTAATAAACGTATAGAAGTATTTAAAGAAGGACAAGGATAAAATAGCTTGTTCTTTTTTAATTAGGAACTGCTTATTTTGTTAATAGGCGAAAGAAATTATAAAAAGGTAATGATTATACGTAATTTAACATACGTGTATTCGTTTTATCAATCATTTCTTGACTCGCTATTTGTAGTACTGTATAGTACTAATATGAAGAAAAATACACTTAGCAATAAAGATATTGCTCTACAATCCGCTTTTACACTGTTTCTTACTAAAGGTTTTCTGGCAACAAGCATGGACGACATAGTCGCACATAGCAAAGTTTCGAAAACGAACATTTATTATTATTTTAAGAGCAAGGAGGAGTTGCTGCTCGCTATTGTTAATCAGTTGATAGCACATTACGAGGAGCGAATTAATTATATTGTGTCTCAAAGTGAGCTCACCGTTCAGGATAAATTAGAAGCGGTTCTCCACATTTTAAGCGATAATATAGAAGAAAATAACTACCTTGGCGGTTGTCCTTTCCTGACTCTGTACACACAGACGCCTATTGACGCCGTTGAAATTAGAGATAGAATCAAGAGTTTTTTTGAAAAACAGCTACATGGTGTTGAACTGATTTTAGCCCAAGGGATTGCACGGCAAGAACTAAAGGCAGAGTTGCCCGTTAAACAAACAGCTACGCTGATTGTCTCCTCAATTGAGGGTGCTCTCTTCTTGGCTCAAGCTTCTAATAACCAAGATATGATAAAAAATTTATTTCCTACTTTAGCTTTCATGCTAAAGTAATATTTTTAGTTATTTTAGTACTAATTAGTACTAAAAAATAATGAAGGAGTGTTTATATTATGAATATCTTCATGACAGGCGGAACTGGTTTTATTGGACGTCATCTAATCGCAAATTTAGCTTCTCAGCACAAGATTTATGCACTTGTACGCCAAAAAAATCGTCTTCTTACCATCATCAATCATCTGGCACCCGATCAACAGAACAACATTGTTCCCGTTATCGGTGATTTAACACAGCCTCGATTAGGTTTAAGTGATGCCAGCTATAAGCAATTACTTGCAACTGATCTGATTATTCATGCAGGTGGTCCAATGAATATTGAGCTGAACCTCAGTGAAGCTGAGCAGTCTTTCCTCTATCCTGCAAAATCCCTTGTTCGGCTAGCACAGGATATCCACGCTGCAAAAGAATTAAAGCATTTTATCCATGTCTCAGGATTTATGAGTCCCTATCATGAACAAAATGCATTGTTGGATCTAGATCATTTACTGGACAATCAACCGCCTTATGAAAAAATGAAGTTTTTAGCCGATTCTTATATACGAAAATCTCTTCATAACATGAGCATTCCCTTATCTACTGTTAATCCTAGTGTAATCGTCGGAGACTCCTTCTCAGGGAAAACGGAACAGATTGGAGGCCTTAGTATCTTAGTTGATGCCGTAAGGCGAAATCTTATGCCGCTTGTGCCAGGTGGCGACGATTATTGGTTGCCAATGGTTCATATTGATCATGTGGCTTCGTTTATTTCAAAACTTGCTAATACAGAAGGAGTATCAAGCAATACCTACTATCTTTTAGATTCTAAACAAGAGAGTCCGTCGATCCGAACTTTAATCAAACTCATGGCATACGAATTGCAGGCAACACAGCCGTTAGGAACAATACCACTTCCATTATTGAAAACTGTGCTTAAAATGGGTGCCGGTAAAATGCTTGGTATTCCTAAAGAATCGATGAGTTTTCTTGTTAAGTCGGAATTTCCTGTTTACAGTAAATTAGAAATAGAACAAAGGAACGGAAGAAATTCATTCGTAGTTCCATCCACGCTCCCATTTATCATTAGCGATTTGGATTATCGATTAAATCATTTAGGCCTGAATCAAAATGTGCAGAAAGATTTTAGTCAACGAAGAAGGGCTAACTTAGTTTCGCTAGAGAAAGATAGGAATGAAACGCCTATTATTTTTCTTCATGGGACGATCAGCAATGCGGATGCCCTGTTGCCTCTCTCACAATTTTTAAGCAGTTTAAATACTTGGTTCGTAGATTTACCTGGATTTGGGCGTACCCCATATCACCATAATCCTTCTGTGCTAGAAGGCTATGTAGAGAGCGTTTCTACTATGATCGCTGAGATGAACAGACCTGTTATATTAGTGGGGCATTCATTTGGAGGATTGATTGCGGCTCAAGTGATGGAACGACTGCCCTCACTGATCAAACAACTCATTTTATTGCAGCCAGTACTGCATCCTATCCAACTTAAATTTAGATTTCGACGTTTTACAAGTTTCGTTCTAAAATATATGGAGCCCGTCCGTTTGGAAAAAGAGCTACTTCAAGCCAGTAGCTTCATAACATCCAGTGAGTTATTGAGTAATTACGCTCATTCTGTGGCTCGTGATTTAAAATCCCCCCGCATACGCAAAACTAACGCTACCATCATGTCTAGCCTAACTAGATCAAAATCCTTTCAACTAAATCCCGAGAAATGGGATAAGAGGAAAATTAAGGTACTATGGGGAGCTTTGGACAAAGATCATCATGTCCCAAAGCAGTTTGAAGACTTGGACATTACACATATTCAGTACGGTCATCAGTTTCCTGTTGAATGCCCTGAGCTAACTGCTCAATGGATTTCTCAAGTTGTAACAGAATAAAGGTTCTTTTGAAAGTATAGATTGAGGTGTCGATTGTCAAATAAATTCAGACTGTTTTTTTAAGGGCTCGTTTTCTGAACTCAACTGTACTTAGATAACCTAAAGTTCCATAAATATGTTGATGGTTAAACCAATTGATATAATCATCAACTTCCTTTCTACTAGACTAGTTGAAGAACATGATCGGCATATTGCTGGTCTTTTTTTTAAAACTGCATTCTATTGAACAAGGAAAACAAGAAATAATATGGAATTTAATAAATTGGGAAAAAATTTAGAGGTGAGAATTAGTGAACTTAAGACTAGACAAAGCAACAGATTCAGATGCACAAGTAATTTTTGATATGCAAGTAAAATCCTTTATGCCATTATTAGAGAAATATAAAGATGCTGATACAAGTCCAGCGAACGAACCGATTGAAAATGTAATTAAGAGAATTAATTATTCTACTGGTGGATTATATAAAATATTACATTATGAAGTACTTGTAGGGGCAATTTGTATTTATTGGAAAGAGGAAACAAAATTTTGGATTAGCCCAATGTTCATTTTGCCAGAATACCAAGGAAGGGGAATTGCGCGGAAAGCTATCGAGTTAATCGAGGAACAATTTCCACAGGCAACTACTTGGGAATTAAGAACAATTTTAGAAGTAAAACGTAACTGCCATTTATATGAGAAAATGGGTTATAGAATGACAGACGAAACAAAACGTTTAAACGAAAATATGACGCTAGTAGGTTATAAAAAAATATGTTAATACACTTTTACTAATGAATGCGCTAGTTGAAGATCATGAGTACCTAATTGGTACTCTTTTTTATAGTTGTAAAGGCAGTTTAGTTGCATAAGGAATGGTAAAATAAAAGTAGTTAAATACTGAGGTTATGAAAAAGGATGGTTTTATGGATATTGAAAAGGAAGAAAAGAAAAAATTGTATAAAGCTCTCGAAAAAAAACAATTATGCTCAGTTATGAATAACACCAAGTGGAGACAACTGAAAGAAGTCGTACTAACCACACTTCCATTTGTTCCACCTCTTCAAATTAAAACCGTTTTGGAAGACACTCCAAATCCTCAAGATTTTGATAATGATAATAATGTTTATGGTTCTGGAGATTGGATGGATGGTGTGCCACGACCTTTAATCGAATGGATAAGGGTTCGACCTATGCGTTTAGAATCAAATGGGCTGAACATTACGCCTAAAGTAATTGATATATCAAATGAGTTTCTTGAAATTTTACATAAATATAAAATACCTTACAAAATAGACAATAATACAATATATATTTATGGGTATATTCGTGATACCAGTTCCTTAACGCTATGAAACTCTAATGAAAAATATAAGTGTTTAATTCAACTAACTAGATCATTAGTTGAATTTGTGACTATAAATATATATAAATTAGAGCTATATTTATTGATTAGCAATCAGTCGTGGCTTACATGATCGTAGAAATTGATGGTTTTTTTTAAGAGTATTTCTTTCAGGAAGAAAGTGTTCTAAAAAAGAATTAATACAAAAGTATTTACAAGCAAAAAGTATGATTACTGACATTAGGGATTTACCTGACGTGTTTTGATGGAATTAATGCTTGATTAGGGAGTAACTACATCTAAAGTTACGGAACATAACATTGGTTTTTATTTTTGGTTTTCGGCAATAGTATTATTATCTACTTTGGTATTTATTAACTTAAGATTGTGTAGAAAAAGAGATAATTGAATGCAATTTTTATTCTGGTAGAATTATAGAAATTCAATTATTTTCTTATTCAACTAAAGAGAGCGATAGTTTAATAAGCTCCTTCTTAGGTAAACGATAAACGAGATTGAACAGTGTTCTAATTCTGTTCAATCTCGTTTTTAATTGGGACTACTTGTTCCTTTGCAAATCTGCGAGCAGCTACCACGCATAGTACAACGACGATATTAACTGCCACAAGTAACCAACCAACTTTCTCGTGTAGAATCAGTGAGGCAAGTAATAGTCCAAAGAAAGGTTGGAGAAGTTGTAGCTGCCCAACCGCCGCTATGCCGCCCTGCGCCAGACCTCGATACCAGAACACAAAGCCAATTAGCATACTGAATAAAGATACATAAGCAAGACTGAAGAGAGCAGGATGACCTATGTCCTTCCACGAGCCCGGAGTTAAATAGAACGAGAGTGGAATCATAAGGGGAAGAGATAGAACGAGAGCCCAAGAAATCACCTGCCAGTTCCCGAGACGATGTGAAAGTCGAGCACCTTCTGCATAACCGAGACCACATACGATGATGGATGCTAACATGAAAGCGTCACCGATTGGTGATGATTCCCCACCATGGATTAGCGCAAATCCTGTCACCAAGAAACTGCCTATAGCTGAAAAGATCCAAAAGGCTGGTCGATGTCGTTCACCACCACGAAGTACGCCAAAAATTGCCGTCGAGAGTGGAAGTAGCCCAATGAAGATAATAGCATGTGCGGACGTGACATACTGAAGGGCCAAGGCTGTCAGTAAAGGGAAACCAATCACAACGCCGAACGCCACTACCAATAGTGGGAAAATGTCGCTTCTGACAGGTCGTTTCTGCTTGAAGAGTAAAAGGAGAGCTCCTGCCAATACACCAGCTATCGCGGCGCGGCATACTGTTAGGAACAACGGATCAAAATCAGCGACAGCCAAGCGCGTCGCAGGAAGAGAACCGCTGAAGATGAGTACTCCTAGGAAACCATTAATCCAGCCTTTTGTTGCTTTATTCATTCCAATCACTCCAAATCATGTCTCTTCCCTTCCTTTTAAGGAGATAAACGTAATTAAAAAGTAAATTCTACTCTTATTCCGTGGTACCTAATTCCTATAATATGTTAATTATTGCACTTAAATGATATTTCCTTCAATAAGTCACGACTGAAATTAGCTTTAATTATTTATTTAATTAAACTGCTACTGTACAAGAAAGAGCCACCTAAAAGACTCATGATGTTGAACAACTCATGCGTTCGTTGAACAACATGATCGACTGTATAGTCGATTTTTTTATTAAGTATAAGTGATTAATTTAATATTTCGTATTCAACTATTGATTGCTTAAGTTTTACAATTTCAGGAGTCGATGATGATCGATTCATTTTAAGTATTTAGCAGAATTGAAATACTCCTATAAGGAATAATATGGTAAAATTTTAATATTACATATGAATTAATTATTAAGAAGGATGTTCGGTGTTAAAATTTTAAAAAGTGTTTTTAGTCTACTTACATTAGTTTTAGCAGTATAAGCTTTAATTACTGATAGATTTGTAGTAATGCCTTTTATGATATTCTTCTTGGGAGTAATGTTATTAGTAATGGGGTTACAAGAAAAACGAAAGCCACTAAATTATTCACTTATACTTGTATCAGGGTTTAATATATTCGTTTCTTTTTATACTTTCTTATATAACTAACGCTCGGCGTTAGTAAATAACTGTCTTATAGTACTCCTTAAGATATTTTTATCTTGGGAGTATTTTTATATATTAATATAGTTTAATGGAAAATCAGAATAAAAGTTGAGGATGGGATTATGAACAATCGAATCTTAATTGTAGAAGATGATCACTACATTAGTGAGATGATAAAGGATACTTTGGTGAAACATGGATATGCAGTTTCCACCGTCTTTGATGGTGAAGAGGCATTACAGATAGTAGAAGTACAAAATTTTGACTTAATTTTACTTGATATTATGATTCCGAAAATTGATGGGATGGAATGCTTAAAAATTATTAGAACCAAAAGTATGATCCCAATTTTAATTATGTCTGCAAAAGGAGAAGACGTCGATAAAGCGTTAGGTCTAGGGTTCGGTGCAGATGATTACATTGCAAAGCCTTTTTCAATGATTGAACTTGTCGCTAGAGTGAAAGCCATTCTTAGAAGAGAAAAACATTATATGGACTTAACCACTCAAGTCGTAAATCCGACTTACCAAGACGAAACTATTCAACTAGGTGATTTGATCATTGATATGAAAAATTATTCTCTAAAAAAATGTGGTCATGACGTAAAGCTTACGTTAAAAGAGTTTAATATCTTAAAACTCTTTATTACAAGACCAAATCAAGTATTTACAAAAGCACAGGTTTACAGCCTTGTTTGGCAAGAAGAATATTATGGTGATGAAAATGTTATTAATGTGCATATTCGACGTCTCAGAGAAAAAATAGAAGACAATCCTTCCAACCCTAAATATTTAAAGACATTATGGGGTATTGGTTATAAATTGGGTGAATTTTAACATGATTTATCTTATTGTATTTTTTCTAACAGCTTCCTTAATTTTTAATATTTATTTAGTTCAACATCAAAGAGTGGCGAATCAAGAAATTTCCTATATCAAAAAGAAGCTACAATCCATCATTGAACAACAAACTGATGGAAATGTTCTACTTTACACTAGCAACTCTCAAATGAAATCATTATTAATTCAAATCAATCGCCTCTTAGAACATAAACAGAAAACAGTGGCAAATTATCATTCTGTTGAACGCTCAATGAGAAAAATGCTCTCGAATATTTCGCACGATTTAAAAACGCCACTTACTGTCATTCTAGGTTATATTGAAATCATTTTACATGATGAAACAATTAATCGAGAAAAAGAAAAATCCTTATTACAAACTGTTCATTTAAAAGCAGAAGAGGTTTTAGGGTTAATCAATCGCTTTTTTGATCTTGTTAAACTTGAATCCAATGATGTTAATCTTGAAATGTCCAAAATTGAATTAGGAGAGATTTGCAAAAAAACAATTCTGGATTATTATGAAATACTAACAAAAAAAGAATTTGACGTATCGATTAATATTCCGAATGAACAGAATTTTATATGGGGAAATAAAGGAGCGGTTGAGCGGATTTTAAATAATTTAATTTCTAATGCTCTTCAATATGGTTCAGATGGAAAGGTAATTGGGTTACACCTAAGAAGTACAGAGGATAAGGTTTACATAGACGTCTTCGATCGAGGAAAGGGCATCTTGGAAGATGGTAAAGATCGAGTCTTTGAACGATTATACACAATGGAAGATTCAAGAAATAAGCTCTATCAAGGTAGCGGATTAGGTTTAACTATTACGAAAAGATTAGTAGAACAACTGGGCGGAAAGATTTCATTAGAAAGCATCCCCAATCACAAGACCACTTTCACCATTGAATTGAAGCGTATGACGTATTAATCGATATAGTAATAACTTAAGAATTTTGTAAGAAATGGTTAAGAGAAAAGAAAACATTCATCGATAGAATGAAATCAAATGATGAAGGAGGGAATAACATGACCTATATAATTCAAACAAATCATCTTACCAAAAAGTATAAAGGTACCACGGTCGTTTCCAATGTGAATATGAATGTCAAAAAAGGCGAAATATATGGCTTCTTAGGTCCGAACGGTGCAGGAAAAACAACCGTTATGAAAATGATTATGAACTTAATCAAACCAACGAGTGGGGAAATTATTATTTCTGGTGAAACAGTAACCCCAAAATCTTATGAAATATTGAAGCGCATGGGGAGCATTATTGAATATCCCGTTTTTTATGACAAGTTAACAGCACGGGAAAACTTAGAGTTACACTCCGATTATATGGGTTACTACAACAAAAGTGCGATTGATACGGCTCTTGACATGGTAAAACTAAAAAATTTTGAAGGAAAGGCTGTCAAAGATTTCTCTTTAGGGATGAAGCAGAGGCTTGGCTTAGCTAGAGCAATTATTACAAAGCCTGAAATCCTTATTTTAGATGAACCAACAAATGGCTTAGACCCTGTTGGAATTAAGGAATTTCGAAATCTATTTCAAATGTTAAGTAAGGATTATGGAATGACACTATTAATCTCCAGTCATATTCTTGGAGAAATCGAACAAATTGCCGATACCATCGGAGTAATCAAGGACGGAACATTAGTAGAGGAAGTATTAATGGAGACAATTCGTCTTCAAAATACAGAATATATAGAGTTAAAAACGGATGATGTAAAAAAAGCGTCATACGTCATAAAAGAATCATTGTACATAACGAATTTTAAAATACTCGATGATGTTACCATTCGTATCTATGACATAAACACGGCTCAAGGGAAGATATCTAAAACACTTGTGTTAAATGGTGTATCAGTGGAATCAATAAATAAAAAAGATAATACATTAGAAGATTATTTCTTAAAGATGATCAATGGGGGCGTTGTCCATGCTTAAACTTATTAATCTTGAAATAAAAAAATTTAAATTATGGCACTACTGGAAAGCTGTTTCTATATGCAATATCGCATTTATTGTACTTCTCAGTATGATGTTTTTTATAGAGATAGATGGTGGGAAAATACCTATTGAAAGTTTCGATATGGCGGCCAGCATAATAGGTGCATTGGTACGGACAACGTTTACAATTTTTGCATCAGTAATTATTGTGAAATTAATAATAGACGAATATAGAAATAAATCTATAGATGTATTATTCACTTATCCGATTAAACGCAAAAAAATTATTTCCGCAAAGTTAACAATCGTTTTTATATTTACTTTTGTCAACGTTTTGTTTTCAACATTATTTCTAGAAGGCCTTGTTAATTTAGCGGACGCGAATTTTAATATTCTACCGGGAGCGATCCAATTAGAAGATATCTCAAGACATTTATTGACTGCTTTTATGAATGCTATTGCGACAGCGGGTATCAGTCTTATTCCTCTGTTCTTTGGTATGCATCGTAAATCGTCGGCTGCAACCATTGTATCTTCAATTCTTATCGCTACAATTTTGAATTCAACAAGTGAGGACTTTACCTTATTTTCAATTTTAGCAGTTCCTTTATCACTAGGATTGTTCGGTTTGTATATCGGATACTATTCAATTCGAAACATAGAAAAGAAAGATTTAGTCTAATTCATTAATGAAACATTTCTAATAATAGCATGGGAGTTTCAACTAGTTGGAAACAATTCTTTATTACGTTAGTAATTGTTGTGATAATAATATATATTTTCAAACCATTTAACTAACATATGGGATTTTCTTATTAAACTAAAGATTGCGTTAGTTGAACAACATTTAGAGGATAATCATTTGATTATCCTCTATTTTTATTAAAAAGGACTAATTGACTGTAAAAAAGAATAATAAAAAGAAGGTACGTGAAAAGTTTTAAATTTGAAGAGAGGTGGGGATTCGTGAAAGTACACGATTGTCCTAATTGTAATACCTATAGTAGAGATTGTATTATTGTCATCCATAATGCTCCGAACTTTTCGGAAGAGATTTTAAAGTGCAGTATTTGTTCCTGGAGCGGTAAGTGGTCGGACATGACAGTGCGGGAAGTTAAATTGCCGGAGATTCCAGGCGGAATAGCGATCCCTGACGTTGAACCAATTACTGATTATTATGTACTCCATTCAGCTCAAATTAGAATTACTTATACAGGAGGGTGTTGCCCTCATTGTGGTGGAAGTGATCCGTTATGCTGGTGCATGACGTTATAAACGATTAGCGTCAGTCTCTAACTCGAAGTTCGATCGAGAGCAAAGTCCCAACTAGCCCAAATCATGCTTCTACAAATAGGGGGCGAACTGTTTAGTTAACGTGGTCAAAGCCCCACCAATGCAACGTTCTACCCCGGTTACCATAATAATAAGACCAAATGTAAAATGGTCATCCAGTATAAACTGGATGACCTTATAATACGAACGATTGCTTTAGTTGAACAATGTTGGACTACTTCGGTAGTCTTTTTTTAGTTGATAGATTATAAAGTAAAAAAAGGAAAGAGGAAGATCAACTTTTTTATTGAATAAATAAATGAGATGGAATAATTTGTAAAATATTGGAAAATGTTTGTTTTCTAGAATGGTAATTAAAATTAATTTAGACTTCAAAGGAGACTTTTATGGGGAATTCTGGTGATTCTTTATTTTATATAACAATTTTTATCTTATTATTTATTATTAATAGTAGTGCTATTAAACAATATAGAAAGAAAAACAGTAACTTAATGTTATTAGGTTTATTAATTAGCATTCTTGCACCAGCGATTGCATTCTTAATAGGCATTATTTTTGTGAAATTAGATAAGGGTACTAGAGGAGACGGAGTTGGTGGAGCTCTAGCATCAGTAGCTTTAGGATGGGTAATTGTATTAAATGGAATAATATATATTGTAATTGGTTTTACACTTAAAATAAAAAGTGCGATCAATAATAGAAAAACTTTATAAAGACACGACTTTATTAAAATATATATAAAATAATAGTTTCAGATGCTTAAGAAAACCCCATTTCAAAAGTAAAATGGGGTTTTTCTTTTCAGTGAGTTTAAGATTTAATAAAATATTATGTATCAAAAAGTTAAATAACTATTTTCAAAATCTCTTCATAAACGCTTAAAATTTATAACTGATTTGTCTGATTTGCCAACTCATCTGAGTGAGTTATTCGGTTTCTACCAATGTTTTTTGAAGTGTATAAAGCCCCGTCAGCTTTATTTAAAATGGATTGTTCGGTATCTATATTAGTAAAGGTAGAAGCTCCTATACTAACAGTTATATGGAAATTATTCCAATGACCATTATCCACGGCTAATCGCAATTTTTCGGCTGCTTTCTTTGCACCTATTTTATCAGTATTAGGCAATATAATTGCAAATTCTTCTCCACCAAAACGGGATATGACGTCAACCTTCCTAGAAACTGATTGTAGGATATTAGCTACTTCAACTAATGTTTGATCACCGACAAGATGTCCAAAATTATCATTTATCTGTTTAAAGTAATCAATATCTATTATTAGGAGTGAAAAGATTTTTTGTTGTTTGAAGTATATGTCGATACTATTCGATAAGCTTTCTTGAAAGAATCGTCTATTCTTTAAACCAGTTAACATATCCGATGTTGCCATTAATTTTAATTTTGTATTTAAAGAGATTAATTCATTTTGTTTAAGTTGATTATCCTGGAATAAAACTTCTAATTTATCTATAGCGTTGTCTTTTTCAATAATCGTTTCTTCCAGTTTCATTTTTATATCTCTTATTTCTTTTTCGTATTGAATTCTTTTACTTGCATTAATTAAAATACAATCAATGTATTCGATTTTATTATCTGTATAAGATCTTGCATTTAATAATATAGGAATTTCTTGCCCATTTTTTGCGATAATGGACAGAAACATTTCTTCCAAGAAATTATATAAACGTATATGAGGGTAAAAATACGTATGCAATAAAAACTTGTTTTTATTTGAAAGTATTGACTCAAGATGCTTATCTAACAATTCTTCTTTTTTATAATCTAGTAAATTCAAAAGTGTTTGATTAACAGTTTTTATCACACCATCGCTAGAAAGAGTAATGTACCCACATGGAGCAAAGTTTAATTGATTATCCATTTATTAGCCTCCACTCTTTCTTCTTCTTTTAAAGAAACAAAGGCATCTATTAGATCGATAGTTTCATTTGGATGACTTAGATGTGGATAATGTCCTTTTGCATTCATTAATATAAATGTACTTGTAGGCAGATGGTTATATAAGTATTTTCCAACCTCTATTGGGGCAATACTATCCTCAGAACATTGCATGATCAAAACAGGAACAGTTACCTTTGATAAATCTTCTCGATGATCAGAGAATAAAGTAACTTTCGCAAATTGCTTTGTAACAAAAGGGTCGGTTGATCGAAAACTTTTCTCCAATTCATTTGTTAATTGGTGTTGTTCTGGATTATTTAATGCAATTGGAGCAAGATAACTAGCCCAACCAACGAAATTCATTTCCATCATATCTAGTAACTCTAAAATATCATTCTCCTCAAATCCACCATAATATTTAGGTAAATCATTTAAGTACCTTGGGGATGGTCCTATCATTATTAGTCTGCTAAATATATCATTATCTTTAATTGAAGCAAGCATACCAATCATTGAACTTACGGAGTGTCCTACAAATATTGCATTCCTTAATTCTAGCTCATCACATATTTCTAATAAATCTTTAGCATATCCTAGGAGATTACTGTATCTATCAATGTCGTAAGCTTTAATGTCAGAATTACCTGAACCAACATAATCAAATAAAACTACGCGATACTTTTTTTCAAAATGTGGAACAATATATTGCCACATATCTTGATCACAGCCTAATCCATGAGCAAAGATAATTGTTTTTTCACCGTGACCTTTAATTTTTACATTATTTCTTTCAATGGTGTTCATTTTCATAAAGTATTGGCTCCTCTCTATTACATTTGTACTTTAATCTAAATTGAACAGATAAATATTTAGATTATTAAAATACCAATTTATTTAAATGTGAGATTTTTTAATGAGTGAGGTAATGTTTACAGTAAATTAGGAGAGACAAATCAAAAACTTAATATTATAAGTTATAAAGCTTTAGTGATTGGTAGGCAGTATTCCTCTTAAACATTCGAAATATATTAACTACAGGCATATAATGAAATGCAAAAAAGAACTATATCTTGAATGATGTCTGGAGTTATACCGGCATTAGGGGCATGTTTAAAATCTTTATCTTCTTAAATTGATTTGTATTTTTTCATATCTTCTGCAAGCTATTTGAAATGCATGTAACTTACAGAAATACACTTTATGGATTTTGAAATTTTATTTATAGTAGCTTATCCAAAAATTCTTGGTTCACGGATTGTAACTTTTTTATTGTATTTCTTATAAATTTTATCGGACAAAAAATAAAATGATTTAAGTGGAAAATTTCAAAGTAACAAATACATGGTTTGGGTAAAGAATTTTTAATCATTGCACGCGTTAGTTGAAGATCAAATGCAGGCAAGGCTGTTCTATTTTTATTAAAGTAATCGGGAATTTAGTTGAACAAGGAAAGAGGAGAAAACAAATTTTTATAGAATTAGTAATTGCAAAAAATTAGTAAAAATTATTTTTCGAATGGACATACAATTATTTTTAATTTTTTACCGGAGGTTTTTATGGGAGAAGTATTATTTAATTTAGGAGGATCAAGTGAAGAATAAAAATACATTAAAAATGGTAAACTGGGTTATTTTTATCCTAGTCATGTTTGTAGGGGCTGTTACGGTAATCCTCACAGTCTATGAATTAAATATTAGAGCTCTTACCACTTTTGGTGAAGAGGCACAATCTCGTATGGAATTTCGTTGGGGCTTTTTACATACAATCATTTCGATTGCAATATTGGTCATTTCGACTTCATTAGCAATAGGTTGGAAACGATTATTTCCTTTTAACGTACCTATTGCTATAATAATGGCTGGCTTTTGTTATGAATTATTTTTTCTAACATTCACCGTTGGATGGGTTGGTATTCAAGGGATGGTTGGTTTTTTTATCGCTTTCTTAATAGGGATGATTTTAATAATATCTTATTTCGTTTCGAATCTAATTGAACGTAGTAAGAACATTAAAGCTTAACTTATTCCTTTTTCTTATTCAACTAACACATGTGTTATTTAAAAATGAAGAGTCACAGAAGTGGCTCATTTTTTATGAAATAACTGACAGAGTATTTTATAAAAATGATATAATTTTAGTTAAATAAATGGATATTAGAGGGACTTATGTTAAAATCTACAATTTTACAATCTATTATTTTTTCATTAACTATTCATGTAATACTTGTCCTAAGTAACTTCAAGTTGATCTTAGGTTTATTCCAATCAAAACCTAAAGATGATTTTTCTTTTAATGATAGTTACTTTATTGCTTATCATAGTATTTTCGAGGATTATCCAATTATAGCAATGGTTTTATGGATAACAATTACTTTTGTTTTACTTGCATTACTTTATGTGATCGGAAAATGGATCTGTTTAAAATTTATTTTTACCTTTTTCAACTAACGCTAGAGTAAGTTGAACTAGAAAACGCAAATGATTATGATGGAAAGCATCTGTTTAAGGTTCAAATTATTAGTTTTAGAAAGGTAGTAACTAAATGGGAAAAGCAAGGTTTAGGGATAAAGGAGAATGGATTGGTACTTTTTATAATCAGATTCTGATAGAATGTCCACAATGTAAAAAGGGTACAAGAATAACCTGGGTGGCTAATAAATCGAAACAAAAGTTAGTTTGTCAAAAGTGTGGAATTGTTTATGTATCGAACTCAATAAGTAACATCGGTGGAGAAGAAAGTTTGTGGTTACAGACACATTGTTGTGGCAAAACACTATGGGCATACAATAAAGAGCATCTAGATTTTTTAGAGAACTATGTTAGAGCAAGTTTAAGAGAGCGTGTGCCTAAAATTAATAGTAGTTTAGCGAGTAGATTACCTAATTGGATCAAGAGCGCTAAAAATAGAGAAGAGATTTTAAAAGGAATTACTAAACTAAGAAAAAAATTGAAGGATATATAAATTAATATTTAACAATTTAAAGTATATTACAGGCCATTTATTCTTTTAGTAATTCTTTTAGTAATTTAGCAATGATAGTTTTTGCCGGTGGTGTATTTTTAAATCTACGTATAGAAGTATTTGATTGACAATTCAATGAATTTAAACTATTATCTCATTAGTTGATTAATAATTGAATATTCGTTTTTCTTCTTATCGAGAGAGGTGGAGGGACTGGCCCTTTGAAGCCTCGGCAACAGGTTCTATTGAATACTGTGCCAATTCCAGCAAGCAAATCGCTTGAAAGATGAGGGGAGAGTAAAAAAACTCTCTTCTTTGGAAGGGAGTTTTTTTATTTATTCATAAAACCAACTTAATCTATAGGAAAACTGGATTATTATAATAGTGGAGGAGAGAGTAAAAATGAAATATGGTTTTTGGTTACCAATATTTGGTGGGTGGCTACGAAATGTAAAAGAAGAAAATATGCCTCCAACATTTGATTATGCTAAAAAGCTCACTCAATCGGCTGAAAAATGGGGATACTCAACTACTTTAATAGCTGAATTGTATTTAAATGATATTAAAGGACCTGAACATGATTCTCTTGAAGCTTGGTCTACGGCAGCCGCAATTGCAGCAGTCACTGAAAGAATTGAAATTATGACTGCGATTCGTCCTGGTTTTCATAATCCTGCAGTTGCAGCAAAAATGGCAGCAAATATTGATCAAATAAGTAATGGCCGTTTTACTCTAAATATTGTTTCTGCTTGGTGGGCAGATGAAGCTCGTCAATATTGTGGTATTTTTACTGAACATGATGAGCGTTATGCTCGTACCGAGGAGTTTATTGATGTTCTAAAAGGATTATGGACTGAAGAAACATTCAACTATTCAGGAAAATTTTATGAGTTAATCGACACGAAACTTGCTCCGAAACCTGTTCAAAAACCCAACCCGATTCTTTATGCAGGTGGTGAAAGCGAAAAAGGCAAGCAAACCATTGCAGAAAAATGTGATGCTTATGTTATGCACGGTGGAACAGTTGAAGAGATTGAACGGAAAATTGCTGATATGAGGGTACGCCGTAAACAAATTGGGAAGGAGCCATTTAGATCTTTCGGTATGGCTGCTTACGTTATTTGCCGTGATACAGAAGAAGAGGCGTTGGCTGAACTTGAAAAAATCACAACTGTGATGGATTCTAGCGGTTATACTGGTTTTAAAGACTTCACTACAAAATCTCAATTAGAGCAACAAATCCAATTACAGGATTATTCAGTTTCGAATCGAGGTCTGCGACCAAACTTAGTTGGAACACCAGAGCAAATTGCAGATCGAATTTTAGAATATGAAGAAGTTGGCTTAGACTTATTGTTATTACAATTTTCACCTCAATTAGATGAAATGGAACGCTTTTCAAAGCAGGTAATGCCATTAGTTGAACAAAAACGTAGTTTAATAAATAGCTAAGAAGGGGTCATAAAAATGAGCAAAGTATATGTAATACATGAAAATAGTGAGTGGACAGTCCATTTAACAAAAAGATTAGAGGAACTTGGTGTTCCTTATGAAGAATGGCATTTAGACGAAGGAACATTAGATTTATCGACAGAACCACCGGAAGGAGTCTTCTATAGCCGAATGAGTGCTTCTTCTCATACACGTGATCATCGTTTTGCAGCTGAATTTACTGTGCAAGTATTAGCTTGGCTTGAAGCACATGGGCGTACTGTGTTAAATGGAACGAGCGCTTTAAATCTAGAAGTTAGTAAGGTTTTACAATACTTAAAGCTAAACAAGTATGGTGTTAAGACGCCAAAAACTATTGCAGCGGTTGGTAAACAAAATATTATTAAGGCAGCCGAATCATTTGCAGGACAGTCGTTTATTACGAAGCATAATCGTGCCGGTAAAGGCTTAGGAGTTCAATTATTCCATAGTATAGAATCTTTAAAAACTTACGTGGAAGGACCTACTTTCGAAGAACCAGTTGATGGCATTACCCTTATTCAAGAATATATTAAATCTCCTGAAAGTTACATAACTCGTTGTGAGTTTATAGGAGGAAACTTTGTTTATGCCGTTAAAGTTGATACTTCCGGGGGATTTGAACTTTGCCCAGCGGACGTTTGTCAAATTGGCGATTTATTCTGTCCGGTTGGAGAAGAAGTAGAAGAGAAGCCTAAATTCCAAATCATTGAAGGGTTTGAAGACGAAATTTTAGATAAATATAAAGAGGTTCTATCTAGCAATGGTATTCAAGTTGCTGGCATCGAATTTATTAGAAATTCTGAAGGTGAAATTTTTACTTATGATATCAATACAAATACGAACTATAATTCTGATGCAGAAGCAAAAGCTGGAAAATACGGAATGCTAGAATTAGCTTCTTATTTAAAGAAGATATTAGAAGAGAAATACACTAAAACAACTACGGCTTAATTTGTTGAAGTAGTAACGAAAATGAAAAAGTATAAAAACTAGAAATTAAAAAGGAATTTCACTTTGAAATTCCTTTTTTGATCTTCAACTAACGGAAGCGTCGGTTGAATTTCAGAGTCACAGTTGTGGCTCTTTTTTTGAAGAAATTGACGATATTAACGGATAAAAAGGGTTCAATTAATTTTTGTAGAATATGTTAAGTAATATAACTGGGAATAAATCATAATAGAAAATGAGTTTGTCCTATCGAGGTGTTACTATTGGATTACAGTTTCGTTATTGGAATAGTGCTTCTAATGGTTTCTTACTTAGTAGCTGTGAAAAAACAAACATGGTTGTTAGCTGGTTTTAATGAAAAAATGATTAAAAACAAATCCAAGTTAGGTACAGTAACTGGTGTTGGCTTTTTTCTACCACTAAGCTTGTTAGTAATCATAAATAGTTTTATCGACTATCCTTATGAGAAAACGGTTCTTATAATGATAATGTTAATCTTAATAACCATAGTGTACATTTTTATTAATAGAAAGTTACTTGATTAATTCAACTAACGATTGCGTTAGTTACATAAAAATAGACTGCTTATGCAGTCTATTTTTTATTTGCTAACTTGAAGTTAAGTTAATTAAAAAAGGTAAAATTTGGATTTAAATAGAATTCATTTAATAGAAGTTTTTAAAGTTAACAAGTCACAGGGGTGTAAATATGAAAAAAATACTAATTTCATTTTCAATTTTAGTTATATTCATTTTCATTTTTGTTTATTTATTGAAGTCACCAAAATGGTCAGGGACAACAAAAGACGGAAATATTAAAGCAGTTTTGTATGAGACTCAAGAAGGAAGTGCAAAAGTTTATGATGGTGAACTATATTGGGTAGGTAAAAAAAGTGAAGAAAACAAAGCGACAATAACATATACTGCATATATAGAAAATGGAAAAACTAAAGCTTCTTCTAAGAAAAATTCAAACGTCAAAGATAACAGTTTTGTAATTGCAACCAATAAACCTAGGGATACTGAAAAAATAGAAGTATTGGTGGAGTATAAGTATAAAAATAAGACACATAACGAATTAATTCAACTTCATAAAAAATAAGAAGAGTTAGTGGTGTTTGTTTAGTTGAACAGCAAAATTGATTCTATTGAAGGGGATTTGCAGAAATGGATTTCGAAATAATAAGGAAAGTGTTAGAAAGTGATAATGTTCAAGAAGCAGAAAATATATTGGAAGAAATCGGAGAAAAGAAACAAAAAAATTGTATCCAACTTCTCATTGATCACTTAAAGAATACAGATAATCATAGGTTAAGAAATGCAATTGCAATTACTCTTAGCGATATTGGTAGTGAAGAAGCTATTGAGCCTCTAAGAGAAATGATAAATGACCCTAAAACATTGGGAAGTCGGGGTACTTTGTTTTACGCATTGACACCTTTTGATTGTTCTGCACACTTAGAAGTGTTAGTTCACCACCTGTTAACGGGAAATTTTGAAGTCCAAGCAAACTCGTTTCGATTAATCGAAAAAAATATTAATTCTGATGTAAAAGATGAAGTAATATTAAAATGTATTTTAAAAGTAAATGAAGAACTGTATGGACATAAGCGACTGCAGGACATACTTTCAGATGCTTTAGAAATATTAACTTCATAAAAAAATAAATGAAAATTAGAAACGTTAAGCAACTAACGATAGCTTGAGTTGAACAACAAGATCGGCTGTATAGTCGATTTTTTTAATGCACTAAGTTGCAGAATAGTTCAATAAGAAAAGGGATATTCAATTTAAAATTGAATATTAATTTGGTATACCAATTTATAAAAAAATACATTAAAAAGTAAGTCTCAGGGAGAAATAAAATATGGAAGAAAAAACTTATAGAATCATTAAAACACTTTGTTTACTTATAGGTGTTGGGGCTTTAATTTACATAGGAATTCAATTAAGTGATATTAAAGAACATCTTTGGGATATTGTTCGTGTGATGGCGAATTCTTAAACATATTATCTACTAACGGTAAGCTTTAGTTGTATATTTTTACCAGATTATTATGGAGAAAATTTGGATGCATTTAATGACTGTTTAAGTGATATGACTTCTGAAAGAACTGGTATTGTATTAGAATTTAGAAACTATGAAGAGTTTGCTAAGAAGGACAAATATGCTGCACATTCAATTTTAGATATCATTCAAATTAATTCTTGGAGATTTCTACTTGTGGATGATAACCTTAAACTCCTTGCTTTTGTACATTCAAATGACCCAGAGATTGATTTCCCAGATTTAGGTGGTTTTTCTGCTGAATGGAATCCCGATGAATGGTTAGATAAAAGCCGCGGACTATAAAAGAAATATTTGTTATTAGTTTGTTGTTCAACTAACGATTGCGAGAGTTGAACAAAGAAAAGATGGAACTTCGTGTTGAACGAAGTTCCTTTTAATTTTTACTCTAACGGACGCTCAGCAGGGTAGTCGATTGAATTAGCAATATTAACTAATACTTCAGGGGTAACGATATTAGCTACCCTTAAATCAATACTTAAATTATATTGCCAACCTTCTCTTTCAAAAAACAAAGCATTAGAGCCAAAATATTCACTTTTGTTATTAGGATTTTGGATTTTACCAAACTCAATTAGTGTGGCGGTTTTTCCATTCTTTAATCTGTAAGTTCCAAGAACGTTCCTACCTTTGATTTCCCACTTTTGTTCAGTTGGTCGAATAATAATTCTGTAATGATTTTTAGGTACTTTATCGTTTAATGCATCCAAGATAAAACAATCATTCATTCCATCATTCGTATGTTGAAATCTTCCGAAATAATGAGTAAAGCTAATAGGTGGGACCCTTAATGGCAACTTTAATGGTTGTTTAAAATAATGTTTAAATTCAAGAGCTGCTGATTCTATCGATTTGTATCCACTTTTAGGATAGAACTCTTCAAATGGTTTGGGTTTCTCGGACGTTTTAGCACTTACTATACCATTAAAATAGAAAAGAGTAACCACAAAAATCATCGCTATGCTAGTAGATTTCATCAAATTTGTTATTCACTACCTTCCCGTATATTAGGAGTAGTATTTCCAAGATGTTTTGTATTAATTTAATAGAAATAATAAGTTCTTATTTAACTATCGATTGCGTTAGTTGAACAAAATCAGGAGTCGATGATGATCGATTCTTCTTAAGTATTTGGCAGTTAGTAGAAAAAAGATAAACCTAAAAATGTTTCGTAAGAAGATACTAAATCAAACGTGGAAGCTTTTTAATATCAAAAGATGATTGTAAATTGGGAGGGGATTTATAGGTTTTTAAGTGCGTGTGATTTATTAACTTCACTTCAGGTCCATAAGAAATCCGATAAGTCATTCGGTCCTTGCCGAATGGAACGTGGTGTCCACCATCGTATTAATCATACTAAGTAGAATGAGTGGTTGTAAATCTATTAAGTTTACTTCACTTTAGTAAAAATTTAAGAAATATACACAATCCTATCATTTCAATGAACATATATTAATTTAGTAGACAAGCAATTTCTAAATATAAGGAGTAGAGTTTAAAGTATTTTCTAAGAAAATAATAGTAAGTGGGAGTGATCTATTGAATACAGAGGGGAAACATCTCATTATTGATGCTTTTGAATGTCAGTCTGATATTTTAAATGATGCAGAGGGGTTAAAAAAATTATTAACTAAAGCAATAGAAAATTTAGGTATGGAAATTATTTCAGTTCATTTCCATTCTTTTTCACCACAAGGTGTTACGGGGGTGATTGGTATTTCAACTTCACACTTTTCAATTCATACTTGGCCAGAAGAAAGATATGCTGCCTTAGATCTGTATACATGTGGTAATCAAGAACTATGGCCAACAATTAAAGATATTCTATACAAATTAAAGGCGAGAAGGATCCAAGTAAATGAGTTAGTTCGGGGTGGTAAGTTAAATAATTCACCAAAATTAAGAAGACTGACCCCAATCACAATGACAGTAAAAAGAGGAACAGTTCAGGAGCTTTTTCAAGTTGAAGATGATAAAGGTAACGATTGGGACAATATTCAATTAAAGGAATTAAGTAATGGCAATCATGATGTACTTTTTCATGGAACTAGTCAATTCCAAGATATTTTTTTAGTTAAAGCGAATGATATACGTTTGTATTTAAATCAAGAGTTACAGTTTAGTTCATTAGATGAAAAGTATTATCACGAAGCATTAGTTTTCCCGGCAATGGAGATGGCAGCATCCCATAAACGTGTTCTTATTTTAGGTGGTGGAGATGGACTTGCATTACGTGAAGTACTTAAGTATCCTAATGTAAAACATGTAGATTTAGTTGATATTGATCCTTTGATGATTCAAATTGCTAAAACCCAACCAGTCTTATTGGAATTAAATAATCGTTCGTTTTTGGACAAGCGTGTAAATGTTCATAATGAGGATGCCAAGATATTTATAAAAGGTAATCATGAGCAATATGATGTGATTATCATTGATTTTCCAGACCCAGTCGATTCTATTTTAAGTAGTTTATATACTAAAGAACTATTCAATCAAGTTTCAAGCCTCTTATCAAAGAACGGAGCGTTAGTTTGCCAATCTAGTTCTCCAGAAGATACACCAATAGCATTTTGGAGTATTGCTAGGACTTTGGAAAAGGCAGGCTTATACACTCTCCCGTACAATATTGTTGTTCCTTCCTTTGGATTATGGGGATTTCATTTAGCGACACATCGAAAAATCGCTAATAATTTATCGAAAATCTCTGTACCTCACAATGCACTTGCTAATAACCTCAAACCTTTGTTTATCATTCCATCTAATGTTTTGTCCTCAGAAAAGAAAGCGATTATTAATAGCTTAGTTAACTTAAGATTACATGAGGTATATCAACAAGAAATAAAAAAATGGTTTAAATAGAAATATCTTAAGTTATGTACAAACTACGATTAAATAGGAAAATAAGTATAAAAAAGGGTTGAGTTAATCTGAACCTGCTTTATCTTTAACTTTTTCAAGCATTATTTCATAGAAGTAATGCTTTTTTAAGTGACCTCCGCTGTTTAGTCGATTTTTTTATTTAAAAAGGTAAATCCTCCAAATTACTAAAGTTGTTACGTTAGGTATCATTTAACTATTACTATTTCTTCTATTAACGGAGGTGTTATTATGATTTGGACGTTATTGATAGATGTTATCTTGTTGTTGTTGACAATTACTTATTTTGTTAAAACCTTTTTAATAGGATTTAAGAATAATATGACTTTTAAAGAAATTATTAAATCAAATTTCACATTTATGTTATTTTTTTTACTTATTCTTTATCCTATAATCATCAAGGATTTTATCCGATATTTATTAAAATAAGGCTCTGTTAATGTTAATTGTTGATAATTTACAAAACACATTTTTGAGAAAGATTTTATACAATTTAGAGACATTGATTGGAGTGGAAGGTGGGAGACTCCTATGGGAGTAAGACCCCGCAGGCTTGCCGAGGAGGCTAAAGCCTCACTCCCCATGGAAAGCGAGCATCCTGTAACGGAAATCATCAACATTCTTTTTTAACAGAGCCTAAAATAAAAAAAATGATGTAAAAAATATTATTTGGAAACTAGTATAATTTCAAACTCTTATACAACTAACGCATGCGTTAGTTACACATCAAAAGCAACTATACTTGCTACAAAGGAATCTAAAGGAGAAAAGTGTAGATGATGAGATGGGAAAATGTAACACAAGGTATTTTAATAGTAATATTACTAATAGTGCTTGATAAAATAACGGTTTCTTTTTGGTTCGAAGTAACCTTAGTGATAATGATACTTTCTACAATCCATTGTTTTGCATCTAAAATAAAATTCTTCCAGAAACCAGTATCAAAGAAACGAGGCTGGTTAACTTTTACATTAGCAACTACTCTAATTATAGTCTTTAAAGATGTTATTTTGAAATAGACAACATATTTCTTGTATCTCTAACATATGCGTTAATTCTATAAAAAGGAAGTATACGACTGTATGAAAACAATAAAAGAACTTATTGAGTTTTTAAATGTACTAGAAATAAAAAGCATATTTATCGATTAAATAAAACAAGAGATGAAAGTATTATGGTAGAAGTCACAGTACCTGGACAACGTTGGGAAATAGAAATAATGAATGATGGTACGATAGAAATTGAAAAGTTTATTAGTGATGGGGATTTTTATGATGCAATAGAATTAGAGGTTTTGATCAAAGAATTTTCGAATTAAAGAATTCTATATGTAACTAACGCATGCGTTAGTTGAAGATCAGGAGTACCTAATTGGTACTCTTTTTTTTTTGTCCTAAATGGCAGGGTAGTTCAATAAAAAAAGGTAATTTCATTTGGAGAAACGAAATATTATAAGTATCAATTTAAAGGAATTTAGTGATGTAAATTCCACAAACTTTTAAGTAAATGGGAGATATGTACATGATAGAAGTTCAAGGGAAATTTAACTCTGCAAAAATATTTACAGAAATTGTAGATGAAGTAACAATAGCCCAAGTTATTGAAATGTGTAATCAAAAATCTTTTAGTAATGGTCAAATCCGTATTATGCCAGATTGTCATGCTGGAAAAGGTAGCGTAGTAGGTACTACTATTCAGGTAGGTGAATCTGTAGTTCCAAATGTTGTAGGTGTAGATATCGGTTGTGGCATGCTAACAACAAAATTAATGAATATAAAAAAAGTTGATTTTGATAAGTTGGATAAAGTTATTCGTAATCATGTGCCGCATGGTTTCAATGTAAATTCCAAGGAGCACTCTTATATCAAAAATGTACCAATTGATTCAATGAAATGTTTAGATCAATTGAAAAATCGTCAACGAATTAACTTATCGCTATCATCTCTCGGTGGTGGAAATCATTTTATTGAATTAAATGAGGATGAAAATGGTAATTTTTATTTAGTTATCCATTCAGGTTCACGTAATTTAGGAAAACAAGTAGCTGAACTATACCAAGAAGAAGCTATAGCTAGTTTATTTACATCAAAAGAAGAAATTCAAAATGCAATAAATTCATTGAAGGCTGAAGGTCGTTTTCAAGAAATCGCCTCAACAATTTCAAATTTAAAAGGAAGAAAAACAGAACAAGTTCCAAATGAATTAGCTTTTTTAAAAGGTCAAAGTCGAAATTATTATCTTAATGATATGAACATTGCTCAAATTTTTGCTTCATATAATCGTAAAGCAATGGCAGAAACAATTTTCCGTCATATGGAATGGGAAGTAGAAGATCAGTTTGAAACAATTCATAACTACATTGACGTTGATAAAAATATGCTTCGTAAAGGCGCAGTTTCAGCAGAAAAAGGGGAAAAAATTTTAATTCCTATGAATATGCGTGATGGATCGATAATTGCAGTTGGGAAAGGGAATGAAGATTGGAATCATTCTGCCCCACATGGAGCTGGAAGATTAATGAGTCGTAAAAAAGCAAAAGAAAATATTGATTTTGTTGATTTTGAAGAGGCGATGAAAAATGTGTGGTCAACATCTGTAACTGAAAATACGATTGATGAAAGTCCATTTGCTTATAAGCCAATGGAGCAAATTATTAATGCAATTAAACCAACTGCTGAAATTGTTAAATATTTAAAACCAGTATATAATTTTAAATCTTCATAAAGCAGACTTTTACTTTTTAGTCTAGTCTAAGAAAAAACTTAATAAAATTAAACTTTAAAAAAGGTTGATGGCTAAATTTAGAGTTTCAAGATTTTAATGGACATCTAGTTTAAGGGTTGCACTTTAAATCAGCTCGTGATCTGTAACTAACGCATAAGCTAGTTCTATAAGTTTAAGAAAAACAAAAAGAGGATGATCATAAATCGATCGTCCTCTTTTTTACTAGCCTTATCCTATCATAAAACCATTTAACTAAATATCCAAAGATGAAAATATCTGCTTAATGAACAGATTTAACGATCCCGTTCACCAGTCCGTTCACAATACTTTGCTGGTAGCTTTTGGTTGATAGTCGTTTGTCTTCTGTTGCATTGGACATAAAGCCCATTTCAACTAGTACAACCGGTGTCTTCGACCAATTAAAGCCTGTTAAATCACTTCGAGGGACTAGACCGTCTCCGTAGCCTTTTTTCGCTTTTGTTATGCGTATCGTTTCTGTTAACAGAGTTTTCGCGATCGTTTCGCTAGTCTTGTTAATACTTTTTGTATAAGTACCAGATGGGTACAACAGGGAAAGACCTTGTGTATTTTTGTTCGTACTGCCATCAGCATGAATACGTATCGTTAAAGCGGATTTTGCGTTATTACAAATTGTTGCTCGGTCAATATTACTTAGGTTTACATCATGCTTCGTTCTTGTCATGACTACGTGGAAATTCTTTTTTTCGAGCGCTTTTTGTAACTGCAGCGCCACTTCTAAATTCAGCTCATATTCATATTTTTTGGTCGCAACACCTCGTGTACCAGAGGTCACTTTCGCTTTTTTCACCTTTGATCCAGGTGCGATTGGTTCGGTCTGAAGGTTTTGCTTTTTTTGATGTCCTGCATCAATACAAATCGTTTTTTTTGGTGTAGGATTTGTTATTGCTTCGGTCGAATGAACAAAGGAAGTTCCAAATATTCCAATGATGGAAGCAGCTAAGATGATTTTTTTCATATGATTCTCCCAAAATAATTTTTATTATGTATAAGACACATGTACTATTGTAACAGAAACCAGAAAAAGAAAGGGAGTGTTTTTCTTATTGCGGAATAAAAAAAGGCAGATTAGTCTAATAAGAAATGATAAAATAGTAAGTCTATATTACTAATTTTTTAAAAAAACTGAATTATATTGACAATTATTAAATTGATTGATATGGTTATAAAAAAAATATTTCTTATCCAGAGAGGTGGAGGGACTGGCCCTATGAAGCCTCAGCAACAGGTCTGCTTAAGTAGACACTGTGCTAATTCCAGCGGGTGATAATCCTGATAGATGAGAGCTTCCGTTTTTATTTGTCAGTAGCGCACTCTTTTTTAGAGTGCGTTTTTGTTTTTTCTGGATAGTAACTAAAGGAGAGTAGTAATGGGGAACAAAAATGGGCAAGAATTTCAAAGGAACATGCAAGCACGTCATTTAGTCATGCTATCACTTGGTGGGGTGATTGGAACTGGCTTATTCTTAAGCTCGGGCTACACTATTCAACAAGCTGGCCCGTTTGGAACAATTCTATCCTATCTGATTGGTGCGTTAGTGGTTTATCTAGTTATGCTATGTTTAGGAGAGCTTTCCGTACATATGCCTGAAACGGGCTCATTTCACAGTTATGCAGTTAAATACATTGGACCGGGTACAGGGTATACAGTAGCCTGGTTGTATTGGTTAACTTGGACTGTTGCTTTAGGTTCTGAATTTACAGCCGCAGGATTACTTATGAAGCGATGGTTTCCATCGATTAGTGTTTGGATATGGAGTGCTATTTTTGCTATTTTGATCTTTGTATTAAATGTCATGACTGTTAAATTTTTCGCCGAATCCGAATTTTGGTTTTCATCGATAAAGGTTATAGCTATTGTGATTTTTATTGTTTTAGGAGCAGCGGCAATGATTGGGTTTCTTCCAATGAGTCATTCAAAAGCAGCACCGTTATTTTCTAATTTTACAAGTGGAGGCTTATTTCCTCATGGTGCTACGGGTATTATAATGACCATGCTTGCGGTTAATTTTGCTTTTTCGGGAACAGAATTAATAGGCATTGCAGCTGGAGAAACCGCGAATCCGGAAAAAATGATACCTAAGGCCATTCGAACTACTTTGTGGAGATTGATTATCTTTTTTGTAGGAACGATTTTTGTTTTATCTGCGTTATTGCCTATTTCCGATGCTGGTGTATTAGAGAGCCCTTTTGTTGCAGTTCTAGAACGAATTGGAGTACCATATTCAGCTGACATAATGAATTTCGTTATTTTAACAGCTATTTTATCTGCGGCAAACTCAGGCCTTTATGCCTCTTCTAGAATGCTTTGGTCGCTTGCTAATAAGAATACAATATCTCCGATTTTTGGAAAAATGACGAAGCAAGGTGTTCCAATCAACGCTGTCATTTTCAGCATGGTGGGTGGAGCTTTGGCTTTGCTCTCAAGTATTGTGGCACCAGATACTGTCTATATCGTACTTGTTTCCATTTCCGGTCTAGCAGTAGTTGTAGTTTGGATGAGTATTAGTGCTTCCCAGTTCCTATTTCGCAGACAATTTTTAAAAGAAGGAAATTCTGAAAAGGACTTGATTTATCGCACACCACTGTATCCATTCGTACCAATTGTATCTTTTATCCTTTGTCTGGCTTCGTGTATTGGAATTGCATTCGATCCAACACAGAGAATTGCCTTATATTGCGGCATACCGTTTATTTTATTTTGCTATGGAAGTTATTATTTAACAAATAATTTAAAAAAGAGGGGCGTAGATTATGTCGAACAAAGTCAATCCAATTGAAGCTATTTTATCCCAACATTCCATTATGATTCTTGACGGAGCATTAGCTACAGAATTGGAGGCGCGTGGATGTAATTTGGACGATCCCCTTTGGTCAGCACGTGTGTTACTAGAAAATCCGGAACTTATCTATCAGGTTCATTCGGACTATTTTCGTGCTGGTGCGGACTGTGCCATAACAGCAAGCTATCAAGCTACTATAAGTGGTTTTTCATCGCGTGGAATACAAGAACAGGAAGCTTTAGAATTAATTAAGAAAACGGTGTTACTTGCAAGAAAGGCAAGAGATGATTTTTGGAAGGAAAATAAGCAAACGAATAGGCCAAAACCATTGGTTGTTGCATCGGTTGGGCCGTACGGGGCTTACCTTGCAGATGGTTCAGAGTATGTAGGCAACTATGGTGTGACAGATAAAACATTAGCAGACTTCCACCGTTCGAGAATGTCAGTGTTAATTGAAGCAGGTGCAGATCTATTGGCATTTGAAACAATCCCTTCTCTGCAAGAAGCAAGAGTATTAGAAACATTATTACGTGAGTATCCAGAAACATATGCGTGGCTTTCCTTTTCGTTAAAAAATGAACAAGAGATTAGTGAAGGCATGAAACTCGTAGAGTGTGCACGAGTTTTTGAGAAAAGTGAACAAATTGTAGCGATAGGCATCAATTGTGCGCCAGTAACCGTTGTGACTGGTGCAATACAAGAGTTGAAGGCAAACACAAGAAAACCGATTATTGTTTATCCAAACTCTGGTGAAACTTATAATCCAGAAACAAAAACATGGCATGGTCATGAACAATGTAACGTGTTAGATATTCAATCTGAAGAATGGTACCAAGCAGGTGCACGTTTAATAGGTGGATGCTGCAGAACGACACCTTATCACATTGAGGAGATATCGAACAAGTGGCGCTCTTCTAAGTATGGATCCAATTAAAGGTGAACTTATTTATTTGTAATTTAAGTTAACGAAGAGGTTAATTAAGTTATTCAAAAAATAGTTCATATTGCTGAAAGCTATTCAACTAACGTAAGCGTTTGTTGAAGTTCAAGAGCAGCCATTGGCTGCTTTTATATTTGGAAGTTAGTTCAATAAGGAGTATTAAATTAGTGGATATTTTTGGTAAAATATTAGGTGGAGAAATAATATATTGCGTAACTAAGGGAGAAAATGATGAACTATAATATAGAAGTTTCATTAGAGGATAATAATGAGTTTGCAATTTTCATAAAAAACAAGATAAAAGAGTTTAATAATAAACATTCACTTCATCATAATGAGGCTAGAAAAATAGGTGCGGTTCATCCTATCAATATTATGGTATCGGATCATAATAAAAATTGGATTGGTGGACTAACTGCGGAAGTTTATTGGGATTGGATTGAAATTAAGGATTTTTGGTTTAGTGAAGAATTTCGAGGCAAGGGAATAGGACGTGATCTTCTTGTAAAAGCAGAAGAAATCGCTCTAAGTAAAGGTGCAACAAAATCATTATTAACTACATTCGAATTTCAAGCTCGTTCATTTTACGAAATATATGGTTATAAGATTGTTGGTGAGGTTAAAGATTATCCACCAGGTAGTAGTTATTACACAATGGTAAAATCACTTGTTTAAATATTCCTTATTCAGCTAATGCATGCTTTTTTTGAAGAAAGATAGGCTACTTTGGTAGTCTATTTTTTTGTACCAACGGGCAGTTTAGTGAAAAAAGGAATGATATAATTGAAGTAAAATAATTGAGTAGAGGTATATTTTCATTGAAAAAGAAATTATTCCTACAGCTTCCTGGTCAATGGATAGCAATTCGTTATGTGTCTTATCATCACAAGGAAAACACTTTCAATCAGTGGGAAAAATGTTAGGGTTTAAAGATTGGTTTAAGTGGGCTCCTCTAGCTAACCAATTGGCCTATATTTCAGGAGAAGGAAGATTTTTTGTTGAAAACAAGAAGATGACGATTGCCGAAATCCCAACATCTAAACAACAAAAGGAATACACACCAAAAGGATATGTAGACCTCGATCTGGAATGGTTTTCTAAAGATTTGGTCATTGTGGCTCGTTCGAAAGAAAACAAGGAGTGGAAAGAAGGACCTGTACCAACTATGTTGACATCACTTTTTGCTATAAACATAAGAACAGGAGAGCAACAACAAATCTCATTTCCAAGGAAGAATGAACTTGACGAAGATCCTCAAATAGTTAATTCTTATCTTTCTTTTTTTCGTAGGAAGGCAGATGATTTTCAGGGGGATGTATGGATAAAAGATGGTATAACTGGGCATGAACATTTATGGATTAAGAACGCTGATTCTGCTCCAGTCTTTTATGATCCAAAATAAGATCAAGAATTTGTTAATAGAAGAAAAATAATGCCTACCGTAATTTTCTTAATTAACTAACGACAGCAATAGTTGACCAAATTAATGAGTCAATAATAATTGATCTCTTTTTATCAATATATCATTATAGTTAAAAAAGGAAGGATATTAAGTCAATATTTTGTTGAATATTACAAGTATTGCGACTATGATAAAAGAAGAGATGTAATGAAAGGGGAATTAAGATTCTACATGTGGACAATCCTTTAATGATTAATTTAGTAAATAAATAGAATTGTATTTACCTGTCAGCAAGGGTAAGTCTGTCTATTTATTTAAATAATCATACAAGGGATGCATGGTGTGGCGTTTTTAAACCCGATTACTAAGCAGATACCTTTGTGTATCTGTTTTTTGTTTGAGGAAAATACATCTCTAAAAAAAGAAAAATCAATGCATCCCTAAATAAGGGGGAGAAAAAATGAGAAATACAAAAAGAAAAATCGCTTTAATTACAGGTGTAAGTAGCGAAAGAGATATTGGGACAGCTATTTGTCGTAAGTTAGCTTCGAAAGAAATCGATATTTTTTTTACGCATTGGCTATCTGAAGTTGGTTGGGCGGATACATTTCAAAAAGAGCTTTTAGAAGTTGGTGTTCGATGTGAAAGTTTAAGTGTTGATTTGTCACATGCAAATGCAGCAAATCTATTACTAGATGCTACTTCAACTAATTTGGGCTTTCCATCGATATTAGTTAATAATGCAGCGCATTCTACCAGCGATGGTTATTTAAATTTGAATGCAAAAACTCTTGATGATCATTATGCTGTAAATATGCGAACTACCTTCTTACTCTGTACAGAGTATGCTCGTCGTTTCGAAAAGTTAAAAATGAATACAGGAAGAATAATAAATATGACATCCGGACAAGAATTAGGTCCAATGCCAAATGAATTGGCTTATGTAGCAACAAAAGGCGCAATTTCAGCTTTTACTAAATCCTTATCGGTAGAAGTTGCACACTTAGGTGTTACTGTAAATGCTGTAAATCCAGGTCCAACGGATTCAACTTGGATGACGGAAGAAATAAGAAAGCACATACTACCTAAATTTTTATTAGGAAGAATTGGAATGCCTGAAGATGCAGCACGATTGGTGGCGTTTTTAGCTAGTGATGATGCTGAATGGATAACTGGGCAAGTGATTCATTCTGAAGGTGGATTTTATAGAGGATAATAGATTGCTTTTTTTTGACAATCGTATACTTTCGATGAAAAGAATGAGTCACATTAGTGGCTCATTATTATAAAGAGGGATACTTGAATGTTAAACCATGAAAACGAAGAAATACTAACAGGTGGGAATATCTCAAACGTTTACCGTTCGGGAGATACTATATACGACGAGATTTAAAGCCAGAAAGTCCAAAAATTCATAATTTATTAAAGCACTTAGAAAACAAAGGTTTTAGTTTTGCACCAAAATTCTTAGGTGTAGATGAGAAAAGGAGAGAAATCTTATCATTTATTGATGGTGAAGCTGGTAATTATCCATTAAAAGAATACATGTGGTCTGATAGTGTCTTAATTGAAATAGCGAAAATGCTTCGACTATATCATGATGCGGTGAGTGATTTTCTAATTAATGATAGCTGGATACCGATTGATAATACACCTAAACAATTTGAGGTACTATGTCATAATGATTTTGCGATATACAACATTATTTTTAAACATGAAAGACCTTTAGGTATTATTGATTTTGATGTGGCAGGACCTGGTCCAAGAACTTGGGACATAGCTTATGCACTTTATACTTGCCTTCCATTAAGTAGATTTTATCATTCTGAAAATGGTGAGAAAGTTTATTATGATTCAAAAAAGCATGCTAACCGTTTTAAACATCGTATTAGATTGTTTTTTGATAGTTATGGTAAAGAAATAAATGAAGATTTTTTAGACATAGTTATTCTACGTTTAGAAGGGTTATGTAAAACAATTAACAGAAAAGCGATTGAAGGGGACGCTGCTTTTCAAAAGATGGTAGATGAAGGTCATCTTGAACATTATCAAAAAGATATTAAATTTATACGAGTACATGGAAAAGAGTGGATTTAAGCTCTTGTTCAACTAAGCAAGCGTTAGGTCAATAATCAAAACAGAAGTGTTTCCTTTTCATTTGAAAATTACCACAAAATAGAAAAAAATAGTTTCAAAATCATACATGATACTGTAATATCGATAAGGGCACCTTAAAAAAAGAAAGGGTGCATAAAAGTGTATGGTATTATTCATTTCGAAGTATTTTTAATAACAGGAATTTTGTTAAATTTAATTCCAGGTGCAGATACGATGTATATCGTAGGTCGAAGTATTTCTCAAGGGAGAAAAGCTGGAGTATTTTCCGTTTTAGGAATCATTTCAGGCTCATTAATTCATACGCTTTTGGTTGCGTTTGGATTATCCCTTATACTATTAAAATCTGTTTTCTTATTTAATACGATTAAGATTATAGGTGTTATTTACTTGGTATACTTAGGGATACGTATGCTACTAGATAAATCAAATACTACGTTTCGAGCAACCGAAGTTGATACATTAAATATTCCCAAAGTTTATGTGCAAGGTATTTTAACGAGCCTAACAAATCCCAAAGTATCTCTATTTTTTCTTTCGTTCCTTCCACAATTTATTGATACAAAGGCTTCTGGTCCGATTCCTTTTCTGATCTTAGGACTAACTTTTACAGCAACAGGGTTGTTATGGTGTTTATTTGTTGCTTATTTTTCTTCTTATGTAACAAAGAAACTAAGAGGTAACCAGAAAATTGGAATGGTTTTAAACAAAGTAACTGGAATAATCTTTATTGGTATGGGGATTAAGCTACTACAAATAAAAGCTCCTAACTAAACTTATTAAAAACCTGATGCCCCCTAAAATATATGAGTTTATGTCGAATAAAAATAGAAAGAATTCCTTCAGTAACGATATCTGAAGGAGTTTTTTTATATTTTTATGCAACTGACGCATGCAATAGTTGAAGATTATATAGAACTTTTAAACAGTCCTATATTATGGTATTTGGCAGGATAATTAGATAAAAAACAGAATTATTTTTAACTGCAATTAAGTTCATAAGTCGCTAAAAGCGGCTTTTTTAGTTGATATTATTGGCAGATATAAAAAGACGTCTCAAATTGATAAATATTTAAACATTAAACATTTTATTGAAACTTTTTGTGATATTTTGAACTCTAATAGTAGAGGAGGGGTGAAAATGGATGATATTCAATTAGTTAAATTGGCTAAAGGTGGAGACTCACACTCTTTTGAACAACTTTTGACAAAGTATGGACAACAATTATATCGAACTGCATTCTTATATGTTGGCAACCGAGAAGATGCTTTAGACGTCGTCCAAGAAACAGCTTATAGGAGTTTCGAATCGATTGGAAAGTTAAAAAATGAATCTTTTTTTCTGACTTGGGTTACGAGAATTTTAATCAATTGTGCGAACGCAATACTCAAAAAAAGACAAATTCATGAGTCTATTGAAGAAGTTACAATGCTCGTTCATGAAAAAACAAATCAGAAGATCGAAATTAAAGAGGCAATTGACCAACTCCAAGAAAACTATCAAACAGCTATTATTTTATTTTACTATCACGATCTATCAATTAAACAAATTGCGAAAACAATGGAGATTCCTGAAAATACGGTTAAAACGTATCTAAGTCGTGGACGAAAACATTTAAAGAAATTAATAGAAGGGGGATTACCAAATGGACAAACATACATTTCGTGAAAGTGTAGACAAAATTGACATTCCCGAAGCAGATGTTTTACAAGCAATTAAAATCGGCGTTAATCGAGCAAAAACAACTCAAATTTTACCAACGGCTAAAAAGAGAAAAAGAATAGTAGCAACTCTTACAATTGCAGCTAGTTTGTTACTAACATCAAGTTTTATCGTCCCATCATTTTCTCATGTTTTGGCAGATACGCCATTTATTGGTGATTTCTATACGTCATTTAATCAACTGATTGGTCGAAACCTAGAAAATCAAAAGCTAGTCACAAAATTAAATCAAACGGCAACTGATCAAGATATTGGCGTAAAAATAAAAGGTGCGTATTATGATGGGAATGTCATTGGTTTTAATTTTCAAGTAAAAGGGAATGTTCAAAAGAGCAATCTTGATGACCGATATTATGCCATGTATGAGTTATTTGGAGGGAATCCTTCAATCGATGATAGTATTGAAATTACTGAACTAAGTAAGACCAAAAACGGATTTACGGGTAATATACAATTCTATAATTTCTCGAAAGAATTACTAAAGAATATGGATATCCCACTTTCATTTACAAAAATTGGTGAAAAAGATGGACATTGGAATTTTCATGTACCTATTCAACAAATTGAACCAACGAAGTACTTATTAAAAGATGCGAAAGGCAAAAACGAAACCGAAAACATCTCATTAGATGTTACCTCCATCGTGTATGGAAAAGCCACTACAGTGATTAACTACCAAGTTTCATACCCTATTAATCATAACATTAAGGTGTATCGATTAGAGTTATCCGAGCAAAATGGAAGAGAAATTCATATGCTAAGCGATGGCGTTGTTCAAAAGATGGAAAAAAACTCGATCATGACGGTTGAAAGACGAATTGTGATTCCACAAGTGTTGAATGAACATTACAGTAACATATTAGTGAAACCAGAAGTAGCACGAAAAAATGGTAAACACATTGATTTTAACCCAGTAACGATAGAAATAAAAAAATAACATGTTTTTTTAATAAAAGCACCTCTCAAATCCAAGGTGCTTTTTATGTTTAAACCTTATTTAACTACCGAGAGTGTTAGTTGTACAACGATAGACTGCTACAGCTAGCAGTCTATTTTTCATTGTACTAATTTGCAGTTGATTAGAAAGGATAGACCTTTTGAAGGATATTAACAACTTATAGAGAATAGATTAAAATGGTAAAAATTTACATTTTTAAAAATGAGAGTAAGAGGTACATATATATGAAAAAATTTCTAATTGGCACACTTATAAGTATTTTGTTTATTATCTGTGTAGGTTGTGCAATAAATACAATGAAAATCAACTCGAAATACGATAAAAATATGGATAAAGTTATCACACGTTATTTGATTGATCGATTTTATGATCCGAATGATCCGAATTACGGAGATTCTACAAAAGCGTTTGAGGTACATCACGTATTTGGAACAGAAACGAAGAAAAATGTTACAACCTTCTATATAAATTCAGCATTTGGAGTATTCCGACAATCAATAGATGCAATTCTCTCGGGTTATGTTGTTCCTGCTGTTATCAAGATTAAGAAAACTAATTCATCATATGAAGTAATAGATTATGAAGAACCAAGAGATGGGAAATTGTATGTTGAAACTGTAAAGAAGATGTTTCCAAAAAAATATGTGAATCGCGTTTTGAGTAATGGAACAAGAGAGGAATTAAATAAAAAGTTATTGAAACAGGTGCATGAATGGAATGGTCAGAAATAACAATATGTTAAAAATTGTGTACTGGATGGATATAAACCTTATGCAACTTACGCATGCAGTACTTGAAAATAATTTTAGGTCTTGAGAGGGTGGATATGAACCTATGGGAAAGTTAAATAGAAAAATGAGTATTTCTCATATATTTTTTATAGCTGTCTTTTATGCAATTGTAAGTACAATATTAGATCATTTTATTCAGTGGGATAATCGTTTGGTTGCTGGAATATTTGGTGGGTTCATTACATTAATAGGTGGTGTTTTAGCCTTATTCATACTTAAAAATGACTAATACTTAGATCAACTATCGAATGCGTGTGTTATACAACATGATCGACTATATAGTCGATTTTTTTATTGGGTCTAACTGGTAAATTAAATTTACTTTAGACCATAAGAAGGGGAACGGACTATTACCTAGTCAGTTTTTTGGCTTCCTTGGGCTATTTTTGGATACAGTCCTTATTGAACAAACGTATGCGTAAGTGTAACAACGATCGGCTCAAATATACAGAGAGTTTATGTACAAAAGTATAATAAAAAAGACCCTGAAAACTAATTTCAGGGTTCTTCTCTGTGTTACTTATTTTACGGTTACTTTTGTTACTTTACTTACATTTCCTGCTTTATCTACAGCAGTGAAGTACAGGACTGTACCATGTTTTTGTTTAGAAACTTTGAAAGTAAACAATCCTTTTTTATTACTAATTGCTTTATAAACTTTCTTACCAACTTTTAATTGTACAGAAGAACCTACTTCTGCTTTTCCTACTAAACTAGTAGAAGTACTTGTTACTTTTGTTACCAATATAGGTGCAGTTGGAGCTGTTTTGTCAACTACTTTTGTAGTTACTGTAGGGCTAGTATTACCACCTTTGTCTACTGTCACTACAGATAGAGTAGTTCCAGCTTTTAAAGGTTTAGTTAATGTTACTGTAAATGTTCCAAGATCGTTAGCGTCTACAGTGCCCAATACAGTTTTTCCAGATTTAACAGTTACTTTTGTACCTGCTTCTGCTTTTCCAGTAACTTTCAAGTCATTGTCGTCAACTTGATTAATTACAGGTTTTGCTGGTGCGATAACATCTTTAACCTTAACTTGTGCATTACTTACGTTTAGTCTAGCGTCACTTGCAATGACATTAATTGTTGTTCCTTCTTTTTGAACTGGAATGTCTACTGTAAAGCTTCCTTCTTTAGAAGCAGTAGTTGTAGCGAATACTTTTCCATTTGCCTGCAATTGAACTAGAGCATCAGCAAAAGCTGTACCTTTTACCTTTGTCGATTTGTTTGTCACTTCACCAACAACAGGAGTAGCTGGAGTCACTTCAAAAAGTTGCACTCGACCTTCAACAGTTGAGCTAACTTGACCTTTAAATGATTTGAAATAATTAACAAATCCATCTAAATCTACAACACTTGTAACTCGGTTTTTGCCAGATTTCAAGATCGTAAAGCCGTCTCCACCATCAGCCATAAAGTTATTTACAGTGATTGAATATTCTTTAGTAGGATCGATTTTTGTTCCATCTGGAAGATAGATATCAAGAATTTTCTTACCGTAGTCATTTTTATCCGTCCAAGTATAGTGAAGACCAGCGATTGCCATGATCTTGTTATAGTTTGGTGGAGCATTGAATTGTTGATTTAATAAAGTTCTTACTTGCTCACCAGTAATCGTCATAGTAACTAAATCGTTACCAAATGGCTGAACTTTGAATAAATCTCCCCAAGTAATTGTTCCTTTTGGTAGTGGGTTACGAATACCACCAGCATTCATGAATGCAAAATCTGTGCCTGTAGTTGCTTTCATGCCGTCTGCAATAAAGTTACCAAGTGAAGACTCACCGCTTGCATTAGCTGCATTTGTTAGTATATCTGCTGTTTCTCCCATTACTTGACTTGTAATTGGTTTGATATCAGCTTGATAACCATCTAGTTCAGCTTTAATTTTTGCATCAGGAGTAATTTTGCTATGTAGCGTATCAACAACTTCAGCCTTTGCTTCAATAATATCTTGTGTAACAGGATCAATAGTTAAATCAACATCCGAGAATGCTGTTCCATAAGACCATGATTGTACTAAAAGCTTGCCATTTACTTTTGCGTTTAAAAGTTTATGATCATGTGCACCAAAAATTACGTCGACAGATGCGTCTGTTGCATTTGCAATCTCGACAACTCTACCAGTTGCATTTGTTCCGTCAGCTTGAGAAGAACCAGGATTATGTGCAAGAACGACAATTGAATTAACACCTTTATCCGTTAATTCTTTTGCATATTTGTTAATAGCTGCTACTTCATCAGTAAATTTAACACCTTCAACACCTTTTGGCGATACAATCGTTGGCGTTTCAGTTGTGACAACTCCAATAAATCCGATCTTAGCTCCACCAACTTCTTTTACTACATAAGGAGGTAAAATAGGTTCATTTTTATCATTTACTACGTTTGCTACCACATAGTCCATTGTTGAACCAGTAAACTTACCATATTTTGCTTCGTATTTCTCAGTTTTTGGATTGCTTCCACCATAGATTAAACGCTTCATTTCAGCAACGCCTTCATCAAACTCATGGTTACCGATTGTACCTACATCAAACCCAAGTTCATTCATAAATCGAATCGTAGGCTCATCTTGTAATAATGCAGATACTGGAGGACTTGCACCAACAAGGTCACCAGCTTGAACCATAAGCGTATTCGCTGGGTTAGTAGCTTCTCTTTCCTTTAAATAAGCAGCTAAATACTCGATTCCACCAGAGTAATCAACAACTTTACCAGTTGAATCTTTAATAGATCTCCATGTATCAAGTTGACCATGATAGTCGTTAATGCCTAATAATTGAACATGAATGTCTCCATTTGTATCCGCTTTCACAGATTGAGAAAAAATATTTAAAGGAGCCACTGTAAGGGCTAGTGCTGCTGCTAGAGAACCATTAAACAGTCGCCTCTTTATGTTTTTTGTCTTTCTATTCACCCATTTTTCCACCTTTCGACAAAATATTTAGTCTTGCAAGAATATTTTACTAGTATTTTAGATAGATTAATAGACTTTTTTTAACTATTATTTAACTATTTTTTAATAAAATAACTTAAAAAGCAGAGAATCATAGAATAAGAAATTCAATTGCAATTGCACTTAGTAAACTAGCGATTGCAAATAGAAATGATAAATTACAAAAAAACCTAGGATATGGAGGTTGTTTTATACATTAAAAGCATTTGATTGTTCGGCACTCGTAATTTCAAAGTCTAAGTTAACTCGTTTGAGTTAATTGAAGAAAATATCAATTCAGATGTAAATGATTAGTTAAATTAAAATGTATTTTAATTCAAAAAAACTTATCCAACTAACGCATGCGTCAGTTCAAGATCGTGGGTCACAAATGTGGCCCATTTTTTATTGATTACTGGCAGTTAGTTCAATCGGAAATGGTATTATTATGTGAGAAAATATTCTGAAGGGATGAGCTTTATGAAGCGTTATTTCAGTTGGGAAGATGATTATATTAGAGGCACTACATATATTGAAATTGAAGATGGTTTTGCAATAAAACAAATTGCAGTTACACAAAACAGGTACATTGCATCTAACCGAAAAGATGAGGAACATCATTATTATTTAGCTGAAGGGAAGATTGAAGTCTTTTATCCTCAAGGTGTAATAGTAAGTATCTCCGAAAACGTAATTGGAGTCGCTGACTATATTAAATGTAAAGATAATTCACAACCTGAAAATCTTTACCCTCATCACAAAATAACAGGAAAAGTAAATGGTTACGATGAAATAAATATGTGGTTAATATTAGAGAATGCAAAGGTGTTTTGAATTTTTTCTTTTTCAACTAACGAAAGTGATAGTTGTATTAGTCATATGGTATACTTTCAAAATTGAAGTATCACAATTATAAAAATAGTAATGATAGAGTTAGGAGATTAAATGATATAGGAGGGAACTAATGCTCTTAAATATTGAAATTTTAGTAGGGAGAACAAAATCTTAATTCTTATAGGGAGAAATGATTATGGACACTAATGTAAGACCAAGAAAAATAATATTAGATTTAGCAGTTACTTTAGATGGTTTTATTGAAGGGAAAGATGGAGAAGTTGACTGGTGCATCATGGACCCTGAGATTGATTTTATTAATTTTTTAAATCAAATTGATACTATTTTATATGGTAGAAAAAGCTACGAATTATGGGGACAATTTACTCCAGAAATTGAAGATCCAGATGATAAAGAATTTTGGGATTTAGTACATAGTAAAAAAAAGTATGTGTTCTCACGAACACAAAAAGGGATTGATAATAAAGCAATATTCATAAACGATAATCTTATTAATGAGATAAATAAATTAAAGAATATTCCTGGTAAAGACATTTGGCTATATGGAGGAACAAGTCTTATTACAACATTTATCAATTTAGGGCTTGTAGATGAATTAAGATTATCAGTTCACCCTGTTATATTGGGAGAAGGAAAACCCTTGTTTATTGATATAAAAAAGAGGTTGAATTTAAAGCTAGTTAATACAAGGACTTTCTGCTCCGGTGTTGTTCAACTAATCTATCATTTGATTGGGAATTAAATTTTAATTGGATTAGTAATGATTAATTTGAATAAGGTATAGCATTAGTGTATTAATATATTCTATCTCTTCAAGAAACAACATTGTTTTTTTAAGACGTCATCTTTAAATTCTATGTAGTCATTCTATTGAAAGAGCATAGAAATCATAAAAGAAACAGATGGTAATCTTCGAATTAATATTGAATAAGGTTTTTTCATTACGTTGTCGAAAGGTTTATAAAAATAAGCTAAGGAAAGACAGAATTTAACAAAATCTCCCCGTTGTGATAAAAACATTAAAATTTTATAATAAAATTATTAGAAAATTCTTAAAAACGGGAGGTTATTATGAAAAAGAAATTGATTACAGGTGTTTTAACTGGTGCATTTAGTGCTTTTACAGTAATTAGTAGTCTTAATGTTGGACAAGCTCAAGTCGTGGACAAGGACTATGTGGTCGTTTTTAAATCAGAAACAAATTTACCGTCAAACTATATGGATGTAGTGAAAAATGCTGGAGGTAAAGTAAAAAAATCGTTAGCAAATTTAGGCGTTATTGAGGTCAAATCAGATAATCCAAATTTCTTAAATGATATCCAAAAAAGTCCAGCTGTTTTAAACGCTGGTGTTGAAAATACTATTTATCCTGAAGCACCTGTAGATGTTGAAGCTATGCAAGATTTTGCTGCTACTTCTTCAAATGATTTATATAACCAATATCAATGGGATATTAAACAAGTCACAAATAATGGTGCTTCTTGGAAAATGCAAGGTGGAACAGGCAAGTCAACGAATGGTAAAGATGTAATTGTAGCTGTTGTGGATACAGGTATTGATTATACTCACCCTGATATCAAAAATAACTATGCGTACGGAAAGTCGTTCGTTCCGGGTATCACGAGTGCGATGGATGAAGATGGACATGGAACTCATGTTGCAGGATCAATCGCTGGTAATGGAAGAGTGTTGGGTATCGGTCCTGAATTAAAAGTGGCTGCATATCGTGTATTTGGACCAGATGGTGGAGCAGCTACAGCCGATATTGCAAATGCCTTAATGACTGCCGCAGATGACAATGTCGATGTTATTAATATGTCTCTTGGTGGATATGATTGGTTCCAAAATCCTGAATATGCAACAAAGGATGTTGTAGCTGACGTACGTCTCTTCAATCGTGCAATTCAATATGCAATTAAAAATGGTGTAACGGTAGTTGGTTCTGCTGGAAATGCTGGTGTGGATCTTACAAGTCCTGGTAAGCTTTCTGGAGATGATAAGGGAGCTACACACAGAAGCCCAAGCAGCCAATCATTAATTCGTGTTTCTGCAAGTGGACAAGAGAAGAATTTAACTTATTACTCAAACTATGGTGTAGGAAAAATCGATGTAATCGCTCCTGGTGGTGACTATGGTACAGCTTGGTTAGCTACTGGCGATAAATCGCTAAGAGAAAATAAATTATGTTTATCGACTGTTCCTGGAGGTTATGCATTTTATGCAGGTACATCTATGGCAGCTCCTAAGACTGCAGGACTAGCTGGGGTAATTATTGCAAAATACGGTAAGGATGTTCTTTCTCCTTCACAAGTAAAACATATCATTCAAAGCTCAGCTGATGATTGGTTTAAAAATGGTTACGATGGTCAATCAGGATTTGGTTCAATCAATGCTGTAAATGCTTTAAAATAATTTATAAAATCAAAGAAAAAAGGATCTAAAACAAAGATCCTTTTTTTCTTTGCGAATAAGCTAATCCTGATCTTATGCTGCAAAATGACACTCAATTGTTAATGAAGGAAATTAAATTATGTTATTCAACTAGCGATGATTGCTTTAGTTGTACATCATAAGTTGCTTATTGCAACATTTTTTACATCATTAAAACTTGCTTTAAAACTATTCTAAATTTATTTCAAAAAAATGACACCTCCAATGGTTAATTAAGTTTTCTAACAATTGAGGTGCATTTCAAACAACATGCTATTAAACTGATGTTTCATACTTCAACAATTTCTCTTCTAATCTTGACTTAACTCGTGTATGCATTCTTGAACAAGAGTTACCCCTTGGCTAACTGCAGCCCCACCACCAAATGCAGCAGTCACTCCGATAGCTTCTAGAATTTCTTGTTCAGAACATCCTTGATCAAGACATCCTTTTGTATGATAGATGATGCAATATTCATCCTGAGCATAAAGGCTAATTCCTAGCGCAATTAATTGTTTTTGTTTTTGAGATAATGCCCCTTCTTTAAAGCATTCTTCTGTAAAAGAGTTAAATTTATTTACAAAGTGAGGAAATTTCTGACTAAACAACCCAAGCCCTTCTTTATACTTCAATAGTGCTGATTGTGTAGTGTTTTTTGATTCATTATTCATATTATTAAAGCCCCTTTTCTATTTAGTTAATCAGTAATATTATTAGCGTTATACATAAAAATATTAAAAATTTATAACTTATATCCAAACATGATCGACTTTAAAGTCGGTTTTTTATTACATTAAATGACGATATCCTTCAAAAGGGTTAAGAGGAATAATCAAACTTATAAAGAATATTCTCAAGTATTAGGATGTAATTATAGGGGGACTATTTTTGTATAAACAAACTAGTTTAGTTAGTTTTATTTTTTTTTTCTTATAGGATGTAATAATAATTTGTCATTAAGAGATGAATTCAATGAGAATATGAAAAAAGAAAAAAATGTTCAAAAATATACTATCTTGTCAGAAGATATACAATCTAATACTGGTACAATTTTCTATCAATACAAATTACTAGAAAATGGTTTAAGTAGAGGGCAATTGATTTCTTTATCAGTTTTTCTTAAACAAGGTGAGGATTGGAAATTAAAGTTTTCGGGAGGATGTAATGATAAATGGAATATCTCGTCCTATGAAAATGAGAAAGAGAATATCTATTGTGGAACCATAAATGATCCAATTTATACGAACGTATTAATTGGTGATAAAAAAGCCAAAATCATCAAGTTAAAGAATAGCAACTCAAAGGCCTGGTTTTACTTGAACAGTAATCCTTCCTTAAGTATTACTGCTGAGCGAGAAGATGGCAGCATAGAGATTTGGCAACCTAGCAGTAAAAAGAAATAAGTAGAACATTTATTAAATGTTGTAAAACATGCATATGTTTAAGTGAAAGAGCAGCCAATGGCTGCTTTTTATTTATTTTTTTCTTTCCATTTATTAGAGAAAGTTTACACGTAACTGAAAAATTGATAAGAATTTGCATATATTTGGGTTAATTATCACTAATGAAAGACAGTTTTTATTTTAAAAACTTATTAATACTTTTAAAATCAAGCCAAAAATAACCCAATTTAATATTGAAGGAGTGAGGACCTTAATGAAGAATTTAACTATTTGGTACATGCATAACAAGTGGAGAGCTGTATGTACTACTACAATAGATTATACATAAATTCTAGGAGGAAAATGAATGAAGCGAATGCAGCGGGTATTAACAGTATTGATTGCTTTTCTTATGATTGTAAGTTTATGGAATGGAAAAGGTTACGCTAAAAAATCGGATAATTTAAGTAGGGTTGAACAACAGCAAAAGAAAAATAATACCTTAAATATTGATATACATAACCTAAAAGCACGCCAAGCTAAAGGAGTACTGAAAGAGGGTTCGAAAGCAATTCGAAACACAGCATTTTTATTTAAAGTAAAAGGGAAATCAACGAAGTGGTACAATGGTACAACTGATAGCCAAGGACATTTCATAGCACGTGTTCCTGATGGTGATTATGTTGTAAAGGCAGTAAAGGAGAACGGTTCAAGTATGTGGAGTTATACAAGCCAATCTTTTACTATAAAGAAAGGGCAGGTAAAAGGTACAAATAAAAATGTAATATCTTTAAAAAGCTCTAAAAACACATTAAAGCGAAAAAAGGAAACAGCAAACCCTAATTTGCAAGGTGTATTGACAGAAGGAAACCATGGTGTAAAAAGAGATCTTATTATTTTTAACTATGGTGGGGAGACATCGGATGAAGAGATATTTACTGTTTCTTCTAAGGGGAACGGATCGTTCTCTGCATCTCTTCCAAATGGGGAGTACGAAATCTACGGTGTTTCTCAAGAGGACGGTTTTTATTTGTCGGTGTTAGATTTCTCCGTACAAAACAATCAAGTGTTTATTGGAGATCAAAAACAGTCATCTATCGAAATTTCTTTACCAAAAAAAGTGCATGAAGGTCTAGTATTTGACGGCGGTGCACCACTTGGTCAAGCAGAAGTAATGGTTGAGAAAATGATTGATGAAGATTATGGACAATTTGTACAAGCCGCGATTACTGGAAATAATGGTAAGTTTAAGTTAAGACAGCTAGAGGATGGTCAATACTTTGTTAGCATTTACCATCAAACTTTTGAAGCTTGGCAGTATGTAGAACTAGAGGTAGTAAACGGAAAGATTTATCAAAAAGAAAAACAAGTTTCTTCTATAGAAATTAAGGTTCCAAAAATTAATTTACAAGGCTCGGTACGTGAAGGGATTCATAATATTGCTAATGCGCAATTAATGATTGAACGATATGAGGATGCAAATGCAGAAGATCCTACAGAAGGATTCTCAATTCCAGTTAACAAGCTAGGCAAATTCGAATACAGACTACCTGATGGGAAATATCGTATTGGCTCGTTAGTTGAAGAAAACCGTGAAACACCTGTGAATGTACCATTTACAATTGAAAACACAAAGTTAATGCAAGAAGGAAAGCCAGTCACATCATTAACGGTGAACCTTCCACCTGTTACGTTTACTGGGAGATTAACAGAACAAGGTAAACAAATCGAAGGTGAATTGTATGTAAGTTCTGTTTCAGGAAATCAAGATATAGAATATTCTGCATATCCAAATGCAGATAGTGAATTTTCACTTCGTTTAACTGATGGTATGTACAGAGTTGATTTTGTGTACCTGTATGCAGATAACGAAAATGTACCAATGTCTTTAGAATTTGAAATGAAGGATGGAAAGATATATGTAGATGGACAACTAAAGAATATGCTAGATATTGAGGTTCCACCTGTTACTTTACATGGAGTTGTATATGATGGGGACCAGCTGATTCATGAAGGAGAAGTAGCGATCACTTCTGGAGAAGGAGAAGAACAAAGTTACTACTGGAAAATGTTAAATGAGAATGGTACATTTACACTTCGTTTGCCAGATGGTGTGTATAATGTTGATGAAGTATATGATGGTCAAGGAACACCAGCGAAATTAAATAAACCGTTTGAGATACGTAATGGAAAATTATTTGTTGGCGGTCAGCTGAAGGAAACGTTAGATATACATCTTCCACCTGTTACGCTGCAAGGAATGTTAATCGAAAATGGTGCTCCTTTATTGGGAGATATTGTCATTGGCTCTGTTGAAAATTCTCAAGAACCTTATTGGGGATCTACGGAAGAGGAAGGCATATTTAAATTTCGTTTACCAGATGGAAAGTATGAAGTAATTAGTCTATTTTTAAATGATGGAAGTACTTTTGAATCAGGCATGGCATTTGAGATTAAATCAGGGAAGCTATACGTAAATGCAAACCAACAAGATACACTACAAATAAACGTAGCTCCTGTAACAGTAACGGGTACTGTATATGATGGAAAAGAAATTGTTTTGGACGGAAATATTACAGTAAAGAAGCTAGATGAAGTAGGTGAATTCAATCTAGTTGGAAGCTGGATTAATTATGATGGTAATTATAATTTCCGCTTACCAGATGGAAACTATGAACTTAGAAATGTAGAATTATATAATGAAGATTCCATGGAAAATATAGAATTTAACAAACCGTTTGTTATAAAATCAGGGAAGGTTATTATGAATGGAATGCCGGTAGATCGTCTGGTCTTACACCTAGAAGATGGAACAAGACAAAGCGTGGAATAAGTACGTAACAGAAAAGAGAACGTCATAGTATTTGAAGACGAGTTGCTAGCAACTCGTTTTTTAATTCAAAAAGTATTTTACTAGAAATCATAAAAGTCCACACCTTGAAGCGCAAGGGGGGGGTACTTCCTCTTAGAAGCTTTATGTAAACTAGATTTGTATAAAACAATTAGTCCCATTTTTCAAACAAAGTGTTCCTTATTTAAGATTTTTGCTTTATACTTAAGAACGGCAATTTGTCAACTTTTAATAAGGAGTTTTCCATTATGGATTTTATCTATATTAATAACAATGTCTTGGATAATTTGTTTTACATATTAGTAAGTATTTTTATATTTTTTGTTTTATACGATAATGTAAAAATATTAATAAATTATAAAAAGATATTGCTTACTATATGCATGGGTTTACCGATAGTTTTATGTATGAAATTTCCAATTTATATAGATGAATATTGTGTTCATGATCTTAGGCAAATACCACTATTCATTGGTACGCTTTATGGTGGATGGGTTGTTGGAGCAGGTTTGTTATTTATTTTACTAGCTACCCGAATTGCTCTCTATGGATTCAACGTTCTAACATTAATTGTTTATATTGTAATCTATTGTGCAACTGCAATTTTTTCAACAAAATTCAATCTGAAAAATAAGAAGAACAAGTTACTTTCTTCTATTATTCTTACTTTATTACTTGAAACCATAACTACATACATTGCATTGAAGATTTCTAACTATTTGGTCTTAACGGATGCCTATATTTTTTATTTTATAATTTTACCTCCTATCGTCGTGTTTTTTGCCGTATATCTTTTAGAAGTGTTAATGGATACCATTCAAATAAGGTCACACATCATTAAGCTAGAAAAAATGGAGGTAGTTAGTCAGCTTGCAGCAAGTATTTCTCACGAAGTTAGAAATCCTTTAACAGTTGTAAAGGGGTTTGTTGAACTTCTAAAAGCACCGAAGCTATCTCACGAAGAGAAAGAACTATATATTCATCATGTAGTGAATGAACTTAACAATGCAGAATCCATTATTAATGATTACTTAGCGTTTGCAAAACCCGCACCTGATAAAGAGGAAAAAATTTTTATTGATCGTGAAATTAGAAATGTAATCGAAATTATTAAACCATTAGCAAATATGACTTCAGTGCAAATAACAGATAATCTAAAGCAAGGAATTATTTTTGGGAATGCGAATCATTTCCGTCAATGTTTTTTAAACATAATAAAAAATGGAATAGAGGCAATGCCAGACGGTGGAGAACTTCAAATTGTTTCGTTTACTGATAAAAAAGTAGCGACAGTAATAATAAAAGATAACGGAATTGGGATGAGTAAAGAGCAAATTAACCGCTTTGGAGAGCCTTATTATAGCTGCAAAGAAAAAGGAACAGGATTAGGTTCAATGGTTGCTTTAAAGACTATTCAAACATTAAAAGGGAAAATGACTATTGATAGTATTCTAAATGAGGGAACTACGATCAAGGTCGTATTTCCAATTAATAAGTAAATTTTATTGTTTGGTAAAATTGATAAATTTAGCAAATTGTGTTTAACTAGCGAACCTTTTAGTATTCAATGGATAAATAATAAAGAAACAATTGTGAATCAGAAAAAAAATAATATTAACTGTGAAATAACTAACGATAGCGTTAGTTAAAGTTTGAGAGCCACTTTTGTGGCTTTTTTTAATGTACTTACGGGCAGAATGTGCATTAAAAAATGGTATAATTTTTAACACAAAGAGCTAATAGAAGAATTAAAGAATGAGAATGTCATATTACTATAAAAAATACGAAAAAGTATGGGATATGGAAAGGATTTTATCAAGTATGGAATTTTACAATTTTCGAAAAGCAGAAACAAGTGAAATAGAAGAAATATATCATCTTATTGAAAAGCGAATTAACTGGATGGATAAAAACAACATAAATCAATGGAATAAAACAAATTATCTCGATTCCTACCCAAGAGACTACTTTAAAAGCAAAATTGAAGAAGGTCAACTTTTTGTTATGTATAATGAATTAACTGGTAAGGTTGTTGGTGCGGTTGTATTGCTCGAAGAAGATAAGCGATGGTACAAGGATGGATCAAAAAATTACTATATTCACAACCTTGTTAGCGATACTAAGGTTCCAGGAGTTGGGACAAAGATACTAAATTTATGTGAACAAATGGCACTTGATAATAGTGTCGATGCGATTAGATTAGACTGTGAAGCTTCAAACATCAAACTTAACGCGTTTTATGAAGGGCTTGGATATTGCTATGTTGGTGATGTGCAAGAAGGCAGTTATATCGGACACAAACGGGAAAAGAAACTGCGGAACTAATGTCGCTAACGAGAGCATTAGTTGTAGATCAGGAGTACCTAATCGGTACTCTTTTTTAATGTAGTAAATGTTTTTAATTTATGTAGTTGGCAGGATAGTTTGATAACGAAGCAAACATTTAGTTCAACAAGAAATTTTCCTCGAATTTCCATAATTTGGTAAAATAAAGAATGGAAGGAGGAATTTCTTGAAAAAAATATTCATTTGGCTATTTCTGGCTGTTTCAATTCTCATAATACCTATTCCGAATGTTGATGCAGGTTCATCCTCTGTTGTTAGTGAAGAAAAAGCAGGGGATACGAGTATTCAATAACAAAAGAAGGTAATGAGTACACTTGGACATTAGGTCACAAAGGGAATAAATCGGTATTTGAAGAGAACGAAGAAAATAGAGAAGAATTATATAATTTAAAGGAAGCTGTCAGTGATATAAATATATAATTCATTAAGATAATTGCATTTACATCAAGCTTTTTAATTTTAACAATCTTAACAAGATTACTTCATACAAAAAATAAACTAAAGTTTAAAGAAGGAGGGGCAATTATTTTTTTATTGGCTATTATTGCATTAGGTAATACAATTATTGCTTCAACGGAACTAGATCTTTCAATTGATGATGCAAGTTACATCTATTACAGGCTTAATGAACAAAAGTGGACAGCTAAGGCATGCTTTAGTACCTTTTCTTGAATTACATAAAAAGTCTTATTCTTTATTCAAGGAGTATTTATGGCAAAGAAAATTTATGGTTATATTTTGATTTTAACAATATTAATTTCAAATGGACTTACATTATTTGATGTTGTAAATGGTTCTAAAAAATTCAAGTTTGAGTTCATACTATCTTTAACAATCTTAGTCGGAATCCTCTTGTTTTTATTTGATAAATTAGTTAATAAAAGAGTTAATGTTACTCGAAAGTAAATTTACTTAAATTATTGAGTTTTCAGTTCAACTTATGCGAATTTGAACAATGTCAGATGAAATAAATAGAGAGATTTTAAAAGAAATAAATGAAAGCTTGATAGAATAATAGTTGACCAAATTAAGGGTCTGAACCAGTAGTAAGCTACTGGATTGGGAAGGAATATTGGGGTAAAGGTATTGCAACTTTAGCTTTGACAGAGTTTCTGAAGTATATAAAGTTACGCCCGCTATATGCTCGTGCCGCTAAAGATAACCTCGTCTCCATCAAAGTGTTGGAAAAATGTGGGTTTAAAATCATCTCTGAAGATAAGGATTTTTCAAACGCAAGAGGCAAGGATGTTGAAGAATTTATTTTGAAGCTTGAACCTTATGATATGTAATTTCATTCCTTAATTCGTATTTGATGAAGAGGAATCTAAGACAGAGATTAATACAATCTTGTTCAACTAACGCATGCATTAGTTATATTAGTTTACTAGTTGCTAATGCGACTTTCTTTATTAAACAATGACGCTTTAGTTCAATTATGCAGGTATTTATATATTATGTATTTAATATGTTATCAATAAATATTTCTCAATAAGAAGGAGGAATCCAGATGCAGATTTCAGAATCAACTTCATATTTTTCTTACATAACTGCATATTTGCCAATTATTATCGTGACAACACCAATTTTATTATTAGGTTTATTAATCTATTTTTTCAAAAGAAAAAGTAAAAGTAGTAAATAATACTGATTGAATTAACGAGAGCATTAGTTGAATTAACAGTGAAAGGAATCTTTGTTACTGATAACTTTTTTATGTAAACTAACACTGAATAAAATATACATATAAAAAATTTCCAAACACTAGCTTTTGTATATTTTGTTTATGATAAAATTAAACAATATTTCATATTTTTAAAATATTGTATTTTAGGAGGAAAAATTGATATATCAATATGAAGATAAGTATTTACCAGAAGTTTTGGAAGTGTTTAATCTAAATGTTCCTGATAGTTTTGATCCATCAGAAATTAGAGACCTTAAAGAATATCTAAAAAACTATGCTTCTACATATTTTGTCTATATTGAAAATGAAAGAATAGTTGGAGCTTGTGGTTATTATTTTCCTGAGACAAACATTGGTGGAATTTCTTGGATATTTACCGACCCTAACTATAAAGGAAAAAAAGTTGGTTCGAAGCTTGTTAAACATTGTATAGATGAAATTCAAATGAATAGCAGTATAACAAGTATAGCGGTTCGGACATCACAATTCGCAAATGTTTTCTTTGAAAAAATGGGATTTAGGACACAGTTGGTAAAACAGGATTATTGGGCAAAAGGATATGATTTATATGCGATGACTATGCCTATTTTAATAAATAACATAACCATGGAATAGAGTTCCAAAAATAGATTTATATAGAACTTGAGGTACGTTTCAACTATTTAGGATTGAGTTAGATCAAAAGAAGTAGGAAATAAAATTCAATCCATCTTCAACTAAAACGGAGTCCATTAGATAAAGATCAAAAGCAGCAATTGGCTGCTTTTTTATTTATGTATTTGGCAGGTTAGTTCAATTAGAAATAGGAATAAATAGGTTAAATTGCTTTAGAAAATAAAAATAAAATAATGATAAAATTATTATTATTTATATAACTAAAGGAGGATTAAATATGAAAAATCTTATTTGCACTTTATACATATTATTTGGACTAATACTTGTAACATTGACGTATTTTAATACATTTGAAGGACCTATAGTGTTGAGGGGAGTAGGGTGGATTTTATTTCTTGGTGGTTTATTTTATCAGTTAATACTATTTAATATCTCTAATCATAATCCTTTAAAAGATTTATTTAATACTGAAACAAACGAAAAAAAATAAGACAGTCAAACTTATTTCTAAGTATACTTTGTAAAATAAAGGTGGAATCAATTAATGAGAAAAATAGTCTCAACATTCGCAATATTGTTATCAGTTTTTTTGTATTTCTTTCACCAAATTGATGCTCGAATTGTTTTGATGGTTTCGCTTATCGTAGTCATTTCAGTTTCAAAACATACTAAACAAGCAAGTAAAACAACTAAAGGTATTGCATTAATCGGAATGGTCGGTGCATTTATTTTTAGTTTCATTTCAATTTTTATGAAATGAAAAAACTAATTTAATTTCCTTAATCAACTAAACATACATTAGTTAAGTGAAAAATTAAGAAGCTGATTATCGGCTTTTTTTTTATGTTTATTTTTGAACATTAATAAGTAAAAAATGAATGAACATTATCTCTGCGGGCCTGCCATAATAAATTAAATTCAATATGTATTGAATGTTAGTGTGATCAATTTTACGAAATAGCAATTCATATAATATGTAATTATTATTTTAATTTATTAATATATTAATTTTTCCATGTTTAAACTATACTTTAAATAATAAGACAACTTAGACTATAAGGAGATTTCTATGAAAAGGAAAAATAATATTATCATTATACTTTGTTTTTTGCTCTTAAATTGTATTGCACCTAATTATGGTTTAAATCGTGTATTTGCAGAGTCTGATACAACTGATCAGATAGTTTTTTCATCGTACGGTACATACCCTGCACTTTCTCCAGATGGGAAGACAATGTTTGTTGGTAAAGATAGGCCAAACTTCAACAAAGATAAAGAGTATCTAATAGGAATGTATGACACTGAAACAGGAACTTTATTAAAAAATTTAGAAGTAGATAATAACACTGACTATTTAACATATAGCCCAAATGGAAATTATTTAGTATCTAGTGGGGAATATACAATGTTGTTTGATAATACAGGTGAAAAAATTATTAAACTTCCTTACTATTTTCCGAGATTTTCTTTTAAAGAGGATAAAGATAATATTATTGCATTTGCGTATTCGTCAAAACCTACTGAGCTTATTAAAGCAAATGTATTAACGATTTATGATATAAAAACTAATTCAATCCTATTTGAAAAGAAATATGAAGATTCTGAACAGGTTATGAGAGTGGCTATGCACCCAACTCAGCCAATAGTTGCAGTTGCATTCGGATTTAATATTGAAATTATTAATTATGAAACGAATGAACTTATAAAAACAATTATTAACCCTTATCAACTACCAATAGATAAACCTTTCCAAAAATATCACATATTTAAACAGATATCATTTAGTCCTGATGGTAATAAATTAAATTTGCTATCAGATTCTACAGTCAATTCGCCTTTTATTCAATTAGATGTAGAACGAAACTTTGAGCCTTCAAGCATAAAGCTAGATGCTTATCTAAATCAATCAACAAAAACTCATGATGATTTACCAAATAAAATTTCATATGATGAAAGTAAAAATGTAATAATTCTTCATTATAATGATCAGATTAAGTTTTTCAATGCTTAAACGGGGTCTTATATTGGAAATGAAAAAAATATAAAAGATGTAGTTTTCTCAAAAAATAATAATAAAATTGCTTACACAAAAATCGATAATGAAAATAATTCTAGCTACGTTGAAGTTCAGAGGTTCCCAATTTTGAAAAACAATTCAAAAAGAATACAATTTAAAGATCCAGCTATTTTGTTACGCGAAGGATCCTCGACCTATTATAGTCTAGAATACATAGATGATGCTGGCGTTCGAACATTATTAGATCCTAATGAAATTACACTTGAATCATTAGATAATTCTATTGTTACAATTGATCATTCTAATAAAATTATTGCAAATAAAACAGGTAATACTCTTGTAAAAGCTTCTTATCAAGGTTTAACAGACTATATTTCTGTTGAGGTAAAAAGTAAAGCGGCATCTCAAATTTTTGTTGATCCGTTATACGATTCATCTTTAACCATTACTGGGCACGCACCTGGTAATATTCATCTATACGCTTTAACAAGTCAAAATTACAATACAATAACTAATCCTGATGGGTCTTTTAAAATAGAACTAGAAAAACCGCTTAAAGCAAATTCAAATGTAAACTTATGGTACGATTATGATGAACTCGGTTTAGCAGATGCTCCACAAGGGGCAGATTACTTAACTGAAAAAGTGCTTCGTGATACGGTAGCGCCAAAGCCACCAGTTATTACAAATATTGATGAAGAAACATATGTAATGCAAGGTTTTACCGAACCAAATGCTACGGTGTCTGTTTCTGCAAATGCGATACAAAATTCTGTTCGTTCAGGTTTACAACAAACAAATGCAATGTCATCTAGCAGTTCCAGTTTTTCTGTGAAGCCAATGAATGCAAAACTGTTTTCTACAAAAACGAAATTAAACACAACACAAAATACAGTATTAAAAAATGTAATTACAACAAAAGCGGATAAGAATGGGAAATTTAAATTATCGATTAAAGGTTTGAATGACACAGGTTACGTTAATACAACTGCTACGGATTTAGTAGGAAATAAAAGTAAACCGACCGTAGCAAAACTGATTGATAAAACCCCTCCAACTGCACCAGTTGTCAACCCAGTAAGTGATATTACAACTATAGTGACAGGTAAAGCGGAGCCTTACGCATTAGTGAATATCATAAAAGATAACAAACTAATTAGTTCAAAAAGAGTATCAAGTAATGGAAAATACTCTATTACAATTCCAAAGCAAAAGGTTGGTACATTACTTTCGGTTACAGCAAAAGATAATTCAAATAATAGCAGTAAAGCTACCATTATTAAGGTATTAAAAGCACCGGCAATGCCTTCAATTAATCAACTAACAAATAAAAGTACAATAATTACTGGAAAAGCTCAAGCTTACACTACTGTTATAGTGAAAAATGGTTCAAAAAATATAGGCTCTACTACTGTAAATAACAAAGGAGCATATAGTTTAAAGATTAAACCTCAACCTGCAGATTCAAAGATTACAGTAATTGTAAGAAACAAATATGGAGTAACAAGCTACCCAAAATCAATTAGCGTGAAAGATGTCATTTCACCACAAGCACCGCTTGTAAGTTCATTTACTACCAATAGCAAGACAATATCTGGTAATAGTGAACCTTATGCAACTATTAAAATATATAAAAAGAATTCATTATTAGCTTCAACAACTGTAACAAAAAGTGGAACTTGGTCAGTTAAAATTTCACCTCAAAGTAAAAATACGATTCTTACAATATATTCTTACGATAAATCGAATAATAGAAGTGTAGCAACTATTAAAAAAGTAAATTAATTATAGAACTTAACAAAAGACCTTGAGCTAGAAGTTCGAGGTCTTTTCCATTGGGGAAGGGTGAGTTTTCATATTAAATGAATAAGAAGATAAATTATTATTGTTAGTTTTATGCTGAAAATGTTCCAATTTGACTTCTCTGGAGTGAAGTGAACAATAGAAATTAAATATGAAATCTTGATGTTGAAAAGTTGAAAAATATTGACCTTTTGAAATTGATTAAGCTGAAATTTAATTTGAGCCTTTCTTATGTGCGCCCAGCATGTGCATATTCTATAGGGTGCAAGTCCCAGCCATGAAAGCGGTATTATGATATGATCAGGAACAAACAAGTATCCAATGGAGTACGATGTAGTATTCGATATTTAGGGAGGAATACACATTGAGTAATACGAATGTACATGGATTACTTAGATGGAAGAAAGAATTAAATGCAGAAATTAAAAGACTAGATAAAGAGTTAGACGAATTAACAAAAGAAATAGATAAAGTTAGGACAAGATATTCAGCAGCAGAGAAAGCATTTATACAATATCGTAACGAAACAATTTCACAAGAATTTGTTACACCCTTAAGTGTACAACTTAATGAACTAAATAATAAGTACGATGTTTTACTTTTAGTGAATAAACAAAAAAAAACAGCTATTACTTCAATTATTGAAACTGTGGATTCAATTATTAACGGGTATTTCACAAATTAATGGGGTTTACAATTTTAAGGAGATCTCTAGCCGGTAGGAAAGTCAAAACAAAAGTTTTGACAATACCAAGAGCAATAGGGATTGGTTCTTATTCAAATAAGCTCAGCCTTAGGAGTTCAAATTGATCGACTGTATAGTCGATTTTTTTATTGTGTAATCGGATTTTAATATTTATTAATAGGATAATTTGCTTTAGAAATTCAAAGTAAATTATTGTTAAAATTATATGATTACAGATGATTTTTTTAAATTGAGCTAATGGTAAGATATTCAATAAGAAAGAGTAATTATGTCTGTGAGTGAATTAGATAAAAAGAGGTGAAGAATGAAAAATAATCTAGTTGCATTTTCAATATTCTTTTTAGGTGTATGCATTGTAATAGGAAGTTGGATTATCCATAATGGTTTATTCGCTCAACCCAATGTTTCGACAAAACAAGCAGTTCAGCACCAACTATTAACACAGTCAGAATTAGTTAATTATCTAGGTTTAAGTAAGGAGGAAATTCAAAAGTTAACTGAGTTACCAGAAGGTGATGATAGTTATACAAGCGAGCTTCCTCATATAAAAATCGGTTCAAAGATATATTATCCTAAGTCAGCGCTGGATAAATGGTTGTTAAATGTGGAGTTTACTACTATACCTTAATTAATAACAAAAGAGAAGCTACCTTCGATTTGGTAACTTCTTTTTTTTCAATAATACAGGGAATGTTTCTCATCCAAACTATTGTTTTTGTGTATACGGGTATTCGAAATATAATAGTATACATTACTTAAATAAAGAGTAATAGATTTGTAAGAAAATGAAATATTGATCTGTTTAACGGTAGCTTTTCACAAATTACTAGAGTGTGTGGTCAAATAAAAGGTACTATTAAAAAAGGTGAATAAAGGGGAAAAGTAAATGTTATATAAAGCTTGGTTAATTATTAGTATCTTTGTTTCATTGTTTTTTAGTATTAATTTTTATCCCACGGGACCTTTTGAAGATGAGTTTCTTTTATTTAATAATATTGTAATAATCTTTATTTTCGTTCCTTCAACTTTTATACTTGCAAGTTGTTTTATTAGTCTATTTGCAAACAAGAGGTACGTTATTATGATTCTGTTTTTAATTGCTTCTTTAATAATAGGTTTTAAATTAATTTCTTTTTATCATATTATAATCGTTATTATTATTTTATTAGGTGGGTTAGTGATCGCTAGTTTTCATTTAGCTTTAACTAAATTATTAAAAATAAGAAGTAACTGTGTGTCACCGTGAATACGATTCAGCAAAGATTAAATTTAAAGTAACGACGTATAATGTTGATGGGAAACCAGTTGAGATTTTGAGTAACAGTAAAATCATTCAAGTACATTCAAAAGATGGTTGGAAAAATATTGTTGTTCCAAATAATGGATGGTAAGTTAATTAATATTCGATCTTCAACTAACGAATGATTTAGTTGCATAACATGATTGGCAGTAATGTGGGATTTTTTGCTAACAAGCAGTTTAGTTTAAGCTGAAAGTAGTGTGTTTAGTAAGTAAAGCAAATTTAAGGAGAGTTAAATGAAAATGAAGTACTACGTGGCATCAAGTTTTAGAAATATAGATACGGTAAGATTAGTTGCTTCTTGTTTAAATGAAAAAGGATATTTTCAAACTTATGATTGGACTCAAAATCAACCTGCCAACACTTTGAAAGACTTAAAACAAATTGGTGAAGAAGAAGTAAACGCTGTACTAGAATCAGATTTTATCATTGTTTTGAGTCCAGCTGGTAAAGGGAGCCATATCGAATTTGGTATTGCTTTGGGAGTTGGAAAACCAATTTACTTATACTCTGAACAAAACGATATTTTGGATTTTGAAACGACTAGTACCTTTTATCATGTTAAGGGTGTTAAAACCTTTGTTGGTGATTTACCATCTTTTATCGATTTTGTATTGTCAGAACAAAAAAATGAAATAAAACTCAAGCAAGTTGAATTGTTGCCGGAACAATTTCGAAATTTTGAATAGCAGTGTTTCGCCTTAACATCATAAACTAACGCGTATCGTGCACTATTGTACGACAAAATGAAATTTCACAAAAAATTCACCTCCAATTATTAATGTTTTTAAATAATTGGTGAGGTGAATTTTTCATAACCGCTCTTTGTATCATCCATTCATACAGTAATATTTTATAATAATGGTGAAAATAAGCGTGTTAAGGATTCAATAAATTTTTTAAATAGGCTTCGTTCTTTAAATTCTGAAAATATTATTTGAGTTGAAACCGAAAAATCGTTAATAAAAGATTGGTTAACTTGCTTAACAACATTTGAATCATATAAAAAGGTTGTTAATTCGTAATTTAAATGAAGGCTACGAATATCTAAATTAGCTGTACCAACTGAAGCGATTTCATTATCAATCAGTATTACTTTGGCGTGTAGAAAATTCTTTTTATATTTATAAATTTTTACTCCACTTTCTAATAGAGGAGCAAAATATGATTGCGAAGCTGAATCACTTAAAATACTATCACTTTTTCCTGGATATATTATTCGAACATCTACACCAGAAAGGGCTTTAAGCTTTAAAATGGTTAATATTTCTTGGTCAGGAACAAAATAAGGTGTAGCAATCCAGATACTATCCTCAGCAATTGTAAGTAGAGAGTGAAACGCATTTCTCATTGTTGGTTCTTTTGTGTCAGGACCACTTCCAATTATTTGAACAGCACCTGTAAAATTTATTTTACTAACTTGCTCATTAATCGGATTAGTTTTTTTAGAATCATTGTTTAAAATATTTTTTATCGTTTCATCTGAATCATATAAAGTAGAATAGTACCAGTCTTGCAGAAAAATATTTTCTAAATCTTTTACCGCATTACCTTCGATCAATAAATGGGTATCTCTCCAAAACCCTAGTTTTGACCTCCCTAAATATTCGTCTCCAACATTTAACCCTCCAGTAAACCCATTAATACCGTCTATTACTACGATTTTTCTATGATTTCGATAATTTATTGTACCAAATGACCAAGTTGTAATTGGATCAAACTTAGCTACTTTAACCCCAAAATCACTTAAAGTTCTAAAAATCTTCTTTTTAAAACTTTTACTTCCTAAACCATCAATTATCAAACGTACATCAATTCCATCATTTGCTTTCATTCTTAATATGTCAAGTATCTCATTACCAATTGTGTCAGTACGAAAGATATAGTACTGGATATAGATGGAATGTTTTGCATTTAAGAGAGATTCTTTTAGCTTAGAAAACATTTCATCTCCATTAATTAATAAAGTAGCATCTGTATTTTGATCAACTGGAGCACCAGTTAATTTTTCAATAATAGAACTTAATTTAGAGGATTTAGATGACAATGTAATACGATTATCCGATTTAACAATATTATTTTGAGGGATTTTAAACATTGAATGTCGAATTAGTTTTTTTCGTCTTGTCTTTAAACGTCCAAATAGTAGATATAAAATAACTCCAAATGTAGGTGTGACTGCGAGTAATAATAGCCAAGAAAGTGTACTTTGTGGATTGCGATTTTCAAAGAATAATTTACATGATATTGCAATTACACTAATGGAAATTATTAAATGCAAGGTTACATTAAATGATCCAGGTGAACGATCTATTAATAGTTTCCATAAGATAAGCAACAAAATTGCAAACAAGATTTTATAATTATTCGGTCTAATTTTAAATCACCTACTATTTAGGAAAATAATTTGTACACGGCTTAACTTTTCCTAACTTAAATATTACTATTCAATATTTTAGACTACCCTTAAATTAATTTAAAAGTTAGAATGATGTATATAGATTTGAAGGTGCAAATGAAAACTAACTTATAGGAGCTAATTAACGATTATCAATCACATATATTTAAACCTTAATACACTATCGCATGCCATACTCGTACAACATGAAACGTGACCGACAATTTTGTCGGTCATTTTTTATATAAAAAATGTTCAAGTTAGTTGCATAAAGATTCAATACAATCGATAGAAATATTCCAACAAACGCTCAAAATGTGTTATCGTTAAATGTGATTTGTCTAGAGTAGAAACATGAGAAAGGCGTGCAAAAGTGTGAACAAAAGATTATATTTGATTTTATTTACCGTGATTTCACTATCTGTATTTGTGGGTTGTGGAAAAATCACTGAACAGACTTCATCAAATAAAGTGCAATCCCCAACAAGTGAAAGTGAACCCAACAAAAGTGTTCCTATATCTAGTGAGGTAACAGGTACAACGGGAGAATTTGATTACAGCAAATATACCCTAATTGAAGTAAACGGCGGGGATATGTCAGGACATAGAATGTCGAATGTCAAAGTAGATGTCGGATTTGGAAAACGGGAATATTGGGCTTATACAAATGATTTCGGTCAGCTAATTCGTGTTGAGGCGAAAAAGATAACACTTCAAAATTCGAAAACTGATCACGTTTTGTCAACAGGTAGATATTACTCTGATGAAGCAAATGTTCCTGGTACAGAGAGTCCAACTTTGGATAAAGGGCATGTGATTGCTGATTCGCTTGGGGGAGTATCCAATGCATATAACATTACACCTCAAGACAGCAATCTCAATCGGCATGGTGATCAAGCTTATATGGAAAAAGTGATTCGAGATGCAGGAGGTTGCACTGATTTCGTAGCAGTAATTACATATCCAAATACTAAGACGCAAATTCCTAACCATTATAAATTCACATACAAAATTCAGGGCAGAACCATTACGGATGAATTTGACAATGTAAACCCAGATAAAGTGAACAAAAATTTAGAGGAATCCAAAGGTACTAGAAGTAAGACACCGAAGTCAGGCAATTTGCCTGCAAACAAAACGGAAAGTAGTAATGAAGATGTTAGTAAGGTCGATACCAATCATAATGGAATTATTACGATCGCTGAAGCAAAGGCTGCTGGCTATAAAATGCCAATTACAAGAGATTCATGGCTCTATAAATATATGGATGATCGAGATGGTGATGGCTTAGTTGGTGAATAAAGGGATTTATTTAGCGATTCTGTTCATCTTTTTGATGTATAAAGTCAAGTTATAAAATGATGCTAGTATTAATTCCCTTGATAATTAATACTTCTTAAGTAAAAAGGACCTTCTAAAGACCCTTTTTACTACTTAAATAATCCAGTTCAATCTAACGAATGCGTTAGTAAAAGATCAAAAGCAGCCATTGGCTGCTTTTTTATTTATTTGGCAGGATAGTAGAATAAGAAAAAGAAAAAAATTACCAATTCCAGAATATTAATGGTCTAATTTCAAGATGAGCGAGAACGAATCGTTATTTTTTCTTGTAAAAAACAGTTCGGGTAAGGAAATGGTAAGTTTAAATAGTTTTACAAAAACAAATAAAGGTTATGTGTATGATTCAGGTGGAGAATTTGCTAAAAACTATTATGCTACAGTTAAAGAGGAATTTATATTGGTGAGCCGAGTAGGTAGTAAAACTAGTTTAGTATTTTGGGGGTATGTAGCAAACTATCCGAATGCAGACGGCCGTCACATAGTCATAAAAATCGACTTATGAGACGTCCCCATTTTATTTTAATGAATACATTTACTTTTTCCACAAATAATAATGAAAGAAAATTTTCATTTAACCTTTTGTTTCTGAAAAGGAGGAGTAACTATGCAAAGTCGTTTAAATAGAAAGAAAGTGGAAGCGAAAAACAACACGATAGATATAAATCAAATGATAAATTTAGTAAGTCAATCAAGCGATTTTGCTCATATAAACCTTCCAATCAATAATATTACATATAATTTATTTTTTTATCAGACATTGGTAGATTCTGAAACTATTCATCATTTCGTTCTTCCATATTTGAATCAAGAAATAAATGATATAAACGAAATTAAAAGTATGATTCCATTAAATGATATATCTGTTACTTCAGATGCTAAAGAAGTAGAAGAAAAATTATTACAAGGAAATATTCTCTTACAAATAAAAGGTGAACCTAAAAAAGTAGCACTTCTTAATGTAAAAGATGTGAAGGTCGGAAAAAGAATTTACAATGACTCTGAGAATGAATATAGTGTCGTTGGTCCAAAAACTGGCTTTGTTGAAGACATTCAAGTAAATCTAAATTTATTAAGGAAACATATCGTAACTCCAAACCTGATTTTTGAAGAGTTTACTGTGGGCTCAACATCTAAAACTAAAATAGTAGTAGCTTATATTAAAGATATTACAAACGAAGAATATATAAATACAATAAGACAACGAATAACAGAATTAGATTTTGATGTAATCTTTGACGCAACAACTATAGAACATTTAATTTCAGATAACTCAAATACTCCCTTTCCTTTATTTTTATCAACTGAAAGGGTAGACCGTGCAGTATATACAATGATTAATGGACAAGTTGCTATTTTGAGTGATGGATCTCCTTATGCTATAACGGCACCTTCTAATTTATTCGATTTCTTTATTTCACCTGAAGATTATTATCTGCCTTGGATAGTTGGTTCTTTTTTTCGGTTAATTCGAATTTTTGGTGTGTTCTTTTCAACTTTTACTACTTCAATTTATGTAGCTGTCTTAACTCATCATTATACAATGATTCCGAAAGATTTAATGGGGCCAATTGTTTTCTCAAGAGCTAATGTTCCATTTCCTCCTTTACTAGAAGTACTATTTTTAGAAATTACAATTGAACTACTACGTGAGGCCGGTGCTAGACTTCCGACAAAAGTTGGACAAACCTTAGGGATAGTAGGAGGGATTGTAATTGGACAGGCATCTGTGGCAGCTGCATTAAGTAGTAATATATTGTTAATCATAGTGGCTTTATCAGCTTTAGCATCCTTTACAACTCCAATTTTTAAAATGTCAAATACGATTCGCTTATTAAGGTTTCCTTTGATTATATTAGCAGGTGCAGTAGGAGGATACGGAATAATATTTGGAATGATCATGATATTAATTCATCTATTACGATTGACCTCATTAGGAGCGCCTTATTTATTACCTTTTTATCCATTTAGAAAGGCAGATTTAGCAGATACAATAATCCGGTCTTCATATAGTCTTACATCAAAAAGAGCAGGCTATCTTAGGCCGAAAAACTTGTGGCGATATAATAGTAAAAAAGCTCGCTTAAAAAAGGATTAGCTTTAGCAAGGAGCGATAAGGTATGAATTTGAATTGGAGATACTTTTGTATTGGAATGTGTATTTTGCTAACGGGATGTAGTAATGAAGTGAATAAAATCCGGATTGTTCATACAATCGGATTTGATAAGGAAGGAAAAAATATAAAAGGTACAATCGTTTCACCAAACTATTTAGAGGGAATAGCAGCAAAATCAGAAACTCTTTCTGGGGTGTCTGAAACGGATAATGAAGTTCTTTTTAGAATCAATAATCAATCAAATTATACAATCCAAGTAGGCCAATTGAGAACGGTTTTATTTGGTATGAATTACGCTAAAAAAGGTATTGGAGAAACAATTAGGAGCTTGGTTAATAATCCTGATATTGGTAGGATCTTATATTTAGCTATTACAGAACAAGAAGCGCAAGAATTAATTAAGTTAACCGAGAAAAAGGATACATTATATATCTTTAATATGATTAAACAAAATATAAAAACAGGAAACATTCCACAGTTTAACTTACATACATTCCTTTGTATGTATTACAACAAATGGGAAGATTCATTTTTACCATATTTAAGAAAGAATGAAAATGATGAAGTAACCATTGGTGGATTGAGCTTATTAAAAGAAGGGAAATTTGTGATGAACTTAAATGTTGACCAATCTTTCTTCTTTACTCTCATGTATAATGATTCGTCATCAGGGATGCATTTATTTCCGATCCATCTAAAGGATAAAAAAGGGTTGTTGCTATTACAAAATATAAACAGCAATGTAAAGTACTCTATTAATAACAGTAAAATACCAACAATTCATATCAAGCTAAAGTTAAGTGGAATGATTAAGGATTCACCAGAGTGGATCAACCTTGAGAAAAACAAACATATTATACAAGTAGAAAAACAAATAGAAGAGAAAATTAAGCAAGAATCTGAAAAGCTAGTTCGCCAATTACAGGCTAAAAATGTGGACGGATTAGGCTTTGGTAATTTCATAAGAAGTAAAAGGAAATACTGGTCACTAGATGATTACAAAAGTACTTTCCAAGAGATGAAAGTTAAAGTAGATGTTGATACAACAATATTACAATCTGGGATAGGGGAATAAAGAAAAGGAGAAAATTATGAAACATCCTATAGGCGAGCAAGAGAAGATATCTCCGTTTTTTGTATTCTTTTTGATTAATGGCGCACAAACTGGGGTAGGAATGTTAGGCTTTCAAAACAAAATATCTGCTGATGTAGGTTATGACGGGTGGATCGTGTCAATTATTAGCGGAATATCAATTAACATAATAATTTTCTTATTATATAAAATGTTAAAAAACGATAACAATTTAATCAATATCCATACTAATATTTTTGGAAAATTAATTGGAACGCTGTTTACATTAGTCTTTAGTACATACTTAATTTTTTCTGCGTTAATCGTATTTAGAACTTATATAAATGTCTTGCAAATATGGATCTTTCCTACTTTTTCAGCTTGGTACCTAGGTCTTTTTTTCATAATCGCAATATATTATGCTATTACCGGTGGATTTAGAGTAGTTCTTGGTGTTTGTTTTTGGGGGACCGTTATACCTTTTTTACTTATATTTTTTATAGGATTTCCCATGAAATATGCCGAACTAAAAAATATCTTACCTATGTTTAATCATTCCCTCACTAGCATAATGAAGGCGACTAAAGATTTAACTATAAATTATTTGGGATTTGAGTCAATATTAATATATTATCCATTTATTAAAAATCCGGAAAAATCACATAAATGGGCACAGATTAGTAGTTTAACCACTATGGTTTTATATACAGTAATTTTAATCATATCATGTATGTACTTTAATGAAGAACAAATGAAACACGCACTTTGGGCAACATTAAATATGACAAAGATCATTTCGTTCCCAATTCTTGAACGTTTTGAGTATGTAGTTATTTTCATGTGGTTATTTGTTGTAATGCCGACAGTTTGTATACCACTTTGGAGTGTTGGTAGAATTCTAGAAGTCACATTTAATGTAAAACCAAAGTTCTCTCTTTTGATTATTTCAATAATAATCTATTCTACAGTTTTCATTATAAAAGGCAGAGTAAGTTTAAATATGTTAAATCATTTTGTAGGAACAATTGGATTATATGTAATTTATGTTTATATTCCTTTTCTATTTGTTGTAAATTTTATTAGGTCAAAAATACAGCACAACCTTAGTAGCTAAAAACAATTTGAATGGAATAAGACTAATTGTTATATGTAGTCTTAATATATTTAAACTAAAAATAGGTTCAAAACCGTTCTCGATACTGACGATTTAGGTTTGAACCTTATTTTATATTAGAACTTTTTCATGAGGTAGCTATTCTTTTAATAAGCTACCAAAAATTAAATTAGAAGTGAGGTAGTAATTTGGTTTCTTCTATTCGTTTGTTCATTGTACTAATATTTTTAATTAGTAGCCCAGTGATCATCAAGGCTAAAGAAATTAAGTATAATCACAACAGCATTACTTTACCTACTTTAAAGAATAATGTAGATTTTAAGGTCTTTGCTCCCAAAAACGTTCCAAAGGATTGGACATTAGAAATAAAAACATACCCGTGGGGAGAAAAAGAAAAGTTCACCTATTTTAGGTTACATTACATGGACAGCAACGATACTAAGCTTTTAATTGGGATTGAACAAAGAAAAGAATTACGAGTACAAGATGAGCATTTAGGACCTAACGCTAAACAGGTCGATATTAATGGAAACAAAGGATACTTCGTAGAATGGGCAAACAGTGGTCAAATGGATAATAATCATGGTCAACTCATTACTGGTGGTTTACTTTTTTGGAACCAAGGTGGAACGCATATAAAAATAGATAGTATGAGTTTATCGGAAGAAAAAATATTAGAAATTGCAAGATCGATGAAATAATCTTATCTAACGAACGCTAGCATTAGTTGAAGCGCAAAAGTAACCATTGGTTGCTTTTTTTATTTATAAATTTGGAAGTTTATTAAAAGAAGGTGATTCACCCATAGATAGCGAAAATTGTTAGAAAAGGAGGGAATAACTTGAGTTATGAAATGATAACGTTACCGGCTTATCGGGCAGTGGGATTAATATGGGAGGGAACATTCTCTGAAATTGCTCCGAATTTAAAAAACGTCATTCAACAAGTAAAAGACCGTGCTAATGAGTTAGAGTATAAGGTGAATCCAACTGTTCAATTAGGTCTATCTTACCATGTGATTGAGAATGGATTCACACATTACGCGGTGTATGAAGTGAATGAGGAGCAGGAAGTTCCTGATGGAATGATTGAAATATGGGTTCCTGAATGGACGTATGTGAAAACCACACATAACAAAGGAGATGATGTACAACAGACCTATACGGATTTACATAAATGGTTATTTGATAGTGAGTATACCGCATTTAGAGAAGCTGGTGTAGATTACTATGATCCTTATATGCCGATTAAACATGAACATTATCCAGTAGATCATGATCTGAATGATCCACATTTTGATATTTATATACCGATTGTAAAAAAATAATGTTTTCTTATTAAACAAACGAGCGCTTTTGTTGAAAATATGAGCGGCTGAAAAAGTCGATTTTTTAGTTGAGCTAAATTGCTGATGAAAAAGATATAATAGTTACTGGGAAAAGAAAACCGTTTTTAAATTCAAAAAATGATGCAAATAGAATTCAAAAATATAAAGATCATTTTAAAGATTTTGGATTAAATATAGAGAATAAGTTCTGAACTAGCAAATGCGTTGTTTACTATCAAGATCGACTATTAAGTCGATTTTTTTGTTTAAAAGAATCGTAGTTTAGTAAATTTTAATAATACTTAAAAAGAGGATTCAGAGATTTTATATTGAATAAAGTTAAATTGGCTTACCTAAATAGTAATTGATTTTCTAAAATTTAATATTCATATTTTAGAGATATTGAGGAGTTAGTTATGGAACTTATTACAGGAAAAGTAATCATAATATCTGTATTTATATTTATTGTGACAATGATTGAAACTTTAGCTTATTCAACAAGGATTTCAGGTGCGCGAGTAAAATTAATTGCAACTGCATTATCTTTATTTAGCACACTAGTAATTGTTTCAAGGTTCTCGACGATGATTCAGCAACCAATGACAGCAAAACTCATTGCTAATGCGCCAGATGTTAACAAATTAACTTATATAGAGGAACAATATAGAATCTTAATTGGAGTATCTACAATTGGAGTGTTATTTGGAATCCTTCTATTTCCTACTTTTGTAAATATCTTTTCAAGGGCAATCATACAGTTATCTAATCAACGTGGTTCAGTTATAGGACTGTTTATAAGTCAGTTAAATCGTAACGGATTTTATAAGATTGTTAAGTGTTTTAGAGTTCCAAGTATATCATATTTAAAAGATATCACTTTAAAAACGATTCCAAAACGTCTCTTTGTTGTAAATGTTATTATCACTTCTGTGTATACAATATCTGTTCTTTCATCAATATATGCATCAATGTTAGTACCTAAAGATTTTGCTCAAGCAGCATTAATGTCATCTGGTGTTATTAATGGAATCTCTACAATTTTACTTACTTTATTTATTGATCCAAAAGCATCCGTATTAGCAGATAGAGTAATGAAAAAACAAAGTGATTATATCTACTTAAAAAGCTATTCAATAACTATGATTAGTTCGAAATTTTTGGGCACAATCTTGTCTCAACTTTTATTTATTCCTGCTGCATACTATGTTGCTTGGTTTGCAAAATGGATCTAATTTACTTATAGAATTAACACATGCGCTAGTTCTATAAAAAAATTAACAACTACTAAACCCAAAATAAATTTAAAATGATAATGTTACATTTTTATTTTTTAGGCAAAGGGAAAAGCACCCCAAAAGTCGTGCTTTTTTTAGGTTAGCAGTATAATAATTAATAAGTGTGTTTGTTTAAAGAAAATATACAAAATGAGAAGGGATTATGAAATGAATAAAGAAGACCTACTAAGTAAAGGATATCGAAAATATTCAGGAGAAGAGATTGAAATTTATTTCAATAAAGATATTTGTACACATTCAGGTAATTGTGTAAAGACAATGCCGAAAGTGTTTGATACAAAAAGAAAGCCATGGATTCTTGCTGATAATGGAGAAGCAGATTCAGCTATGAAAACGATCGATTTATGTCCAAGTGGTGCACTACAATATATTTATAAAAAGGATGATAAATAATATGATTATTGAAAAGTCAGAGAAAAAACACTTTATTGAGAATGATGAAGGGAAAATTATCGCTGAAATTACATTTGTACAAGCTGGGACATCAAAAGTGATCATTGATCACACTTTTGTCGATGAATCCTTGAGAGGACAAAAAATTGCAAGTAAACTTGTTGCTTCCGTTGTAGAAGAGATGAGAGAACAAGACAAAAAGATTATACCACTTTGTCCATTTGCTAAGGCTGAATTTGAACGCAAAAAAGAATATCAAGATATGCTTGCGTAAATAGACAGATTGCTAAAGAACGGCAACAATCGACCCTTTTCACATTTTTTTCAATTCAGCATGTTAACATCATTACGTATGAGTATCAAAAAAGGATTATGGAAACTAAGGGAGTATTTGTGAAAATGGGTGTAATCTCGGATATACCTGGCATGCATTTTCGAGAGGGGAAATTATATGAATCCTATTTTATTAGATGTTCCGTTACAAATTGAAACAGACAGACTAATTCTTCGAGCACCACTTCCAGCTGGGGAAGGGAATATAGTACACCAAGCTATTAAGGATTCTTTTAATGAGTTAAAGCAATGGTTGGTTTTATTCCAGTCAATTCCAACAGTTGAAGAAACGGAAATTCTCCTGAGAAATGCCCATATAGAATTTTTGAAAAGAGAAAGCTTTCGCTATCTTATCTATCATAAGGGTACTAATGATTTTATTGGGACGACTAGCCTTCACAGAATTAATTGGGAGGTTTCTAAATGTGAAATTGGATACTGGATTAACTCGCAATTTAGTGGCAATGGATATATGAATGAAGCTGTAAGTGGGATAATAAACTTTGGTTTTCAACTACTCAAATTTAGAAGGATTGAAATACGATGTGAATCTAAAAACACTAAAAGTCGTGCGATTCCTGAAAAACTAGGTTTTGAGCTTGAAGGGATCTTACGTAATGAAGATCTTTCAGCTGATGGAAAAAAACTAATTGATACATGCATTTATGCAAAGGTAAACTAAACTTTAAAAAATCAGGTTGTGCGCTTGCGATAGTTGTACAAGAAAAAAATCCTTATTAAAAAAAGGGATAAGGATTTTTTTTGATAAAAACTACAATATTGTTTTAATCTTTGAATGAAAAAACCTATCTTAACATTAGTATAAGATAGGTTCTTTTTTGTAAACATTTCATAACAAAATATTAAAGTTTCCTTTTATATTTCCTACTAAAAAAAGTACAACAAATTACTTTAATTTATTTGCTTCATAAAGATTGATTTCAGTAGGGGCAGTTAGGTAATCTTTCGCTTTTGCAACAAACGATGTAAAATGAGCACTTGTATTATGTGCAGCTACAGCACCCATGTCTTTCCAAATTTCGACCATGATGTATTCATTTTCCTTATCAGTTTGTTTTGTTAAATCGTATGAAATATTTCCTTCTTCGGCTCTTGATGATTCTAATAGCGAAGTCATTTCCTCTAAAAATATTGTTTCTTTTGTTGAATCAATTGTCATTGTCGCATGAATAATAATCATGTATATTTACCTTCTTTTCATAGTGTTTTTTTATTTTTTATTTCCACTCTGCTACACGTTCAACTGGTAAGCGTACAGATTGATATCCTGCATCAACAGCTTTACCAATTGAGATCAACATAACAGGAACATATCGATCTTTATCCATGCCGAATGCTTCTGCAATTTTGTCTTTTTCGAAGCCACCGATCGGACAAGTGTCATAGCCATAAGCACGAGCCGTTAGCATAAATTGCATTGCTACCAATCCACCATCAATTAAAACTGTATCTTTCATTTGCTCTGTTGTACTGTTTGCAAAGAAGCCACTAAGTGTTTCTAATTGTTTTTCTTTAACATCAGCTGGCATATAACCTAATTCAACTGCACGACCATAAATTTCTTCAGCATAGTCAAAATTATTTAAGTCTCCAAACAGGGCAATCATCGCAGAAGATGTTTCAACTTGTGATTGATTAAATCGAGCTAAAGGTGCTAAAGTAGCTTTTGCTTCATCACTTTCAATGATTAAAAATCTCCACGGTTGCATGTTTACTGAAGAAGGTGCTAAAGTAGCTGTTTCAATTATTTCATGCATTTCCTCCATTGAGATCTTTACATTTGAATCATATTTACGAATTGAGCGTCTTCCTTTTAATATTTCATTAAAATTATTTGTTAATGTTGTCGTAGTCATTGTTGTTTTCTCCTTTTTATCATTTTAAGAATTACTCTAGATTATCTCGATTGGAATTTATTTGATTCATATTGATTTGAATGCGATTTAAATAGTCGAGTGTTAAGTCAATTTCTTCTTTTGAAAAGCCTTTAAGCATACTCTCAACAAACTCTACTTTTTCTTTCCATAATTTAGACATTTGATCTTGTCCCAATTGAGTTAAACTAACCAAGGTTAGTCTGTTATCAGTTTCACACTTTCTTCGAGTGATCTTTCCATTTATCTCCAGTTGCTTTAAATGTCTAGTAATAGCAGCACTATCAATCTTTAATGTTTTTTGAAGTTGTGATTGACTAATTTCTCCGCATTCATACAATTGATTCATTATTTCTAATCGTGATTGACTAATTCCCATGCATTTTTCAAATGTTGTTTCAATTTGAACTTTTAATTCTTTTAATAGTGATAATACTTTTGTTTCATTTCTATTAGGCACGCGTAACCTCCAAAACAAATAGGATATTGTTTATTATTAACGGTTAATAATTGTTGAGGTATCAATAATTGATACGTCAACGATTGATACATCAATTAATTTACACCCTTGAACTAAATAAATCAAGTACAAAATAAAATCTTTTATGATGTTTAAAATTTCAGGTAATTCAAATCATTAAACTGTTCTTTTATACAAAAATGTTAGTATCTCATTTTTATTAAATAATATGTAAAAATACATCAAAAGATAGTTTTACTGTATTCAAATAATCTTAAAATTTAATCGTGAAAACTTTTGATTGAAAGAACCAAGCAATAGTTAGATCACAAAAGTGACTCTTTTTTTTATGAACAAACTGGCAAGTTAGCTGAAGAAGGAGTTTTATAATAAGACGATTAGCCCTTTGAGTTGTTAATTGCTCAAGATCAATCGAGAGCTTCTAATGGAAAAGTTGTTTTGGAACATTAACTATAGAAGTACTCGTAGGATAAGTTCTATAAGTAATGTTATAATATTGATGGAAATTTGTTATTAAAGGTACTAAATTACTTATTTTAAACTAGATATAAAATTACGATAAAGGATATAATTGGAATATTATAAAATGAAGTAATTGTTATTTTAGTCTAGTGAGGTAAAGAAAATAAAAAAAGCTGCAATCTTGGTGACCTACGATGAACGAATGCTAGGTTATTGTGACAAAGTATATTATATGGAAGATGGGGTATTATCAATTAAAAATTCTGTAAAGTAGGAATTACTAGATTAAAATGTAGAGTGATTTTAAAAAAATTGAGGGAAATAACGAAGAAAATTATATAGTACTAACAGAATTAGAGGTTTTGATCAAAGAATTTTCAGATTAAACGTATTCCTTATACAGCTAATACATTAGTTGTATAATTATTGGAAAATATCACCTTTCAAAAAGGCAGATAACCTAAACAATTACTATTACTTTTTATATAATATAGGGTAAAATTACATTTTATTTTTTACCAATATCACCTATTTTTTAAGGGAAACTCCTTATCCTGAGTTTCTCTCTTTTTTATTTCTAATTGAACGAACAATTCTCTTAGATACATTTGGATAAGTATATATAATTCTAATAACATGTTAGAAAAAAGAAAGAAAGGATTGCCATTAGCTATCCTTTCTTACCTTCTCACCTAATAAGGATAAGCTTTCTTTCTCATTCCGACATCATTAATTTTAACATCGACACTAACTGTTACTTTTGCCTTTTTAAATGTATCGTTCCAATTCTTCTCATATTTTTTATAAACTTTAGGGTTAGCGGTGTATAATTTTTCACCAAATCCAAATGCATCTCCACCGAGTTTTTTAACTTCAGTTATCCCTTTTTCTACTGATTGTTTTAAAACATTTTCAGCTGATATTTCATATTTTTTGAGGGATGCTGCTTTATCAAAATTGTCATTACAAAGCACTTCGTCAATATGTCCAATGGAGTTAATTTTGATCGTAATGATTGGGATATTGCCCTTCATTTTAATTTCAGTCTTTGATTTTACCCGAGTAAGCTCCATCGAATCATATTCTTTTTTATTACATGGTATTTCTAAATTAGTTTCTTTGATCAAATTATCAACAACTTGGATTGATTTTGCTGGTGGTCCATCTAACCACCCAACTAATTTTGCATTTCTAAATATCCCTGTGCCATTTATCATATCAAAACTTGAATTGACTTTACCCCAATCTTCAAGTGTCTCTGATGATTCACTTTCATTTTTTAAACTTGCACCATTTATTATTGGTTCTCTTCCACTACTAGAAATTGCTGAAATTGCATGACGAATTAATGTTTTTTGGTTTTCACCTAAAAGAGCTGATGTATTATTAATTTTACCTACAATTGATTTAGCTGAAAGTTTATCAAGTGTTGCCAAATTATTCATTACTTTATCTACGTTTTTATTTCTAGCAATAACTACTGGAATATTTACACGTATTTTTGAATCTCTTTCAAATACATCAAAAATATAATTCAGTGATTTTTCTCTTGCTAATGTTTCTCCTATTACGACAAGTGCAATATGAGAATAAATATTTGTTCGAGATCCTTTCTTTGTCACATTTCGTGCTGCTTCTGATATGGTTTTACCTTTATCTTCTAATGAAATAATTGGAACACCTTGTGAACCTGATTGTGTGGCAATCGAACTAGGATTAAGAATTTGAAGGATCATCTCATATTTTTTTTCTTTCGGTAAGTAGTCGACCCCCATTGCTAGAACAATCGATATTTGATTTAATTCTTTATAGTTAGAGCAACCACTTAAAATTACTGTTAAAATCATAAATGAAACTATATATTTCTTTATTGTCATTTGATTCTCCAATGTTTTATCTTTTGTATGTAGAATGATAAAAGTGATTTTTGCAAATTACCCATATTTTACATATATTTTTTACATTCATTGGAAATACATGTACTTTTTTTATAATTAATTTAATCTACTATTTGTTTAGATTAATATAAAATTTTCTAAGCGGTTCACTTAAGTTAACTACAGTTTCTGAAGAATTTCATATCTAACTAATGCAAAGAGTAAAGTACAAGTTTTAGTATGAATAAAACGGTAACATTTGAACCTTATTCGGATGGTTTAGAAATCTACCGAAAGGACATTCAAAATATCCAATACACATTCCAACCAAACGGCGAAATACAATCAATACTCGCGATGTATGAACAAAAGTGGTTAATCAGTGAAAAGAAAACAAAGTTGAAATACGATGAACTTGACTTAATCTTAAAAAAAGTGAAAAAGGCAAGAGAGGGTTTAACTCAATTAGATTTAGGGACTATTCATCCAAATGAAAAGGAAGATCGAGATATACTAATTGGAGAATGTTTAACATTTGAAAAAAACATTGAGGAAATAAAGTATAATAGAAATTACTCAAGGATGAAAATCATTAAGAAGTACAGTAATCTAGCTGCTGGGTTTGACACTAGTATCGTAGTCTTTGGTGACTTCTATAAGAAATATGTTAAAGATTAACTAATATTTTGTTCTGAACTGTTATTCAATTGAAATGAACGAAACTGTCAAATCAAATAGCTTGAACCAAGATAGAATGAGGATAGTATAAACAATATATATGTTACCAATGTATAAGGCTTTAACAATAGAAAGCCAAATCCCAGAGGAGGAGTTACAAATGAAATTTATGATGGTTGTGAAGGCTTCAAAGGATTCTGAAGCAGGGACTATGCCAAAGGAACAGATGGATCTTATGTTTGCTGCGATGAAGAAATATAATGAAGAACTGAAGGAAGCTGGAGTTCTGGTGTCAGTCGGTGGACTACATCCAAGCTCGAATGGTATTCGTATTACTTACCCTGTTCCAGGAGAACCGCCGATCATCACAGAGGGTCCTTTCGCTGAAGTTAATGAGTTGATTGCAGGATACTGGTTCATTGATGTGAAATCTAGAGAGGAAGCCATCGAGTGGGCGATGCGGGCGCCAGACCCACATGGACTTGGAGAAGGACAGATTGAGCTTCGCCAAGTATTCGAATAAAATGGAATATAATTACCAATGCGATTCTTCAATAGAAGATCGCTTTTTTTATTCAACATAATGCGGTCTAGTTCAATAAAAGAGTGAGTATGTTAAAATTTAGTAAATTGGTTTGCGTGAATTGAAGAGAGTATGTAAGCAGTTTTATAGTAATTAAGAAAAAGGGGATATGAATTGAAGAAAGTTAGTAATGTCATTTTTTCTTTCTATTTGTTAGTAGGTTGTAGTGTAAGTAAAGTACAACAGAATAAAAAATTAGAAGAGTCTATTCATTCAGTAGTGGAAAACAAAAGTAAAAGTGAAATAGATCTATTGTCTTTGGCTAAATTCACTTGGGACAAAGCCTTCGTCTTTCCACCTTATACAACTCAAGAAAGTATAAATAAACAATTAGAAGTTTATTTTAAAGACCCTAGTAAGATTAACATGAGAGATGATCTATACTTATTGGTTTTTCTTAATGAGGGCAAGGTAGTTCAATACGCAGAAATAAGTCGTCAACAATCTGATTTTTCCATTGAGGAAAAGAAATACCTTACCCCCACTAGTGCCTCGATTAAAATTGTAAGGAATTAAAAAATGACATAGTTGGAACACAAGAGATTCGTCGGACTTTTTCTTTAGATAGGTCAACAATATTTTTTTTATTTGACTATATGGTTTGTTTTCTTCATTTATAAATACAAGAAAGAAGGTAATCAATATAAAAGCTCTAGTAAGAGCTTTTTTTATTTTGATTATGGTATTTCCAATTAGTAAACTCTTAAAATAACTTAATTAATTCTCAAATCAATAAGGTGGAAGAATCGTAATACGAATTTGAATAGAATGGATAAGCTTTAATTTGACATACTATATAATAATTAAAGAAATATAAAAAAGGAAGCATAAATTTATGAGAAGTCAAGTTACAGTAATAGATGCTCTTAAGCAAGAATTTCAGGGATCAAATGATTTAATTGTCCATTCTTTTGAATATTACGAACAACAAATCTGTTTGATCTATCTTCAAGATCTATGTGACTCAGATAAAATTAAAACGGATATTA
>NZ_NCTA01000049.1 GCF_002156865.1 Gottfriedia luciferensis | reverse complement strand
AAAGTCCTATTTATCTGATTTTCAGACTGATTGAAAACGCTTGTTTTTCGAGGCGCGAAGCCTGGCGAGGAGCGGAGTTACCATTAGACGGTAATGAGCACCGCAGGCAGGCGAAGCAACAAAGAAAGCGAGCGTTTGTCAACAGTCTAACCCCTTCACTCGTAGAAGGGGTTATTAGCTTTAATAAACGATCACCATAGCAACGATGATTCCGACAGTATAGAGAATTGAAGTAAGTAAAGCAATCGGTTTGTAGCGATGATTCGTACGTTTTTCAAGCTCACTTTCTGGGTTTTGGATTTTAAATCCAGTTTGTCCTTGGGTGATGCGCTCCGTGTCAAACAACCCTTGTTTACTCGACAACAAATAAAGAAACATACTCGTTAATAGTCCAAAAAACAGTGTATAATCAAGATAATCTCCACCGTAATAATGCTGCACTAGAAGATTTCCTCCTACTAAAAAGACGATGGTACACAAACTACTAATATATTTTTTCATAATTACCTCACTTTTCAGCAAACGATTATTTTCCACTCATTACCAATTTATTCGCGATGTAATGAAATAAACCTCTATCTTGTTGATTCCAAAACAATTGCGACTTTTCCTTTTTAAATTCTCTTAACAGAGGATTGTATTATACTTAAATTAATAAATTTGAGGGAGTATTTTACAGAAATGAAAAATAAAAAAGAAAAGTTATACGAAGTTGATTTGTATAAGCCTATTCAACATTATTTTATTCAGCGTGAATATGAGGTTTATGGGGAGGTCAACCATTGTGATTTGATTGCTGTGAAAGAGAATGAACTGATTATTGTTGAATTAAAACTTAATTTAAGTGTGGAATTACTTATACAAGCTACGAAAAGACAGCGTTTTTCGGAAAATGTTTATATAGCGATCCCTAAGCCTAATTACAGTCTTTTCTCAAAGAAATGGAAAAATATATGTTATTTAATAAGAAGACTTGAGTTAGGTCTGATAATTGTTTCTTTCCAACAGAATAAAGGACAAGTGGAAATAAAAATTACACCTTCTCATTTCGATCGTAAAAAGAGTATGCAAACGAGTAGGAAGGTAAGAGAACGACTTCTAGATGAAATAAAGGGTAGAAATGGAGACAACAATATCGGGGGAAGTAACAAGACTAAAATTATGACTGCATATAAGGAAAGTTGTATTTATATCGCATGCTGCTTTGAACGGTTTGGACCATTATCGCCTAAAGCACTTCGTAATATTGGTACTAGTAAAAAGACATTATCAATCTTAAATAAAAACTATTATGGATGGTTTACTAGGATTAAAAGGGGAACTTATTGTATTAGCGAATTAGGAAAAAAAGAGTTAGAAGAGTACCCTCAACTTGTTCAATATTACTCTGAATTAATAGAGAACTCTTCTGAAGTTAAGTTATAGTCGATTTGCACGTCAATTTTATAAAACTAGCAGTATAAAATCGAATTCTATATGAACTAGTAAAATTATGAGTTGCGTTTACTGATTAAAAGTAAAATGAAATAACAAATAAAGTAGGCAATAGACGAATGTCATTTTGAAAAATTTGACGTTGTAATTTCTTAAGAAATATCTTCGTGAGATGGTTAATACAATTAAAAAAACGATTAGAGCGATGTAACACAAACTTTTTTTAGTTAGCTAAATAGTGAAAAAGAATGTATGCCATGATGCAAAGCATCGTATAAATTGGAAGAAAATGTGTAAAGTATAAAATGTAAACTCGAGGAGAGTGAAATAATCGTAAATAAACGTTTTTTTGTAAACTCCTTTAAGTTAACAAAGAATAATGAATTTTTATGTTTACGAATTATAGACATCTATAAAGCTACTACATTTTTACTTACTTATTCGAGGGGGAATTATAATTGAATATAACAAATGTTTTAATTATCCTTGGATTCATATTTTTTGCCTTTTTACTTATCGTTTTAATAATAGGTATACTCTATTTGTTTTTTATAGATCGTAAACAGAAACAGCATCCAATCCTCCGTAATTATCCAGTAATAGGACGTGTTAGATACTTCTTAGAAACTATTGGACCTGAGTTGCGTCAATATTTATTTAACAATGACCTAGAAGGTAAACCTTTTTCCAGAGATGAATATGAGCATATTGTCAAAAAAGCAAAATATAAACGAGATGTCCTGGGTTTTGGTTCTAAAAGAGATTTTGAAGAAAAAGGGTATTATATTAGAAATTCGATGTTCCCTAAACTGGCAGAAGAAATAAAAATGGACCGGAAAATAAATGTAACAACAAATCGATATTTATTGATAAAAGAGCCTTTATTTACACAAAAGCAAGAACGACTAGAGAAAAATGATTCACCTGCATATTTATTGGATGATAGTGATGCAATTGTGATCGGGAAAAACACGAGGTATCCTTTTATTGTAAAAGGCCAGATTGGTATGTCTGCAATGAGCTATGGATCATTAGGTGAAAAGGCTATTACTGCACTTTCAGAAGGATTAGCAATTGCGAAGGGGTCGTGGATGAATACAGGTGAGGGTGGTCTGTCTGAATACCATCTAAAGGGTGGTGTTGATATTATCATGCAAATTGGCCCGGGTTTATTTGGGGTTAGAGATAATGAGGGTAACTTTAATTGGGATGCCTTGAAAGAAAAAAGTAAAATTCCTGAAGTGAAGGCTTTTGAACTTAAATTAGCGCAAGGTGCTAAAACACGTGGCGGGCATATTGATGGAGAAAAAGTAACAGAGGAAATTGCAAGGATAAGGATGGTAGAACCTTTTAAATCAATTGATAGTCCTAATCGTTTTCGAGAGTTTCAGGATTTTCCTTCTTTGTTTGACTTTATAGAGCAAATCCGAGAGCATACAGGAAAACCAGTAGGAATGAAAGTGGTTATTGGAAGTCGTCATGAAGCAGATGAATTAGCAAAACAGATAAAAAGTACTGGGAAGGGTCCTGACTTTATTACTGTAGATGGTGGTGAAGGGGGAACAGGTGCTACATATCAGGAATTGGCGGATAGTGTAGGTTTGCCAATTAAATCTGCATTACCATTAATGGATTATGCTTTAAGAAAATATGGTGTACGTGACCAAGTTAAAATCATCGCCTCAGGAAAATTATTTTCGCCAGATCGAGTAGCGGTTGCACTAGCAATGGGAGCTGACCTTGTTAATATTGCAAGAGGGTTTATGATTACAATCGGTTGTATTCAAGCATTAAAATGCCACTCCAATGCATGTCCGGTCGGTGTGGCCACAACAGATCCTGATTTACAAAAAGCGCTAGTCATTGATGAAAAAAAATATCGAACAGCGAACTATCTAATATCAATGCGTGAAGGGTTATTTCGATTAGCTGCGGCTGCGGGTTTAGATTCCCCTGTCCATTTCCAAAGTGAACATGTGGTGTATAAAGATGAAAAAGGGAAAGTATGGTCACTGAGTGAAATTTATGAATCTGTGGTAGAAAAAGTAGATTAAAAAAAGTATATTAAACGGATTTTTCTTCGCTTGACTACAGACTTAAAGTCGATACTAATTTAATTCAATTAATGCATGAGAAGAGTCACATAAGTGACTTCAGACTGTTGACAAACGCTCGCTTTCTTCGTTGCTTTGCCTGCGGTGCTCATTACCGTTTATGGTAACTCCGCTCCTCAACAGACTTCGCGCCTCGAAAGACAAGCGTTTTCAATCAGTCTGAATTTCAAGTTTTCAGACTTAATCTACACACTGGAGTCACATAAGTGACTTTTTTTTATTGAACAAACTGGCAATATAGATATGTTAGTATTAGTTAAAAAGGGGGATTAAAATGGAAATTCGTTCAGTTAAAGGTTCAGATTATGATGTAATTTCACCACTAATCAATGAGTGGTGGGGTGGTAGGAATATGTCTGATATACTACCAAAATTATTCTTCGATCATTTTACACAAACAAGTTTCATTGTAGAAAAGGATGGTAAACTTGTGGGGTTTCTAATAGGATTTCTTTCTCAAACGCATTTAAATGAGGCGTATATTCATTTCGTTGGTGTTCATCCTGACTATAGAAAGCATAATATTGCAAAAAATTTATATCATAAATTTTTTAAGATAGTAAAGCAAAATAATCGAAGAATTGTTCGTTGTGTAACGTCACCTGTCAATAAAGTTTCCATTGCTTTTCATTCTAAGTTGGGTTTTGAAATTGAAGATGGTGATCATATTGTTGATGGTCTATCTATAAATAAAAACTATGACGGACCAAATCAAGACAGAGTTTTATTTGTAAAAAATTTAGATTAAATGATAGTTTCATATGGAACGAACGTATACATAGTTCAAAGTGGGAGCAGGTTCTACTTACATAAAGAAAATGCTAGTTCAGTTAAAATGATAATAAAAGTTGGAATGAAAAATTCTAAAAAGAAGGAAATTTTTTCCTTTTTGTTGAAGTTTACTAGATTAGTTGTTAAATCAAGAAGATAATTTGTCAATCATCTCAATAATCCATTTAATAAGAGAGGTTGTTTCGTTTGAATTATATTGAGAATATGAAACCGTTGATTTGGAAAAAGGGATCAAAACGATTTATTTTTTATGTACCAATTTGGCTATTCTTATCAGCGATCGCGGTTTATATCGCTACGTGTATTTACGGCATGAAAATTGGAATTAGTGTAAGTGAAACAATAGACGCAATTTTAGCTACTGGTGATTATCCCAACGGTTTACCAAGTGAACTTAACGAGAGGATGTATCATTTTGGGACCTATTATCTAGCTGATTTGACATCACTGATGTTCCTTTATATCTTAGTCGTTTATATGTTCGCAAAAGGGATTTGGGTAACAAAAGGCATGTTCCGAAACACTGTTTCAGCAAAAATGTGGTACATTGCTATTTGTACTATTTTTATTTATTGCGTACTAGAATCAATCATAACATTTTTTTCACATTTAACAGGTCAAAACCAGGAACTAATAGAAGAAAGCTTCAGACATGCCCCTCTTATGATGTTTGTCACTACTGTCTTCACTGCTCCCATTCTAGAAGAAATCATTTTCCGCCGTTATTTATTTGGAATCTTTTTGCAAATGGAGAAAAAAGTGTGGAAATGGTTTGGGTTTCTTTTTAATTCATTTTTATTTGGCGGACTTCATTTGGCATCTATAAGTGAAATTAATCTTTTACCATTTTACGTGATTCCTGGTTTCCTTTTTTCTTATGCGTATGCAAAAACAGGACGGTTAGTCGTTCCAATCGTAATGCATATAATCACGAACGGATTTGCTACACTTACGTTTTTTATCACTCAATAAGAAGCAAATGGAATAGTTTGTTAAAGACTATGGATCGGTTTTTTTTTTTATTTTTCTATCCATTCTGGCATTATATTAGTATTTTAATTTTTTGGAAACAGCGGGCTGTTGTAGCTCGTTTTTTTATTGAAATAAATTGAGTTTAGTAGAGAAAGGGTATGTAAACGATTTAGGTTAAAATGACAGGACCGTAAAATAAGAGATGATATAATTAAATTAATGTATTAAATTCAAATTTGTAGAACAATTCGAGGGGATAAATTTAAGTTCAGAAGGAGATGTTGGATTTGTCAAAATCACTTATATTTGATATGGACGGAACACTATTTCAAACAAATAAAATTTTAGAGATATCACTTAATGATACTTTTAATCATTTACGTTCGAAAAATTTATGGGATAAAGAAACGCCTATTGAAAAATACCGTGAAATTATGGGTGTACCATTACCAAAAGTTTGGGAAGCATTGTTACCTATTCATTCTAAGGAAGTAAGAGAACAAACAGATACGCTTTTTTTGTCAAGTTTAATTGAAAACATACGGAACGGAAAGGGAGCATTATATCCGAATGTTAGGGAAGTTTTTGATTATTTAAAGATAAATAATTATTCAATATATATTGCCAGTAATGGCTTAATTGAATATTTAGATGCTATTGTTAAATATTATAGCTTGGATAAATGGGTTTCGGAAACGTTTAGTATTCAACAAATCGAAACGCTTGATAAGGGAGATTTAGTCAAATCCATAATCAGTAAATATAATATTAAGGCCGGAGCTGTAATTGGAGATCGCTTATCTGACATAAATGCGGCTAAAGATAATGGTTTAATTGCAATTGGTTGTAAATTTGATTTCTCACAAGAAGATGAACTTGAACATGCTGATATAGTAATAGATGACTTCATTCAGCTAAAAAAAATCTTCACAGAAACGAAAATTACATTATCCAATTAAAGAATGCATTGATGACTAGAGAGGTCATCAATGCATTTATATTTAAATATTTAGCGTAATGTTCTTTATTTTCAAATAGCTATAACAATAAACATCGGAAGGCATTATAAAGGAAAAACTTACGTATGGAGAGTCGAAAAAAAAGGGTAGCTTAAGCTATCCCTTTTTGAAATCGAAACAGATTGTTTAGTTTAGGTAGAAACTTCAATTTTACGAATAAGTCTACCAATCATCGGCCTATTAAATGACTAAATTGGTTGGAATCATATAAAATCCCTATCCTTCTATTCAATTCAAATTCACGTGACCGTAAAAATACCAAACTTGTTACTGACTAAGCTTTGCAGTTTTTTGTAATTTTTCACCTTTCGTATAAATAAACAAAACGCCAGATAATGTGATTACTCCCCCTATCACGGATCTAGGGCTTGGTACTTCTCCAATACATATCCAAGCTAGTATGAACGCTACTACTGGAGTTAGGTAGAGGGAACTGGTTGCTTCTGAAGATCCTACACGTGAGGTAACGTAAGCCAATGCAAGATACGGAATAACTGTAGGAAAGATACCTAAATAGATAATGCTAAGTGTTGATTCAATAGATGATTTTGTCATTTCGGTTACTAATCCTGGGAGAAAGAAAAGCATGAAAAAAGTTCCTGCCCAAATTGTATAAGTAGTAAATGCAAGAAATCCATATTTTTTTAAATAACGTGCCTGAAAAACAAAGTATAGGCTTTCGGCAAAAGAGGCTAAAAGAATGAATAAAATACCGCTATTTAATTGGACATGTTCCCCAGCACCGAAAGATAGTAAAGCGACTCCTAAAAAGCTTATGATTGATCCAATCCACCTTGATAATCCAAACCGTTCATGAAGAAACCAACCTGCTAAAAGAGCCGAAAAAATAGGAGTCATAGACACAATTAGACTTGCTTCACCAGCATTTACTGTTTTCTCCCCTATGTTTAACGCTGTATGGTAAACAGTGAACCCTAAAAATCCTAACAATAAAATAAATGGAATATCTTTACGATCTGGTAATGGCATTTTCGTTACTGTAGCAATAACGAACAGAGTTATTGAACCAATTAGAAGTCGAAATAGTGTAAGATGTTCAGGTGTATATGATTCTAATCCAACCTTTATTCCAGAAAATGCAGAGGCCCACAAAAAAATAGTTAAACTAAATGCGGCGATTACACGAAAACTCCATTGTTTATTCAACTGATTCCCTCCTTATACATAAACTCAACCAATATTGTTTCTACTATTTTGTAATTCTCATATTATTAAGGATTTGATAAAATGTCTTCAACAGGTTGAGAAAATAGTAACCCAACCACTTTAGGTTGAGAAGGAGAATAGATTTTAATGGAAAACCTCTATCAAAAACCAAGTAAACAATCCCCTAAGTATAAGCAAATAATGGATTATATCAGAGAGAAAATCGCTAATGGAGAATGGCCTATTGGAAGTAATATCCCAAGTCAGCGAAAATTAGCAGAGCTGTTCGGCGTGAATCGGAGTACGATCATCACTGCTTTAGAGGAATTAATGGCAGATGGGTTGATAGAGGGGATAAAGGGAAAAGGTACAGTTGTAGTGAATAATACATGGACACTACTTGCTGGAAATTCATTTCCCGATTGGAACATCCATTTGAAATCGGGTTTACATAAACCAAGTCAATCTGCAGTTCAAGAGATTAATCAAGCTGAATCAAACAAAGAACTAATTCAGTTAAGTAAAGGGGAACTTTCCAGAGATCTATTTCCGATTGATTCAATGCAGAAAGTTATTCAAAAAGTATCTGAGAATATGGAAGCTTTCGGATATGAGGAACCTAAAGGGTTTCTACCTTTACGAGAAGCTTTGAGCAATTATTTAAGAACAATTGGTGTGAATGCATCTTCTTCTTCAATTTTAATTGTTTCTGGAGCATTGCAAGCTTTGCAATTGATTTCAGTTGGGCTTTTACCTAAAGAGTCAACTGTATTACTTGAAAACCCTTCATACCTTTATTCTCTTCAAGTGTTTCAATCAGCAGGGATGAAGCTATCTGGGCTACCGATGGATGAAGATGGCATTCTACCAAACTTCATTTCTGTATCAAAGAAACAGCGTAGCAAAGCGATCTTATATTCAATACCTAGTTTTCATAATCCAACCGGAATATTAATGTCAGAAAAACGACGCCAAGAGCTCATTCAAGTATGTGAAAAAGAACAACTTCCGATAATAGAAGATGATATTTATCGTGAGTTATGGATTGACGAGCAATCTCCTTCTCCTTTAAAAGCAATGGATAAGCATGGGCATGTATTATATCTTGGCAGTTTATCTAAATCGTTAACCCCTGGTTTAAGAATTGGTTGGATTGTCGGACCGGAACCAATAATAGAACGATTATCGGATATTAAAATGCAAACAGACTATGGTACTAGTTCTCTATCTCAAAGAGTCGCTGTTGAATGGTTAACAAGTGGATTATATCAGCAACATGTGGAGTCTGTACGTAAACAACTTAAAATACGACGTGAAGTAATGTTGGATGCGATTGAAACTCATTTAAACGATATTTCAACTTGGAATGTACCAAAGGGAGGATTTTTTATTTGGTTAAAAATACTTCCAAAAATATCGATGAGAGAACTTTACATGAGGGCATTATCAAAAGGAATCCTTCTTAATCCAGGGAATATTTATACTAAAGAATCAAATCGTTATCTTCGACTATCTTATGCCTATGCGCCATTAGAAGAGTTGAAGACGGGAATCTACGAAATTAGTCTTATGATTAGAGAACTATCAAACCATTAATTTTTTATTACGATATAATATATGGATATACGTTGTTTTAAAATTGCGTAGTTAAAAAGAGATAAAAAATAAGACTAGAAAAATAAAAATTGCAATAGTAGTAGATTCCATAAACGAACTTAAATAATAAGGTATTTTTATTTAAAATGAGGTGAATCAATTGATTTTAGTGAGTTCTTGTTTAGCTGGTTTAGAAGTTAGATATAACGGTTCGCATAGTTTAGATAATCGAATTCGAAAACTGTTACAAGAAAAGAAAGCAATTAGTGTTTGTCCCGAATTACTTGGTGGTTTGTCCACACCAAGAGAGCCGGCCGAAATAATTGGTGGTGACGGAGAAGATGTTCTTGATGGAAAAGCAAAAATAGTAGAAAAATCGGGCAGAGATGTAACAGAATTATACATAAAAGGTGCATACGAAACATTAAAAAAAGCTCTGGAAGTTAATGCAACTATTATTGTTCTTAAAGAGTACAGTCCATCCTGTGGGAGTAACATGATCTATAATGGTGAATTTAAAGCTAAAAAAGTTGTTGGAAATGGAGTCACAACTGCTTTACTGAAAAGAAACGGTTTAAGAGTAGTTTCAGAAGAAAATCTTACTGATTTACTTGATGAGATAAACTAATTTATGTTGTCTGATTTTTCAACCTGTATTTGTTAATTAGATGAATTAGGATTTAAAAACGTATTTTAGATTAATAGATTAACTTAAAAGTAAAATTGGTTCTTCAATTAATATACACTTCAACGCGAGGTTTGAATATGATGGGTATAAATGTATATTAATACTTGATGTTGAAAAGAGGTATATTATGGATCAATTTTCGGGGATGCCCGTTCAACAAAGTGATAATGGGCAGACTGGTGACATTGAAAGAAGGACCGTTCAACGAATGAATGAAGAATCGACAGGAGATCGATCTATTTATGAATTTGAGAGTATGTTACGAAATAATATCGTATTAAGTGCAAGAGCGATGTTTCAAAGTAGAGTAAGCTTTGCAGTTTTTGAAAGATCTAGATGTAATCCTATGTTCTGGCATTTAATGAGAACCGGTGGATTCCTATTGAGGCAAGGTGTAAGACCTTCTGATGCAATTAGAGATATTTTCTTAAACAGTTCATATTATGCGTTTGAATGTGCGACAGCAAATGTCATTATCCTTTACCATGCGATTTTAAATCTGATTGGTGATGACTTATTTAATCAACTATTTAAAAACATCTATTTATACGGCTGGCATGCTGATCCTGATCTCGGAATAAATGCACAATATTCTGACCGCTTTTTCCCTGGGGATATCTTATATTTTAATAATCCAGATTTTAGTCCATTAACTCCTGAGTGGAGAGGAGAAAATGCCGTTGTTCTAGGAAATGGTTTGCTTTTTGGGCATGGATTAGGAGTAATGACAGGTGAACAAATGATTTTTGCACTAAATAGAATGAGGTGGCCAGGAGCATATCGGTCAGCCTACCTGACTAATTCAGTTACAAGACCAAATTATAATCATTTGGCAAAAATATCGAGTTGGCAACGGGAGTATGCAATGAATAAACCTAGGAATATAATCTTCTATCCTAACGAAAATTCGATTTCCTTTGAGCAATATAAGTACTTAATAAATTGGATGGAAAGTATGCAATAGTTTAAAAACATGAGAGGAGCTGATGAATATGATTTGGCTCCTATTTTACTTTTAAGCAGTTAGATGAACAAGGGAAAATAAAACTTAACTGGAATTAAAAGCATAGGCTAGAAAAATTAAGCATACATAATGAATACGGAAAGATTAAACGAATGCCGGGATTATGGAATATAAGTTTACTATTTAATGGGAATGAAATAGCATTAAAGTTTTAATCTATGCTAAGGAGGAAACGTTTTGAATCACTATATTTGTGAGACTTGTGGAGTTCAATATGACAGTTCTATAAAAAAACCAACTAATTGCATAATCTGTGAGGAAGAAAGACAATTCGTTCGTTCTAAAGGGCAAACTTGGACTACGTTAGAAACGATGATTGCAAGTGGTATATATAATACTTTAGTACAATTAGAAGAAGAAAATCTTTATAGTATCAATACGAGACCAAGTTTTGGGATTGGACAAACAGCTTATTTAATACAGAATAATGGATTCAATTTGTTGTGGGATTGTATTACATATTTTGATCAAAATACGATAAAAACGATTAATGAGCTTGGTGGAATTAATGCGATTGCTTTATCACATCCTCATTATTACTCTAGTCAGGTAGAATGGGCGGAGACATTTAATGCTCCAATCTATATTCATGAAGATGATAAAGAATGGGTGACAAGAAAGAGCGATAAAATTATTTTCTGGTCAGGTGAGACCCTTGAATTAAGTAAAGGTCTTGTCCTTCAGAGGATTGGAGGACATTTTAAAGGCGGTACTGTATTAGAATGGAAAAATGGCAATAAACAAAAAGGAATTCTACTCTGTGGAGATATAATACGCGTCGTAGCGGATCAAAATTGGGTAAGCTTTATGTACAGCTATCCTAACTTCATCCCATTGCCTCGTGTAACGATAAAGAGAATCACTAAAAGAATAAATGAATTAAAGTTTACTCGCTTATATGATGCATTTAAACTCGTCATAAGAGAAGATGCTGCTCAACATGTACAGAAATCTGCAAAAAGGTATGTTGATGCATTAGATGGAAAATTGTTTAATACATAAACTTTAATTGTTTAAAAATCGATTTAACTTTTAGCGTGTCTTTAAAAAAGATCGCTTTTTTTATTGGAAAACAGTAGAAAATAGGAGGATTCATAAATGAGTAATCAAAAAAGTGTTTACATCGTTTCAGGACCTGCAGGCGTTGGTAAATCAACTACTTCAAATGAACTTGTAAAACAGTTCAAAAATAGTGCATATATCTCTGGTGACTATGTTAGCCACATGCACATTAACGGCAGAGAAAAACCATGGAAAAGTGAAAAGGAAAATGAGTTAATTTGGAATAATATCTTATCACTTACTAGAAATTTCCTACTATATGGAAATAATGTTGTAATCGACTTTGTTACGTTTCAAAATGAAGCAGAATGGTTAAATGACAATTTAACCGATTTAGATTGTACTATTTTTTACATCGTTTTATGGGCTAATGATCACATAGTTATTGATAGAGACAGTTTAAGAAAGCCGGAGAATAGAATGGGGGAGCGTTGTCTCACTTTGATGGAAGAATTTAAGGATTCAGGCTTAAACGAAAGGCATCTTTTGGATACTAGTCATTATTCTAGTGATGAAATGATGAGTATAATCAATTTAATTATGAATAATGAAAATTATAAATTGATCAGTAAAACGAAAACTAAATAACAAAAAATACAATAAGTAAAATTATAAAGTTTAAGTTCAGATAATCTTTTTTATCTAATTAATAAGGATAGTAAAGCGGATGAAATCTACTTCACTATCCAAGACTTAATCTTGAAACCACCGTAGTTCAACAATCTTTCATTCTAATTCATTGAAGAAAATTGTAGAGATTGAAAGGAACAATTAATCTACTACAATATACCCAATCATCGGTCCAAATTTTTGATTATGAGTGTCACAAATTAATTTGTAGACACCTTCTTTTTTGAATACAAGTGGAAGTTCAGTAGTTTTCCCTTTTTTTACTACACCTGATATATTTGTTCCTTCAATGTGAAATTGATGTTCCATTCCATTTATCCCATGTATTTTTATATTTACTTTTTGATTTTTTTCAACCACAATTGTTCCTGGATCCCATCTATATGCTTCTAGTTCAGTCCCGTTATCTAATTTTGTTTTATATTCTGCTGTGACCATATCAATGTTAATTGTTTCTTTTGGTTTCTCGCCTGCTACCGTTTGAATTGATTTTGGTGCTAAGTAATACCATGCGCTAAAGCCAATTACAATGAGAAGAAAACAAAGTAGTAACCATTTTTTCTTAATAAAAACAAAATGCATAATAGCCCCCCTCGAAAATATTTCTTATTTTAAACTATGCCTATTCTATAAATAACTTGTCTAACATTTCTTTAAATTTGTAAGTTTCATATGTTAGTTATTTATTCATCTAATCGAGGGTTTGGTGAGAAAGCAGGATATCGTAAAAGTTTAAGGTGAAATACACACAAATATTTTCTAATATTACCAACAAAAGTAACATTAATTTAGATTGGTCTAAAACCAATATTAAAACTTAATAATACTTTTAAATAATCCTTGAACAGCTCGATAATTTTGAGGAATACTGTGAACTCTAATGAACAATAAAAAAAGGATCTCATAGAGACCCCTTCATTTTATTATTTTTTCATTTTCCATTCAAAAGTTTTTGCAAACTCTTCTACTTCTGGAGAAATTTTTTCTACTGTAGAAGATGCTAAAACTACATTAATCATAGGCTCAGCTTCTTTAGGAACAAACTTTGTAAGGTCAACAGTATATTGAAATACTCTTAGTTCACCGACCATTACTCCGACAGTTAATGTGTCTGCTCCTTTAATGTCAGTTTGCTGAACAAAATCATATGTTTGATTTAAAACGTGTTGTGCAGCAAGTCCTTCTCTCAGTTTTTTATCCATAAAAACCGTTACTGTTATATGCTTTGTAATGTCACGTGCATCAGTTACATCAACTTTTTTAGCATATCGGAAAACGGATGTATTGATTTTAGATTCTTCTTTAGTTTCATTCTTTTCCTTACTAACAACAGGCTTTTCCACTTTTTTAGTAGATTCAGCAGGCTTTTTTGAAGTTTCCTTCGGTTTCTCTGAAACATTCTTTGTCTGTTCAGTGGTATCTTTAGAAACCTTTTTTGTAGCATCACTTGGGTATAAAATAAATGTAATTACAAGTGCTACTAATGCGATTACACCTCTTCGAATACTTGTTTTATTTTTCTTTATAGCTCCTACTATGATACAAATTGGTGCATAGATTGCTAACCCTACAATTATAAATGCTAATAATGTTTTCACTTCGATGCTCTCTCCCATTTATGTATAATAATTCTTATATAAATTTAACATGAATTTAAGAATAATAGGGATAAAGGGGATAAATTATGTCAAAATTGAAGACTATGACTCAAGATACAATAATGAAAACACTAGAATGGTCATACGATAAGGCAATTAATGGTGGCATTCCAGGGATGGACTCAGCAGAAGAATTAGCACAGCATTATTTAAAAAAGCCCGGAACACTTAAAGAGAAAGTTAAACAACTGATCCGTGTGCAAAATACTAAAAGTGGAACAAGTGGATTTGTTACAAACTTAGGTGGATTAATAACATTACCTATTGCAGTACCAGCAAATATTGCAAGCGTATTACTAGTCCAAATGCAAATGGTAGGTGCTATTGCATACATGGGAGGACATGACTTACACGACGATGAAGTGAAAACATTTGTATATCTTTGCTTGGTTGGAAATGAAGTAAAGGACGTTATTAAAACGACTGGTATTCAAGTAGGTATGAAACTAGCAAAACAAGGAATTAAAAGAATACCTGGAGAAGCAATAAAAAAAATAAATCAAGCTGTTGGTTTCCGATTACTAACTAAATTTGGTAGCAAAGGAGTCATAAATCTAGGAAAATTAGTTCCGATTGCAGGAGGAATAATTGGTGGAACAACTGATGCTTTAGCCACTAATACCATTGGTAAGATTGCATATAAAATATTTATCGTGGACAATAAGGTAGAGAAGTCTTTTATTATAGAGATGTGATAATTTACATCTAATAAAAAATAACTAATTTGTGAAAAGAGTTGCTTAATTTGTTATAAGGTTCTCTTCTCGGCGGGTAAACAGTTTGGCCTATTTAATTACTGATTTTCCCTCCGAGAATACGTTTCATTTAAGGACCCTAAGAATGTTAACTTCTTCTTTACTATGTTCATCATTATGACATTAATCCTTAAGCCAAGTTTTTAAGATTAACTTTTTATCTTCCAATCAAAACTCCAACTTAGAAATAAAATAATCTTTCAAAATTTTAATACTACACCTTTTATTTCTTCAATCATACCTATAATCTCTTAATTCAAATTCAATATAAAACTATTATTTTAGTTTGTGTGATAGCTTTACGATAACAGATTATAAAATGTGGATGAGAATTTCATTACAGTTTGTAATCTTGAGTTGGATGATGTTAGGGTATTACTGTAGTTTGGCAGAAAATCTTGAGGGCAGGATAAAATCATATAGGAGTTTTTTGTTTATGCTGACTCATTAATTAAATAATTAAGACAGAATTAATGGCTCTTTTAGTGGGTCCTTTTTTTATTCGCAAAATTAAATTATAACTAAATTTTATTTGTTAATTCCATAGAAATAACATTTAAGCAGCTACTTAAGGTAGGGGCGCTGGTTCAAGTCCAAATGCACCGAAATTCTTTCCTCCGTGGATGAGAATCGTTAACTTGAATTTTAGTGCTGTAATTTAATGGCTAAAATTGTCTAACAGTACTTATTGCTTAGTAGTATAAAATAAATTAGTATTAAATCATTAGTTTTCGAAAAATTCAATCAAGGGAGTAGTTCTATGAAACCAGCTGTTAAAAGGAAAAGTCCGTGTAATTAAATATTTGAGATTTGAGTTTCCTGGCGGTGTTAGTGTAATTAATCCTGTATTAATACCTTAATTAAATAATAAAAGTGAGGGTAAAGCATGAATTTTAAAAAAAGTTTGTTTGTATACACTAGTATTTTTACATTAGCATCGGCATTTTATTCTTCCAATTCTAAAGCAAATGCTAATTTAAATGTTCCTGCAATAGTAAAAAAAGAAGAATCAATTCTAAAAAATACTAAACGCTCAGAACAATACAAGTACGATTCTGATTATCCTGTATTTTTAACAGGAAGTGAAGTTCCACAAATAATTGCTTTGTATTCAAAAGAATCCGATGATTCGGGCTATGACTATATTATAGATACTATGTCATATAACTCAAAAACAAATAAGTGGAGTAATATTTACACGAGAACTATGAAAAATGTTCCTTCAATCATCGTATTTCGAGGTAAAGGTAAATTAATTGATAATAAAAAAGAACAAATTGTTCTTAGCGCATATAAAGATAATGTTTATAATACTGCTTATCCTATTTTATATGGTTCATTGGACAATAAAACAGTGAAACCGCTCTTAGATTATAGTAAATCTAAAGGAATTAATTTTGGTGATGTTGTAATAAAAAACAAAACACTATATTTTACAAGTGACCATTTTGTCAAAGAAAAATATGTTTTTAAAAACAACAAATTCATTAGAACAATAGGAAAAGGTTCTGACGATTTGTATTTAGCATCAGGTGTTAAACATTTACTTTATTTACAAAAGAAAACAATTAACGGTACTACTGAATATTTAGGTCCGAAAACTATTAATATGAAAGTTGGAGATAAATTTAAATTCATTCGAAATGTTAACGACTCGTTTGATTATGCATATCGATTCGCCCCAGATACTGGTGATGAATTGTTTGAATTGTTTGGTTCCCATCAGTATATTACAGCTATTAAACCAGGTACTTCTAAATGGATATTGCAACCAAATAGATTTGAAAGTAAATCAGTTACTATAACAATAAATGTTACCAAATAATATTAACTTAGCACTTTTTACATAGACAATCTTTTTCAAATATTTATTAATTTGGTCCGAAAGTTGAATTTAATAAAAATTAAAAAATGAAATGAAAATGGATGAGTTAATTATAGACAATAGACTCAGACTCAAATTAAAAAATTATAAAAAGGTATGGACCTAGCCTTATCTTTAAATTAATAAAACACTTCTCAACCGATACAAAATCGATTACATTAGAGAATGGTGAATTAAAAATACAGCAATCTATCGAAAAATTATTAAGTTTCTATGAGCCACTTGGTTGTAAGCGTACGATTGGACTTAATGATGAAATACACTTGGTAAGATCCATGAATATTAATTTTTTTGATAATGCAGCTAGAATGGGGACAAAAAGGAACATGTTTTACTATGAATTATGCATCAGGGATTTCGGTGTATTGCAATATTTTACAAATGTACCTCAAAAGACTAGAAAGGAAATTATTAATCGAGCGGAAAAATATTTCTTAATCAGCAAATCGGATTTCCCTCTAATTGAATATGCTAGGCAAATTAGTTTAGATGAAGCTGAACAGAAAATTCTTGTCCAAATAGATTAATAGAGCATTAAATCCTATGATTGTTATCATATCTTAGGATTTTTTTATTTTTACAAGAGATATAAGTAATTTACAGAGAGGGAATGTTTAGTTGAGATGAATAAAATTTTACTGAGAATAGAATTGAAAATCTACTTATAAAATATTTTCGAACATATTTACTTCTAGTTGAAGACATTTTTATAGTTTCTGACCTGAGTATAGAGATGCATTATAAGCATATCTTGAAAGAGTATCAAAATTGAAGAGAAAAAAAGTTAGACAGATTAATAGAAATACAGTTAGAAATTATTGTTTTAACAATTATTGAACATCTAGATAGACATTTTGATTCGGTAAGTAATATTACAGATGGTCCAGTTAAAAAATTGGAAAGATCAGCGATATACCACAGACAAAAGAGCATCTATTTCCGGAACAGTAAGTTATCTATTAAAAGGTAAAGATCTACTGTAAGGATTAATATCGTACCATCAATTAAGCGTGACGATATAAAAGTTATAATTGAAGCAGTAGATATTAAGAGAAAGCGAATTGCACGTATCAAAACTAAAACATCTGAACGGATAATGCAGTTAGAGGAGAAAACAAAATTATTAAATGAACAAGAAAGTGAACTAAAATTTTTAAGTAATCAGAAGAAAAGTATTTTAAGAAAATAGAAGTTAGATATTTCAGATACAACATGAAATAAATCGAATTAAAAAGGAATTAAAATACAATGATGAAATCAGCAGCTTGAAATCTTTGATAACATCAAAAGACAATCTTAAAAAGTTATTAACTGAAAATCACATAAATAGAATGAACTTCAAGACATGGCCTCCAAATGACGTTATAACCAAAGTTTTATAGTTACGAGAGACTTTATATTACCGAACAATAAACAGGCCAATATAATGGAGTATAAATGGATTATCAAGTTTAGTAATCTACTATATAATGGAAATGTAGTAATTTTTTTTTTGGAGGGATACAATGTTTAAAAAGGTACTAGCAAAATTAGGAATTGGAGCAGCAACAGTAAATACAATCATTCATACAAGAGATTTATATCCTGGAAAAAATGTAGAAGGTGTAGTTGAAATAAATGGAGGTTCGGTTGCACAAGAAATTAATCATATTGCACTAAAATTAAAAGCTTATGCAAAAAGAAAAAGTGGAGACAGCGAAGTATCCGTTAAGATTCAATTACATGAAGAACGAGTATCCGGAAAATTGCAAATTGAAGCGAATGAAAAGAAAGTAATCCCTTTTTCTTTTCAATTGCCATATTATACACCAATTACAATTGGGCATGGCCAAGTTTGGATTGAAACAGATCTGGATATTGATCTAAGTATTGATCCGACTGATATTGATTATCTTAAAGTCCATGCTCATGAGGAATTAGAGAACTTTGTTGAAGCATTTACAATTTTAGGCTTCCGTTTACGTCAAGTTGAAGTGGAAGCGCAAAATGGACGATTCTATCAAGAGTGGGAGTTTGTTCCTAAATCTAAAAGAGAATGGCGTTTCGATGAAATAGAATGTATGATTGAACCAAATCAAGAAGGATTATATATGAGAGTAGCAGTAGATAAAGCAGGTTCACACCGTGGTTTAACTGAATTATTACAAGAATCTTTAGGACTAGATGAGAAGAAAACAGCTTTAAGTTTTAAGAATGAACAGCTTCATGATTCTCACTCAATTGCTAAAACGATACGAGCATTTTTACTACAATATAATTAATCTGTTGGAGACAGTCTTTCTGTCTCCTTATTTAATATGTTTTACCTGATCTACGAATACAACTTAAAATAAACTATTCGGAATGCTAATTTTAGAATACAATAAGATTAATTGGGAAAAATTAACAATTATTTTTTTAAAAGGGGTTTTTATGAAATCTAATGTTAAAAATTTAAAATGGTTATCAGGTGGATTTGAAGCATTATTAGGTATTCCATTTCTTGGGGGCTCAATCGTTATTGGATTTGGTTATACTCCCTTGGCTATTGCCTTAGTGCTTCATATCATTACTTTAGTGATGGCGAAAAAAGCCGGTGTTACGGCAAATGGAAATATTTTTGGAATCATTACATCTTGTCTTGCTTGGATTCCTATTTTAGGTATGATTATGCATATTCTATCAGCGATTTTTATTTTAATTGGTGCAGCCGTTCAACGTTCAAAATGATGTTTAGTAATTGATTCATTTTTCAATTCCATGTAAAAGACCAACTTTTTGTTAGTTTCAGACTGTTGACAAACGCTCGCTTTCTTCGTTGCTTCGCCTGCCTGCGGTGCTCATTACCGTCTAATGGTAACTCCGCTCCTCGAAAGACAAACGTTTTCAATCAGTCTGGAAATCAGGTAAATAGGACTTTGTCTACACACTG
>NZ_NCTA01000048.1 GCF_002156865.1 Gottfriedia luciferensis | reverse complement strand
CTCACGCCCCATGGAAAGCGAGCATCCTGGAACGGAAATCAACATTTTTTTCTAACAAAGCCCAAATATTAATAGATTGAATTCAAAAAAGCCCAATGAAATACTAATGTTCTACGAGTAAAATTTAATACATTATTAATTTTAAATAGATACTCTCTATAATCATATTGGGTTAATCAAACGGACTTTTGGCATATTCGATTCAATACGTGAATGATAAAATTGAGTAGAAAAAAAGAAAGTTTTGACTCATTTAGTCGAGGAAGTTCGAAAAAAATTTATGATATCGGGTTAATTTAGAAAAATGTTGAGACAATTTAATATTAATTTAGAAAAATAGAATCATAATTTAAATTTCATTTAAGAAGCAAATTCAAAGTTAGGTAAATATAAGGAAACATCAAAAAAATAAATAATCGTTCTTTCCTATTTTAACAACAAGTTTCTACCTATTTCTCAGTAGATCATTGATAAGTTTCAAGGAAATAAGTCAGTTAGCTATTAGTCTATCGATTCGGTTTTTCTTCATTTAAAAATTTCTGAATATTCCACATAATTTTCTAATCTTTGTTTGTTAAATTACCGTTTTTTGGATAAAATGGTTTTGTAGGCCTTAAAGTATTGAATACATAACAAATAGGAGTGAATAAAATGCCAATCGATGTTTATTTAAATTTTAATGGAAATACACGTGAAGCAGTTGAGTTCTATGCAACTGTATTTAACACAGAAAAACCTAAAATTATGACTTTTGGAGAAACGCCTGAAAATCCAGATTTTCCTCTACCAGAAGAAGCAAAAAATTTAGTTATGCATACAAGACTAAACATCAGTGGTAGCAATGTTATGTTTTCAGATACTTTCCCTGGTTTTCCTTTTATCCCAGGTAATAATGTTCATTTATCTTTTATTAGCGAAGACCTTGAAGAAATTAGATCAGTCTTTAATAAGTTAAGTGATGGTGGTAAAGTAGGAATGGAACTTCAAGAAACATTTTGGAGTAAAGCGTATGGAAGTTTAACTGACAAATTTGGCATTCACTGGATGTTTAATCACGGAACTGGTGAATTTTAATTAATATTTTAACAAATAAAGGATATGAGACCTTTTCTTTGAAAGGTATCATATCCTTTTTTTAACTCAATTTAATAAACAAATAGTTATTTGCACTGGATATAACATATATTCTATTAAATGGCAGAACATAAGTAGGGAAGTGTGATCATGCAGTCTACTAAATTTTCTAAATCATTTTTATCAAGCTGGTCAGTTTTATTGTCATTTTCCATACTCGCTGGAATCAGTCAAATGTTATGGCTAAATTTTGCTCCTTTAATTTCTTATTTAACATCACATTATTCTGTTACAGAATCAGACATTAATTGGTTATTAATCGTTTTTCCGCTTATCTATATTTTGCTTTCGATTCATTCAGGTAAAGTAATTGACCGAATTGGATACCGATTTAGTATATTAGTAGGCGGCATATTTATGTCAGTTTTTTCATGCGTTAGATTAATTGATTCAAGTTTTTCATTCCTATTAATAGGGCAAATAGGAATTGCAATTGGTCAACCTTATATTTTAAATGCAATATCAAGTTTAGTAGTCGATTTGTTTCCAAAAAATAAACAGGCTACCGCCACAGGCATCGGTACAGTTGGAATGTTCATTGGTATGGCAATAGCATTAGCGGGGACACCGTTTCTTGTAGACGTTTATGGGTTTCAAACAACATTAGCCATAATGGCGATTTTGACCATCTTTGCTACACTCATCTTCTACTTCATTGGTCACCCAAATTCAATTGTAAAACTAGCAACAAGTAATACAGCACGTTTTAGTACTACATTTAAATTATTAAAAAACAAGCAACTGATCTTATTAAATATTATTTCCTTTTTAGGTTTAGGAGTCTTTAATGGTCTAACCTCATGGCTTGAACAAATAGTAAAGCCATATGGAATCACTTCAGAACAAGCTGGTATTGTAGGAGGCTCGTTAATAATCGGAGGTATTATCGGTTCGGTCATTATCCCACTTTTTTCAGATAAAGTTGGTAAACGAAAGCCTTTTTTATTATTTACAATCATCGGCTCTCTTCTTTTAATCTATCCACTTTGTACAACAGGAAATTTCGTATTACTACTTATAATTGGTAGCGTACTTGGTTTCATTTTTTTACCTGCTTTTGCATTACTATTATCAACCACAGAAGAATTAGTCGGTGAAGAAGTATCGGGCGAAGCGACCGGATTACTTTTAATGTCTGGAAATCTAGGTGCTGTCATTGTAATAGGGGCAATGCAATTCATTAAGGGTGAGCGATCAACATGGAATCATTCAGTTTTTTTCATATTGGTTTTATTATTAATTGGATGCTTCCTTACCTTTCAATTCAAAGAAAAAACGATTCAGGTCGATGATAAACAATAAAAAAGCATTGGAAAGTACTCCAATGCTTTTTTATTAAAACTCTATTTTTTCCAAGTACAATCCACCTGGTTCTGCTAAATTAGTTACTTTCGCTCGATCCTTTAGTTCAATCACTTTCGGTATATTATCTGCAAATAATCTACCAGCTCCAACTTCAATCAACGTTCCTACAATTTTTCTCACCATATTATATAGGAATCCATTTCCGCTTATTCTAATTTGGATAAATCCGTCCTTCTTCTCAAAATCTATCGAATAAATTTCTCGAACCATTGTCTTTTTCTTTGATTTCGCATTTGAAAACGCCGTAAAATCATGCTCTCCTAAAAAGTACTTGGCAGCTTCTTTCATCTTATTTACATCAAGCTTTTCTTCAATATGCATACTATATTTACGCATAAAAGGATTCGTAAATTCCTCATTCCATATTTTATATATGTAAGTTTTCGATTTAGAATTATATCTCGCATGGAAACGATCAGATTCAATCGTTACCTCTTTAATACTTATATCCTGTGGTAAATAACAATTTAGATAATTTCTTATCTCTAATACTGGAATATTTTCTTTTATCTTAAAATTAGCTATTTGTTCAAATGCATGTACTCCTGCATCCGTTCTACTACTACCAATAATTTCAATTTCTCTTCCCACCATTTCTGATAAGACACTTTCGATTTTTCCTTGAATGGTATTTTCACCATTACCTAGTCTTTGCCATCCTTTATAACGGCCACCATCATACTGAATCGTTAATTTATAATTGTTCATTTCTTTCTCCTTTAAATTAAGAGCAGGGTTAAGGAAGTGCAGGATTGAGGGGAAAGGTAAAGATTAAGGATTAGGTAAGTACCCCGTCTCCCTGCCTTTCCTGCCTTTCCTGCCCTTACTCTCTTCCTGCCCTTAATTATAGACTATATAGTAGTAATATATAATTTTTTCTTTATACTAGTATTAACTATTGTGATTGGAGAATACCATGGTACTTGATGAGTTAGCTTTAAAAATTATAAATGAAGTTAGAAAACTAATACATGAGGATATCATTATTATCAATACAGACGGCATTATTATTGCAAGTACTGATCCAGAACGAACCGGTACTTTTCATGAAGGCTCATTAATTTCCCTAAAAGAAAGAAAAACTTTTACAATAACAGTTGAAGATGAAAAGCGTTTAAGCGGTGTAAAAGCTGGCATAAACCTTCCTATCTATTTTCAAAATGAAATAGTCGGGGTTATTGGTATCACTGGGGATCCAGATCATATTTCACCTTTTGGAGAAATGCTTCGTAGAATGACAGAATTATTGATTAGAGAAAACTACTATACAGATCAAATTGATTTACATCAAAGAACTCTTGAAGCATTTGTTTTTGATTGGATTCAGAATGTTGAGTGGGATGAAAATTTTCACGAGCGTTCTCATATGCTAAATATCGAATTAAATTCGCAAAGACAAGTAATCATTTTTGAATGGGAAAATCAAAATATCCTACCAATCGATACAAGACAACTAATCATTGACTTAACGAATCGAAATAAGCAGGATGTATTTGTTCGTTGGGGAAATAATCGAATTGTCGTTCTGATGAGCATTGAAGATTCAAGAAAAGATTATTACCAGCTAATAAATGATCTATACAAAATTATAAGAAATCGACTAAACTCACCTATTGCCGCTGGTGTTGGACAACAAATCATTCCGGATCAATTACATAAGTCTTATCATCAAGCAGTTCGCGCATTAAAAGTTGCATTAAAAACTAGCTCAATTATTTTTGATTTAGACTTAACAATTGATATCATTCTGCAGGAACTTTCACCAGAGATTAAGAAAACATTTATAGAGCGAACAATTGAACCTATATTAAATGAAGAAGACTTATTTATTACGATAAAAGAGTATATAAACCAAAATCAATCTCTTAAAAATACCGCTCAATCATTACATATTCATATAAATACACTCCTTTATCGCCTCAATAAAATTACTGAATTGACAAAACTGAACCCTAAAGACATCCAAGATTTATTTAAATTGTATATCGGAACATACCTATTAGATGATTCTACAAAAAAGCACCGTTAAATGGTGTTTTTTCTGTATGTTCTTCCATAGTAAATTCATCTAGTACCTATTTATACTTGAACTAAGATAATGTGGGGGGAATTTATTTATGATTACAAAGGACATTGCTCAGAGTTTTATCGCAATTGTTGGTAAAGAAAATTTTGATGATTCAAAAGTTGAGAGACTTGTCTATTCATATGATGCTACTCCGAATTTGCAATCTCTTCCGGATGCTGTCATTAGTCCTCGCTCTACTAAAGAAGTATCCGAAATTGTTAAAATCTGTAACGAACACAATATTCCGATTGTCCCTAGAGGCTCTGGAACAAATTTATGTGGTGGTACTTGTCCAACAGATGGAGGTATCGTTATCTTATTCAAACATTTAAATAAGATTCTTGAGATTGATGAAGAGAACTTAACGATTACAGTTCAACCAGGTGTAGTTACTCTTGATATGATCAATACAATTGAAGAAAAAGGTTTATTTTACCCACCAGATCCTAGCTCAATGAAAATTTCTACGATAGGTGGAAATATTAATGAAAATTCAGGTGGTTTACGTGGATTAAAATACGGTGTAACACGTGATTATGTTATTGCACTTGAAATCGTATTAGCAAACGGTGACATTATTCGAACAGGTGGAAAACTAGCAAAAGATGTTGCAGGTTATGATTTCACCCGTTTATTTGTTGGTTCTGAAGGAACTTTAGGTATTATTACTGAGGCTACTTTAAAGCTCATTCCAATGCCTGAGACGAAAAAAACAATGCTTGCATTATATGATAGCTTAGAGGATGCTGCCAAAACGGTATCTAAAATAATTGCTAATAAAATTATTCCTACTTCTCTTGAATTCATGGATCAACCTACTTTAGAGGTTGTTGAAAACTTTGCACAGATTGGGCTACCAACTGATGTAAAAGCCGTTTTATTAATTGAACAAGATGGTCCTGAAGAAGTCGTAAACAGAGATATTGAATTAATAAAGTCAATCTGTCAGCAAGAAAATTGTATTACAGTTAGTGTAGCAAAATCCGAAGACGAAGCAGTTGCTTTACGTACAGCTCGACGCTCTGCTCTTTCAGCTCTTGCCCAATTAAGACCTACAACAATTTTAGAGGATGCAACAGTACCTCGTTCTAAAATCGCTGAAATGGTTAATGCAATTAATGATATTGCAGAAAAATATAATGTAAGAATTTGTACATTCGGCCATGCTGGTGATGGAAATCTTCACCCTACCTGCCCAACAGATGCTCGTGATCATGAGGAAATGGAACGGGTAGAAATGGCATTTGCAGAGATTTTTGAAAAAGCAATTGAATTAGGTGGTACCATTACAGGTGAACACGGTGTTGGCATCGTAAAAGCCCCTTACCTTGAATTAAAACTTGGCAAAGAAGGTATTAATGCAATGCTTGCTGTGAAAGCTGCTCTAGATCCAAATCATATTATGAACCCAGGTAAAGTCTTTGCAAAAGATAGCCGTAAAAGAATGGTGGTGTCAAAATGACAACACTTCAAGAGCAACAAGCAATCGGTCAACAATTTAAAGAACGTATGAACGAAGACGAGCTCTTAAACTGTATGCGATGCGGCTTTTGTTTACCAAGCTGTCCAACATATATTGAGTCTGGTCAAAAAGAATCGCATTCACCTCGTGGACGTATCGCTTTAATGAAAGCAGTAACAGATGGATTAATTGAACCAGATGAAGATGTGGAACGTACACTTGAGCTTTGTCTTGGCTGTCGTGCATGTGAGCCTGTTTGTCCTTCTGGTGTGAAATATGGTCATTTATTAGAAGAAGCAAGAGATATTATCGCACAGCATAAGAAGCACTCTCTTCCAGCACGAGCTATACGTAAGGTTGTATTTAAAGAACTTTTTCCACACCAAAAACGGATGAGATTAGCCGTAGGTCTTTTAGGCATATATCAACGAACAGGCCTTCAAGTCGTTGCAAGAAAAGCTGGAATTATGAAGCTAATACCGAAAAACTTATCTGCAATGGAAAAAGTTTTACCAAAAGTACCGACGATGAAACAAATGAAATCACGTCCTGAGTATTTGCCCGCAATGAAAGAAAAAGTTAGTAAAGTTGCTTTCTTCTCCGGATGTTTAATGGATACTATGTTTTTAGAAACAAATAATGCCACTATGAAACTACTACAACTAGCTGGCTGTGAAATTGTCATTCCAAAAGATCAGGCTTGCTGTGGAGCCCTGCATGGTCATAGTGGAGAAAAAGCTATTGCCAAAGAAATGGCCAAGAAAAATATCGAAGCCTTCGAAAATCTGGGAGTAGATTATATTATTACAAATGCTGGTGGCTGCGGTGGTTTTCTTATTGATTATGATCACCTTCTGAAAGATGATCCAATTTGGAAAAATCGTGCACTTTCATTTAAAAATAAACTAAAAGATATTTCAGAAATTCTAGTAGAAGTTGAACTTCATAAAAAAGTAAAATTAAGTTTACCCGAGCAAATTATTACTTACCAAGACTCATGTCATTTGAGAAATGTTATGAAAACTGCTTCTGCTCCAAGAACATTGCTAAAATCAATTCAAAATACGATCTATCGTGAAATGAAAGATGCGGATCGTTGTTGCGGTTCGGCTGGTATTTATAATATCGTCGAATCAGAAATGTCGATGCAAATCCTAGATCACAAGATGAAGCAAGCAACAAATACAAAGGCTACTACAATTGTAACAGCAAATCCAGGATGTTTACTTCAAATGAAGTTAGGTGTCGAAAGGGAAAACCAATCAAATCATATAGAAGTTGTCCACATTGTTGATTTTCTTTTAAAAGCAGCTGAATACGAAGCAAATTAATTCAGGCCTCGCGCCTCAAAAGACAACCGTTCTCAACCAATCCAAAGTCCGAATTAAAAAACTTTACCTACACACTAACACAAGGATCTACTTATCCTTGTGTTTTTTTCATGTAAAGAACCCAAACCTCAAGCGACCATTAAACTACGCATAATACCTCTCCTGCACTTCCTGCCCCTAATCATTTACTTTTTAATGAAGAAATTGCCGTCCTTGTTTGATCTATATATTGAATTGTTTGGTCATATTCCTGTGTGGCTACAGCCATAAATAAAATATCAATGACATGTAATTGAGCCATCCTTGAAGAAGTTGCTCCACTTCGGAATGTAGCTTCTCTGTTAGGTGAATTAAATAGTTTTATATCAGATAAATTTGAAACTGCGTTAGAACCAAAACCAGTTATACTAATTGTACTTACTCCATTTTCCTTTGCTATTTGTAGCGCTTTTTGAACTTCTACTGTTTCTCCTGAAAATGAGATCCCAACTAATACATCGTTCTCTTCGTGGTTAGCTATTTGTACAGCCAACATGTGCAAATCAGTGAATGCAGATGTGTATTTTTTTATTCGTAAGAACTTTTGTTGTGCGTCTAAGGCAACAACCATTGAACCACCAACACCAAAAAAATAAATATTTCTGGCTTTTCTCAATGCTTCAACAGCTTCATCTAATTCACTAACATTAATAATATCACTCGTATCTTTAATCGCTTGAATATTATTATTCATCATTTTTTTGATAATCGAACTAGTTGATTCCCCAAAATGAATATCCCTAGCTCCTTCTTCAGTTGTTGTAATGATATCTCCATTAATTCTGAGCTTTAGCTCTTGAAATCCTTTTAAACCTAAAGATCTGCATAATCTAATAATAGCTGAATTGCTTGTTTGGCTTTTTTCTGCAAGTTCAAATACAGTATATTGAATAGATTTTTCTGGATTTTCAATTATATATTTAGCTGCTCTTCTTTCAGATGGTGGAAGTTTATATAGCATTTCTTTCAACATGATTAAACCGCCGTTTAATGCATTCATTTAATCTACTCAACTCTTTCTTTTTTAGGTAAATTTAGAATTATAAAAATTTTCTTTTGATAGTAATCTATTTAATATAGTAATATTTTTTCAAATAAAAAGCGACTGACTAGTGAAAAACTCACTAGTAGCCGCTATCCTTAATCATTATTCTCTTCCGGTCGCCTCAACAATTATACTTATTTACTTATTTATTTCATTCATGGCTAATAGATATCCCCCAAAAGTAGAAGAGACATCATTTGTATAAAACTTCACAGCTGGATAGTGCTCACGAATTGATTGAACAAATTTATTTTGAACGACAGGTATACGTAGTAGAATACTCCCTTTTATTGCAACTCGTGGAATTTCATGAAGGTTTAGCTTTCTTATAGCTTGCATCGTTGTTTTAGCAAGCAATCGACCTGCCTCTTCTAAAACAGCCATTGCCATTAAATCACCCATATTTGCCATTTCAACTATGAAAGGAACGTGAGAAGCAATTTCCCCTTTAGTACTATGATAAATATACTGTTTAAGTTCATTTACTTCTTTTATTTCCAATCTTTCTAGTAGTTTCTTAGTCAAATAGCTTAGCGGCATTCCTTCATCAGATTCTTGTGTAATCTTTTTAAAGATTTCAATACAAATCCAATATCCACTTCCTTCATCGCCTAAAAGATGTCCCCACCCTCCAGCAGTTACTATATTCTCCCGATTCATTCCAATACAAATTGAACCTGTACCAGCGATTGTTAATACACCATTTTGTCCATTGAGTAATGCTGCATGTGCAATTTGTGCATCATTTACAATTTTAAATGGAATATGGAATGACTCGTTTAAAGCTTTCTCTAGTGGTCCTCGATCTTTCACTCCACCTATACCAGCTATCCCTAAAAAGATGAATAAGCAATTCTCTATTGATAAAGGGCGTAAGCAGTTTTCAATTGCTACTATTATGTGATTAATTCCATCTTTCTCATTGACTAGTAAATTACTAAAACTAGAATAACCTTGGCTAATAACTTTACCTTCTAAACTATAGGCAGTAGCCTCCGTTTTAGTACCTCCACCATCAAGACTTATAATATATTTCACCTTAGTTGCCCCCTACAAACAATTATTTTTCAGCTAATTTTTTATGTAGGCGAATGATATGCTCAATTAGCTTTTGCTCACTCATTGCAGTCATTAAATGATCCTGTGCATGGATCATTAATAGAGATTTTTCAAATGCTTCACCGTTTAGTTCAGCTTGAATTAAAGTAGTCTGAGTTTTATGCGCGTTTCCAATTTCTTTATAAGATTCTGCAATTAAACGATCCGCTGTTTCAAAATCGTTTTTTTCTGCAGCCTCTAATGCCTCATAAGCTAATGATCTCGCATTTCCCCCGTGTGAAATAATCTCAAAAATTTCTTGTTCGTTTGTCATGTTCATACTCCCCCTTTTTTAGTGAATCGCTAATTCTTCCTTAAAAAATAATGGTAGATATTCTTTATGAGCATCTAATAATGCATCTAAAACATCCTTTGCAACCTCATCACTTGGTACTAAAGGATTAATCGTTAATGCTAATAATGCCTTCTCATATGATCCTATAACTGCTGCTTCCGCTCCAACTCGTTCAAATGATTTAATTTGCTGGACTAACCCGTTTATTTGAGGTGGTAATTCTCCTACTGAAATTGGTATTGGTCCTTGTTTTGTTACAATACAATTCACCTCTACGGCCGATTCATTTGGTATACCTTGAATCGAACCATTGTTTTGAACATTCAATACTTGAATATCTTTTTTATCATTATAAATAGAGGTAATTAGACTACAAGCAGCGTCACTGTAATATGCTCCACCTCGTTTTTCAAGCTGTGGAGGCTTTATAGATAAATTCTCATCCTTGTATAATTCAAAGAGATCATCTTCTAATTGTTTAACAACTTCTGCCCGTGTAGTGCCTGTTTTAAATGACTCTAATTCTTCTTCAAGAATATGTTTTGTTTTGTAATAATATCGGTGGTATGGACATGGAAGTACTCCTAAAGACAGTAGAAATTCCTTTTGCCATGGTAGTGGTGCAATGTTTTTCATCGTCATTTGTATTTCTGGATTTGCTAATAGTTCTAAAACATGCTCAGTCACTTCTTTTCCATCCACATAAACATGAAGTCCATAAACCATATGGTTTAACCCCGCAAAATCGATATGTACACGGCTAGTCTCAACTTCCAACAACTTAGCTATTGTCATAGTCATATTAATTGGTACATTACAAACTCCAATTACTTTTTTATGATTGCTATAACGTAGCAATGCTTCAGTTACCATACCTGCAGGATTAGTAAAGTTAATTAACCATGCTTCCGGACAAAGCTTTTGCATTTCTTCTGCGATTTCAAGTAATACTGGGATCGTTCTCAAACCTTTAAATAATCCACCTGCTCCATTCGTTTCTTGACCAATCATACCGAATTGTAAAGGAATTCTTTCATCTTTCACTCGTGCATCTAGTAAACCTACTCGCATTTGAGTCGTAACAAAATCAGCATCTTTTAAGGCTAATTTTCGATCTAAAGTTAAGTGAATTTCCATTGGAATTCCTGCTTGTTTTACCATTCGTCTAGCTAAATTACCGACAATTTCTAACTTTTCTCTGCCTGCCTCTATATCAACTAGCCATAATTCTCTAACTGGAAGCTCATGATATCTTTTAATAAAGCCTTCTACTAACTCTGGTGTATAACTAGAACCTCCACCTATCGTTACAATTTTAATTCCTTCTTTACTCATGTTGTCTCACCTCTCGATAAATTTACTTACACAATCGTTTTTTTAAAGTGGGAATAAAAGAAAATAACTCATTATTGTACAAACTGCTGTTGAAATTAAAATAAATTTTAATGCTTGTCTACTATTCTTATATTTCCCTTCAAGCTTCAATACAACAAAAGGTAATCCGATACTACAAGCAATACTATTTGCAATAAATAATGATGTTTGATAGGCAAACCCTATTTGTTGAAAAAGCGGACAAAGTATTATATTGATGATGATTACGAAGGTGAAAAAAATTATGGCACTCTTATAATTAAATTTGATAAACCAACTAGATTCTTTCAATCTGATCACCCTTTAAATTTTTAATAAAGAAAGGTCGAACTGTTTTATAAACAGCCCAACCTTTTCTCATTTATAGCGTTACACCTACATTATCAGTTACTGTGTTTACATTCTCTTCTTGTGCAAGCTTATTATCATAAACTTTAAAAAATGGTAAATAAACAAAGAATGAAATCGCGACGTTAATGAAGACAAGTACAATCGCTCTCCAGTCTCCACCAGTAGATAAATAAGCTCCAATTGGTGCAGGTAAAGTCCAAGGAACCATGATATAAGTAGGATTTACGAACCCAGCAACTGTAGCAAAATATGATAATGTTGCTGTAATAAACGGTGTTAATACGAACGGAATAATTAATATTGGATTTAACACAATCGGTGCACCAAAAATAACTGGTTCGTTAATATTAAAAATACCAGGAATAATTGCTGACCTACCAACTGCTTTTGTATATTGTGATTTTGAGAAAAATAGCATTGCTAATACTAGTCCGATTGTTGCTCCAGAACCTCCGATCCAAATAAACCATTGGAAGAAAGTTTCAGGTGCTACGTGAGGAATTGTTTGTCCAGCTGCAACAGCTTCAGCATTTTTAGCTAAATAAACTTCCCAAAGTGGTCTTGCCACCGTTCCAACAATTGAGTCCCCATGGATACCAAAAATCCAGAAAAACGTAATAAAGAATACTGGTACTAAAACTCCTCCAAGGCTATCTCCTGCACTTACTAAAGGTGAAATTGCTTTATCAACAAGCGTATGTAAATCAATTTTAAATACAACAGTTATTAAAGTTAATACGAAAACAACAAATGCAACAGGGATTAATGATTCAAACGAACGAGCCACTGAAGGTGGAACTGAATCTGGCATTTTAATAGTAATTTTCTTTTCTTTAAAAAATCTCAATGATTCAACAGAGAAAATAGATGTACACATTGCCACGAATAATCCGTGTCCTCCCATATTCCCCATCGGTAATACCATTCCTACTTTATCAACTAATTGAGGTGTTAAAGTTAACAAGAATGCAGCAGCCGATAATTGGGCACCTGATAATGGATCCATTTTGTAGTTTTTCGCTAAGTTATATCCAATACCATACGCTATATATAGAGACATGATATACATTGTTAAACGATATGGGATTAAAATTTCAAATATATGCTTTTTTGCCCAAAGTGAAATCGCCCATTTTTCTGGTAACGGGGGGAAAGCAATAATTAAGAATAAAGATCCAATAATAATAAATGGTAGTGCAGAAATAACCCCGTCACGAATTGAACGTAAATGTTTTTGCTCAGAAATTTTAGCCATTGGGCCTGAAAGTTTATTTTCCATAAAATCAATAAAACCGTTCATAATTCTCCTCCTTTTGTCATTTTAGAATAGTAATCTTATTTTTTAGTAATCTCTTTCACCATTGTTAATAGTTTTGATCCCCCAAGTGGAGTATAAGCTGTTGGTGGTATGACTTCACATGGAACATTTGCTAAATCTGCTTCAGCTTTAAGGCTATCAAATCGATGACGAACTTGAGGCGCTACCATTGCGATATCCCAACCATTCTTTACTTCCTCACCAAACTCTTGGGTTCCAATTGCTTGTACTTCCATTTGTAATCCATTTTTTTCGGCCTCTTTTTTTAAAGCGTTAACCACAATTGCACTAGACATTCCACCTGCACATACAAATAATACTTTCATTTTTACTCCTCCTTTTTCTAGATGTTTTAAAATTAAAAAATAAACAAAAAATTGAAAACGTTTTCTATGAATTTATTATATTCCCAGTGAAATAAAATTTCAATTATATTATCAAAAAACCGAAATAAAATTTTAAAAAGATGCAAAAAAAATTTTCACATCTTTTTAAAAACATATTATTTAATTGATTTTAAACTGAAATTTACTCCACGGCTCTAAATAATCTAATAAGAAGATTTCTTCTTCTACAATACGTCCAACTACATTCGTTTTTCCTAAATTTTCCATATCTTGTAATGCAATTTGCAATTCACCTTTGTATTGGCCATATAATTCATTTTCTATTAAAATATCCCCTCTACGGATCTGAGGTGTATATGTTGGTTTAAATTCTTCTTCTCTGTATTTTACTCGCGATTGGGTTGAACGAATTAAGTAATCAGATACATCTCCGCGATAGAAATGAAATTCCTCTAGTACGATTCTTCTCTCTAATTCTGTAATTGAATCATATAAGTTAATATTTAATGTAAATAAATCTTTTCCATTCTGATTAAGATTGGATAGTTGTTGAAGCTCTTCTTCAGAAGCATAGGCATTTGCAATAATCACATCATCAACCAAGTCAGAGTAAAATAAATGTTTTGCTTGAGTAACAACTGATAAATTACGGTGCATTTCTAATGTACAAAGTCCTTCTGATACCGGCCACGGGCCATATGTTGCAGCTTGTGAATTAATAAATGCTGTCGTACGAATACTATGTTTTTTAAACTCTTCACTACATTTAACAAAATGTTTATAGCTTAAACCTGCATAACGATGTGGATAAAAATTATGAGATCCGATTAAGTTTGACTTATTTGGTCTATACGCCAATATATTTTCTAAGTATTTTGTTGCATTACTCATATTAATTTCAATTTTTAATCCATATGGATTGTACGTCATAATCGATTCTTCATTTCCTGTAAAACCTAAATCTAGTCGGATTCCATAAGCACCAAGATTCGCAAAAAAAGATAAATCATTATATGAAATATTTAATGCACCAAAAACTCTTGGAGCGATATCAACGATTACTTCCATCTCTAAATCATTTGCATAATCGATCACTTCTTTAAATTCTTTTAAAATTTGTTCTTTATCACCATTTACAGATAGTAAACAAGTAAAGATTCGTTTAAAACCATATTGATGAGCTAATTTAATATATGCTTTATCTTTTTCTACTGTTGAATGTTCAGGATAAATTGAGATTCCTAATTTTTTCACAAGTATTCCTCCTAATAATGAATGTGATCACTGCTAAAGATAAGGTACAGGTGTAATATTCCCCAAGACTACTAATCGTTCTGCTTTTGTTGCTCCAGGAACGTTACTAGGCAGACCATTTAAAGTTTCATTTGCTAAAATCGCAAATGCAATAGCTTCTTTAGCATCCGAAGAAAAACCAATATCCTCTTGTATTAATACTTTCAAATTTTCCCCTAATAATTCTTGAAGCATGTATAGAAGTGTTTTATTATGACTTCCGCCGCCACTGACAATTACTTCATCAATAGAGTAGTTAGGTAAGATAAAATTCTTATAGTTTTCGGAAATTGATTTCGCCGTAAACATTGTCATTGTCGTAATGAAATCGATTGGAGAAATATCACTAAAATCTCTCAATAGCTCATCGACAAATTGCTTACCAAATAATTCTCTACCAGTTGTTTTAGGTATAGGTGCTAATATATAAGGCATGCTCATGCATCTGTCTAGAAGTTTCTCATCTACAGTTCCCTGGCTAGCCAAGTCACCATTTGCATCATAGGGCAAGTCGAAAAAACGCTTACAAATTTCATCAATAACCATATTACCGGGACCAGTATCAAATGCTATTAAATTATCAATTGTAGCATTTCTTGGAACGATTGTTACATTTCCTATACCACCTATATTCTGAAGCAAACGTGTTTTTGTTTTACTTTTATAAAGTAGCAACTCTGAATATGGTACTAAAGGTGCCCCGTACCCTCCTGCTGCCATATCCATTACTCGGAAATTAGAAACAACTTTTGTATTCGTTTCATAGGCAATAACTGCTGGTTCTCCTAATTGTAATGTAGACTGAATGAAATTTCCTTCAGCTTCAGGTTGATGATAGATTGTTTGTCCATGAGACCCAATAAATTCAATTTGATTTAATGGAAGTTGGTTTTTATGACAAATTTGTTTGACTGCATCTGCAAATGCGTAACCAAGTTTAAAATTTAAGCTACATAAATGTTGAGCATTTGAAGAAACGAGTGATATCGCATCTTGAATTTCCTTTAATAAACTTTCCTCAATTGGAATTGTCATAAAATCAATCAATTTAACTTCTGTTTCACTACCACAACCAATTAAATCAACTAAAGCCACATCAATACCGTCTAAAGATGTACCAGACATTAACCCAACTGCATATCCCAATATTCTCACTCCTTTTAAGATTTATAACTATTACATTAAAACAGAAATTCATTTATGTAAAAGGTTAAGAGTCTGAACTTTAGAACAAGATTTTAGCAAAGATAGGACTAAGGAGTTAGGAAGCCCCCCTATTAATTACTGCTATTATGTCTCAAAAGTTAATAATCTACGATCCTCATTAATATAATTACTTTGTAGACTTAACAGGGGGGATACTATGCCAGATTTTGTACAAACTGCTAATTATGAACATTCATTTTGGTTGCATGTACTAAGGGATCATTCGCAATTTATTTTAGATGCTTTACCTTCTAAACAGGAAGAAGAAATTAGGATTGCTACATCATTTTTCAACTCTTTCAACGAGCTGCTTAATTCCTTAAATAATGGAGTAAATATTAATGAAATTACAATGAGTGCAGAAAAAAATGCCTTAGCGCTTCGTGAATTTAAATTATCGTTATTAACGAAACACATTACAGACGCTAATTTTACGATCTACTTAACCCCTACTTTTTTAAATCATATGGTAAATGAATTAGAAGAATATCTTTTAGTACTTTCCTATTTAAAACAAAACCAAGCTCCACCGATCTTTCATGAACTGCATCATCATTTACTATGGGTACTTGATGCAGCAGGTCACGCTGGAGCCATTGCTGATAATCTCGATGCGACTGAAAATATGCTAAAAAAGAAAAGTCACGAATTTATTAAACATTTCGAGCACTTCTATTTAAAGGCAGTAGAATTAACTGGATATTTACGTACGAAACTTAATTCATTCCCTGCATTAAAAAGAATGAATAAAGATGTAAAATTAGAAATTCAGTTATTTCAAATATTTCTCAAAGAAATTGAAGAACTAGATATCTCGAGTCAAATGCTAAGTAATTTTTCTGCTTTAATGGCTGATCATATGTATAGAGAAGAAATGTATTTTCTTAAGAAATTAGAGGAATCCGCTGCTAGTAATACTTAAAAACAGATTATTTGTTTAGAAGAATAGAATATGTTCCTAAAAAGATAGCACCTCATTTAACGTGTAAACACTACCATTGTCGACATGTTAAATAAGGTGCATATTTATGATTATTTACTATTTAATTGAAATCCAATTATTTTTAACAACTTTAATTACAGCATTTAGACGATCTTGAACCTCTAACTTCATTAATAAATTGGCAACATGATTTTTGACTGTTTTATTTGAAATAAATAATTCTGTACCAATTTGTATATTTGAATACCCTTTAACTAAAAGATGTAATATTTCCAATTCTCTTCTCGTAAGTAATTCTTTCAAATAAGAATCATCAGGTGGCATGAACTGATTGGACTTATTTTTAAGCTCCTTATATTCTTTTATCATTTCATTCGTAAAACGATGATCGATCATGTAATGTCCATTTCGAACCTGTTTAACAGTATTTATTAAATATTCTTCGTTAACATCTGTCAAACAAATCCCCTTCACACCTACATGCAACAGTCGATCGATTTCATAAAAATCTAAAGAGTTCTTAATGATGATAATATTTGTTGAATGATCAAGTAGCATTAGGTTTTTAGCATATTCTTCCATCTCTTCACTTGAAACTTGCGTAATTAAAATTGAACTAATAATATCTTGAAAATAACGAGTTTCATGTATATTGAATTTAATAGCTTTCATCTGATTAAATTCTAAAATGGTACTAATACCTGATACAAAAAGCGAATTTTCAACAAAAATAACAGTATTATTTTTTCTTGGATGATTGCGAACTAACTTAGCTAACACTACTGCCACCCCCGACTTAAATTTGCATAATATTTATTTTTTAAACAATATTAGTATTGTACATATTTCAGCGAATTTAATAAATTTAAAATTTTTGAAATATAAGTTAAGTATTTCTTAAAACAAAATTAAGTTCTTGAAAAAAATTATAAGAGGAAGAAAAAATAGAATGCAGATTGAGGGTCAGTAGAATGAGATGCATTTTAGAATTAAAATTCTTAATTGGTCTTGCTTTACTAACACTTATAAATGATTGGTAATTTGCCAAACTCTCAAATTCTATTTTAATATAATTATTTCATTCTATTTCCACTTAACTTATCTTTTCTCTCTCCACTTCTATTACACACAATTAATATACCTAAAAAGTTATGAATTATTTTAATAGTACAAATTTATATTTTCACAAGATTTTTAATAAAAAAAAGTGTAATATTAAAAATGTTTTCTTTATCTTGCATTTCCCCAGTAATAAAAAATATACTAACTCCGCATAATTAGCTCATTTCAAATTAATGGATGTTCTTATTAGATGTTTCCTACATAGACCACGAACTAAAAAGTATAAGTATAGAATAGAATTTTTTTTAATAATTAGGAGCATAAAATGAATTTTGAACAGTTAGAGTATATTGTATATGTTGCAAGTGAAAAATCAATATCCAAAGCTGCCGAAAAGTTATTTATCTCTACATCAGCCATAAGTCAATCTATATCGCAATTAGAAAAAGAACTGAATATAACAATATTTAACCGTTCAAGATCAGGAACTACCCCAACACTTGAAGGAAATATCGTTATCACGAAAGCAATTAAGATATTAGCGAATATTAAACACTTAAATGATGAGCTAAATAGCTTGAAAATACAAAAAGAATCTCATTTAAGAATTGTTGCGGCACCTGCTTTTTTTGATATCTTCCAAGAAGCAGTGACAAATTTTAATATCGAAAATGAACAAATTTCAATTGATGTCGAGGAATTATTTCCAGACCAGCTGCTAAAAAATTTTAATCCCGATCATTATGATGTTGGATTCCTTCCAGCAGAAAAAGATGAATTGGATAAACTTCCAAAGCTGGGTAAGAAGTTAATCCATAAAGCGCGAATCGGAATTGTAGTAGGAAAGAATTCTAAACTATATAATTATGATTATGTAACACCTGCTGATTTAAATAACGAAAAGATCGTTTTATTAAAAAACACTAGAAATAGTATCGTTAAAAAATTCGCAAAAAACATAAATAATCATGTAATTTTAACTACGAATAACCCGAGACTATTACTAAATATTGTTAAAGAAAGTACTGCATTTTCATTTATTCATGAATTTACATTAAAGAACTATCCTACATTTGATAATAATAGGTTAAAAGTTATTCCAATTAGTTATTCTGACGAGGTGGAATACATCTACCAGGATATTTGGGCTATTTATTCTCATGAAAAAGGATTATCAAGTACCTCAAATGAAATTATTAAGCACGTATCATTTCAATTGGATAAATAATAGTAACCATCTCATTAGGTAACGGGTTCCCTTTTTGGGGACAAAAGTTAGAAAAAGCAACTAAAATAGCACTGATTACATCATAAAATAGCAATAATGGGTAACGAATCAATAGACATTTCAGCAATCTAATCGACATCAAAAAGAGCTTGGAGTTTTAAAATCCAAGCTCTTTTTATTTCATTTAATTTTTTTAAAGTATGTCGGAACAGACATAAATATTCCTTGAATTGCAATCATATCTTTATTCCCCTTAATAGAGTAAACCATTTGTTTATCGGCTTTTCCGATTTCATGTCCTAAATCGTAATCATCATTTGAACAAAAAGACTTATAAGTATGTTGATTATAATAAGCGTAATAAACAAAACATTCTTCTCCATTGATTACTTCCGTATGACCATTGTCATTAATTTGGTAATTCGGTAGCGATTTATCGTGGAAATATAGATAGACTGCATAAATGCCAAAAAGCAAACTGAGAAAAATAATAAATTTAATAATCATTTTCAAGTCCATCACTCTTTCGAGGAAACTAAAGTTTACCATTTATTCTTTTATCGGAAATACAAAATATCCTTAATTTAAAATTATTTGTATGTTATCCCTAAAAATATCCACACTTTTAGTATAATTCTTAGCACTAAAAATCGCACTAAGAATGTAGTGTACAATAACTATTGTACAGTGTTATTTTTATGCTAAAATGGGTGCGGGTTTTATCGAAAAGTTTAAATAAATGGCTTTATATTAATAAAAAACACCTACTCGCAAATTGTGAGTAGGTGTTTGATTTCGTATACGATTTACCTATTTTGTCTCCCTAAAGAGAACCCGTTACTCATTAGGAAGGTTACTATTTTTTTAAATCTTATTTATAATAGAACAATGCGCTCTAAGTAAAAATAACATATAATAAGGAAATTAAATAAAAAGTTATTAATCCATTTTTAGGAGGTGATTTTTAATGACAAATGATGCATATTTGTCAGATAAATCAGCGCCCCATGCAAAGCCTAGTTTTAGAACGGCGATACTTTGTATGGGAAGATTTTAATAAAAAGTCGCCCAAGTGAGCAATTCTGATTCAATGGCTTTGCACCTTATTTTACAAAATAAGAATAAGGGGCTGGCGAAGATGGCATATCTTAAAGCAAATGCTATTTTACCTGAAAAGTTATTATCGGAAATTCAAAAATATGTTCAGGGAGAAACAATTTATATTCCAAAACCTGAAAATAGCCATAAAAAATGGGGTTCTAAATCAGGTACGAGAAGGCTAATTGCTGAACGAAATAAAGCGATTAAAGAAGCTTTTAGAAATGATCGTTCGATAGAACAATTAGCTACTGAATACTTTCTCTCAATAGAGACAATTAAAAAAATTGTATATACTAATAAATAAAAACCACTTTAAATAGTGGTTTTTTTCAGAGTGTTGAAATATAATCGTTCAATATAAAAAAGGGCTTTAAGTGAACATTTTTAAAAATAAAGTTAGCATTTTTGATCATCTATTTATAAATGAAATGTTAATCTGTTTTGAGCATTTTTTTCATTAGTTAAAATATTAAATACTAATTTTTAGAAAAAAGAATTCAAACTGATTAATATTTAATAGTTTCTTAATGAATACTTAAAATGATGAATGAGTTGATTGGAACGAAAGGATGCTCGACTCCTATGGGAAATGCGGAAAGGCT
>NZ_NCTA01000047.1 GCF_002156865.1 Gottfriedia luciferensis | reverse complement strand
TAGTAACTTTTTTCAGAGTGTTGAAATATATATCGGTCAATATGAAAAATGTCATTAAGTGAACATTTTTGAAAATAAAGTTAGTATTTTTGCATCTATTTATGAATAGAAATGTTAATCGTATTTATAAAACCATCAAATTCAAATCATCTCTTTGATTTTTATCATTAGTTTAAAATATTAAATACTAATCTTTAGATAAAAGAATTCAACTGTTTAGTAACTTGTTCTAAGTAAAGGATATTTAAATCGTTTTTTAATGAATACTCGTATTGGTGAATGAGTTGATTGGAACGAAAGGATGCTCGACTCCTATAGGAAGTGCGGAAAGGCTGAGACCACGCAGGCTTGCCGAAGAGGCTCAGGTTTTGCCCCATGGAAAGCGAGCATACTGTAGTGGAAATGAACATCACTCAACTTCCTTTACGAAAATTTGATAGTTATTTGACAAGATAATTTTTCAACAGCGTGAAAAAAGCTACTATTATAAGTAGTAGCTTTAAATTAGATAGTTTTTTTATTTCCAAAATACACTCTCAAACTCCGCTAAATTATGATATGGATACAAAGGTTTTAATAGTCTTGCTTTGGTCCATAAATCTGTCGTTTTTTCTAATGCTTCTAAAGATGTTTTATAGTTTTCATCAACTGTAATGTATTTTACATTACCAAGATGCTGAAGTGAGTAACCTGTAATTTGTTTAAAAAATGTTTTACTAGAGTAATCTAATGGGTCACCTTTTACAATATAGTTTGTAAATAATGGTTTATATGCTTTTTGTATGCTCACAGTTTTTGCATGAAGTTTATTTGAGTCATCATCCAATAAGATACCTAAGGAGTTAAACGTCACCCCTTGTACGAACAGATTACTTTTCATTTGCTTATCATTATGAAGGTGGTACCCTACAAATTGAGCTAAATAGCCACCAAACGAGTGTCCAGTTACATATACACTAGCTTCCTTGTTCTCTTTTTTATTTAAGATTGATTTAACCCATTTATATGCTTCTTGTGCTTGTGCATCAACAACAACGGGAGAACCATTTTCTGGAGATTCAAAACCAACCAATCTTTGATAGATGTCTTGTAAATTAATTTTCTTTAGTCCACTAAACGCAAATAATAAACTGTTATTTTTGTTGTTCTTTAAAGCAATTGCTGAAAATCCAATATTACCAGATGTTATAGAAACTAGACGATAATCTTTTAGGTTTTTATGAATTTGAGTAAGTAGTGGATCAACAATACCTTTATGTTCAATCAAGCTTTTTCCGATTTCCCTATTTAGAAACGCTTCATAAGAAAGCTCTGAAGCCGCAAGTAATACGCCATCTGGAAGTTTTTCTGGCTCTTTTGGTTCTTGTAAGCTACATCCTGATGTCGTGCTAAAAAAAGTAAGCACTGCTACGATAAAAATAACTACACGAAAATTCATGGGCAACCTCCTTTCGACCTTCTCTCCCTTCATCTTATGTCCATGACCATATAACATGTTCATCTTTTTCCCCAAAAATCGAGAAATTATACAAAAAAATATTGACAGTTTATTTTATAAAATGATATTATATAAATTTTGCTATTTTATTTTTTAATGTTATACTAAGGATATAAGAATTTTCGGAGGTGGGTACATTGTTCAAAATTGGCGATCAAATTATCTATCCATTGCAGGGAGCTGCAGTAATTGATTCCATTGAAGAGAAAGTTATTCAGGGTATAACTCAACAGTACTACATTATCAACATACCATCAAATAATTTAAAATTGATGATCCCTCAAGGGAATATGGGAAACACGAAAATTCGATTAGTCGAAGATCAAGAGCATCTAGAAAATGTACTAGATGACTTTTCAAATGGTCTTCCAGATGATTCCTTAAATTGGAAACAAAAATATGATACAAACATGAAAAAACTAAAATCAGGTGAATTACTCGCAGGCGCGCAAGTTGTACGTGATTTAACTCTACAAGGCAAAGAAAAACCTTTAAATCCAAGTGAAAAAGAAATGCTAGACACAGCTAAAAGAATGTTCGTTGGTGAGCTTAGCTTAATTAAAGGGATTTCACAACTAGAAGCAACTCAAATTATTGACTCAGCATTAAAATAAAATAATAAGCATGAAAAGAGCCTGATTAGGCTCTTTTTTTTATTTGGCTCAGATGTACATTTAAATTGCAAAACTTTTTTGAGCACGTTTGAAAACTAAATAATAATGTTTTTTTGATTTTTTTGGATATTTTTAGCTTAACTTAAGAGTAGTTTTGAGATCTTGATGTTATTTTGGGGAGATTTTTAGCTTTATTTGCAGTTTTAGGAAAGTTATTTGCGGTTTTAGCTAATTTTATTTGCCGATTTGATTATTTTATTTGAAGTTTTGGCTATTTTATTTGCAGTTTTAGCAATTTTATTTGCGGTATGCCTTTTTTATTTGCAGTTCGACAACTTTTTTTGCAAACCCACGCGACCAACATCTTCTCTCCTTACACTTATTACCAGAAAATAAAAAAGACTGCTAGCAAATATGCTAGCAGCCTTTGATTCACTCAAATGTGAATTATAATTTAACTACGTTTTCAGCTTGAGCGCCACGGTTACCTTGAGTGATCTCAAAGCTTACTTTTTGGCCTTCTTCAAGAGATTTGAAACCGTCGCCTTGGATAGCTGAGAAATGTACGAATACATCGTCTCCACCTTCAACAGCGATAAATCCGAAACCTTTTTCTGCGTTAAACCATTTAACTGTACCTGTGTTCATTGTACGAACCTCCATTTAAACCTGTTTTTTTACACTTAATGAGTATTGTTAAGAAAAAATACACACATTAGAACAGGATGAAAATTCGTCCCTTTTAACACATGAATTGAATTAACCATTTCTTATTAAGTATGTTCTTATAATACCATAAAATGAAACGAAAAACAAACCGTGCAGCAAAAATAATAAAATAAGGACTCATCTTTGTATGATAAGTCCTTATTTTATATGGACAAAGTCCAAAAATTAGATTTTCAAATTTGATTAAATATGCGTTAGATTAGTCTTACTTTTTACTTTTCATTAGCCAATATTAAACCAATTGGTAGGTTTTTCTTCATAATACTACTGAAGTAACTATTTGGAACAGGTCTATTTCCAACGTACGGCGAAATTTCAATTGTAAATCCTGGTCGTTTTTTTGCAAGTACATACCAGTCTTTATATCCGCCGCCTCCGCCTTTTTTAGGAGGAACAAGGCTATAGCCTGTTTGCTTTGAAAGTTTTGTAGCGATTGCTTTATCTCTAGTCATTTGGCTACCAGTTTGGTTATAATGCCAAAAAATAATATTTCCAGATGAGTGGTATGACACTGTATTTTTGAAATTATGTCTATTTGTAAAATCATATAATGCTTTTACTTCTGGCTCACTTAATGGCTTTTTACCTTTATGGTTATCTGGGCCTGGCTGTAATTTATTACCTGATAAAGTGTTCCATCCCGCTGGATATTGACGATTTAAGTCAACTCCTCGTACATTTGCTTTCCAAGCTTTAAAATTCTTGCTTCCTTTATTTAACTTAATAACTTGGCTAGGATTTTTTGCACTGCTTGCACCTTTTTGTACTAACATAACTCCATCAGGATTAACCATTGGCACGAAATAAATAGATGTTTGTGAAAGTGTCTTTCTTACATCAAAACCATTTATTTTCGTATTTTTTTCATATGCACTAGCATACTGATCAAGCATTTCCATTATAACATTTGTTGTCATATGCTCACGTGCATGATGAGAACCATTTATAAAAATTTCAGATTTACCAGTTCCTAGCTTAAATGCATATAAATTTCTACCGTCTACTGATTTACCAATTATTTCAACTTTTGTAAAACTAGGATACCAAGCATTTAACTCTTGTAAATCCGCAGATAACTCATCATAAGAGTAGTCACCATTTGGATCCACATAGTTGTATGTCTTTAATGAAATATCAGATTGTGGGATTAAACCAGTTGTTCCCCCAATTTTCACAACATAATATGAGTAATAAATTGAATCAATTACGATTTTTTGTTGAGCTGGAATATCCACCATTTTCGGCTTTGGATCCCTTGGGTAAATAATTTTTGTATTTCGCACTGTTACGCCTGCATGATTCGTGATCGGCTTTACAGACATATTAAAAGTCGGCATTTTATCATTTGGTAAAGGAATCGTTTTATTTTTATCAATAAAAGCAGTTTGATTAAAGTATTGAATGATTAAATATTGATCCATCTCACCAATTTTACTAAAAACAGTATTTGCTTTTACTGTTCCTTTATTCACTAATTTACCATTTTCATTTAGTAATAATGAAGTATCACTCGAAACTTTAAAAACGGTTGTATCAGGGTATATTTCCCATTGTGTTGCATCTCGGACTTTACTTTTTAAGATTGTACCTGCATTTTCATTATACGTAACATAGTAAAGTTCATTTTCTTCTTTATCTACTTTTAACTTTACATTTTCAGGAATTGAAACGGTTGTCGTCTCATTTGTTTCGGCATTTTGCACCGTTAAATCTGTCGGTTCAAGAGTAACAACCCATTTCTCTGGATTTTCTTGAACTGTTGTTTCTGCAAATACGTCTTTAAACATACTAAACATAAGTACAAAAGCTACTAAACTAATTAACCCCTTTTTCATAACATTTTCCCCTCTCTAGTTGATTAATAACAAAATGTGTCTATATATGAATTAATTGTTATCCATTTGTCATAAAACGGCATACAAACGAAAAGCTCCCTGTTTAGGGAGCTACTTTAAATTGTCTAGTATATTGGTATTCTATTATTTTAGTACTCTTTTAGCTCCAGTAAATTTAGGACCCCAATAGCCACCGCTTAAAGTGTCAATCTTGATTCCTTTACTAGATGAAGCACTAATAAATTTATTGCTACCTACGTAAATTCCCGCGTGAGAAATACCTGCTTTGTATGTATCACTGAAAAATACAAGGTCGCCTGCTTCTAAATTACTTTTTGAAACTGGTTTACCTACACTATACTGTTCTGAAGAAGAACGTGGTAAATTAATTCCAGCTTGCTTATATACATAACGAACAAATCCTGAGCAATCAAATCCGCTTGGAGTAGTTCCCCCGTATACATATTCTACACCTATATGTTGTTTTGCTTCATTAACGATATCATTACCATCCATAGTTGCGGCTGATGTTTTACTTAGAGGTTGTCCAACTAGGAACAGGAAAATTATTGAAAGTAGTAAAAAACCTTTTTTCACAAATTTCACTCCTAGATCTATATGTCATTCAATTTTTTATAATTTATCTGATAATTCGATAATATCATGTTTATTTCGCTCATATGTTACAACAATATTACAAGTTGTTTACTGTTTATTTAAATAACCCATTAATACTACAATAAACGACGCGAAATTGTTCAGGATTCTACTTAAATCTACAATAAAAGCGTTGGAATTAGTGCGTTTCTATTACATTTTGGTGTGGTTTTATTGAAAACATGGGGTTTTTGCATGGAAATGGTATCGATTTGTTGATTTAATTGCGATTTTGCTGTTTTTTTTAGCGATTCTTGGATTTTAATTGCGATTTTGCCTTTTTTATTTGTGATTCCCGGATTTTAATTGCGATTTGTCTTTTTTATTTGCGATTCCCGAATTTAACTGTGGTTTGCCGTTTTTATTTGCGATTCTACGATATTAATTGCGATTTCACCTTTTTTATTTGTGTTTCCTGGATATTAATTGCGATTCCGCTACTTTATTTGCGATTCCCGAATTTAACTGTGATTTGCATTTTTTATTTGAGATTCCCGAATTTCATTGCAATTTCCGCGTCTTCTCGCAACATTACGACATCATCTTTCACTTTTTCCCTTTTCAACTATGTGTATCGTATTTGTTTAGGGTATAATTACCAATAAGAATGTTACGAGTTAGGGGGCAGAGGATGCTTCAGCGTGATTTAAGTAAAGATATCATTTATGAACTTTCATATTCACTTTTTTCAAAACTATCTCCTCAAAATTTGAGAGATGCAGAGCTTGTGGAAGCTGGTTTGCAGTTATATCGACAAGGTCAAGTTTATAATGTTTCCGTTCGGGATGGTCGACTTGTTGGGGTTGTTGAAGAATCTGAACAAATCCATTTGCCCATTTTACATATACAAAATCATGATCAAAATGGCTGTGATTGTTATGAGGCCCCTCCGTGTCAGCATCAAATTGCATTATTATGCTATGCTGCTGCTTCATTTTCTTTAGTTGGGGATCTAATGAGGAAGTTTAAGCAATCTTCTTTGAAGAGTATTCCAAATGTCATGACTGGTCGCCAGCTATTAGATCAAATGAATAAAATAGAGCAAGAACGACCAAAAGAGACTATAGCATTGTTCGAGGAAAAGTATAAAGAATATATCGAGCAGCAAAGAACATCATTTTATCAAGATGTTTATTTTGTTTATCCTTTATATGAACGGTTTTACCACGGATTATTAAACCAACAGCCACGACAAGAAAAAGAAAAGCTACAATATCAGTTATTAGCGTCAATCTTTACAATGAATAAAATGGTCGGACAAATAGAAATTCAAAGTACAGTATATGATAATGCTCATTTGCCTCGTGAAATGACGATGCTTGAGAATCAAATTGAAGCTGTTAGTAGACAATTACATAATCTAACTGGTGGCTCGGTTTCAATTCAATATGAAGAAGTTCTTCGTGAGCAGGTTCAAGCACTGCTGTTGGAGAGAAAACTTTGCATTATTCCGCGATATAACTCTTTTCGACATGTATATAAGGAGTTATTAAATAACCCGAAGATTTTAAATGAGGATTTAGAAACCTTATCTAAATTAGAGGACAACTATTTTGCAGATTTAGGCAAAGCTCATCTGTATTTCTTATTAAATCAGGATGATTCAATGCTCTCTATTTTAAAGCAATACAGTAGTAATGAGCGTACGCTTTATAGTTTTACTTACTGGATTGAGCACTTGCGAAAAAATAATGAAACAAATCGTATGTCACAATTCTTGCCTTTATATTACGAAATGCTTTTATACTTTTTACAAAATGGCGATGATGAATATGCTAAGACAACTTTCGCGAAACATTTTCTAACCCATTATGAGTACAACAGTTTTTATACAAACCAGACTGCGGGATTAGAAGTCGTCTATCAAGCATTACTACCATACAGTGTGATGCAATATACAGATTATTTAATGCATAATCGGGAATATAAACGCTGGGCTGAGTTACAAATGTATTTATACTCCTACACTCCTGATTCCATTGATAAACATGATCTTCAAGAGGTCCATAAGCACTCACCGCAATCTGTATTACCGATTTACCATCATTTAGTGCTTTATTATATTGACCTAAAAGGCAGAGCGAACTATAAGATAGCTGTTCGTTATTTAAAGAAGCTAAAGACAAATTATAAAAAATTAAAACGTGTGAAAGAGTGGGATGATTATATTCAGTATATTGAGTCACAGTTTATTCGTTTGCGCGCACTTCAAGAGGAATTAAGGAAAGGAAAATTAGTCAATGAAGCGACTAGCTAATCTTAGTATTGCCGTAAAGTGGGTAGAGAGAAAAGGTCTACTCGTATACGGAATGCAAAGTCACGGTGTCATCTTACCGGTAACTGCATGGAAGCATCTAGTGTTTCAATGGCATGAACCTTCATATTATGGGACATTATTACAATCAACCAGAGTCGGACAGATTGAAGGTATTCTTCTCACTCCAATTGAAGCACTTACTTTTTTTAAAGAACATAATGAAAATTCATTAGTAGAAATTACATATTTAGATGAAGCAAAGGAATTTCATAAAGAAATTTCTCAGTTGTATCCAGCCTTTCATGAAGGTCAAGTTTCTCCTAGCTTTGCACATTATCAAGCTGGGGAAGAATTATGGCGAATAGATGGTACGGATCAATTGGAACCGACATTACAAGAATTAGTTTCAGCAGCTATTAAGCAGCAGTTTGAAATTGAAACATATCATTCAAAGCGTTGGGATATAGCAAGAAGTCTTTATCATAATCCAAGCTATATTAAGCAACAACTCACGCATAGTATCGATGAAGACGATTGGCATGTGAAAATTGGTTTAAGAGATGACGATGTTCCATTTTCAATTCGTCTAGTACTTGAAGAGCCAATGAGCGAACATGAGGATTGGCAATTACATACCTATTTAATAGATGAACGAAAAGCGATTAAGCCTTATGAATATACAGGTCACTCTTCATTACAAAAGAAACATGCATCATATGCTGAATACTTAGATCGAACGTTTCAAGGTGTCGGTTTACTTGTTCCAACTTTAATCGAAGATAATAAGCCTAGAAAAATATTATCTGAGCAAGAGGCTTGGACATTTTTAACAGAAGATAGTGAGAAAGTACTTTCTGCAAATATCCAAGTTCTGTTGCCGAGCTGGTGGCAAGCATTAAAACAAAATAGAATGACATTAAAGGCAAGTGTTAAAGGAAAGCCTGCCGGAAATTCATTTTTCAATATGGAAACTTTAGTTGATTTCAATTGGAGAATTTCAACAAATGGGATGGAGCTATCTGAACAGCAATTCCAACAATTCGTTGAAAATCAAAGACGATTAATTCAATTTAATGGGCAATGGATTGCACTAGATCCAGCATTTATTGCTCGTATGAAAAAAATGATGGCAAAGGCTGAAAAGCAAGGACTCAGATTTCATGAAGTACTTCAACATGAATTACTACAAGGTTCTGAGAAAATAGAGGACGAAAATTCACCTTTTGCAGAAGTTGAAATTGAGGTTGATGATGTCTTCCGAGAATTAACGAAACGATTAACATCCATTTCAGAAGTTCCGGAACTTGAGGTTCCTCAAGGGTTGCAAGCAACATTACGTGCATATCAACAAAAGGGATTTGAATGGTTAATTCATTTGAAAAATATGGGCTTTGGTGCCCTACTTGCAGATGATATGGGGCTTGGTAAAACAATTCAATCAATCTCTTATCTAGCTTATCGTAAGGAGCATGAGGAAAAACATGGTGCATCACTCATCGTATGTCCTACTTCTGTAATCAATAACTGGAAACGTGAAATTGAACTTTTTTATCCTGATTTAACTGTTCATGTACACTATGGAGGAAATCGCTTAAAGGGAGAAGATTTATTTTCTGTAGTAAGAGATGTTGATATTGTCATTACTTCCTATGCTTTAAGCGTATTAGATTTTGAAGACTTGAATCAGTATGTTTGGAAAAGCATCATACTTGATGAAGCACAAAATATTAAAAATGCGGCGACAAAGCAGTCACGTGCAGTTCGTGGTTTAAAAGCGGAACATCGTATTGCACTAACTGGTACACCAATGGAGAATCGTTTAACGGAGCTTTGGACTATATTTGATTTCATTAATAGAGGCTACCTTGGCACACTAAATCGTTTTGTTAGTAATTATGTGAATCCAATTGAAAAAGATCGAGATGAAGAAAAAATTAACGCGGTTCATCGCTTAATTTCACCATTCTTATTAAGACGAACAAAGCAGGATGAAGATGTTGCATTAAATCTTCCGCCGAAACAAGAACAAAAAATGCTTTGTCCTTTGTCGGTTGAACAAGCAGCTTTATACGAACAAGTTGTTCAAGATAGCTTAAAACAAATTGATTCATTATCCGGTATAGAGCGTCGAGGTCGTATCCTGTGGATGTTAAATAAATTAAAACAAATTTGTGACCATCCTTCTTTATTCTTGAAAGAAACACAGCTCGTTGAATTTGAAGAACGTTCCAGCAAAGTTGAAAGACTGTTTGAATTAATTGATCCAATACTTGAACAAAAAGAAAGCTGTCTCATCTTTACTCAATACGTGCGAATGGGTGATATGTTAAAAGAAGCAATCCAAGCTAAATTTGGTGAAGAAGTAATATTTTTAAACGGAAGTGTACCGAAAGCATCTCGAGATAGTATGATCTCTCGCTTCCAAAATGGCGATGTAAAAATATTTATCCTATCCCTTAAAGCTGGTGGAACAGGATTAAACTTAACAGCCGCAAATCACGTTATGCACTTTGACCGTTGGTGGAATCCAGCAGTTGAAAACCAAGCGACAGACCGAGCATACCGAATCGGGCAAACCAAATTCGTTCAAGTCCATAAATTTGTAACAATCGGAACACTAGAAGAAAAAATTGACGAAATGCTCCAACGTAAACAATCACTAAATGATACGATCATAACGAGTGAGCAATGGATTACTGAGTTATCGATGGATGAGCTTGTGGAGTTGTTGGGCGTCTAGACATAAAGATTATAAAGGATTCTAAAATCATACAAATATGTACAATAATTCCCCTTAGAATTAATCTATAAGTAAAAAGCTTATAGCGTTTCTTAAGGGGATTTTTATTTAATAAAAAATAACTGTTTTTACTAGAATTATTTATCAGTACCTTCCCAGGCTTTTACGATCTCATTGTTTTTTTCACCACTAATAAATTATTACGGAGGTCCACATGAACGTAATCGTTACAAATCATAATGAAAATTGGAACAAATTATTTCAAGAAGATGCTAAACTCATTCGGGATATTTTAAAAGATGAGCTTGTTGAAATTCATCATATTGGAAGTACATCTGTTCCAAATTTAAAGGCAAAACCAATTATTGATATGTTACCAGTTGTTAAAAATATCAAAAATATAGATATGTATAATGAAAAAATGGCTGAGATTGGTTATGAAGGTCTTGGAGAATTTGGCCTTACAGGCAGAAGATACTTCCGTAAAGGCGGCGATAACCGTACACACCAGTTACATATGTATCAGTTCGACAACGAAACTGAAATCGAGCGCCACTTAGCAGTTCCCGCTTATTTAAGGGCTCATGACGATGCTGCAAAGGCATATGGAGAACTTAAGGCGAAGCTTGCTGAACAATTCCCAAATGACATTACAGGGTATATGGATGGAAAAGATGCTTTTGTGAAGGACATAGAACGTAAAGCAATTGCATGGAGAAAATCAAATAATCTTAACTACTCAATTAATTCAGTTGGAAGATGATTTTTGCTTAAAACATTGTATTTTTTATCATTTCCACTGATATTTTTGTTGAAAACTGGCTGAAATATGTTGTAAACGGTAATTTTTTGTTCGTTTTTTAAAGAATGGAAAGTTTTATTTGCCATTTTAGTGATTTTAATTTCTATTTTGCATTTTTATTTGCGATTCTCAAAATTTATTTGCGCTTTGCATCTTTTATTTGCCATTTTCAAAATTTATTTGCGATATAGCCATTTTTTATTGCGATTCTCGAAATTTATTTGCGATGACAGATTTTATTTGCGATTATTCTGGTTTATTTGCGTTTTTTGACTAGCTTTAGTCACTACATCTGATTTATTTGCAGTTTCTTTATTTTTATTTACAAATTATTTGCAGTTTTAACTAATTCATTTGCCGTTTCATCATGTTAATTACACATTTCCTTATTTTATTTGCAAATCACCTAATCTACTTGCTGATCAACTATGTTTCTTTGCACTTTCAACGAGTTTAATATAATCTACATAAAAAAACACAAAAAAACAGACCTCTATACAGGTCTGTTTTTTATTATACCGTTTGCATAGATTGTAATCGCTCTATGTGGTATTTCGCTTCTAGTTTGCAAGTGTATGTAGGATCTTCTACTTTTAGTTCTTTAACTAGTTGCTCGATTTGTTGAATTTGGTCCTCTGTTGGATCTTCATTCAATATTTTCTTAATATCTTCACTCATTTTAATTGCTAATTCTTGATGAAACTGTTCGCTGTTCAAAATTGACTCTTCGACAGTTGATTGCCATGAAGCGTTTTTTTCGTTGTAGCTTTTCCATTCTGCTAAGAAAGCTTCCCAGTTATACGCTTCTAAATCCCACTCTAAGTTTCTCATATATAATTCAAAAGCAGTTTTAATAGAGTTGGTAATACTTATTTTTGTTCCACGTGGTAAATTCTTGAGCATGATTTACATACCCCCGTTTTTAAATTTTTGTAATTACACTATGATGTAGGATTTCTATAACACTGTAATAATACCATAAAATAACGAATTACGACAAAATAATTTAAATTATTATACAATTTACACTATAGTAACATAAAAAAACCCTATTTTGAAAAAATAGGGCTCTTTAGATCAAATTCTTTTATTTTAGTGCAAACGTTAGTTCAGCTTCACATGCGATTTGTCCATCAACTGTAGCTACTGCTTTACCTTTACCGATTGGTCCACGCATTTTTACTAATTCTACTTCTAGTCTTAGTTGATCACCAGGTACTACCTGTCTTTTAAAACGGCAGTTATCAATTCCAGCAAATAATGCTAGTTTCCCTCTGTTTTGCTCTAGGCTTAATGCTGCAACTCCACCAACTTGTGCAAGTGCTTCTACGATAAGTACGCCTGGCATTACTGGATAATCAGGAAAATGGCCGTTAAAAAACTCTTCGTTCGCCGTTACGTTTTTAATGCCGACTGCACGTTTTCCTTCTTCATGTTCAATGATACGGTCTACTAATAAGAATGGGTAACGGTGTGGAAGAATTTCTTTAATTGCTTTGATATCTAACATATTATGTAGTCCTCCTAATTGGATTAGATTCATTAAATTAATAAAAAAGAAGCAAGTCTTAAGACCAGCTTCTATACATTATAAATATAATACTATCTTATTTTAAACGTTAACGCAATCCATTAATCAGACCGCTCATTTCGTCTGCCATTGTGATTGCACGAGAGCTGAATTGGTAAGCTTTTTGTGTAAGTGTTAAATCAGTCATAGAGCTTGCTAAATCAACATTTGATTGCTCTAGTGCACCACCCATAGTACTCACTTGAGTCGCATTTAACGGTCTTACCGTTTGTCCAACTGTCGCTGCACTAGATATGCGGAATAAATTGCTTCCTGCACTTTCAAGATTTTGAGGCTTTAAGACATTTACGACAGCAAGCTGGTAATTTGTTCTCGTACCATTTTGGTTTGTTACCGTAAGTCCGCCAGTTTCATTAAATGAAAAGTCCTTTGCATTTCCATCAACAATAATTAGACCGTTCGTTCCTAAAACTGGATTTCCTTCGCTAGTTGAAAGCTGTAACTTAGAACCATCAGCGTTTATTGGTAAAAGTTGAAAAGAGCCATCTCTAGTATATCTTGTTTCAGTTTGACCGTTTTCTGTTACATTTACTTGGAAAAATTGACTTTTATTTGTTAATGCAACATCTAGCTTTCTTTCTGTTCGCTGGATTGCACCTGCATCTAGCTGTAGTGCTGTATTAGCTATTTTTGCTCCTACTCCATATCGAATTCCATATGGCGTTCTACGGCCAACTTCAGCGCTATTATTTGGTTGATTATCAAACTGTTGGAACAACATTTCGCTAAAGTTTGTATCTCGACGTTTAAAGCCAACTGTATTTACATTGGCAATATTATTACTAAGTACATCTAATTGGCTTTGTAATTGTCCCATCGTATTTGCTGCGATTGATAACATTCTGTTCATTAATATTCCCCTCCCTTACTTCTCAATTTTTATCTAAGTCTTCCGATTTCATTTGCCGCTTTATCTAGGCTTCGATCATATGCTTGTAAAACCTTCTGATTTGATTCGAACGTACGATATGCTGACATAAGCTCTGTATATGTTTGAGTAACATCAACATTTGACCTTTCTATAAATCCTTGATTAACAGAAAATGCAATTCGATTATTATTTGAAGCAGTAGGTAAAGATTTACCGTTTGACGTTTTAAATAATCCTTCCCCTTCTTTTACTAAAGTGTTTGGATTATCTGAGAAAGCCACCTTTAATCTGCCAACTTGTTTTCCATTTTCAGTAATTGTCCCATCTTCCAGCATTTTAAAATCTGAAGATTGAACTTGTATACGTTTGTTATTTTCACCTAAGACATATAATCCACTGTTTGTAGTTAAATAACCATTTTGATCAAGTGTAAAATTTCCATTTCTTGTATAGCGAGTAGTACCATCTGGGTTTTGAAGCTCGAAAAATAATGCACCTTTTGTTTTAGCTGCTGTGTTAAATGGAATTACACGCTCTTGAATCGCAATATCAGTATTTTTATTTGTTTGTTGAAGATCACCTTGTGTAAAAATTGGAGTCGTTTCTTGCATATAAACCCCTGTATTTAGCCCACCTAAAACAGATCCTTTTTGGTTCATGTTTTTTTGTGGAATATTATTTGTTTCCATTCGATTCATCAATAATTCCGGAAATGAACGTAATGAAGCTTGTTCTCCTTTATATCCAGGTGTATTTGCATTTGATAAATTATTCGTCAAGTACTCAGTAACTCTTTGTTGTGCAATCATTCCAGACGCTGCTGCATAAAAACCCCTTAACATAAGCTTCTCCTCTCAATCTACTTAGCCCTTATATAGAGACTAAATGACAACTACTAGTACCAATTTAAATGTAAAAAAAAATCTATTTTATTGTTAAATTAATTCAAACGATTTTTGATAACTTTCGAATACTCAGTTCTAAAAACTGTTCCTTCATCGGATCATAACGGAATAAAAAGTCATCCATCTTATATATCGACAAAAAAACTGCCTATATTAGACAGTTTTATATAAAATGCGATTAAATTTTTATTAAAATTTTACTAATATTTTTTTTACTAAAACACTCATTAAAAAGAGAGAGGATAGTGTTAATGATTTACTGACTTTTCAACTTCAACTTGTTTCACAGAATCAACCACAAGGAACTTAGGTAATAAAAATAAGTAGTAGACTCCAACAATTGCTAGACTTGCTCCAACGATTGCGTGAATCCATTCAATTTTTAATACAGACGGATAGAAAACGGTAATTAGGCCAAGCGTAACGCTTTGCGAGAGTAAAATGATTGGTTGAATCCATCCCTGTACTCTTCCCATCATTCTTTTTTCTACTAACTTAGGAAACCAGCCACCAATACCAATATTAATAATAGGTATTGTTAATCCAATTATGAATTGCCAAATGATATATGCGTTTGCTGAAGTAGAAAACCCTCCTACAATTACACAAACTCCAGAAATGATTAATCCAATAATAATCATATATGGCAATGGGATTTTCTTTGCCAGCATTGACCCACAAATACTCCCAATTAAAACTCCAACTCCAAATGCGACACCGATATAAATTAACAATTCCTCGTAATTATTTGGTGCAAGTTTATATTTTAGAACAAAGGATGGCATGACGGAAAATCCACCGTTAATAATCCCGAATAAAAAGAAACCAGATAAAATTAATCTAAGTAATGAATGATTAAATATATATACAATTCCCTCTTTAAAGTCACTTAGGACTAGTTTAAATTTCAAATCTTTTACCGTGTGATCTCCATTTGGGTTTGTTATTTCCTTTGGTACCTTTGCTAATAAAATAAATAAGCCCGATAGTATGAAGGAAATTGTATCAACCATAATAGCTGCTTCTACCCCTAATTTCCAAAAGACAAACGTTCCAATTGCTCCACCAAAAAGCATAAATAAGCTACTTACAAGCTGATTAAGACCTGCAGAAACAGCATACTGATCTTCTGTTAATATGCCCTGTATTAATGACGATTGAGCAGGTTGGAAAAATTTCGAAACGCCGCTTCTTAAAAAGAGAATGCCGAAGGATAAATAAACCCAATCTTCATTTATCGTAATTAGTAAAATAATTGATAAAAACGCGCTAATAAAGTCACAGTTAACTGCGATTTTTTTTCTATTTAAACGATCTGCAACTACCCCAACTAAGAAAAATAAGAAAATCATCGGTAAGGTGTACATTAATTCAGTTATTGTTGCGTAGTAAGGCTGACTCGAAAACTTTCTTAGCAAGTACAGCATAAATGCTGTCATTCCTACGACAGAACCTAGCTGAGAAGTAAAATTGGCTAAAAATAGCCAAGAAAAATTTCGGTTTTTAAATATTTGGATCAATGAGATCCCCCCTTTACACACTTCTTCCATTATATACCAAATTTTCAGATAAAGGAAACTCGCCTTTAGGCAAAGTCAGAGGCCTAGTTGCGCTTATACATATCCTTAAAATGGGAAACTACGTCGAGGTTTTCTACTCTTATCTGTAAAAAATCGTAGACTCTGTCGAAGTTTATTTTTCTTTTCGTATAATCTTTACAGCTCTATACAAAAATAATGATAAATGATTCTGTTTAACATTAGGGGTGTCACAATGAAAATATTTATGATTTTTCTAATTTTATTTTTGATGGAAATGCTTTTGCTAGAAGGAATTGACATGTATAATGGCGATCATTTTCCTCACTTACTATTGAATATAGAACTTAGTAAAACGGAGCTTGTAGGTGAAGATTATGTTTTAATCTTCTTTTTTACTGTCCCATTCGGAATAGCACAAGTTGCTCTAAAATATATGAATAAAATGAAAAAGAAACGTAGTGAAGAACAAGATTCGGGTCAAAATACGACAAACTAAACTCAGGCGAAGATAGAGGCTTAATTGCACTTATACTTAATCCCTAAATTCTACCCCGCTGTCAATTACAAAAAAAGAGAATGCAGTTTATAAATTACTAAGCTGCATTCTCTTTTGTTTTGGTTTTATGCTGTATAAAAGCTATAACAAAAAGAATTAAAGGAATAACGATTTGTAAAGGAATGTGTAAAAAGTACGGTACAATATCCAATCCTTCTTTATAATGCTCTAAATAGTCAGGTGCCATCCAAACAGAACTAACTAGGATAATAAATGCAATAGGGTAAGTAAGCGTATCTGATTTTTTTACTTTAAATAAGTCTGCTGCTCCAATCATCGCACAGTAGAAAAAAACTGCTATCTTAATAAATCCCCCAATAACCATAACGATTACGACGATCGAATCAAGCCTTTGAATAAAATCTGCAATATTAATATAGCTAACTGCAGTTAAAATCGGATAAGTAGCTCGGACTACTGTATTCGAGCCCAATATTGAAATATTAATGATTGTAATGAGTGTTAAGACAATTCCAGCAAAAACTAATCCAGTCAATCCATATTTCCACGCATATTCTTTCTTCTTTAAGTAAGGCATAAGCATTGTGAACGCAATCATTTCTCCAAAGGGAAAGGTTAATGTTAAAGGGTAAGCTTCTTTTATGATTGTTTTCCAACCTGTCTCTAACACCGGTTTTAGATTATTCGTATCTACAAGACCTGCAATGATTTCAAAGCCGATTATCGTGGCAATAATGACTATGATGATCATAAATAGGAATTCATTTACTCTTGCGAATACTTCAAAGCCCTTAAAGATTGCATACATCACTAAAAACATCAATAAAATACCGATTGAGATAAGCGAAGAAGCATTATAAAGTGTAATGACTAATAGTTCTTCGAAATCACGTAAAACTCGTGCTCCTAGGTAAATAAAATAGACAATGTAAAGCATTGCTAGTATTTTACCAGTAAATTTACCTAAAATATCTTGAATGTATTTTGTAAAAGGTAATTCAGGATACAGTTCAAATAATTTAATATAAACGATAAATAATAAACATCCTGCTGCTAGAGCAAGTAAGACAGAAATCCATGCATCTTGCATTGCACCAGATGCAAGGCCGACTAATGTAGCGCTCCCCATTTCGAATAAAAATATTATACTAAAAAATTGAAAGGCACCAATGTTTAATTTTCGATTCATCGCATTCCCCACTTTCTAAAATGGATAAGCTTTCTTTCTCATACCTACATTATTTATTTGAACATCAACATCGACTTTCACCTTCGCTTTTTGAAATACTTTTCCCCAATCTTTCTCATATTTTTTAAATACTTTCGGATTTGCTAAATGTAGTTTATCTCCAAAGCCGAAGCTATCTGCACCAAATTTTTGTGCTTCTTTAATTCCTGCTAAAATATTATTCTTTAGCTGTTTCTCACTTAATTTTTCATACTTTTCCAGTGTTTTTGCTTTATCAAAGTCATCATTACAAAGTATTTCATCAATAATTGCCACTGCATTTACTTTTACGTTAATCATCGGGATATCATCTTTCATTTTTACTTTTGTTTTTGATTTCAACCTAATAATTTCCATCGAGTCATATTCTTTCTTACTGCATTTCACTTGCAAATTTGTTTCCTTAATCTTGTTATCAATAATTTGTACTGATTTTGCTGGGGGGCCGTCAATCCAGCCCACTAATTTACCTTGTTTGATAATCCCAAGCCCGTTAATCATGTTATAAGAAGATTTTACTTTCGAAAAATTGTCCAGTGTTTCAGAGGTGTCACTTTCTAATTCTAAACTTGCACCATTAATGACAGGTTCTCTTCCTTTACTGGAAAGTGCGGAGATCACTTGACGCATTTCGATTTCTTGGTTCTCACCTAAGAGAGCTGACGTGTTTTTTATCTTTCCTACAATTGATTTAGCTGGCAATTTATCGAGTGCAGGTAAATTATTCATTAATTTAAATACTGATTCATTTCTCGCGATAATGACCGGTATATTGACACGTATTTTTGCGTCTCTCTCAAACACATCAAAAATATAGTTTAAAGTTTTAATTTTCGCTAAGTTTTCTCCAATTACAACAAGTGCTACATGTGAGTATATATTTGTTCGGGATACTCTTTTTGTAATATTTCGTGCAGCTTCTGAGATTGTTCTACCATCTTCTTCTATAGCAATAACTGGTGTACCGATTGATCCTGTTTGCGTAGCGATTGCACTCGGATTAATAATTTGAAGAGTCACATCATATCTTTTTTCTTTCGGTTTATAATCAACTCCCATGGCTACAACAATTGAAACGCTGTTTAACTCTTTGTAATTAGAACAACTTCCTAAAAATAAGCTAGTAATAAGCGCTAAGATCACATAGTTTCTTTTCATCACTTATTCTCCACTACTTTGTTCTTTAATCGTTTTCGTATTACCTTGAGTAGGAACAACTAAAATCGTATCTTTTTGACTTTTTATACGAAATGGTGCAAACGGCGCAAAATATGGTTCACCAAATGAGCGTAAACTACACATGTGCAATAGAATAATGATCCCTCCGATTAACATTCCATATAAACCAATATAAGCAGCTGCTAATAATAAGATAAACCTCAGAATCCTAGCAGCAATCGACATATTATAGTAAGGGATTGTAAAGCTAGCAATCGCTGTAATCGAAACAATGATTACCATAGAAGCGGACACAAAGCCTGCTTGTACCGCTGCCTGGCCTAAAATTAAAGCTCCTACAATCGACAGTGCTTGACCAACCGCTCTTGGCATTCGAATACCAGCTTCACGTAACACTTCAAATACTAACTCCATTCCAAGTGCTTCAACTATTGCCGGTAACGGTACACCTTCACGTTGAGAGGCTAAACTAACTAATAATACAGTTGGAATAACCGCCTGATGGTATGAAGTAAGCGCAATAAAAATACCTGGTGCAAATAAAGCGACCCAAAAAGACATATATCGAAGTGCTCTTAGAAACGTTCCAATATAAGAACTTTGATAGTGATCCTCTGGCGATTGAAAAAACTGAGTAAACGTAGCAGGTAAAATCAAGACAAACGGTGTACCTGCTGTAAAAATTGCTACTCGGCCTTCAAGTAAATTACCAACTACAGCATCAGGTCTCTCCGTATTAATTATGGTCGGAAAAATGGTCTTTTGATCATTTTGAATATAGTTTTCGATATAACTGGATTCCAAAATTTCATCAACATTGATTGCCTCTAGTCGATGCATTACTTCTTTTAATAAATTCTCATCTACGACACCTTTTATATACATGACTTCTACATCTGTTCTTGTTACCTCACCGATTTTCAATGATTCAATTCGTAATGCAGGATGTTGAATTCTGTTGCGAATAAGCGATGTATTTGTACGTAAACTTTCTGTGAAACTATCCTTTGGGCCTCTAATGAGAGTTTGAGTCGAAGGTTCTGATATACTTCTAGACTGAACCATTTTTGTACATGCAACTAAATAGTTACAATCATGATCTAGAAGGATAACTGTGTCTCCGATAAGTAAGGCAGATAAGAGATTTGTATAACTTGATTGCGATTTCAAACTAGAAACCGCAATAATACTTTTTAAACCATTCTCTAAATCAGTTAATGAAAGCGTCGTCTCGGTTTGTGAATTAAGCCTAACGATTTTATTGATAATCCCTTCATTTATTAACTGTTCGTTTGAAATCCCATCGATATGAATCGTTGCAAAAGAATAATTCATACCTTCGCCAAGTGTTTCATGACGAATAATAAGATCTGAACTATCTCCAAAATCGTCTTTGATTCTTTTTATATTTTCTAGAATGTCCTTACTTAAAGAACGAGATATATTATTTTGAAATGGGATTTTTTTATTAGTCGCTGCACTATTCGTTTCTTTGTAGTTAAACACTTTTTACCACCGTCCCACTTTCATGGCTTATTATTCTTATACTTTTTCCAAAATCTTTCATTTAATGTATTGTTTTCTTAACAGACTAAATTCTAAATATATAATTTATAAGCTCGTACTTAATATTTTTGGAAAAGAATACTGCTTAAGTTAATCTCCATAATTAGATTGAATTTAAAATAAAGGCTCTGTTAAAAAAGAATGTTGATGATTTCCGTTCCAGGATGCTCGCTTTCCATGGGGCGTGAGCTGAGCCTCCTCGGCAAGCCTGCGGGGTCTCACCCTTCCCGCTACTCCCATAGGAGTCTCGCACCTTCTACTCCAATCAATGTCTTTAAATTCTTAAAATCTTTTTCAATTAAGAGTTTTGTAAAATATTAACAATTAACATTAACAGAGCCAAAAAATAAAAGCTCTAACCAGAAGGTAAGAGCCCGTTGTGTTGAAATCTGAGTTAAAATAGAGAAATTAAAAAACTTATTGCTGATCCTTAGAAGTCTCAGTATTATCAACGCTTTTTTCTAATTCCATTAACTTTTTAATTAATATATGCTGTGGCATGTGCATAATTTGTTCTAAAGGAACGTTTAATTTTTTCGAAAGTAAAACTGCCGTTTCTGGTGAAATTTGCAATGGTCGCATAATAGTCCTCCTTAGTTTCGTAAAATTAGTATACAATAAGAAAAAGAAGAAAGTACATATTTTCTCCAAGGAGGAATTTTAAGTGGTAGATATTATTGGACATAGAGGTGCTGCTGGTACGTATCCAGAAAATACAATGATTTCATTTAAAGCATGCGAAGATTTAGGTGCTGACGGAATCGAATTGGATGTTCAATTATCAAAAGATGGTGAAATTGTTGTTATTCATGATGAAACAATTAATCGAACTACGAATGGGAAAGGTTTTGTTAAAGACTATACATTAACTGAGTTAAAAAAATTTGATGCTAGTTATCGATTTAAGCGCCAGTTTAAAAATTGCACGATTCCAACTTTAAAGGAAGTTTTTGACTGGGCAAAAGGGAATCATTTTAGTATGAATGTGGAATTAAAAAATGATAAATTTGAATATCATGGACTTGAAGAACGAGTAATCAATTTAATCCGTTCTTATGAATATGAAAAGAGAGTTATTTTATCTTCTTTTAATCATAAAAGTATGCTTAAGTTTCATTTGATGGCACCGGATATTGAAACTGCTGTTCTATATAATAGAAGAAATAAAGAACCTTGGAAACTTGCTGAAGAGTTTCAAGCGGAGGGAATTCATCCGAATTATCGTATTATAACAGATGAAATAATTGCAAAAACTCTAGCGAAAAATATTGCTGTAAGACCATATACAATAAATGAACCTGACGTAATGAAGGAACTAATTCAAGCTAATTGTACTGCGATCATAACTGACTATCCAGAAATAGCTTTTCAAATAAGAAGTCAACTTATGAGTAAATAAAAAAGGTCATTAAATGAACATTAGTGAAAATAAAGTTAGTATTTTTGATAATCTATTAATGGATAGAAATGTTAATTTGTTTTGAGCAATATTAAAAACACCATCAAACTCAAATCATTACTTAGATCTTTTTCATCAGTTTAAACTATTAAATACTAATTTTTAGAAAAATGAATTTAAACTGATTAGTAAATTTGTTCAAAGTAAAGGAAATTTAAATAGTTTCTTAATGAATACTTTTATTGAAGAATGAGTTGATTGGAACGAAAGGATGATCGACTCCTATGGGAAATGCGGAAAGGCAGAGACCCCGCAGGCTTGCCGAGGAGGCTCAGGTTTCGCCCCATGGAAAGCGAGCATACTGTAGTGGAAATGAACGTCACTCAACTTCCTTTACGAAAATTTGG
>NZ_NCTA01000046.1 GCF_002156865.1 Gottfriedia luciferensis | reverse complement strand
TCAATTTATTGAGTTATGCCAAGAACTAGATATCTTTGGAATACCTAGCTTTGTAGCTTTTAATAATGGCGAAGAAATTGGGCGATACGTAAATAAAGATCGTAAAACAAAAGAACAAGTAGAAGAGTTTCTTGAAGGACTTAGAGGTTAATAAGGTAGGTAAAACAATTGGCTAAAAAAACAACGTTAGACATAAAAAAAATGATAGAAAATCGCCTTGGTAATGAAGAATGGCGTTTTATATATGATCGTGAAAAAGAAGACCTTCGAATTGAAGGGATTGAAAGTAAAAAAGGAATGAGTGTCTCTTTAAATAGTGCAGTTGCAAAGTATGAAGCTGAAGGCGAAGTGGCATTTAATGAATTAATTTATTATGTCAAAGAGGCACTTTCTGCAATGCACACTGTGACTGTTTTTCTTGAGGACCAAGTTCGACCAGTTATACGAGCTACTTCGTTCCCGACCGAAAAGGAAGAGGGAAATTCATTTGTTACAAATGAACATACAGCCGAAACAAGAATCTATTATGCAATTGACTCAGAAAAAACGTATCAACTAATTGATGAAAATTTATTAAGCAAATCTGGCTACACAAAGGAAAAACTTCATTCGATTGCAGTTTTAAATTTACAGAAGATGCCTGTCCAGGTAAAAGAAGACATAGTTGCTGATAATACTTTTTATTTTGTGCGAACAAACGATGGTTATGATGCAAGTAGAGTCCTGAATAGTACATTTATTATTTAATCTTCTTTAATAAATGTTAATCCAATACGATTATTAAAAATTTGATTTCTGTTTTTGAAAATAAAAGAACCATTTTGATAATCAATTACTAATTGGTCTTCATAAACATCTTCAAAATTTTTGTTTACCCTGAATTCAAACTGATCTCCAATGATCATTTTTTCATTGGGACCACATGGTCTTTTATTAATAACTTTTATTTCATAAATGTTATTAACTACATCACAACTACCTCGGTCAAATTCTAATTGTAGTATTTTTGTATTATCTACTTTACCTAATATTTCTTTGGCAGCATCAGTTATTTTAAAATCCATCTTAAAAACCCCTACTCTATCTTAAACATTTAAAAATTTTACACATACAGCTTCTGGAACTTGTACATCTGAATGGATCACTGCAAGTTTACCAGTTGTATTATTTCTAGCATATAAAACTAGATTTCCTGACATTTCGTTTGACGCGATTAAATAGTTTTCAGAAGGATCTAAAACGAAATCTCTTGGCCAATTCCCTTCACTTGAAACAATTTCCACTAAATTAAGTTTCCCAGTGTCTTGGTTTACTTTAAATACAGCGATACTATTATGTCCACGATTACCAGCATAGACAAATTGACCATCTTTTGAGATATGGATCGCACTTCCTTGGTTATTTTCAGTAAAATCATTTGGAATCGTTGAAATATACTGTAATTCAGTAAAGCTTCCGTCATCCTCATTTAATTGAAGAGCAATTACTTCCGAACTAAGTTCTGTCATAATATATGCAAACTTTCCGTTCGGATGGAATGTAATATGTCTAGGTCCGCTGCCAGGTTTAACAGATAAACTGTTAACTTCAATTAGAGATTTATTTTCAATTTTATATGTAATTAATTTATCGATTCCTAAATCGACAGCTACAACATATTTTTCATTAAGTGTATAACCTGAAAAATGTGTATGAGGTTTTTCCTGTCTTTCTTTATTTAATCCAGTACCTTCATGCTGGATCACGGAAGAAGCTTCATTAGCTAGTCCAGCCTGATTTACCTCATATAAGTCAATCGTTCCTTTATGATAATTTGCGGTAACAAGCTGTTGTTTACGGCGATCAATGCTAATATGACAAGGTGAAGCACCTTCAGTTAGCTGATCATTTAATTTTTTTAACTCTCCGCTGTTTTCTTCAATTGAAAAGGCCGCAATACCACCTAGATTCCCTTCTTTTACAACAGCGTATAGATTCTTATTATCTTCACTAATTGTTAAATAAGTTGGATTTCCAAGGTTAGCTACAGCTTTTACATCTGTAATTCTCTCTTTTTCTGTATCTAAAGTAAATTGATAGATACCTTTGCTTTCACTTTTCGTATAAGTCCCTACGTAACCAACAAATTTTTGATTCGAATTCATCACGATTCCTCCTCTATTTTGTAGATTTTTATGTAAATACCCCCATTTCAAAGCTACAAATTTAGTTTCAATGAAGATGGGGGTTATTTTTAACTCATTTAATCTTACTTTCGATTAATAAGTTTGATTATTTATTATAAAGTTGTTTTTGCCCAATCAGCTGCAAATTTTTCAATACCTTGATCAGTTAATGGGTGTTTTGATAACTGCTCAATTACACTGTAAGGAATTGTCGCAATATGAGCTCCTGCTAATGCTACACGTGTTACGTGGTCTGGGTGACGAACTGATGCAGCAATAATTTGAGTATCCATGTTGTGAACTCGGAATAATTCTGCGATTTTAGCAACTAATAATACGCCATCTTCAGAAATATCATCTAAACGACCTAAGAATGGTGAAACGTAAGTAGCACCTGCTCTTGCTGCTAATAATGCTTGGTTAACAGTAAAGATTAACGTTACGTTTGTTTTTACACCTTTTTTTGTTAGGTAACGACATGCTTCTAAACCAGCAAGTGTCATTGGTAATTTAATCGTAATGTTTTTATCTCCACCATTGATTTTAATAAGCTCATCCGCTTCTGCAATCATTTCTTCAGCAGATACCGCATTTGGTGTAACCTCAGCAGATACTGATTCTACTTCAGGAACTAATTTTAAGATTTCTTCGATACGATCTTCAAATTTAACTCCTTCTTTAGCTACTAAAGATGGATTAGTCGTTACTCCTGATAATACGCCCATTTTATAAGCTTTTTGAATGTCTTCTACATTAGCTGTGTCAATAAAAAATTTCATTTTTGTATTTCCTCCATTATTTAGGGATACTTACTATTTTATACAATATTTATTTCTTTTCAACTGCATGTCCACCAAATTCATTACGAAGAGCTGCAACAACTTTACCTGTGAATGTATCATCTTCTAATGAACGGTAACGCATTAATAATGACATTGCAATAACCGGTGTAGCTGCTTGTAGGTCAAGAGCAGTTTCAATCGTCCATTTTCCTTCACCAGAAGAATGCATAACCCCTCTAATTTCGTCTAATTTTGCATCTTTAGAGAATGCATTTTCAGTTAATTCCATTAACCAAGAACGAATAACTGAACCATTATTCCATACTTTTGCAACTTTTTCATAATCATAGTCAAAATCACTTTTCTCTAATACTTCAAAGCCTTCACCGATTGCAGCCATCATACCGTATTCAATTCCGTTATGAACCATTTTTAAGAAATGTCCACTACCTGCTTTACCAGCATATAAGAAGCCATTTTCTACTGCAGTATCTTTAAAGATTGGTTCTACGATATCCCAAGCTTCTTGGTCTCCACCAACCATATAACAAGCACCATTACGAGCGCCTTCCATTCCACCAGAAGTTCCAGCGTCCATAAAGCGGATGCCGTCTTCTTTTAATTCATTATAACGTCTAATTGACTCTTTATAATGTGAGTTACCTGCTTCAATAACAATGTCACCTTCTGATAAGAATGGTTTGATCTCACTGATTACAGAATCTACAACTGCGTGTGGAACCATGATCCAAAGTATTCTTGGTGTTTCCATGTTTTTAACTAACTCTTCTAAACTTGAAGCACCAATTGCTCCAAGATTTTTCATTTCTTCAACAGCATTTGCATTAACATCAAATGCAACTACTTCATGATTATGATCCATTAAATTTTGCCCTAAATTTAAACCCATTTTTCCTAGTCCAATTAAACCAACTCTCATTACATATCCTCCCTAAACATCCACTTTTATATTATTGTTTTTCTCTAAGTAAAAATTTTTATGTTAAAAGAATTAAATTACTGTCAATCAATCAAGAATTTAATAAACTTTTACTAACATTTACAACGTTTTCTGTGCTAAATCCAAATAATTCCATTACTTCATTACCTGTACCTGAAGCACCAAAAGTCTCAATCGAGATTTTTTTACCTTTGAAACCAACATAACGTTCCCAACCTAGTGAGATCCCCATTTCAATTGAAACTCGGTTTAAAACATTTGATGGTAAAATTAATTCTTTGTACTCATCTGATTGTTGATCGAATAGCTCCCAACTTGGCATTGATACAACACGAACTGATAAGTTTTCTTTTTCTAATTCTTTTTTACTGTTTACCGCTAAAGAAACTTCAGAACCAGTTGCGATTAAAATTAAGTCAGGTTGAGCATTCGTTTCAGTTAAAATATATCCACCTTTAGATAGATTCTCTACATTTTTAGCTGTTTCTTCAAATACTGGTAAATTTTGACGACTTAATACAAGTGCGATTGGACCTTCTGTATTTTGTAATGCATAAGCCCAAGCGTTAGAAGTCTCGTTTGCATCCATTGGACGAATAACTGTTAAACCTGGAATAGCACGTAAAGCAGCTAAATGTTCAACTGGTTCATGTGTAGGACCATCTTCACCTACTGCAATTGAGTCATGTGTAAACACATAAGTTACTGGTAATTTTTGTAATGCAGCTAAACGAATAGATGGGCGTAAATAATCATTAAATACAAAGAATGTACTTACAAATGGTTTTACACCACCGTGTAGAGCCATACCGTTTGCTGCTGCACCCATTGCATGTTCACGTACTCCAAAGTAGATATTACGTCCAGCATAAGATTCTACTGCAAATTTGCTTTCATTTTTAATATCAGTCATAGTTGAATGAGATAAATCAGCGCTTCCTCCGAAAATTTCAGGAACTGATTTAACGTAGTGATTAATTGCTTCTCCGCTTGCAACACGTGTTGAAACAGCTTTTTCAGTGTCAAAAGTTAAAATATTATCTGTATCAATTAATACTTCTCCTTTGATCGCTTTTTCAAGTTCTAAAGCCAATTCAGGATATGCTTCACGGTATTGATTGAATGAACGTTTCCATTCTAATTCCATTTCACTACCTTTTTGTTGAATTTCACTAAAATGAGCTTTCACTTCTTCTGGAACGTAGAAGTCTTCCTCATAATTCCATTCGTAAACTTTTTTCGTTTCCTTCGCTTCTTCAACACCTAATGGATTACCATGTGCTTTATTAGTACCGGCAACTTTCGGACTACCAAATCCAATAATCGTTCTGATTTCAATAATTGTAGGTTGAGTAGTGTTTTGTTTAGCAAGCTCAATTGCTTTTGAAATTTCTTCATGATTGTTTCCATCTTCTACTCTTAAGTATTGCCAGTTGAATGATTCTGCTCTCTTTTTCATGTCTTCTGAATAAGAAAGATTTAACGTACCATCTAATGAAATATCATTTGAATCATAAAGAACAACAAGTTTGTCAAGTTTCATATGACCAGCAAGTGACATTGCTTCATATGCAACACCTTCCATTAAATCGCCATCACCAACTAATGCATATGTGTAGTGATTAATAATCGAATGATCCTCTTTGTTGAACTTAGCAGCTAAATGAGCTTCAGCCATCGCCATACCGACTGCAGTTGCGATCCCTTGACCTAAAGGACCTGTTGTTGCTTCGACTCCATCTGTATGACCAAATTCAGGATGTCCTGGTGTTTTACTATTTAGTTTACGGAAATCTTTTAAGTCATCGATTGAAACATCATAACCTGCAAGATGTAATAAGCTATATAACATACTTGAACCATGACCAGCTGAAAGAACAAATCGATCACGGTCAAACCATTTTGAACTTTTTGGATTATGTTTTAAATGATTTGCCCATAGAGCATACGCCATTGGAGCAGCACCCATTGGTAAACCTGGATGGCCAGAATTCGCTTGATTAATTGCATCAATTGAAAGTGTACGAATAGTATTGATTGATAATGTAGAAATATTTGTATTCATATTTTATATACTCCTTTTTAGATCTCGTTCGTTTTCATCTGTTGATTGTAAAATCTCTGTATCTAGCCACCATTTAAATCCATCTTTCTCTAATAAATGGTCTGCAGCCTCAGGTCCAAATGAACCAGATTTATATGTGTGAAGAGGAACTAGATTTTCTTCAAATGCTTCTAAAATAGGTTGAACCCATTCCCAAGACATCTTAACTTCATTCCAATGAGCAAAAAATTTCGCATCACCACGAAGTGCATCATGAACTAATAATTCATAGGCCTCTGGTCGGTCATTTTTATTCGCAAAATATTCTGCTTGTACAGGTTCAATATTGCCATCTATGTTTTTACTATTTAAGTAGAAAGAAACTCTTTCATTTGGATTGATTTCAATCACCAATAAATTTGTTCCATTTTTTTGTTTGTTTTTATTTGAAATGTTTTGAATCGGGCTTTTAAATTCAAACACAATTCGAGTTGATTTTTCCTTCATTCGTTTTCCGGTACGGATATAAAAAGGTATCCCTTTCCAGAAATCATTTTCAATCCAAATTCGTGCAGCTACATACGTATCATTTTTGGATGAAAATTCAATACCTGGCTCCTGTCTATATGCAACCACTTTCTTCCCATTTAATTCACCAGAACCGTATTGTCCACGGATGACATTAGATGCAACATCTTCTTTTGATAATGGTCGAAGAGATTGAAGTACTTTTTTCTTTTCTGCTCGAACATCGCTTGCAGAATTCTGATTTGGTAAATGCATAGCCGTCATCATTAGCAGCTGTAGCATATGATTTTGAAACATGTCACGAATCGCTCCAGATTTGTCATAATAACCTGCACGCTCTTCAACGCCAACTGTTTCACTAGCTGTAATTTGTACGTTTGCTATATATTGATTGTTCCATAGTGCTTGTAATACTGGGTTAGCAAACTCTAAAGCTTCTAAATTTTGAACCATTGGTTTACCTAGATAATGGTCAATTCTATAAATCTCATCTTCGTTAAAGGATTTACTTAATTTTTCATTTAGTTCAATAGCTGTTTTTAAATCACGTCCAAATGGTTTTTCAATAATTAGACGTTTCCAGCCAGTAGTATTACCTAATCCACTTTCTTTAATATTGGATGCTATTTGATCAAAAAATTCTGGTGCTACCGATAAATAAAATAATCTATTTTCAAGAATATTTAATTCTGTTTCACGTTTTTTGACTAAATTCAACAACTCAATGAACCCTTCTTTATTCGTTATGTCTAATTGTTGATAACGAATAGATTCTAGAAATTCTTGGACCATCATTAAATCATCTAAAGAACGTCTAGAGAAAGTAGCTAGAGATTGTTTTACTTGATTTTGAAATTCGATATCTGAAAATTCTTTTCTGCCAATACCGATGATTGAAAAAGCTTTTGGCATCTTTTCATCAAGATAAAGATTATATAATGCTGGAAAAATTTTTCGTTTTGCTAAATCACCTGTGGCTCCGAACAATACAAATGACATAGAATCCATAAACTAAACCTCCTTAAGTCGAACTTTTAATAATTAGTACTGATAAAAAAATATATCTTTAATCCATCTAGTGTTTTAAGAGAGATAATTTTAATTCAAATAGTTCATTTAAATTATTTTTACGGAAAATATTTTTTACCCTTACATATAATACATGAAAATTTTTTTTATTACCATAAAAATGCTTAAGTTTCTAATTATTGCCATTCATTAAGAGCAGGAACTAGGAAAAGCAGGAGAAATTAAGGAATAAATATCCTTATATCCCATAAAAAAACCTTAATTAACTAACTCGTTAATTAAGGTCAGATTGTTGAAATAATCTTTTCAAATAATTATCAAATTTTCATAACGGAAGATAGTGATGTTCATTTCCACTACAGGATGCTCGCTTTCCATGGGGCGAAACCTGAGCCTCCTCGGCAAGCCTACGGGGTCTCAGCCTTTCCGCTATTTCCCATAGGAGTCGAGCATCCTTTCGTTCCAATCAACTTTTTCTACAATGAAAGTAATCATTAAAAAACCATTTAAATACAATTTTAAAACGAAAAAAAGAATTCTATTGAGAAATAATCATTCTAATTGATGTTAAGATTATTCCAATGATAAATCCGCAAACTGCTCCGTTTACACGAATCCATGTTATATCTTTTCCAATTTTATTCTCTAACAGATCTGTTATTTCTTCAGTAGATAATTTTTCAATATTAAATCGAACTAGATCCCCTATTTTATGGTGATATTTTTCGATTAAATTAATTAGTAAAGTTTTAAACCCTTTTTCAATACTCTCAATGAAATCAGAGGTTTTAATAAATCCAATACTATTTCTTATTGTATTTAAAAGAAAATTTTCATCTGCTATTTTACTTCTTACTAATCTAATTGCTTGTTCTACTAAATAATCATACCCTTTATTTTTCCATTCATCTAATTGACGAATGATATGTTCATTTGATTTATTTTTTTCAGCTTCTAATCGTATAAATGATAGGATAAACTTTCTTCTATCACTAGTTGGATCTTTTAATTCGCCTAATAGGTCAATCAAACCGCTATGTATAAATTCAGTTATTTTTTCCTCTCCAATCATCGGTAGAAAAGCCTTTATCATAAAAAACTTTCTCTCAATAAATTGAATAACCTCTTTACCAATTAATTCTTTAATATGAGGTAAACTAACAGTTTCTTCAATTTTAGTAATTAAAAATTCATATGTTTTAGCGTCCCACTCATTTTTAATGACAGTATCCATAGCATTACTTAATAATTTTTGAGTAGATAATGAATCAATTGTCGGTTTAAATGTTTTCAACAGAAATTTTTCGATTGTCTCATCTTGAATTGAACCACCAAATTGTTGGATTGATTTGATTATCTTCGTTTTCGTTTCATCGTTTTCTAATAATTCCTCAAATGCATTTATCCCTTGATGAATCCAATTTCGCTCTTCTACTTTTTCGATTAAGCTTTCTTTACTTAACCATTGATTATTTAGCGTACTTAATATACCTTCTGTTATCTTTTCTCTATTTTTAGGTAATAGAGCTGTATGTGGAATCGGTATACCTAGTGGATGACGGAACATAGCAGTTACAGCAAACCAATCTGCAAGTCCACCAACTAAAGCTGCCTCAAATCCACCAGATAGAATCTGAAATATTTTAGATTGAAACGGCATTGTAACAGCAAAACCACATGTTGCAACAAAAAGAGAAATATTTGCTAGCCGTTTTGAATTTTTTTCTTTCATTTACTAAAAGCCTCCTAAATCTATTTGAAAATAGTATATCATTCATTGGATTGAATGCTAAATTCAAAAATACAAAAATTTTTCAATTTAGAGGCTCTTTCTTATTGAGGAAAATTAACGTACACATATTAGAAACTTACAAAGTCATTTGAAAATGATGACAGGTTATGTTTAATTTATTTTTCAGGTAAAATCGATGTGCATCATATCTTTGTACCCCAGAGTCTAGATGAAATTGTTGGCAATGATTATCCTTTGCTTCTTGAACTAACCAATCCCATAAAACTTGCGCATATCCGTTTTTACGAAATTTTTCATTTGTAATTAAATCATCAACATAAAGGTATTTCCCCCAAGCTAACGATTCAGTTATACGGTACCCAGCAACTGCTGTTACTTCTTCATTCTCAACCACGGCCACAAGATGATAATCATGATTATTTTTTAAACGATTAATTGTGGCAATGAAATCTTTCTCATTCAAGTGAGGTCGTAATCGGCTTACAGTCTGAAACGCTTTCACTATTTCTGAATCTGTTTTCAAAAATTTGACTACTGACAATATATATCTCTCCAATCAAAATGATATTCATTTTAAAAGCAGGAATAAGGAAAGGCAGGATCAAGGAGGGAGAAAAGAGATTAAAAGACTTTAACGAATTTTATTGGATTTCCTTTAGGTATTCCTGTCCTATATGCCTTCCCTGCTTTTCCTGCCCCTAACGTTCAAATCCTTTTTGACTTATAAAGATTTGACTTTCTGAAAAATAATTTTTAAACCGTTCATAAACGAATTTATATGCTTCAGGTCCATACCATTCTTCTAAACCAAGCTCTTTATATTTCGTCTTAATATCAAGACGTGTCGTTCGTTTCCCTCCGCTCCCATCGCCCATAAAAAAATCATCGATACAAATCCTATTTACTAGTTTAGATAAAATTATTGGTAATTCCTCGCTACTTGGTAAAATTGGGGCAATTGTAGCTTGAGTAGGTATTCCAGCTTCTCTAAGTTTTTCAATTGCTTTCAATCGTGCTTTAATTGGTGGAGCATACGGTGAGAAATATTTTCTAATTTCATCTAAGTCTGTTTCAATTGTCATACTTACACGAATCTTTTCCTTAAATTGTTTTAAAAGATCAATATCTCTTTTTACTAGAGGACTTCTTGTTTGAACGAATAAAAAGTCCGGTGGATTCTGGAGCATTACTTCTAACAAACTTCTAGTTACTCTTTCATTCTGTTCAATCGGTTGATATGGATCAGTACTTGACGACATAAAGATCGATACCTGGCCTTTGTTTTTAGCATTTTTCAATTCTTTTTTTAGTAAAATTGCAGCATTTTGTTTAATATCAACCCAACTACCCCATTCTTTTTTTCGAAACAATGAAACAGGCATTTGTCTTACATAACAATAGGAACATGCAAATGAACAACCAGTGTAAGGATTTAATGAATGAGTATATCCTGTTAAAAAACCTGTACCTTTATTTAAAATAGTCTTTGAATTTTTAAAGCATATTTCGTTTTCCAACCTCATATCTCCTTAATCGTTCAGATTCGAGATTCTAATTCTAGAAGATTTAATTTCATATCCAATCCACCACGATAACCCGTTAAAGATCCATTTTTCCCTATCACTCGATGACAAGGAATGACAATTAATATTGGATTTGCGCCAATTGCTGTACCTACCGCTCGGACAGATTTTGGTTTATTAATTAAAGTTGCAATATCGGAATACGACTTAGTTTCTCCATAATTTATGGAGCAAAGCGCATTCCATATTGCATTTTGAAATGGTGTACCATGGAAATCAAGATTAAACGTAAAATTAGTCCGTTTTCCATCCAAAAATTCAATCAGCTCTTCTGAGTATGGCAACATTATTTCACGATCTTCGATTAAATCAAAACGCTTGAAATATTTATTTTTAAATGCTAATAGCTCATTTATGCTTTCTTCATGTGAACCTACGAAACATAAACCTTTTGTTGTTGAAGCGATATGAATCTTCCAATCTTTATGCTGTAACAATGTCCAAAAAACTTTTTCATTTGAATTTATTAACATATTTATTCTCCGATCTAATCAATTTCTCAAACAGTCAATTCATCTATTATTTATTATAAACTTAGATAAGCTTAACTGGTTGATTTAAAAATGAAAAAGCAAGAAATTATAAAGTTATCTTAAAAAGAAGGTTGATTTCCGTTCCAGAACGCTCGCTTTCCATGGGGCGTGAGCTGAGCCTCCTCGGCAAGCCTGCGGGGTCTCACCCTTCCCGTACTCCCATAGGAGTATAGCACCTTCCACTCCAATCAATGTCTTTAAATATTCTTTACTTTAAATTCTATAAAATAGAAACTATAAGCATTAAAAGAACCTATTATAGAAATAAACACTGAAACAATTTAAGATCTCAATTGTTTCAGTGTTTAGAAAAAGTCATATTAAAATTTAATTGTAAAACTATTCTCAATATATTCAAGCCCAGTTAAGAAAAGATTAACTATCTTCAATAACGAGCCCATTGATTATCCAAGTAAGTTATCATGTGTATCATATGAAACAAAATATCAATTCTATAACTACTTATTTATGACTTTCCATCAAATCTTTTACTAACTTCTCTGCCGCAGTCTTGTAAAAATTGCTTACATTTACGAAAGATGAGATTAATAATAATTGCTCATAATACGCTTTACTTTCATCGTTAATGTCAACTAATTCATTTTCTACATTTTCAACGATTAATTGGAGATCATTGTTGAATTTTTCATAATTCAAATCGTTTAAATGTAAGAAGCTTGAATAGATTTCTTCTAAGTTAGTATTTTCATTATGGATGATTTTTTGGTTTAAACCACTCAATGTTTCTTTTATATCATTTATCGAAAGCGCCCCTTTTAGATGATAAATTAAACTAATTAAAATGATGTGGTTCTTTGTGTATTTCTTATTTTTTATAGGGAAAAACAATTTAGCTTTAGCATAGTTATTTATCATTGTTTTCGTTAGAACTTTTTCGTCTGAATGAGATTTCGAGAATTTATTATCGAAAAGTTGGATTACCTGATCCATATATAGATCTATATCTGGAATATCTTCTAATAGAATTTTATGATCTAAGGCTAATTCTTCAATTGATTTATTTATATTTTTCATTTTAAGTCCTCTAATGATTGAATTTTATAGTTTCATTGTAGCATAAAAAATAATCACTTTAAACCACTTGACTATATAACGTCGTAAGTGATAACTTTATATGTAGTTATCAAAACTACATAATAGAGTTGGAGGAGTTACAATGGTGAATTTTATGCGTGAACCAATTAATTCACTTACTCATTTAATTGGTGCTTTACTTTCATTAGTTGGACTATTGGCAATGATTTTTAAGACGACTTATTCTGGTGCGAGTGCTTTGCAAATTTCAGCAGTCATCGCATTTGGAATCAGTATGATTCTTTTGTATTCAGCTTCAACCACTTACCATATGGTAAAAGCAAGTGATAAAATTATCGCTTTTTTAAGACGAATGGATCATTCGATGATTTTTATTTTAATAGCAGGTACATATACTCCTTTTTGTTTAATTAGTTTAAATGGCAAAATTGGATGGATTATGTTTTCAATCGTTACATTCATCGCATTTTGTGGGGTCCTATTTAAACTTGTTTGGTTTAATTGTCCCCGTTGGTTATCAACTACTCTTTATATTGCTTTAGGCTGGGTCATTATTATTGCATCTTCACCACTTTCAGACGCAATCAGTACTAAAGGGATGTTTTCATTGATTTTAGGAGGAGTATTTTATACAGTAGGTGGCTTAATATATGCAGTGAAACCTAAATTTTTATCTTTAAAAAATTGGGGATTTCATGAAATCTTTCATATTTTCATCATGCTAGGCACACTTTGTCACTTTGTCTGTGTATATTATTTCGTGATCTAAAGTAACTAAATTTCAAAAAAAGACCATCCAAAAGGTGTAATTATACTTTACGGATGGTCTTTTTTTAATCATTCTAATATTCCTGTACCTACAATTTTCACATCAACGTTCGGCTTAATCGAAATGTTTGGATATTCTTTGTTCCAATGTATTTTTTTCCAAACGTTAGGATGAAATGAAATTAATTGTCTCCCTATTCCAAGTGCATCGCAGTTGGATTTTTGAAGTGTCTTAATAACTTTCTCTGTTTTAATCGTTAGTTGCTTCGATAGTTCCTTATTTAATTTTTTAACCTCTTTAGTAGAGTACAACTTATCCTTAGGATATTCTAGCGCCTCTACTTCTAATTTTAAATTCATATTAATGGTTATTTTATTTTTTTTTGAAACGCTTATTTTCATTTTCGGTTTATTTTTTTTCACTTGAATTGAAATATATCTTTCTCTTATATCCTTTTTTTTCGGATTAACCTCTAAAGTAAATCGAGCGTACTTCTTCAATTGATTTTTTAATAAAAGTAATAAAGTTGGTTCTTCATCTAGAAGATTATATCCCGTATAAATTTGCCCATTAAATAAAGCTAATCCTGCTATACTAACTACTTTCTCTTCATTTTTTTGTATAAGAGGGAGTACGACATCGTTACCTGGATCAAAAATGAGCGTACAAATTGATTGTACATTTTCCTCTGGGACAATTGTTTGCTGTTCCGCTGTCGTAATCAATTTAAGAATATCTTCACCAATAAGAGTTTCCTCTACCATTTTCAGATTTAAAATTTCATCTGCTCTTCCCATCGCTACCACTACTTTTGCTCCTAGTGAACTTCTAGGGTCTCTATACACAATATCGAATATTGGATAAATATCTTGTTTAGCTAGTGTATTTCCTAATACTAATACTCTTAATTTATTAGTAGCATAATCCCCAGGAATCATTCGGTGTAGTTTCAACCGATTATCAGACAATGTTTTTCCTTTTGAATTTAAGATGAAATTTGTTGTTTTTGCTTGAGTTGGATCAGTACTTGCTAGTGCGTTAGTTCTTATTACAGTTGTTACGAGTATATCATCATCTTTTTCTAAGTCATAACCTGAACTATAGACAATTTTAGATTCTTTTAAAAGTCTTTGATCCCAGCAGCTTGTTAAAAATAACATGCAACATAAAGTTAAGGATATGAGTTTATACTTCATATGGATTACCAATTTCTTTCCTTTTTCTTAAAATTGATATGATTAATAAGATCAATGGAATGATGAATATGAATAAATAACTAGTATAAGAAACATACGTACCAAAGTTTGATAGAAAAGTTTCATCTTGAGGTACGAAAAAACAAATTGCTGAAATCAGAATTCCTATCATAATCGTTGTTTTGTTATGATTTTTCAGTTTTAAGATTCTGCTTATTCCAAAACTAGATAAATATAGGTAAGTAACAACAGAAGTTAAAATTGGAACTACCCAAATCGATAGAAATATTAAATCCAACCGCTCAACTACTTGAAAAGATAATGCTTTTAATAAATATAGAATTGGTTCAGGAACAATTTCTATTTCAGCTGAACTAAAGCTCATATAACTTGTAATTAAAAAGAAAGTATATAAAAGTGTAACAAAACTAATCGCTAGCGTAGAACATTTTAATATACTTTTTGGATTTCCTTTAACGAATGGAAATAATACTAAAAGAAACTCAAAACCGAGCATTGACACGAGCGTATCATGTGCACCAAGGAGGATATTTTTCGCTCCAGTTTGTCCGATCGGAAATAAGTATTTATAATTCACATATTTATAGGAACAGAATTCCAAAAATATTAAAACTACAATTAGTACACATGCAAAATTAAAAAATCGACCAATCACTTTTAAGTTTTCTTTTGCCAAATACATACCAATACCAACAATAAATAAAATTAATACATATGGTGGTGTAAATGTAAGTATCCATTTTTTCAACACAGAAATGGCAAGGATCACGACAAAAATCGTAACGATAAAGAAAAATAATACATAGAGAAATGAAATAAAATTTCCAATATATTTCCCAACAATTTTTGACGAATAATCATAAATTGTATCATTTGGAAATCTCTTACCAAGTAACCACATAATGAATACTAGAAAAAACACTCCAAGACCTGCAACAAGTCCTGAAATCCATCCATCATGTTTAGCGTGCTTGTGAACTACATATGGAAGTGATAATAACCCTACTCCAATTTGGGATTGGATGATGGTAAATGTAAGTTGAGTTTTTGAAAGCATTTTTTCAATTTTCATCATTTTCCCATCCCCTAGAATTATTTTCGCGTTTAAATTTCTTTGGTAAAGGTGCAAACGGACGCTTTTTCATTTTCCATGCAGGTGCGCGAAAGATTGTATCTTTCAAATCAGATGACCTAAATGGAGCAAAAGGTGCAAAATAAGGTGTTCCAAATGATTCTAGTTTACAAAGATGAATTAGTATGATACTAAGCCCAAAAACAATTCCGATTAACCCAATTAATGATGCTAGAAACATTAATGGAAAACCAAGTAATCTTACTGAAGTCCCAATTTCGCTATCAGGTACAACAAATGAAGCAATTGCTGTAAGAGAAACAACTACAATCATCGTATTAGAAACTAAGTTAGCTTGTACAACAGCTGTTCCAATTACTAAACCACCTACTACACCAAGTGTTTGTGCAATTGGACTTGATAGACGTATAGCTGATTCCCTTAGTAATTCTAATGTCGTTTGCATTGCAAGAGCTTCTACTAATGGTGGATATGGCACATTTTGTAATGAACCCTTTACGGTAAAAACAAGGTCAATCGGAATAATTTCAAAATGGAAAGAAACTAATGCGATATACATTGCAGGTAATGAAATTGCGATTAAGAAACTAACTAGCCTTATAAGACGAGCAAAGGACCCTACCATCCACCGACTATTATAATCATCAGGTGATTGATAAAACGAAAAAAAAGTTATTGGCATGATAAGTGCAGTTGGACTTCCATCTGTTAATATCGCAACTTTCCCTTCCATTAAATTTCCTGCAACTCGATCAGACCGTTCTGTTGTAAGCATTTGTGGAAATGGAGAATAAGGATTATCTTCAATGAATTCTTCTAGATTTCCTGGTGAGTAAATATAATCTGCATTTATATACGAAAGTCTTCTAAGAACTTCCTTTATTAAATTCTCATTTGCGATGGTATCAATATATAAAACTGCTAAAGAAGTATCTGATTCTGACCCTACAGATAATTTTTTTATCACAAAGTTAGGGTTGGAAATTCTTCTTCGTACTTGATTAATATTTGTTTGTAAGGATTCTACAAAACCATCATGTGGTCCACGTAAATTTTGCTCATTATTCGGCTCTTTAATTGCTCTATTTTGAAAAGATGTAGTATCTAAAATAAATACAGCTTTTTCATCTTCTATGAAAATGACTGTATTCCCCTTTACAATACTAAGTAAACATTCATCAAACGAATTAGACACTTTTACCTCTTGGATAGCAACCGTGTTCAAGATCGTTTCCTTTGGATGATTGATTAATTGTTGAATGACCTGCTTTTCAAGGATTTCTCTATTTACAACTGTACTTAAATAAACAACTACAATCTCTTTATTATGAAAGCTTAAATTACGAGTCGATAAATCACTCGTATTAGATAAATATTTTTTTATATTTTCGATGTTACTATTTAAATGATTACTAATTTGAATATTTGTTTTTTTACTTTTATGGTCATGTTTACTAGAACGCATTTATGCATTTCTCCCAGTATTACTAATTCAATAAGTTTATTTTGTGTGAATTAGTACTTATTATGCATACTTAATACCAACATTTGTTGTAGCTAACGTTTTTCCACTGAGTTTACACCTAAAAAAAAGAGGTGTCATCTAAGTCCAATTAACTTAGAGACACCTCTTAAAATGTATAAAAAAAGTAATTCTTATTTGGAAAATCAATTTCTAGATTTTTAGGTTATTCAGTAACTCTTTTTTTCCAAATACCTAACATGATTGCTGTAATGAATGCACCTATAAAAATGACGAATAAATACATAAAAGGTTTATTCACTAATGGAATAACAAATATTCCACCATGCGGAGCAGGTAATGTAATACCAAATGCCATTGCCAAACCTCCAGCAATTGCAGAACCTACAACTGAACTGACAATTACTCTTACAGGGTCAGCAGCAGCAAAAGGAATCGCACCCTCTGTTATGAATGATATTCCCATTATATAGTTGGTAATACCAGATTTTCGTTCCATTTCTGTAAACTTTGATTTAAAAATAGTAGTAGCTAATGCAATTCCTAATGGAGGTACCATACCACCTGCCATTACAGCAGCATGCGGGCCAAAATTATTTGCAGCAATCGCTGCAATACCAAAAGTAAAGGCAGCTTTGTTAATTGGTCCTCCCATATCTACTGCCATCATACCACCTAAGATTAAACCTAGTAAAATAGCATTTCCACCATTTAAACTACTTAACCAATGAGTTAGTCCAGAATTTAAATACGTTACTGGTGGATTTACTACCAATTCCATTAAAACACCTGTAATTAATAAACCGAATACAGGATATAAAAGAACTGGTTTAATACCTTCCAACGAATTTGGTAAATTAGAAAATAATTTTTTAAGTCCTACTACAACATATCCTGCCAAGAAACCAGCGATTAATCCACCTAAGAAACCAGAACCTGCATTCGCAGCTAAAAATCCGCCAACTACCCCTGGTGCAAATCCAGGACGATCTGCAATCGAACTGGCAATAAAACCTGCTAAAATTGGAACTAAGTAACTAAAGGCTCCTGTACCACCAATTTTCATTAGTAACTCAGCAATTGGTCCTTTTGCGTGAATCCCACCGAAGGCAAATGCTAAAGCGATTAGAATTCCTCCACCTACTACAAAAGGTAGCATATTACTAACACCATTCATTAAGTGCTTATAGATACCTAAACCATTTTTCGGAGAAGATTCTGCAGATGACCCTTTATTATTTGAATGGAATATTGGAGCTTCTTGTTTAACTGCTCGTTCAATTAATTCCTTTGGCTTACGAATCCCTTCTGCAACAGGAACTTGTATAACATGTTTTCCATCAAATCGGTTTACATCTACTTGTTTATCCGCTGCAACAATAATTGCTGTTGCTCTATTAATGTCATCGATTGATAGTTCATTCTTTACTCCAGTTGATCCATTTGTTTCAACTTTTAGATCGACATTCAATTCCCTTGCTTTTGCTTTTAACGAATCAGCAGCCATATACGTATGAGCAATTCCCGTCGGACATGCTGTTACTGCTAATACAAATGGACGGGATGAATCTTTTTTTATTTCTTCTTCATCTGAATTTAAAGTTTTTTCTTTATGATCGATTAATCTAATCACTTCATCTGCATTTTCTGCACCTAAAAGTGAACTACGAAACTCTTCATCCATTAATAACGTTGAAAGTCTTGATAAAGTTTCTAAATGTGCATTGTCCGCACCTTCACTCGCCGCAATCATAAAAAACAAATGAGCTGGTTGTCCATCTAGTGAATCATAGTTGATCCCTTCATTAGATCGACCAAATGCTATCGAAGGTATTTTAACGGCAGAAGTCTTAGCGTGCGGTATCGCAATTCCTTCTCCTATCCCCGTTGTACTTTGACCTTCTCTTTTTAAAATTGCTTCTTTAAATAGCTCTTTATTATTTAATCTTCCCGCTTGATCTAATACATCTACAAGTTCATCGATAACTGAATTTTTCGAAGTTGAATCTATTTCAATTAGAACTGTATCTCTTTTAAGTAATTCTGTTATTCTCATGTGAATCCCCCTATCCCTTTTGAATCGAAACTTGATCTAGTAACTCTTCAATTTTTTCTTTTTTTGTTAAATCTTCTGAAAATGCAGTTGCACTTCCTGAAGCTACCCCTACCTTAAATGAAGTTTCTATACATTTTGTTTTCACAAATGTTCCTAAAAATCCAGCTACTAAAGAATCACCTGCTCCAACAGAGTTTAAAACTTTTCCTTTTGGCACAGTAGAAGTATACACAGACGTATTGGATAATAAGATCGCCCCATCACCAGCAAAAGAAATACATACATTTTGCGCACCCATCTCAATTAGTTTTCTACCATAAGGAATCGCTTGGTCAATTGATGTAATTTTTACATCAAATAATTCACCTAATTCATGATGGTTCGGTTTAATAAAGAAAGGTTTATGCTTTACCACGTCCAGTAATACTTTCCCACTTGCATCTACAACCATATTGATTCCGTTTTCATTTCCCCATTTAGTAAGTTTTTCATACATGTCAGCTGGTAGTGTATGAGGAATATTACCTGCTAAAACTACATAATCTCCTCCTTCCACTTGCTCCAACTGTTTAAAAAATTGATCTAATTTTTCTTCTGAAATTGCTGGACCCTGTCCATTTATCTCTGATTCAAATTGAGACTTTAATTTAATGTTAATTCTAGAATCCCCTTCTACCCGTACAAAGTCTGAAGCAACATTCTCTTTTTCTAATACATTCACAATAAAATTGCCTGTAAAACCGCCTACAAATCCAAGTGCAACACTTTCAACATCTAATCGTTTCAATACTCTTGATACGTTTATTCCTTTTCCACCTGGGAACTTATTTTCATTTTTCATTCGATTTATTTTTCCTAATTGAAAATCATCAACTTCTACGATGTAATCAATTGAAGGATTTAGTGTAACTGTATAAATCATTCTTTCACAACCTTTATCAATGCTGTTTTTTCCTCAAATTGTTTAATAAGTTCATCATCAACTTCGTCTGTTATGATGATTGCTTCAGAAAGATCTCCAATCTTTGCAAAACTTGTTTCACCAAATTTACTATAATCAGCTAATATATACTTTTTTTCAGATACTTCGATTGCCGTCTTCTTTACAAAAGCCTCTTCAGGATCTGGTGTCGTAAAGCCATACTTCAGATGTACCCCATTTGTTCCAATAAAACTTTTATCAAAACGGAAATTCAGAAGACTTTCGGATGCTATATTCCCAATCAAAGCTTTTGTATGCCCTTTCATTTTCCCGCCAATAAGATAAGCTGTAACTTCATTTTCGAAAAGAGCTTCAACATGCATTAAACCATTTGTAACGACTGTTACATTCAAACCTTTTAATAGCGGTATCATTTCAAATGTTGTGCTACCTGCATCAAGATAGATACAATCACCTTCATTAATTTGAGCTACAGCGAGTTGAGCGATTAATTTTTTGCCATGAACGTTTTTGGATGTTTTTTCAACCATACTCAGTTCTGTACCTCTGTTATTAATTGAAGCTGCTCCTCCATGTACTCTTTTTAAAAGATTCAAAGATTCTAGTTCAACTAAGTCACGTCGAATTGTTGATTCTGAAGTATTTGTTAATTCAACGATTTCTCTTAATTTAACGATTCCCATTTTTTTTACTAAATCTATAATGAATTGTTGTCTTTCAGGAGTTAACATCTATTTCATCCTTTCATATTAGCAAGTATAAATTACAACAAATAAAAAATCAATCGTTTTCAACCAAAAACATTCAAAACCATTCAAAACCATTCAATTTCTAGTGTATTACGATCTAACACTACTACTTTCAATTTGTAAGTTAGTATTAAACACCTATATAGATTAAAAGAGCTAATTTACAAAAAATACCAAATTATCATTATAATCCCACCAAATTATTCGTATAATTAACATGATGGCGATCAAACTTTATATCCTTAGTTATTTTCATTGAATTGTTCAAAATTGCTTGCTTCTTTATGTTTTGATTTTAATTTACTTTTACTAAAATTTATATTTTCTACTTGATTAAATGAAATGGGGAATGACTTATGAAAGAAAATATTCAAATCCGAAATGAACTATTTGAAAGCATTAATAACCTAACCGACGATGAATTAAATAAAAAATTAAGTAAAGAAAAATGGTCAATCATGCAAGTACTAGAACATCTATTTCTAATGGAATCTAAACTTGTGAAACTAATGACTCGTACTTTTAATGAAGCACCTCCAAAAGTAATTTCAGATAAACCGATTCATTTAGTCAACGACCGTACGATGAAAGTAACTTCCCCACCTCATTTTGAACCGACTGACGAGTTTATTTCAAAAGCAGAGATTTTAGCAAAATTAAATCAATCTAGAAAATCATTAATTGATTTTGTAGAGCTTACAAAAGAGCAAAATTTAGAGAATAAAGGAATGCCTCATCCATTTTTAGGCGAAATAAATTTAAAACAATGGATCCCTTTTATAGGAGTTCATGAAAAACGTCATATTGAACAAATTTATGAAATAAAAAATGAAATTGTAAGTGCAGGTAGAGAATAGGAAGATTTGGGTAAGGACGATGCATTTTTTGAATCGTTCAACTGATTATTATTTAAATAGTTCCTTAATAAATACTTATATTGATGAATAAGTTAATTGGAACGAAAGGATGCTCGACTCCTATGGGAAATGCGGAAAGGCT
>NZ_NCTA01000045.1 GCF_002156865.1 Gottfriedia luciferensis | reverse complement strand
CTTAGTACGAGAGGACCGGGATGGACACACCGCTGGTGTACCAGTTGTTCTGCCAAGAGCATGGCTGGGTAGCTATGTGTGGAAGGGATAAGTGCTGAAAGCATCTAAGCATGAAGCCCCCCTCAAGATGAGATTTCCCATAGCGTTAAGCTAGTAAGACCCCTGAGAGACGATCAGGTTGATAGGTCAGAGGTGGAAGCGTGGTGACACGTGGAGCTGACTGATACTAATCGGTCGAGGACTTAACTAACAAGTTTGATAATGACATTATCTAGTTTTGAGGGTACGAAGTACAACTCAATCAATCAGGTGATTATTGCGAAGAGGTCACACCCGTTCCCATACCGAACACGGCAGTTAAGCTCTTCAGCGTCGATGGTAGTTGGGGGTTTCCCCCTGTGAGAGTAGAACGTCGCCTGGTTTTAATTTTTTTATGGATCTAAATTAATTTATATCCACAATATCGCGGGGTGGAGCAGTCTGGTAGCTCGTCGGGCTCATAACCCGAAGGTCGCAGGTTCAAATCCTGTCCCCGCAACCAAATGGTCCCGTGGTGTAGCGGTTAACATGCCTGCCTGTCACGCAGGAGATCGCCGGTTCGATCCCGGTCGGGACCGCCATACATACGATTCTTAAAACGAAACAACGCCTTGTTTCGTTTTTTTTATTATATTAAGAATTACCAAGAAAATTAGTAGAGAAAGTATTATTTATATCATAAAGATGTAAGTGATTGTTTCTTTTCTTATACTATTCAAATTGATATTACCGTTTGACATCTGCTTAATGTTTTGAAATGATATAATATGGCAAAGTTAGATATAGATTAGTTAGAATTTTGGTGGTGAAATAATTGGAAGTTGTTTTACATACGAATACTGAGGAAGAAACACAAGAAATAGCTTTTTTCCTTGGACAACTAGTACAACAAAAAGATGTAGTATTATTAGAAGGAGATCTTGGTGCTGGTAAGACAACCTTTACAAAAGGATTTGCAAAAGGCCTTGGTGTTAAAAGAACTGTAAATAGTCCTACATTTAATATTATTAAAGAATATAAAGGTAGAATTCCTTTATATCATATGGACGTTTATCGATTAGAAGGTAGTAATGAAGATTTAGGATTTGATGAGTATTTTATGGGTGAAGGTGTTTGTGTTGTAGAATGGGCTCATTTAATTTCAGATTTCTTACCAAATGAATTCTTAAAAATAATAATTACTCATGAAGAAGATGGTAGGATGATTACACTTATTCCTAAAGGAAATAGGTACGAATTTATTTGTAAGGAGCTAATTAGTAATGACCGTTTTAGCAATTGATACATCTACAAATGTTATGGGCATCAGTCTAATAAAAGAACAATCTGTAATTGGTGAAACAATTACATTTATTAATAAAAATCATTCTGTCCGATTAATGCCAGCAATAAATAGCTTAATGGAAGAATGTAATATAAAGCCTAAAGAACTATCTAAAATAGTTGTTGCAAAAGGACCAGGATCTTATACCGGTGTAAGAATTGGTGTAACGGTAGCGAAAACATTAGCATTTACTTTAAAAATTCCTATTATTGGTGTTTCAAGTTTAAAAGTTTTGGCTGCAAATGGTCGTTATTTTAATGGTCTAGTTTGTCCGATTTTTGATGCGAGACGTAATTTATTGTTTACAGGACTATATGATTTTAGAGGCCCTATTTCTAAAAGTATTATAGAAGATTGCAATATAGATCGTAGTATTTGGATTGAAAAACTTAAATCTTATAATGAACAAATTTTATTTATTGGAAATGATGTAGCAATCCATAAAGAGTTTATTATTGAAAACTTAAAAGAGAAAGCTGTTTTTGTTAAAGATAATATGAATAACCAGAGACCTAGTGAACTATTTAATTGTAGTTTGGAAGAAAATGAAGAATCAGTACATGATTTTGTACCAGAATACTTAAGGTTGTCAGAAGCAGAAGCTAATTGGCTAGCAAGCCAAGAAAAGTAGGAGGATATGATGATCTCATCGGTTGCTTTTCGAATCATGAAAGAAGAAGATTTAGATCAAATAATGGTAATAGAAAAAGAATCATTTGCAACACCATGGACATATGATGCCTTTTATAATGAACTATATTCGAATCAATTTGCTCATTATGTAGTTGCAGAAGTGGATGAAAAAATCATTGGTTACTGTGGACTGTGGGTAATTATTGACGAAGGACATATTACGAATATAGCTATTTTACCGGATTATCGAGGAGTAGGTCTTGGCGAAAAGTTACTACGTGCAGTAATGGAAACTGCTAAAGGTCTAGGTGCAGAAACTTTAACATTAGAAGTAAGGGTGTCAAATCATGTGGCAAAAGGATTGTATCGAAAGTTAGGATTCCAAGATGGTGGAATTCGAAAAAGCTACTATACAGATAATTTTGAGGATGCATTGGTTATGTGGGTGAATTTAAAATGATAAATAATGAAAAGAGTTTAATTCTTGCGATCGAAACAAGTTGCGACGAAACATCTGCAGCTGTCATAAGAAATGGAAATGAAATTTTAAGTAATGTAGTATCAACTCAAATCGATATACATAAACGATTTGGTGGAGTAGTTCCTGAGGTTGCTTCGAGATTACATGTTGAACAAATTACTTTAGTTATTGAAGAAGCTATGACTCAAGCACATGTAGATTATGAAGATTTAGCAGCCATTGCGGTAACTGAAGGACCAGGATTGGTAGGGGCGCTACTAATTGGGGTAAACGCTGCCAAAGCCATTGCGTTTGCACATGGATTACCACTTATAGGAGTTCATCATATTGCGGGGCATATTTACGCTAATCAATTAGTACAGGCTCTACAATTTCCATTATTAGCTTTAGTTGTCTCAGGTGGGCATACAGAGCTAGTTTATATGAAGGATGATGGTCATTTTGAGGTAATAGGTGAAACAAGGGATGATGCTGCTGGTGAGGCTTATGATAAAGTGGCTAGAACGCTTAAATTACCTTATCCTGGTGGCCCTCATATCGATCGTTTAGCACATGAAGGAACTGCTACTATTCCTTTTCCAAGAGCTTGGTTAGAGGAAGGAAGCTATGATTTTAGCTTCAGTGGATTGAAATCTGCAGTTATTAATTATATGCATAACGCAGAACAAAGAGGAGAAGATATATCTCCAGCCGATGTTGCCGCAAGTTTTCAAGAGAGTGTTGTAGAAGTAATCGTTTCAAAAACAATTAAGGCTGCAAAAGAGTATGAAGTTAAGCAAGTATTACTAGCTGGGGGAGTAGCAGCTAATAAAGGTTTAAGAGCATCGTTACAAAAAGAAATGAGTATTTTTACTGATAAAGAACTTATTATTCCACCACTTTCTCTTTGTACTGATAATGCTGCCATGATTGGCGCAGCTGCATTTATTCGATTAAAACAAGGGAAATTAGGTAATTTGGCACTAAACGGGAATCCGGGCTTAGATTTAGAAGATATGTAAGAAGTACTTATTCACAGTTTTGTTATAAACATGTGGATAAGTACTTTTTATTTGTTAAAAACTTATTAAACGTTGTGCACAATATTGTGTATAAAAAGAGTAGCCAACTGTGGATAATGTGCATAAACCTGTGTAAAAGCTAAAAATTAACTAAGTACTTGTGGATAAAAATGTAGATAAGAAAAACGGATAGCTTGAAGCATATCCGTTTTAATTACTACTCTTGTAAGTTTTCCCATTCTTCCATTAGGTCAATTAACATAGCTTCTATATCATTTTTCTTACTTGTTAACACTTGTACTAATTGGAAGTCACCGTATACTTCTGGCTTACATAATTCGAGTTCAATCGTTTCAATCTCAAGTTCACATTTTGAGATATTACTCTCAATTTCCTCGATCCGACGCTGAGTTTGGCGAATTTTTTTCTTCAATTCTTTGTCTTGTTGATAATCAGATAGTGGTTGAGCATTTTGGGAAACTTGTGTTAATGTGCTCTCTTTTTCAGCTTGTTCTTTTTCAAACGCTTCGTTTTTCTTGAATTGATAATAGTCATAATCGCCTAAATAAATGGTTAATCCTTCTTTTGCTAGTTCAAAAGTTTTTGTGGATAATCTGTTCATAAAATAACGATCATGAGAAACGAATAAAATTGTACCAGGGTAATCTAATAATGCGTTCTCTAAAACTTCTTTACTATCCAAATCTAAATGGTTTGTAGGTTCATCTAGGATTAAGAAGTTAGCTTTTTTCATCATAAGTTTAGCTAAAGCAAGTCGTGCTTTTTCTCCACCACTTAGTGAAGATACAATTTTCGTTACATCATCACCTGAAAATAAAAAATTACCTAAAATTGTTCGTATTTCCTGTTCAGATTTTAAAGGATAATCATCCCAAAGTTCGTCTAAAACTCTTTTATTTGACGTTAGCTTTGCTTGCTCTTGGTCATAGTAACCTATGAAGACATTTGCGCCGAAATTAATATTTCCCTGTAATTTTTCTAAATCTCCGATAATAGTTTTGAGTAAAGTAGATTTTCCAACACCGTTTGGACCTACTAAAGCAACACTATCTCCTCGATTTAACACAAATCTCATTGGTTGATCGATGGTAGGAATTCGATTATAACCGATATATAAATCTTGAACAGAAAGAACATCATTTCCGCTTTGTTTTTCAATTGTAAAAGAAAAATTAGCAGATGACTCATCTCCAAGAGGTTTATCTAGTCTTACCATTTTATCTAATTGTTTTCTACGACTTTGAGCTCTTTTTGTAGTTGAAGCTCTGGCGATATTTCGTTGAACAAAATCTTCAAGCTTAGAAATTTGTTCTTGTTGTTTCTCAAAAAGCTTTAATTCCTGCTCATATTGAGCAGCCTTAAGCTCAAGGTATTTACTATAGTTACCAACAAATCGTTGATGTTTATGATTTGATATCTCGTAGACGACATTAACAACTTGATCAAGGAAATAACGATCATGAGAAACAATTAACACAGCACCAGGATAGGACTGCAAATAACGCTCTAACCAGCTAAGTGTATCAATATCCAAGTGATTGGTAGGCTCGTCCAGAATTAGTAAATCAGGTTTCGTTAACAATAGTTTACCTAAAGCTAGTCTTGTTTTTTGTCCGCCGCTTAAAGAAGCAATTTTTGATTCATAATCTTCATTACTAAAACCTAAACCACTAATGATTGATCGAATATCTGCTTCGAATTGGTAACCACCGTTTTCTTTGAATGTAAATTGAAGATGGTCATATTCATTCATAACCTTGTCATAAATAGCTTGGTTAGAATAAACATCTTCCTGTGTCATTTTCAATTCTAATTTTCTCATATTGTTCTGCATTTCAACTAAATGATCAAATACAGAATAATATTCTTCCCAAATTGTTTTGTCACTTTGTAAACCAGAGTTTTGGGCTAGATAACCGATCGAAACATCTTTAGGTTTAATGATTTCTCCACCATCATATGATATTTCACCAGCAATTATCTTTAATAATGTAGATTTTCCGGCACCATTTCGTCCAACAATTGCAACCCGATCGTTTGTCTGAACTTCTAATTTTATATTTGAAAGAATAACGTCGCTACCAAAATACTTCGAGACATTATTAACTTGTAAAAGGATCATGGATAACACCTCATTGCAAAATTTTTTATCTAATAAACTGTATACTGTCAAAAATCCAAAATATAGTGTATATTTTACATTAGAACAAGTACTTTATTACTAAAATAAAGTCAAATTACACACCATAGTAAAAAGAATTACAGTAAGTGGGGGATTAAAAAATGGATTCGGAACAAATTAAAATTCCACAAGCTACTGCTAAACGTCTACCTTTATATTACCGTTTTATAAAGAATTTGTCTTTATCTGGTAAACAAAGAGTTTCTTCAGCAGAGTTAAGTGAAGCAGTGAAGGTAGATTCGGCTACGATTAGAAGAGATTTTTCATATTTTGGAGCATTAGGTAAAAAAGGTTATGGATATAATGTTAATTATTTATTGACCTTTTTCTCGAAAGCGCTTAACCAACATGAAGTTATGAAGGTAGCCTTGATTGGTGTAGGTAATTTAGGAACTGCATTTTTACATTATAATTTTATAAAGAATAACAATACGAAAATTGAAATGGCATTTGATATTGATCCAAATAAAATTGGAACTGAAATCGGTGGCGTACCAGTTTATAATCTCGATAATCTAGAAGATATTATGAATGATGAAATTCAAATTGTTATATTAACCGTTCCTGCACCAGTAGCTCAATCGATTGCAGATCGATTAAACGGAAAAAATATTCGAGGAATCTTAAATTTTACTCCTGCTCGAATTAGTGTACCAGAACATATACGTATCCATCATATTGATTTGGCTGTTGAACTACAAACACTTGCATATTTTTTACAGCAGTAAATATAAAACAAAAACCCCCAATCATTTGGGGGTTTTTGTGTGTAGACAAAGTCCTATTTATCTGATTTTCTTATTAATGTAAGCTACTAAAGTTAATTTGTTGAAACACAACAAATGAGTTCATAAGCATATGCGTTAACATAGGAACTAAAATAGAATTCGTTCGCTTATATAGGTAACAAAATACAAAGCCAATCAAAAAGTAAGATAAAAAGAATGGTAAATCTCCGTGCATAAAAGCAAATAAAACCGAACTGATTATTGCAGAAACGGTAAATGGTAGCCGTTTATAAAGGCTTTTAAATAGAATCCGACGGAATACAATTTCTTCTAAAATTGGCGCAATCAGGCTTGGTATAATTATAAATGCTGGGTTAAGCTTAGCGATTTTCAATATGTTATGAGTGTTTTCTGAGCCTTGATGTAGATTGAACACATAGATTAAAATTAAATTGCAAATAATTTGAGTTAGCATTGTGATAAAGTACCCTAGCACGACCCAATTAATTATTTTACGATAATTTGAAGAAAGATTCTTAAATCCTTCGTAAATTGGTTTATGTAATAAGATTAAAATAATAATTAGTCCTGTTATGAAACTAATACATCCCCATAGTGCTACAGCCTCAAGAGAAGCCGTTTTCCGATCAACTCCAACATATAGATTACTATTTAATAAATAGGGAACACCAAATACTGCTGAATATTGAATAATGACGTACGTTAATAAAATCCATAAATCTCTAGTTTTCAATACGATAGCTCCTTTGTGTTGATATTGTTCAGAACCCAAAGGTTTATAACAACATGTACATTATTTTACTCGTTTCTTATGTTTCTTAAAAGAAATTTTCAATTTTTATTTTAATTCTTAATTTATCTGGAAGGCTATTTTTTAATAAATTATTGCTTTAGCAAGCCTTTGCCTGGGCTATTGTAAAGAAGTATAGATGCAAGATAGTATAGAAGGTCAGACAGGCAAGGATGAAAAGCTCATACTAAAGGTAGCCAGCCTACAGATAATAAGCATCTTTAAATGGAAATCAACTAATCACGTCCTAAATAACAACAAAGATTACGTAAATATTCTAAAAGTGAAAACTTAATAAAATTCGACAAGAAAAGTGCCTGCTTCGGACTTGCAAAATGTTTTGATATTATTTAAACTATTAATTGTGTTAGCACTCAATATTAATGAGTGCTAAAAAATAATGATTAGATTATTGAGGAGGTATTACGCATGTTAAAGCCATTAGGTGATCGTGTTGTAATTGAGCTTGTTGAGTCTGAAGAAAAAACTGCTAGTGGTATCGTGTTACCAGGTAGTGCACAAGAAAAGCCACAAGAAGGCAAAGTTGTTGCAGTAGGTACTGGCCGAGTACTTGAAAATGGTGAGCGCGTTGCTTTAGAAGTATCTGTAGGTGACCGCATTATCTTCTCTAAATACTCTGGTACAGAAGTTAAGTATGGTGGTACTGAATACTTAGTACTTCGTGAAAACGATATTCTTGCAATCATAGGCTAATAAAATAAAAATACTTAAATAAAAAAATGATTTTTAAATTTTAAGGAGGTCATTTAGATGGCAAAGGACATTAAGTTTGGTGAAGAAGCACGTCGCGCAATGCTACGTGGTGTAGACGCTTTAGCTGATGCTGTAAAAGTAACTTTAGGACCAAAAGGACGTAACGTAGTTCTTGAGAAAAAATTCGGTTCTCCATTAATTACAAATGATGGTGTTACGATCGCAAAAGAAATCGAATTAGAAGATGCATTCGAAAACATGGGTGCAAAATTAGTAGCAGAAGTTGCTAGCAAAACGAACGAAATTGCTGGGGACGGTACAACTACTGCAACAGTTTTAGCGCAAGCTATGATCCGTGAAGGTCTTAAAAACGTAACTGCTGGAGCTAATCCAATGGGTATCCGTAAAGGTATCGAAAAAGCAGTTGCTGTAGCAATCGAAGAATTAAAAGCAATCTCTAAACCAATCGAAGGTAAAGAGTCAATTGCACAAGTTGCTGCAATTTCTTCAGCAGATCCAGAAGTTGGACAATTAATTGCTGAAGCTATGGAACGCGTTGGTAACGATGGTGTAATTACACTTGAAGAATCAAAAGGTTTCACAACTGAATTAGAAGTAGTAGAAGGTATGCAATTTGACCGTGGATACTCTTCACCATATATGGTAACAAATTCAGAGAAAATGGTTGCTGAATTAGAAAACCCATACATTTTAATTACAGATAAAAAAGTAACAAATATCCAAGAAATCTTACCAGTACTTGAGCAAGTTGTTCAACAAGGTAAGCCACTTTTAATCATTGCTGAGGATGTTGAAGGTGAAGCACAAGCAACAATCATCGTAAACAAATTACGTGGTACATTCAATGCTGTAACTGTAAAAGCTCCTGGTTTTGGTGACCGTCGTAAAGCAATGCTAGAAGATATCGCTATCTTAACTGGCGGTGAAGTGATTACAGAAGAATTAGGATTAGATCTTAAAACAACTAGTATCGCTCAATTAGGTCGTGCTTCTAAAGTTGTAGTAACAAAAGAAAACACTACAATCGTTGAAGGTGCTGGTGAAACTGAAGCGATCCAACGTCGTATTGGTGTAATTCGTGCTCAATTAGAAGAAACTACTTCTGAATTCGATCGCGAAAAATTACAAGAGCGTTTAGCTAAATTAGCTGGCGGTGTAGCAGTAATTAAAGTTGGTGCTGCAACTGAAACTGAATTAAAAGAACGCAAATTACGTATTGAAGATGCATTAAACTCTACACGTGCTGCAGTTGAAGAAGGTATTGTAGCTGGTGGTGGTACTGCATTAATGAGCGTATTCAATAAAGTAGCTTCTATCGAAGCAGAAGGTGATGTAGCAACAGGTATCAACATCGTATTACGTGCACTTGAAGCTCCAGTTCGCCAAATCGCAACAAATGCTGGTTTAGAAGGATCAGTAATTATCGAGAAATTAAAGAGTGCTGAAGTAGGCGTTGGTTTCAATGCTGCTAACGGTCAATGGGTAAACATGATCGAAGAAGGTATCGTTGATCCAACTAAAGTTACTCGTTCTGCACTTCAAAATGCAGCATCTGTTTCTGCAATGTTCTTAACAACAGAAGCAGTAGTAGCTGACCTACCTGAGAAAAATGCTCCAGCAATGCCTGACATGGGCGGCATGGGCATGGGCGGCATGATGTAATAAAGAAGTAAAAAACCCTTGAAATTTCAAGGGTTTTTTCTTTTGTAAATGGAATATAAAAGATTATTTTTACCATTTACACTCTTAATTTAAAGTCTTTTTTTATGTTAATTGTTTATATTTTACAAAAGACATTTTCAAAAAATGTTTTATTAAATTAATAGTATAGAGTATTTATAGATATTGATTGGAGTGGAAGGTGCGAGACTCCTATGAGAGTATCGGGAAGGGTGAGACAAGTTAAGATCAGGAAAGGCAGGAAAACTAAAGGACATCTCTTTTTCTCCCTTCTCCTGCTTTTCCTTGTTCCTGCTCTTAAGAAAGCGAGCATCTTGTAACGGAAATCAACATTTTTTACATACAATAAAAAAAGAAATCCTTATAGAACAAATTAGCACACAACAATATTGACCAAATATCATTTAAAATTGTATATTTTACCTACTAATAGAAAAATATTTAATGAATATTCCATTTGAATTATGCAGAAAATCTCCGATGAATAAAATAAATAGGGTTGCAATTATAGTAATTAATAATTAATTTTAAGGATGATTTAGATGAATATTGGTTTATATAGGGGATGCCTTTTTGGTCTACTGTTTTCTCTACCTTTTTGGTTATTCTTGTTATGGCTTATATATAAATAGATATCTGTAAAAAAATATCCCCTTCAAGTAAGGAAATAATGGAATAACCATTCAAATACCTGTTACTTTAAAGGGGAATATTTGTGAACTTTTTAGATAGATATTTTTACTAAACGATAAAGTCATGAAATGTTGGATCAATTAATTCTCCGTTATTTAATTGCCCTCTACTTTTTATCATACATCGAACAAAAGGCTCGACATATACATAATTTTTATCTTCGTTCGTTTTGATATGTTTTGTAATACTAAAAAATGCTTTTTTCTGCCCAGTATTCATTCCGAACTCGACAATTCCTACATTTACATATTCATTATTTTTCAATTCTGAGATTAATAATCCCATTCCTTGTTTTTTATAGCCTGTAATAAAGTAGCTATCGTATCTCCAGTTAATTATTTTTAACCAATTCAGTGATCGATGTGCTGGTATATATGTAGAATCTTTGGATTTTGCAACGATACCTTCTAACCCTAGAGTTTTTATTTGTTCAAAAAACATTTTACCTTCAGATTCAATAAAAAAACTTTTTTTGATTGATTGTTGATCAACTAGTGTTTCTGAAAGAATTTTTTTTCTATACCATAATGGTTCTTTCATTAAGTTGTTATTTTGATGACGTAAAATATCAAATACGACAAAAGTTAAAGGAAACTGTTTGCTTCCTTGTAATATTTTATTATCTTGTATCAAACTTACTCGATTTGTAACTGCCTCAAAGTCTTCTTTGCCATCAATATAACAAACTAATTCACCGTCTAAGTAACAATCATCTAAATCGATATTGTCGAGTTCAGGAATTCTTTCCGTTATCTCTGTACCATTTCGATTAAAAAGTTTATTCTTTCCATTTTGCCTTTCAAGCATCATACGAACACCATTTGATTTCAATTCAAAATAATGATGATTAGAGTCAAACGGTTTATCAGCATTTTGTAATAGCATCGGTTCAATAAACATTTTTTAATTCGCTATCATGATTGTTGCTCTTCAACATAATCAAGATTCCTTTCTTTTTTATAAAGTTTGATATTTAGAAAATATCAAGCGTAGTCGATCTTTTAATTTAGCTTCCACTTGTTAATTTACTTTTATTTCTTCTATATTTCAAGTCATAACTTGTCTTATTTCTCAATAAGATAAAATAACTTCTTATGAAAAGTGGTGATTAGGAATGGGGAGAAAAAATAATTATAAAATTACGGAACCTATGTTAAATGAATACTATGATTTGAGTCAAAAAAAGAAGGAAATCGAAAATCAACTTGATGAATTACAAAAGGTTTTTCATGGTTTTTTTGATCACCAGGTAGGTGAGTACGAAAAAGGCGAACTAATTCTTAATAACTTAAAGCTAGAGCGAATCATAAGAAAAAAAGAGAAATACGATGAAGAGATGACAGTTAATAAATTAGAAGAATTAAATTTATCTGACCTAATCCAAATTGTTAAAAAGCCTGATGGGGATAAGATAAAATCCGCAATAAATTTGGGTCTTTTAAATGAAAAGGATTTAGAAGGATGTATATCCGTAAACTCATCACAAGCAATTTATGTTAAGCCACTTAAAAATAAATAATTTACATAATAAATTCTAAGGGGAGATAAAACTCTCCTTCTTTTATTACATTAAGAAAGTATTAATTTGCAGCAGTGTAGAAAACATGACGTAGTTGCCAATTTTAGGGATTAAGTATAAGTGTAACGAACCTCTGTCTCGCCAATCGGCGAGTTTTCTTTTTTTGTAACGATTTTATCCTTTCCGAATATTTTATTAGTATGCATGTCCAAGAAGGCAAAAGAGTGCATGGAAATCGGACATGTTTAAATATTGAAGGGAGAGTTAAAATTGACGGCATGGAGAAATAACTTTATTTCGATGAACAAATATACTAGGCCATCAATAAAATTAAAAGAAGTTAGAAAAATTGTACTACATTGGACAGCTAATCCGGGGGCGAGTGCGGAAAGTCATCAAAGATATTTTAATGGTAATGCTATAAAGAATAAAACGTATGCATCAGCTCATATATTTGTAGATGGCAAAGAAGCGATTTGTATAATCCCTTTAGATGAGGTCGCTTATCATGCGAATGATCATTATGAACGAAATAGTAGTGGAACAGTATACAGAGGCATACCTGAATTAGAACCAAATGCAAATAAACTTTCTATAGGTGTTGAAATGTGTGTGGAAAAAGACGGAACTATTTCACAAGCAACAATTTCCCGTACTGTTAAAGTAATTGCTGAGTTATGTAAAATGTTTAAGTTAAATGCAAATGATATAGTCAGACACTATGATATTACTCATAAACCTTGTCCAAAACCCTTCGTTGACCATCTTGAACGTTTTAACGAGTTTAAAGAACAAGTTAATGCGATATTAAATCCTCCGATAAAAAATCCGCAAAATGAAATACCTTACCCTGGCATATTAAAAGCAGGTTCAAAAGGTGACTCTGTGAAAAAGGTACAACAAAAACTTAATGTAACAACAGATGGAATTTTTGGACCGATTACCGAAAGAGCGGTTAAACAATATCAAGAAAGTAGTGGACTAGCTGTTGATGGTATTGTTGGTAAGGCTACTTGGAGTAAGTTGTTTTAATAAATGGTAATAAACGATAAATTCATTCATAAAACAAAAAATCCCTATTTCTCAATGAATTAGGGATTTTTTATACTAGTGAGGAGATATGATTTTTAATCCAATAACTGAACCGATGACTAATGTGATAAAGAACAATCTTTTCCAATCACGTGATTCATTAAAAAACATCATTCCAATTAATACAGAGCCAGCGGCACCTATTCCAGTCCAAATGGTATAACCAGTACCGACTGGGATAACTTTTAAAGCGATTGATAGTAAGAAAAAGCTTATACATCCAGATGCGATACACAAAATAGAGTAAGTAAGCTTTTTAAAATTATTTGATAGCTTCATAAAGATTACAAATCCTACTTCACCTATACCTGCTATAAATAAATATAACCATTCCATTTTATGCAGCACCTCCTTTATCTTCTTCTTTATCGTTTGACGATAATTTTAGGCCAATAATTCCTGATAAAAGGATTAAAACTAAAATGATTTTTAATAATGAAGCTGTTTCATTTAAAAATAGCATTCCTATAATAACTGTCCCAGCAGCACCGATACCCGTAAATACCGCATAGGCTGTTCCAATCGGTATATCTCTAATTGATTTTGAAAATAAATAAAAGCTGAATATAATCCCAGCTATTGTAAAAATTGTAGGCATTATATTTGTAAAACCTTCTGAGTATTTAAGACCGAATGCCCATGCGATTTCAGATATCCCTGCAATGATTAAATAGATCCAACTCATAAAATAACACTCCCTCCTTAGTGACTGAACAATAAAAAAAGTGTTCAAGTTGTCTTGAACCTTTTTCGTAATTCCTCCTTAATTTGGATAAGGAGCCATTGGTTATAACCAATCTTTTTTTAGAATTCTAAAAAGGTAAACTAGTTAACAAATCCCAAACTACCTACCGTTCGTTAGTTAAACTTTACACTATAATCTTACTCATTTCAAGATATAATGATTTTAAAAAAATAATTTTTTTTTAATGCGATGAAATAACTTGACCGAAAAATTATACGTGTTAGAATGAGACAATAATACAATATTCGTCATTATTCTTCATATATCCTCGACAATATGGGTCGAGAGTCTCTACCGGGGTGCCGTAACATGCCCTGACTATGAAGGCAGCCTGACTTTTTTATCAAGTCTGATTTTCTGCCTTCTTATACGTATTTACGTATTTATTATAGGAGAAAATCGGCTTTTTTTTGTTTATTTTGGGAAAAATAGTATCAGTACAACTGATACGTTAATTCAATAACTATAGATGAGGTGACCGCTTTGCAACAACATGACACAATTGTGGTATTAGATTTTGGAAGTCAATATAACCAACTTATTGCCCGCCGTATCCGTGAGTTCGGCGTTTATAGTGAATTACGTCCTCATACAATCACTGCTGAGGAAATTAAACAAATGGGCGCTAAAGGGATTGTTTTCTCTGGTGGACCTAACAGTGTATATGGAGAAAATGCATTTTTCTGTGACGAAGCTATTTTTGATTTAAATATTCCAATTTTAGGAATTTGTTACGGAATGCAGTTAATGACGCATCATTTTGGTGGAACTGTTGCTAGAGCTGACCAACGTGAATACGGAAAAGCTGAATTAAACATTCAAAATCCTTCAGCATTATTAAAAGACCTACCTTCAGACCACGTAGTTTGGATGAGCCATGGCGATAAAGTAACTCAACAACCAGAAGGATTTGTTGTAGATGCAACAAGTGCTTCATGTCCAATCGCTTCAATGAGTAATGAAGCTAAAAAAATGTATGGTGTACAATTCCATCCAGAGGTTCGTCATTCTGAATACGGAAATGATCTATTAAAGAATTTCGTATTCAATATTTGTGAATGTGAAGCGAACTGGTCAATGAAAAACTATATTGAAGTTGAACTAGAAAATATTCGTAAAACAGTTGGCGACAAAAAAGTACTTTGCGCACTAAGTGGTGGAGTAGATTCTTCAGTAGTTGCTGTATTAATTCACAAAGCAATTGGAGATCAATTAACATGTATCTTCGTTGATCATGGTTTATTACGTAAAGATGAAGCTGAAGGCGTTATGAAGACGTTTAGCGAAGGCTTCAACATGAATGTAATTAAAGTAGACGCTAAAGAGCGTTTCTTAAGCAAACTAGCTGGCGTTTCTGACCCAGAAGAAAAACGTAAGATTATCGGTAATGAATTCATCTATGTATTCGATGATGAAGCAGCTAAGTTAGAAGGTATGGACTTCTTAGCTCAAGGAACACTTTATACAGATATTATTGAGAGCGGTACTGCAACAGCTCAAACAATCAAATCACATCATAATGTTGGTGGATTACCAGAAGACATGCAATTCACGTTAATCGAGCCTTTAAATACATTATTTAAAGACGAAGTACGTGCAGTTGGAAGTGAACTAGGTATTCCTGATGCAATCGTATGGAGACAACCATTCCCAGGACCAGGTCTAGGTATTCGTGTATTAGGCGAAATCACTGATCAAAAACTTGAAATTGTTCGTGAATCAGATGCGATTTTACGTGAAGAAATTGCTTTAGCTGGTTTAGATAAAGAAATTTGGCAATATTTCACAGTATTACCTGACATCCGTAGTGTTGGTGTAATGGGTGACGAACGTACTTATGATTACACAGTTGGTATTCGTGCAGTTACTTCTATTGATGGAATGACTGCTGACTGGGCACGTATCCCATGGGATGTCCTTCAAAAAATCTCAACTCGTATTGTAAATGAAGTAAAACACGTAAACCGTATCGTTTATGATGTAACTAGTAAGCCACCTGCAACAATTGAGTGGGAATAAACTAAAAAATGGAAAAAACGAACGAAAACGAACATTTTATAAAAAATGTTCGTTTTTTTTATTGACATTAACAAAATCTAATTGTAAGATAAGGATGTAAATTAAATAAATAATTTGTCATAACTTGTCGTATAAGCTAGTGAATATGGACTAGCGTCTCTACCCGCCACCGTAAATGGCGGACTACGAAGTAATGATTTCTGTTAATTATTAACCTATTATTTTGTTATTATTCTACTATTATAGGGTTAGTAATAAACGGAATGAAACTGCTCGTGATAGGCGCTTTTACCATTGTGTAAAAGTGCCTTTTCTATTTTATACAATAGAGACCGACTTTTAAGACTTTAAACTTAGGAGGATCACATGAAAGAACGCATCAGTAATTATTTTGAGTTCAACAAGTTAGGCACATCATATCGTCAAGAAACAATTGCTGGATTAACAACATTCTTAGCAATGGCTTATATATTGTTCGTAAATCCATCAATTTTATCTTTATCAGACATAAAAGATTTCCCAGAAGCGTTAAGAATGAATAAAGAAGCGATCTTTGTTGCAACATCTTTAGCAGCAGCTTACGGTTCCATTTTGATGGGGATTTATGCTAAATATCCGATTGCTTTAGCACCAGGGATGGGATTAAATGCATTCTTCGCATTTAATGTTGTTTTAGGAATGGGTATTCCTTGGCAAACAGCACTTGCTGGAGTATTTGTATCAGGTATTATCTTTATTATTCTTTCATTAACAGGTCTTCGTGAACAAATTATAAATGCAATTCCAATTGAGTTGAAATTAGCAATTGGTAGTGGTATTGGTTTCTTTATTACATTTGTTGGTTTAAAAAATTCAGGTATTATTGTAAGTAATCCAGCTACATTTGTTTCTCTTGGTAAATTAAATGAACCTGCTGTATTATTAACGATTTTTGGATTAGTAATCACAGTTGTTTTAATGGCTAGAAAAATTAAAGCTGGCGTATTTTTAGGTATGATTATCACTGCTATCGCTGGAATGATTTTCGGAATTATCGATTTACCGTCTTCAGTTGTAGGACCAGTTCCAAGTATAGCTCCAACATTCGGTGAAGCAATTAAACATATTCCAGATGTTTTTTCTTCAGGTAAAATGTTTGCTGTAGTTTTAACTTTCTTTATTGTAGATTTCTTTGATGCGACTGGTACATTAGTTGCTGTTGCGAATCAAGCAGGTTTATTAAAAGAAAACAAGCTTGAAAGAGCTGGAAAAGCGCTAATGGTTGATGCTACAGCTGTAGTAGTTGGTTCAACTCTTGGTACAAGCACGACTACTTCATATATCGAGTCAACTGCTGGTGTTGCTGCTGGCGGACGCACTGGATTCTCTGCAGTAATTACTGGAATCTTATTCTTATTAGCATTATTCTTCGCTCCACTGTTAGGTGTAGTAACTGCAGCGGTAACTTCACCTGCATTGATCGTAGTCGGAGTTTTGATGGTTTCATCTATTGGTCAAATCGATTGGAAAAAGTTTGAGATTGCTGTTCCTGCATTTTTTACAATTATCGCAATGCCATTAACTTATAGTATCGCAACAGGTATCGCAGTTGGATTCATATTCTATCCAATTTCAATGCTTGCTGCTGGAAAAGCGAAAAAAATTCATCCTGTTATGTATGTGTTGTTTGTAGTATTCATCTTATTCCTAGCGAAGTTCAGAGAGTAGAAATTAAATTAAAAAAAAGTCTGTACAAGAAAATTCTTTCATTGTACAGACTTTTTTTTATATATTGTGTACTATAAAAGTATTAAATTTTATAGGGGTATTATTGATGGATTTTCACGAGCAAAAAATTCTACCAGCGGTTAGGAAAATAAAGGATTTAGAGAAATTATTAACTACTTCGTATAAATATATTGTTATTTTAGATATTCATATCGGGCAATTGAGAAGTGTAGTTTCTCTTGCTAAGCAACATGGAAAGAAAGTATTTTTACACGTCGACCTGATACATGGTTTACAAAGCGATGGGCATGCAGCGGAATTTCTTTGTCAAGAATACAAACCAGATGGATTGCTTTCTACAAAATCCAATGTAATTTTAAAGGCTAAGCAAAAAGGGGTTATTGCCATCCAACGAATCTTTTTGATTGATTCTGGAGCCATGGAAAAAAGTTTATTGTTATTAGAAAAAACAAAACCTGATTACATAGAGGTGTTACCAGGAGCACTTACGAATGTTATTGCAGAGGTAAAAGAAAGAACTGGTATACCTATTTTAGCTGGCGGATTTATTCGAACTATTGAAGAGGTAGATGCGGCTTTAAATGCTGGTGCTACAGCAATTACCACATCGGATAAAGACTTATGGAAAAAATTTCTAAAATAATGGCAAAAATGTGAAAAATCTTGTTGACACCGCTTTCAATTGGGGTTAGCATAAAAGACAAGTTAATAAACGTGACGGAGAAATGAAGAGATCCACAATTAATTGTTTCTATTTATTAATAGAAACTGATTGATTGTGGGTCTTTTTGTTTTTTGGCTCAGTTAAATAGGTTGCTATGCACTAATATCATGCTCATTATCTCAATACTACTTTTCATTAAATCAACAGCTTATTTTAACAGAGCTTTTATTAAAAAGAATGGCCATTCGATTTATGATCGATCACGAAAAAACTTAATTTTAAACTGAATGTGGATGGAGTGAAATTATGTCAGCATTTTTAGGGGAATTAATTGGAACTGCTTTGCTAATTGTTTTAGGTGGAGGAGTCTGTGCAGGTGTAAGTTTGAAAAAATCTTTTGCTAAGGATTCAGGTTGGATCGTAATAACTCTTGGATGGGGTTTAGCAGTTGCAATGTCTGTTTATGCAGTAGGAAGTATTAGCGGAGCTCATTTAAATCCAGCTGTTACATTAGGTTTAGCTTTTAAAGGCTCATTTCCATGGAGTAAAGTACCTGAATACATTGGAGCACAAATGATTGGTGCTATGATTGGAGCAACAATTGTTTATTTACATTACCTACCGCATTGGAAAGAAACAGAAGATCCTGGAACAAAATTAGGTGTATTTGCAACTGGTCCTGCGATACCTAATACATTTGCAAATCTTTTAAGTGAATTGATTGGAACGTTCATTTTAGTGTTTGGTATTTTAGCTATTGGTTCAAATAAATTTGCAGACGGTTTAAACCCTTTTATCGTAGGTTTCTTAATTGTCAGCATTGGTTTATCATTAGGTGGGACAACTGGTTATGCAATTAATCCAGCGCGTGATTTAGGACCTCGCATTGCACACTTTTTACTACCTATTCCTGGTAAGGGCGGTTCGAATTGGAAATATGCTTGGATTCCAGTTGTTGGGCCAATATTAGGAGGGTCACTTGCAGGATTATTCTACCAAATTATTTTTGAAGGAAAGCATAACTCTGCAATTATTTATGTAGGAATTGTAACAGTGGGTATTTTAATAGTTTCTTATATGACAAGTAAAAAGAGTCAAAGTCATACAAATAATAGAAAAGTAGTAGCTTAATGAGGAGATGGGACGATTATGAATAAATACATTCTTTCTTTAGACCAAGGTACAACAAGTTCTCGTGCAATTTTATTTAATAAAGATGGCAAAATAGTACATGTTGCACAAAAAGAATTTACGCAGCATTTTCCAAAGCCAGGCTGGGTTGAGCATAATGCACAAGAAATTTGGGGATCAATTTTAGCTGTTATTGCTACTTGCTTAAGTGAAGCAGATGTAAAACCTGAGCAAGTTGCAGGTATAGGAATTACTAATCAACGTGAAACAACAGTTGTGTGGGACAAAACAACTGGAAAACCAATCTATAATGCAATCGTATGGCAGTCACGTCAAACGAGTGAGATATGTGATGATTTAAAAGAAAAAGGCTATGGAGAGATTGTTCATGAAAAAACAGGTCTTTTAATTGATGCCTATTTCTCTGGAACAAAAGTTAAGTGGATTTTAGATAATGTTGAAGGTGCAAGAGAGAAAGCAAATCGTGGTGAATTGTTATTTGGAACAATTGATACATGGCTTGTTTGGAAATTATCTGGAGGCAATGTACATGTTACGGATTATTCAAATGCATCGCGTACATTAATGTATAACATTCATGAATTAAGATGGGATGAAGAACTACTTGAAATGTTAACGGTACCTAAAAATATGCTTCCAGAGGTAAGATCATCTTCTGAAGTATATGGTCATACTGTTGACTACCATTTCTTTGGTCAAAATGTACCGATTGCAGGGATAGCTGGTGACCAACAAGCTGCGTTATTTGGTCAAGCTTGCTTTGGCGAAGGAATGGCTAAAAACACTTACGGTACTGGTTGTTTTATGTTAATGAATACTGGTGAAAAAGCGGTGAAATCTAACCATGGCTTATTAACAACAATTGCATGGGGCCTAAATGGAAAAGTTGAATATGCATTAGAAGGAAGTATTTTCGTTGCCGGTTCTGCTATTCAATGGTTACGTGATGGAATGCGTATGTTTAAGGATGCTAGTAAAAGTGAGGAGTATGCAACAAGAGTTGAATCGACGGATGGGGTTTATATCGTACCTGCATTTGTTGGTCTAGGTACTCCTTATTGGGATAGTGAAGTGCGTGGAGCAGTATTCGGATTAACTCGTGGAACAACGAAGGAACATTTTATTCGTGCAACACTGGAAGCGTTAGCATACCAAACAAAAGACGTTTTATGTGCAATGGAAGCTGATTCTGGTATTGAACTAAAAACATTACGCGTGGATGGAGGAGCAGTTAAGAACAATTTCTTAATGCAATTCCAAAGTGATTTATTAGATGTTCCAGTTGAACGTCCTGAAGTAAATGAAACAACCGCTTTAGGAGCAGCTTATTTAGCTGGTTTAGCTGTTGGGTATTGGGAAAATCAAGAAACAATCTCAAAACAATGGAATATGGATAAAAGATTTAAACCAGAAATGCAAGATGAAAAAAGAGAAGAACTATACAGTGGTTGGAAAAAAGCAATTGAAGCAACAAAAGCTTTTAAATAACATAGTATAGTGTTAGAATAAAAACAAGTTAATATATCGGTAGGAGATTTAGAGAGACCACAACACGCTATAGAAGAATGTCTATAGTGATGTTTGTGGTCTCTTTTTTCGTATTTAAGGAGGAGAAACCATGAAATTTTCAGGTACACTACGAAAAGATGTCTTAAAAACAGTAAATAAAACAGAATTAGATGTGATCGTAATCGGTGGAGGTATTACTGGAGCGGGTATTGCTTTAGATGCTACTACACGTGGATTATCAACAATCGTAATTGAAATGCAAGACTTTGCAGCAGGTACATCGAGTCGTTCAACTAAGCTTGTACATGGTGGATTACGATACTTAAAACAATTAGAAGTAAAAATGGTAGCAGAAGTTGGGAAAGAACGTGCCATTGTTTACGAAAATGGTCCACACGTAACAACTCCTGAGTGGATGTTATTACCTTTTCATAAAGGTGGTACATTTGGTGCATTTAGTACATCAATAGGATTAAGAGTTTATGATTTTCTTGCAGGTGTAAAAAGAAGTGAACGTAGAAAAATGTTTAACCGTGAACAAACGATCGAAAAAGAGCCACTTGTAAAACAAGATGGGTTAAAAGGTGGCGGATACTACGTAGAGTACCGCACAGATGATGCTAGGCTAACAATTGAAGTAATGAAAGAAGCGATTGCTCATGGGGCAAAAGCAGTGAACTATGCGAAAGTGGATGGTTTCTTATATAAAGACGGTAAAGTTTGTGGTGTAATTGTCGTTGATTTATTAGACGGAGAAGTGTATGAAGTATACGGTAAAAAAATTGTAAATGCAGCGGGACCGTGGGTTGACTCACTACGTGAAATGGATCATTCAAAGAGAGGTAAAGTATTACAGCTATCTAAAGGTGTCCATTTAGTGATTGATCATAGTCGATTCCCACTCGGTCAAGCAATTTATTTTGATACACCAGATGGGCGTATGGTATTTGCGATTCCTCGAGATGGAAAGACATATGTAGGTACAACAGATACATTTTATAATGAAGATGCTACAAAACCACAAATGACGAATGAAGATTGCAACTATATTATCAATGCAATCAATTATATGTTTCCAACAGTAAACATCTCGAAAACGGATATCGAATCAAGTTGGGCAGGAGTACGTCCTTTAATATATGAAGAAGGGAAAAGTGCATCCGAAATTTCACGTAAAGATGAAATTTGGACTTCAAACTCTGGTTTAATTACGATTGCTGGTGGAAAGTTAACCGGATATCGTAAAATGGCCGAAACGGTGATCGACTATGTAACTGAATTACTAAAAAAGGAAGGCTACAATGGTAACTATATAAAAAGTAAGACAAAACATATGCCTATCTCTGGTGGGCATGTAGGTGGAGCATCCCAATTTTCTAAATATATTTCTGAAAAGACCAAAGAAGGAATTAAGTATGATTTGTCAAAAGATCAAGCTGAACGTTTTACAAAATTTTATGGATCCAATGTTGATCTGCTATTTCAGTTAGCAAGTCAACATAAAATGGAAGCAAAACAATATAATTTGCCTATAGATGTCTTTGTACCACTTGTATATGCAATAGACTTTGAGATGGTTGTAAAACCAATCGACTTTTTTATACGCCGTACTGGTGCATTGTTCTTTAATATTCATTGGGTATATGAATGGAAAGACGCAGTAATTGAATTTATGTCAATAAAGCTAAAGTGGAGTAAAGAGCAAAAAGCAAGATACACTACTGAGTTAAATCAAGCATTAGTAGAAGCAGTAAAACCAATTGGTAAAATAAAAAAGAATGCAACTTTAGCATAAGTCTGAAAGGATGCTTCATGAAGAAGCATCCTTTCAGACTGCCCGCCAAACGCTCGCTTTCTTCGGTGTTTCGCCTGCTGAGCGGTACTCATTACCGAATATGGGTAACGCCGCTCCTTATCAGGCTTCGCGCCTCGAAAGACAAGCGTTTTC
>NZ_NCTA01000044.1 GCF_002156865.1 Gottfriedia luciferensis | reverse complement strand
AGTGTGTAGACAAAGTCCTATTTATCTGATTATCAGACTGATTGAAAACGCTTGTCTTTCGAGGCGCGAAGCCTGGCGAGGAGCGGATTTACCCCAAACGGTAATGAGCACCGTAGACAGGCGAAGCAACGAAGAAAGCGAGCGTTTGGCGGGCAGTCTGAGAGCTGATGATTCAGCTCCTACGTAGTTTACAATAAATTAATCTACCAATTAATCAATTTATACTTGTTTATTAGGTTGGTCAGCTACAACTAAAACATCTAGGTGACGTAACTCTCTTAAAAATTTTTGAACAATTGAACCAGTTTTAATTTCTTCCCATCGAGTACGAGCAGACTGCCCCATAATGACATGCGTAGTCTTTTTTTCACTAATCTTTTTAACTAACTCAATAAAGATAAGGCGTCGATCGGGTGCCTCATACAATTCAAATGTACCGCCAAGACGTTCAGTCATTTCTTTAATTTTTTTTAAAGACTGGCTTTCTTCTTCTGATAAGTTATTCTGATGTTTTACATAGGCTACATATAAAGTCGCTTTTAATCGATAAGCGATCCGGAACCCTCTCCGAACTAACCTCTCGCTATTTGATTTTAGATTTACGCAAACAAAAATGACTTCTTCCTGCCTCCAAGGTCCACGTAATGTTAAATCTCTTTCCCATGCCTCAAGTCGTTCATCTACATCATCTGCTACTTCCCTTAAGGCTAGTTCTCTCAAAGCTATCAAATTACCAGTTTTAAAGAAATTACTTAAAGATTGTTCGATTTTAATAGGTGCGTAAATTCTTCCTTCTCTCATTCTTTCTCTTAATGCTTTTGGAGAAATATCGATCAATTCTATTTCATTAGCATCTCTAAGAAAATGATCTGGAACAGTTTCTCTTACTTTAACACCTGTAATTTGTTCAACACTATCATTTAAGCTTTCTAAATGTTGTATATTCATAGTAGAAATGACTGAAATACCTGCATTTAGAATTTCTTCTACATCCTCATATCTTTTATAAAACTTACTTCCTGGGACATTTGTATGTGCCAGCTCATCAATTAAAACAACCTCTGGATTCCTTTTTATTATAGACTCAGTATCCATTTCTTCCAGTGTCGTACCTTTATATGCTATTTTTATCCGAGGAACGATTTCTAACTCCCCTACTCTTTCAATTGTTTCTTTTCGTCCATGCGTTTCTAGTAATCCAATAACAATATCAATCCCTGTTTTCTTCAGCTCATTTGCTTCCCTTAACATCGTATACGTTTTTCCAACTCCAGGAGCTGCACCAATATATACTTTTAAAGTACCACGTTTAATTTTATGTATTTCTTGCGCAAGTTCTTGAGCGCTTAAACGACGATAAGGATTTAATTCCTCCTTATTTACTTGCATTGTTGGTATTACTCTTTCTCCATCTTTTTCTGCACGATCAGCAACGATAAATACATCTATATTTTTCGTTTTTCTTAAAATTTTGTTAACGATAGATCCAGAAACAATTTCTTCCCAACGCGTTCGTTTTGATTGTCCTAATACGATGCTCGTTATATTACTTTTAATAGAATAATCCACAATTTCACTTGCAATTGAATCGTTATTCAATGGTAACTCTTCAAAATTCCCACCGACTTTTTCAACAAGTTTTATAATTGAGCGCTTAAAAGTTAATTCGTCATTCGAAAATTTTTTATTAGGTGGCCGAAAACAGACTACATGTAAATCGCCACCTAATCTTTTGGAAATTTGTTGTCCCCTTCGGACTAAAATTGATCCATTCCAATGATATTGTACGGTAACTAAAATCTTTTCCGAAGCTCCTGATGGACCTACCATACCATGTTTTTCACGATATTCATCAAGGGCATCGTTCACTTCACCAGCTAAGAAACGTAAAGCAAGTTCACGTAGGACAGCAAGATTACTTCGATGATAGAACAGATATCGGTTCACATTATCTTCTTCATTATAGAAATCGTCTTCACGTGATCTTTTTAAAATAACTTCAGGTGTTACATCAAGTAACTTTAAATCATCAGCTATTGCCAACGTTTCTTCCGGCAAAAATACATCTACTTTTACTTTATTCCCTGTTAACTTATCCGCTTCCTCATGAACTTCTTTTATTTCGTATATATTCATTGTCGTAATAACGCTTATATTTTTTGAAATTAAATAATTTATATCATCTAAACGAGTAGGAAACATAGCACCTGGACGATTTTGATGTGCTAATTCATCAACTAAAACTACTTCTGGATTTCGATTCATAATGGAGTCAATATCAAGATCTTGTTTTTCTATTCCATTTTCTTCCCATCTTATAGAAGGCATTTTCTCCAAACAGCCAATTTGTTCAATTGTCTTTTGTCTGTTTGTTTCACTAATCAATCCAATTACAACATCAATACCACGTTCTTTTAAAACATTTCCTTCTTGTAGCATATGATACGTTTTTCCAGAACCGCTCACTGTACCAATGATAATCTTAAGTCTACCCTTTTTAATTTTTTGGATTGAATGAAGTAATTCTTCAGGTGTTTTTCGACGAAACTGGTTATCACTCAATTTTTTTCCTCCTTTCTTTCTACATAAGGAAAAAGGAGAGAATCCCTCTCCCCTTTTATCTTAATTTCTGTAAATCTAAGTTTAATTCTAGTATATTCACACGTGGCTCACCAAATATTCCTAATTGGCGACTTTTCGTATGGTTATTTATTAGCGAGACTAATTTATCTTCTGAAATACCCGTTGCCTTTGCAATACGAGGTACTTGTGCTTTGACAGCTTCAGGTGATAAATCTGGGTCAAATCCTGAACCAGATGTTGTAACTAGATCAGCTGGAATCTCTTTTCCAAGTCCATTATTTTCTTTTCTTAATTCATTTATTTTATCTTTTGTCGCATTAACATATTCTTTTGAAGCAACTGCCGCATTAGTTGCAGTAGATGCAGTTGGGTCATAATTAGCTGCAGAAGCTCTAGAATGGAACCAGTCAGGGCCTTTAAATTCCTGCGCTATTAATTCAGACCCAATTACTTTTCCGTTCGTTTTAACTAAACTGCCTTCTGCTTGTTTCGGAAAAATAACTTGCGCAACACCTGTTGTTGCAAGTGGATATGCTAATCCACAGATTAATAACAAGACGATTGATGCTCTAATCGCAACTATTAGTGATTTCAAATTAAATCCTCCATTCTCATGTATTACACAAAATGCAATGTGGATACAATCATATCAATTATTTTTATTCCGATGAATGGAGCAACTACTCCGCCAAAACCATAAATAAATAAGTTTCTTGATAAGAGTTTATTCGCACCCATTGGTTTATATTTCGCACCCTTCATTGCAACTGGAATGAGGAGAGGAATAATAATTGCGTTAAATATTAATGCTGAAAGGATTGCAGATTTAGGTGAATTCAATCCCATTATGTTAAGATATTCTAATTGCGGTATTGCCATAATAAATAAAGCTGGAATTATCGCAAAGTATTTTGCTATATCATTTGCAATTGAAAATGTCGTTAACGAACCTCTTGTAATCAACAATTGCTTACCGATTGCAATAACGGAAAGCAATTTCGTAGGATCTGAATCTAGATCAATCATATTTGCAGCTTCTTTTGCAGCCATTGTTCCAGAGTTCATTGCTAAACCTACATCTGCCTGAGCTAATGCTGGAGCATCATTTGTTCCATCGCCTGTCATCGCAACAAGCTTACCATCATTTTGCTCTTTCTTAATTGCTGCAATTTTATCCTCAGGTTTTGCTTCGGCTATGAATTCATCGACTCCAGCTTCCCTTGCAATTGTAGCCGCTGTTAAAGGATTATCTCCTGTACACATAACCGTTTTAATGCCCATAGCTCTTAATTCATCAAATCTTTCTTTTAATCCAGGTTTAACTGTATCTTTCAAATAGATAATACCGTAAATTTTATCATTAATAGCTACAGCAAGTGGCGTTCCCCCTGCTTTTGCTACAATATTTGACTTCTCTTCAAGCTCACTTGGAATGTTTCCACCTTTAGCAATTACATATTTTTTAACCGCATCTACTGCACCTTTTCGAATTTCAGTGCCATCCTTTAAATTTAAACCTGACATTCTAGTTTCAGCAGTAAATTCGATGATTTCAGCATCTTTGTACTCAATTTCGTTCCAACTAAAGCCTTTTTTATGAGCTAACTCTACTACTGACCGTCCTTCTGGTGTTTCATCCTTCACTGATGATTTTAAGGAAGCTAGTGTTATTTCTTTTTCAGAAACTTTATTAACTGGAATAAACTCACTTGCCATACGATTCCCAAATGTAATCGTACCTGTTTTATCTAATATCATCGTATCAATATCTCCAGCAGCTTCTACTGCTTTACCAGACATTGCCAATACATTAAATTGAGTTACACGATTCATCCCAGCAATACCAATTGCAGAAAGTAGTCCACCAATTGTTGTCGGGATTAAACAAACTAATAAAGCAATTAAAGTTGCCACATCAATTGAAACATTTAAGTAATTTGCAATCGGAACAAGTGTCATTATAACGATTAAAAATACTAATGTTAATACAGCTAAAAGTGTTGTTAACGCAATTTCATTTGGTGTTTTTTGACGCGACGCTCCTTCAACTAATGAAATCATTCGATCAATAAATGATTCACCCGGATCTGTTAAAATTTTAACAATAATATAATCTGAAACTACTCTTGTTCCACCTGTTACAGATGAAAAGTCTCCACCTGCTTCTTTAATTACTGGCGCAGATTCACCAGTGATCGCTGATTCATCAATTGATGCTAAACCTTCAACTATTTCACCATCTGAAGGAATTATTTCTCCTGTATCTACGCGTACGATATCACCTTTACGTAGTGTAGTTGATGCTACTTCTGTATATGAACCATCTTTTTGTCTTAATTTTGCAGTAGTCTCTGATTTCGTTTTTCGCAATGTATCTGCTTGTGCTTTTCCTCTACCTTCAGCAAGCGCCTCTGCAAAGTTTGCAAATAATACTGTAAACAGCAAGATCAAAAATACAGCGATATTGTATGTTCTTCCGACAGTGCTAATACCAAATATATCTGGTTTTATTGAAAGGATTAGTGTAATAAAAGTACCGATCTCAACAACAAACATAACTGGATTTTTTATCATTACCATTGGATTTAATTTTTTAAACGAATCTATTACAGCTTGGGTTTTTATTTCTTTTGAAATTGGCTTATTTTCGATTGCCATAAGATCATTCTCCTCCTTAGCTATTACCGCTCCATACGATTAAAACATTCCTAAATGTTCCGCGATTGGCCCTAGTGCAAGTGCAGGGAAAAACGTTAATGCACAAACAACTAAAATAATCGCAATTAAAATGGCTGTAAATAACGCTGTATCCGTTCGGAATGTTCCAGAAGTTGTAGCAACAATCTTCTTAGTAGAAAATGACCCAGCGATTGCTAGCATTGATATAATTGAAATATATCTGCCTAATAACATAACTAACCCAATTACAATATTATAAAAATCCGTATTTGCAGTTAATCCACCAAATGCTGAACCGTTATTTGCTGCACCTGATGTCATCGCATAAATGACTTCTGATAAACCATGAAATCCAGGATTTAATATTGAAGAAACAGGTCCTTTAAACGCTAGAGCAATTGCAGTTGGTACTAGAATAATTAACGGATGAATTAATATTGCAATCGACGCTAATTTAATTTCTTTCCCTTCAATTTTCTTACCTAAGAATTCAGGGGTTCTTCCGACCATTAATCCACAAATAAAGACTGTTAAGATTACGTACAGTAGCCCGTTTAATAAACCTACACCTTTACCACCGAAAACATTGTTTAACATCATCTGAAGTAATGGTACTAACCCGCCAATTGGTGTAAATGAGTCATGCATTGCATTAACAGATCCTGTAGTTGCTGCAGTTGTAACAGCTGCAAATAAAGAAGACTCTGATAAACCAAATCTTACTTCCTTTCCTTCCATATTTCCGTTTAATCCTAATGCATGTAAAGCTGGTGTTCCATTATACTCGGCTACAAATACCACAGTTAAAAGAGTGATAAAAATGAACCCCATTGCAGCAAACACAGACCAACCTTGTTTTTTGTTTTTTACCATAATACCGAAAGCATAGACTAGAGAAGTTGGTAAAAGCATCATACATAAAATGTGAACTAAATTAGATAGTGGAGTCGGATTTTCAAATGGATGTGCAGCATTTGTTCCAAAATATCCACCACCATTTGTCCCTATATGTTTAATTGATTCTAACGCTGCTACTGGTCCTCTAGTTATAACTTGCTTAACTCCTTCAATAGTTGTTACACTAACTGAACCATGAAGAGTTTGAGGTACCCCTTGGAATACTAAGAATAACGCTACAATAAATGATAAAGGTAAAAATACACGCGTGATTGAGCGAACTAAATCAACGTAAAAGTTTCCTAAATTATCTTGACGTCCTACTAATCCTCTTATAAAAGCAATTGCTACGGCAAAGCCGGTTGCAGCCGAAGTAAACATTGGGAAAGTTATCGCCATCATTTGAGAAAAATAAGAAAGTGCATTTTCACCACTATAAGCTTGCCAATTTGTATTTGTTATAAATGATATTGCTGTATTGAACGCTAAAGCTGATGGCATATTAGCAATATGTTCTGGATTAAACGGTAAATATTTTTGGAGCCTAAAAATTGCATATAGGATTATCAGCATAACGAAATTAAATAGTAACATCGCAAGCACATACTTTTTCCAACCCATCTTCTCTTCTTCCCGTATACCAATTAATCGATAAATCATTCTTTCGAATGGTCTAAAGATGCGATCTAATCCGGTTTTTTCATAATCATATACTTTAACAAGGTAGCTACCAACTGGCTTAACTAATAAAACAATCAGTAGTAACGTAATAACTACCTGTAAAATTCCCATGGACATTTCATAACTCCTCCCACATGTTTAAACTAATTACTAAAATTTCTCTGGTTTAATTAATACAAAAACTAAGTATAGAATTAGAACGATTCCGATAATTGCTGGTATAAGCATTTATAACTCCCCCTTACGCTTTTTCACAAAATAGTGTGAAACCCCAAAAGATTGCAAAAACAATAAATAGTAAAGCTACCATTGTAAAATCATTTATCATTCCAATTCTCCTTCCAAAAATTTTTATAGAGAATTAAAAAAGACCAATGAATACTAATCTTCTAATCAATTAACCTTTGCTTAATAGGAAATAAACATAAACTTCATTTTATGCCTATCCTAAATAAGAGTTTGTTAATTCATGACTGAAGAAAAGTATTCATTGGTCTACCTAACACCCAGCTAGCTTGATGCTCTCTTTGTGTTCTGTCTCCCTGATCTTTTCTAATTTTCATTTATTAGTTATTTAAATTTTCGCAAAATAAAAAGACCTACTCATTTATTTGCTCAGGTAAATTATTATCAAAAGACAATAAAAAACCCGCTCAAATTAGGCGGTCTACTGACCTCCTTCGCTTTAGCCTACGAAGTTAGCTGTCGGGTAGGATGGCGAAAGAGTCTCTCATCCCTTCTACATTCATGTAGAATTAACCCCAAAAAATTGGTTCCTCCGTTTACGATTGATTCGTAATTAAGCCGATATTTATTTTGCTGTTTTGATTATACGGCTATGTTTTTTACATGTAAAGATATTTTTTGTTAAAATTTTTTAAAATTTCCCCCTTTACATTTTTATTAATCCTTGTATTATTTAACATATCAATAAAATAAATTTGCTATAATCGCTAAATCGTAATTACGAGCGGGGGAACCAATTTGTGCACTGCACTTGGGGTGAATCCATTTAGGTAGGGCAACTTTTCAAGTCCGAATCCGACAGCTAACTTCGCAAGCGTTTGAAGAGAGTAAAGCTTAATCGTGTTATTACTATTTCAATAGACTTACAATTTGAAATAAATAGCCACGAGAAGAGTTCTCTTCTTGTGGCTATTTTTTTGTTATAAACATATGGGAGAGATTGTAATGAACACATCAAAAAAAAAGCTTGAAATAGAATTAAGTGAAGCCTTTATTAAGTTCCAAAGAGAATTAATTGGAAGAGGTCCCCAAGAAGCAAAAACTTATATAGTTGAAGATATGATTATTTTAAGATTTAAAGGCGTATTAACGACGGAAGAAAAGCATTTAGTTACTCACAGTACAGGAAAAAGTCTTGTAAAAAAAATGCGTCAAGTGCTTAGAGAAATGTATAGTGGAGAATATGAGGAAATTATTGAAAAACATACTGGTTGTAAAGTTTTATCAAGTCATAGTGATACTAGTACAAACACTGGAGAAAGGATTGAAGTGTTTGTAATGGATCGAAATATAAGTAAATTATTTGACTCTTTAAATAAATATAACGATTAAAGAATACTAGAGTTTTCTATACCGATGCTAATTTCTATTTACTTAATGTGAAAAAGTACAGATTGGAAGAAATACCCAATCTGTACCGCAGTCATTATTTCATTCTCTTTTTATACACTTTTATCGAAATTACATAAAACAAAATCCCAATTCCCACTAACCATAACACTGCCGTTACAATCATACGATCATCCGGCTGGCCAGCTAAAAGTGAACGCACACTTTCAGCAATTGGTGTCATTGGCTGATTTTCGGCAAAAGCTTGAAGTTTACTACCCATGTTATTTGTTGGAACAAAGGCTGAACTTACAAACATTAAGCCCATAAGCAGATAAGAGAACACGCTCGCTCCTTCATACGATTTTGACATAAGCCCGCATGCTACTGCAATCCAAGTGAAAGAAAAAACTGTAAGCAGAATCATACCTACTGCTAGAAGCCATTCCGCAAAGTCAGCGTGAGGACGGAATCCCATGATAAATGAAATGAGAATCACCGCAGCAACTGATAATAAGTTTAATATCAATGTTGAGATAACATGCCCTCCCAATATCGATGATTTGGCGATTGGCATGGAATGGAATCGGTCAAATATTCCTCTAGTCATGTCTGTATTTACTCGAACTGCTGTATAAGAAATCCCCATTCCAATACACATAAGCAATACTCCTGGAACGATAAAATTCACATAAGCAACTTTATCCATTGTCATGGCACTACCAAAAATATAGACAAAAGCAAGCATAAGCATAATCGGCATAAGAATCGTTGTGATAATTGTGTCAATACTTCGGAGTGAATGTTTCATCACCCGGTTGCTCATGGTAAAAGTATCACTGATTAAATGTTTTCCGCTCATGACTTTTCCCCCTTCTTTGTAGTAACAGCGAGGAAAATTTCCTCAAGTGTCGGCTGTTTTTCGACGTATTCCACTTTTTTAGGTGGTAAAATTGCTTTTAGTTCGTCCATTGTGCCATGTACGAGAATTTTCCCTTCGTGTAAAATGGCAATGGAATCAGCTAGTTGTTCAGCTTCTTCTAAATATTGAGTCGTAAGAAAAACGGTAATACCAGCTTTCACCATATCACGAATTACTTCCCACAGAGCCAACCGTGCTTCCGGATCAAGTCCGACAGAAGGCTCATCTAGAAAAACAAGCTCCGGTGACCCAAGTACTGTCATTGCTAAATCCAAGCGTCGTTTCATCCCCCCTGAATAAGTAGCAAGAGCTCGATCACCAGCTTCTAATAAATCAAAGCGTCGTAGGCTTTCTTCCACAGCTTTTTTCCGATCCGGCAAGTGGCGAAGTTTAGCTACTAGGTCGAGATTTTCCCGCCCAGTCAAGATATCATCAACCGCTACGTTTTGTCCGGTTAGGCTGATTTTCTCACGTACTTGTTGTGGGTTTGTTTGAAGGTTAGTACCACATACTTCAATTTCACCCTTTTCTGCTTTCAGTAACGTAGTTAATATTTTAATAATGGTAGTTTTACCTGCACCATTTGAGCCTAATAAAGCGAATACACTACCTTTTTTCACTTCAAATTCCACACCTTTTAATACTGGGACATTCTTGTAGGACTTCTCAAGCCCTTTCACTTTAATTGCTGTATTGCTCATAATTATTTCCCTCCCGTATAGAAAGCTGAAGGCGCGTGTAGTGACATAGTAGCGCCTGCAACTAGGCTTCTTTATTTAGACTGGCAAATTGATACGATTTACTTGTTCAAAATATTACTGAACGACCTGTTTTTAAATAAGCTGTTCTGTTAAGGATTATTTTTTCTTACCTAAACGATCTAGAATACTTTTGTTTAAGTTATTGCGTAACTTATCATCCCATCTTTTCGCTTGGTCGGTAAGTCCATTAGCGAATGCAGTCAAGTCTTCACCTGTTACTTCCAATACATCTTTGCCATCAGCTGCACCTGATTCAAATAAATCAATGAGATCGTACTGGATTCTCAACATATCCATGCCACTGCCAGAGGCGAAACTCCACATATAGTTGCAGATTTTTTTGTAAGCCTCTGGGTAGTCGCCTGGCAAAGCTTCCACACGCGCCATCATTTCTTTGTATTCTTTTTTGTCGTTTAGTATCTTTTTGATGAAATTTACCATGGTATTTAACCTCCTACATTATTTTTTATTCGTCCATATTTTTACTTGCTGTTCAACTCTACTCTCAATTTCTTTTTTCAACTCTACTTGCCCTCCCAATAAACTTCCTGATTCACCATCTAGTTTTGAGAGAGCCATCAGTTCGTCGGCAAATGCCGCCACGTCTTCTCCGGTAACATCAAGCACCTTCCTGCCTTCTGCTGAACTTGCTTCAAACAATTCATACAAATTAATGATTTCTTCACCAAAACCATATCCGAAATTCCACATGTACTTTTGAATCTTTTTGAACACAAACGCGTAATCTTTTGGTAGAGCATTTACTTTTTTCATAAATGCTTTGTATTCCCTTTTACTTTCTAAGTCGCCAATAATTAGCTCTATAAATTTCTTCATATTATTTCTCCCCCTTTAGTGAATTTATTTTTGATGAAACAAAATTCCATCTTTTCCAAAATTGCTGTAATTCCTCATGCCCAGCTTCATTCAATGAATAAAACTTACGTGGCGGTCCCATTTCAGAACGTTTTTTCTCAAGATTTACCCATTTTTTCTTTTCCAGCCTTACCAATATCGTATAGACTGTACCTTCGACAACCTCTGTAAATCCCAGTTCATTAAGCAGGCGGGTAATTTCATAGCCATAAGTATCACCACGACTAATGATTTCCAATACACAACCTTCTAATGAACCTTTGAGCATTTCTGTTAAATTTTCCATAGCAAGCACCTCATTAACTATCTGTTAAATTATTTTCGATCGATTAGTAAAGGTAAACTGTAACAATAAGTAGCGGAGGGGTAATAATGAACTATTTTAATATTAACCACCTTTCAAGCTAATTAGTAATACAGATATTCAGTATCACTTAGTACTTGGTAAAAAAAACTGAATAGCTTTAAGATTTCATAAACTAATTTTCTTTTCAGCTATCTAGTATTACTGATATTCTGTTTTACTTAGTATTAGTATATTGTATTACTAAGTAGCGGATATGTGCAAAGTTTTTAAAAATAAATTTAAAAATAATGAACTATTTAGTGTTACAGATATTCAGTATCACTTAGTACCTCTACATTGTATCACCGAGTAGATAGGTTGTAAAGTAATGATTTAAAAAAACGCAAGTGGACTTCTATAACCAAAGACAGCACTTTAACTTGGAAAACTGTATCTGTTTAACTTTATTCATAATACTGAGGAAATAGAATTTTGAAGATGAACTTTATTCAACAAAAAACCACCTAAATGATAATTGGCTTAGATTTTAAACCTTAATCAGCAACTATAAATACTTCTAAATAAAGTAGCTCTAGTAAGAAATTCCATAAAGTAAAATAGAGGATGATCGATTAATGATCATCCTCTATTCATTGTAATTAATTTATCAATTAGTTTATTTGTTTGTTAGATACTTCATTATCTGTTTGACCCTCTACTAGTTCACGTTTTCCAATACCGAAAGCATAAAAACTAATCGTAACAATAGCCAAGAAAATTATCCCTACAATAAGTGAGATACGTGTGTCTTTATTAAACCACATACCGACTAGTACCAATACTAAATAAGCTAACGTTAAATAGTTGGTAACAGGTGCAAAAGGCATTTTAAATGGATGATTGTCAATTTCTGCTCCTTTTGCTTTTCTGAATCGAATGTGACTAATTAGAATGACAAACCAAGGAATCATCCCTGGAAGAACACTTGCACTGTATACATATACGAATAAGTTTTTTGGTGCAATAAAATTTAAAATAACACCAACTATTAAACCAATAAGCACACCAATCGTACCAAATAAAGGCACTCCGTTATTTGAGATTTTAGCAAAATATTTTGGTGCTTGTCCGTTTACTCCTAATGTATAAAGCATACGTCCTGCACTGTAAATACCGCTGTTACAGCCAGACAGTGCAGCAGTAATTACTACAAAGTTAATAATACCAGCCGCAGCAGTAATCCCTACTTTGGCAAAAGTTACAACAAATGGGCTACCGATTGAATTTAATTCATTCCATGGATAAACCGTCACAATTACAAAAATCGCACCAATATAGAAAATTAAAATACGCCAAATCGTACTTTGAATCGCATCTCTTAATGTTTTTTTCGGATTTTCTGCTTCTCCAGCAGTAATACCAATTAATTCAACACCTTGGTAAGCTCCAACAACTAGTGAAAGAGCAAAGAAGAAACCTGACCAGCCATTTGTAAAAAAGCCACCGTGTTTCCATAGGTTCGATAATCCAATCGCATGTCCTCCGTTTCCTAAACCGAAGAAAATAAGACCAAACCCAGCAATAATCATTAATAAAATTGTAACGATTTTGATCATCGCAAACCAAAATTCAAACTCACCAAATGATTTAACCGAAATTAAATTTGCAGCTCCAAGAATTGCAATTGCAATCATACCTGGTATCCAAGCAGGTAGGTCTGGAAACCAGTACTTCATGTATGCTCCAACTGCTATAATTTCTGACATTCCAACAATAACCCATTGGAACCAGTTACTCCATGCAGTCATATATCCTGCTAAAGGATGTATATATTTATGTCCAAATGTAGCAAATGAACCTGTACTTGGCTCTAAGTACAACATTTCTCCCATTGCACGCATAATAAAGAAGATAAAAATACCCGAGATTGCATAAGCAAGCATTACTGATGGGCCTGTCCAATGAATCGTACTCGTTGAACCCATGAATAAACCTACACCAATCGTACCGCCCAGAGCAATCATCTGTATATGACGGGATTCCAATCCTCTCTTCAATTCCTTTTGTGCCATGCTATTTCCTCCCCAAAGATAAGATACTAAAATCTCTATTTTGTCTTGAAACGATGAAACAAGTATTCCTTTTTTCTCTCTCTTACAAATTGATCCCCAAAATCATGATCTGCATCGTATCTTACAGTTAAAAAACTTGTTTATTTTCCTATGATTATTGGCTATTAATTATCTAACTTACTTTTCGAATTGGACTAGACTCATCTTTCTTCCGTAAAACACTAACATAATAACCACATATACCACCTATAATAGAGGGAACGATCCATCCTAACCCTAAACTATACATAGGGAGGAACTTAGTGAAAAAATTATGAATACCTTCAATGCTTATTCCAGCCGCATTTAAACCATCAAATAAACTTACTATAAACGTTAAGATTAAACTGCCTTGATACACTTCTGACCTACCCTTAAATTTATAGTGTAAGAATGTTAAGAAAATTAAAGAGATAGCAATTGGATACAGTGTCATTAATACAGGAATTGATACTTTAATTAGTTGTGTTAATCCTATATTTGCTATAAGGGTACTAAACACGGTCATAATGATCGCAATTTTTTTATAAGAAATGGCTGGAAACATTTCATGAAAAAAAGAAGAACAAGCAGTGATTAATCCTACACTCGTCGTCAAACATGCAACTGTAATCATTAAACCTAATAAGATGCCACCATAAGAACCAAAATAATAGTCTGAAACTTTAGCCAATACTTCAGCGCCATTATCTAATCGACCAAGCTTTTCAACACTAGAAGCCCCCATAAAGGAAAGGGCAGAATAGATAATCGCTAAAAGAGTAGCAGCTATAGCTGTTGATTTTCCACAAACAATCATTAGCTGTTTCTTAGTAGTAACCCCTTTTTCTTTAATTGCATTTACAATAATAATTCCAAAAACAAAAGCAACAAGAGCATCCATCGTTAAGTAACCTTCTTGAAAACCTTTAAAAAACACATGAGATGTGTACCCTTTAAAAGGCGCTTGAAGTTTTCCAATTGGATGAACAATCGCTACAATGACTAGCAACCCAATAAAAGTTAATTTAATAGGAGTCAGAAATCTTCCAACTACATCAATAATCTTTGTTGGATTAAGTGATAACAAGCATGCAACTGTAAAAAATAAGATTGAAAATATGATTAATGGAACAGGACTTGCACCATTTGATAAAAAAGGTTTAACGCCAATTTCAAATGATACATTCCCTGATCTAGGGATAGCGAAAAAAGGACCAATTGCTAGATAGAGAACGGTAGTAAATACAATTCCAAACAACGGATGTACACGTCTAGCTAAAGATTGTAAATTTTTTTCACCTGAAAAAACAAATGCCGTGACACCTAATAATGGTAATCCAACTCCAGTAACTAAAAAACCTGCATTGGCTATCCATACATTCTTTCCGGCTAATTGTCCAAGAATAGGTGGGAAAATTAGATTTCCCGCTCCGAAAAACAATGCAAATAACATAAAACCTAGAATGACAATAAAAGTAGAAGGTACTCTTGATGACATAATAAACAACAACTCCGATTAATAATTTGTATAAAATTCCCAAAATAATTCGACAATTTAGATAACTATTTCCCCATTATTCGTATTAATAATATCCCTATTTTTCTGTTTTCTTTCCAGACCAAACAATCTTACCTCACATTTTCATCAAATTCAATAAATTTAATAATCTTATAATACGAAACTAATTTCTTTGTTGCGATTAATTTTGTTCATAATAAGAATTGATGAAATATTTTTGCTTTAGATCTGTGTTGAATGGCATTCTATTAACTCATTATTTAAATCTTTAATAAAGTACTTAATCTAATTTTTGGAACAAACTTCCTAAAATAGTATTGTTTAAAATCTAACTTTTTACGACAAAAAACCAGAAAAACCTTTTAAAAGGTTTTCTGGTTTTTTCCTTTCTATTAATTTCGCCAGCCAACTAATACTTAAAAGCTCTTTATTTCGCTGCCTTCTCATGCTCTTGCTTGAAAAAGCTCTTCATCGAATGAAACACATCTGACTTTTGTTTTAGTATATAATAGCGAAATTTCTCGTCATTGATATTTTTATACGCAGACATTAGTGTTGAATGACGGTTGTATTGGTTAACCTCTCCATATCCAAACATATTACTTACTTTCATTAATTCTTGAACTAATTTTACACAACGTGCATTATCAGATGTTAAATTATCACCGTCAGAGAAGTGGAAAGGATAAATATTATATCTTTCAGGCGAATATTTATATTCTATTACTTCTAAAGCTTTTCGATATGCAGAAGAACAGATCGTTCCTCCACTTTCCCCTTTTGTAAAAAACTCTTCCTCTGTAACAACTTTTGCTTCTGTATGATGCGCAATAAACTCAATGTCTACAGATTCATACTTTGTTCTTAAAAATCTCGTCATCCAAAAGAAGAAGCTACGTGCCATATATTTTTCCCATAAGCCCATACTTCCGCTCGTATCCATCATTGCAAGAACAACGGCCTTAGATTCAGGTTTTCGTATTTCATTCCATGTACGGAATTTTAAGTCCTCTGGAGAAATCGGATAAAATGATGGAGTTCCACTCATCGCATTGCGTTTGAAGGCAGACATCATAGTTCGTTTCTTATCAATATTACCCATTAATCCAGTTTTTCGGATATCATTAAATTCAATATTTTCAACTGTATTTAAATCTTGTTCTTTTCTTTTTAGATCAGGTAATTCTAACTGACTAAATAGAGCTTCCTCTAATTCCATTAGTGAAACCTCTGCCTCATAATAATCTTCACCTGATTCTTTACCTGCACCTTGCCCTTTGCCAGCACCTTTTTGAGGCTGACCTCCCTGTGAACCATCTCTTGCCACTACATCGCCAACTTTACTGTCTCCAGTACCCTGACCAACGTGTTTGTTTTTATCATAGTTGTATCTTATCTTATACTCATCTAGTGACCGAATTGGAATTTTTACTACATCGCGCCCGTTTGACATGATTATGCTTTCTTCTGTTATCAAATCTGCTAAATTCTTTTTAATCGCCTCTTGCACTTTCTCTTGATGGCGCTGTTGGTCGTCGTGTCCTTTACGATGGAGGGTCCAGTCTTCCTGTGAAATGGTAAAATTATGTTTTTGTTCTATGTTTTCATTACTCATTTTCTTTCCCTCCCTTAACCTAATTGTATTTATTTTAAAACTAAAAAAATCGTCACACAGTAATGCTCAAATGCATAAACTAATTCGGTAGGTGATTTTCTACCCTTTTTTATGGATTACTCTATCATATGCAAGAGGACACAATTATTGACAATCTTTCTTCTAATTTTTGCACCCATTTTTTCAGAAAATAGGACAAGTCTATAAAATAAATATATTTATATAAAAAAAATAAGTGGATAACTAATAAAAAGTTTTCCACTTATTTTTACATTTAAGGTAAATTGTGACCCATTCCAGCTACGTAGATTCGTAACCATTGTTCAGCTGTCATACTTAATTTAGTAGATTCAACAGCTGTTTTGACACGTTCAATTTTACCTGAACCTACTATTGGCATCATTTTAGCTGGATGTGCTAGTAACCATGCATACATTACTTCATCAATTGAATTTGCTCCGATTTCAGAAGAGATCTCTTCAAGCATGGTACGGACTCGAACCGCTGCTTCAGATTGACTAGTGAAAATTTGTCCTCCCGCTAGTGGTGACCAAATCATAGGAGCAATATCTTTTTCAAGTAATAAGTCAATCGTTCCTTTTTCAAAATGCTCTAATTGCATTGGTGAAACCTCAATTTGATTTGTTACAAGTGGCATATCAAGATAAGCTTGTAACGCATTAAATTGAGAAGGTAAGAAGTTAGATACACCAAAATGACGAACTTTACCTTCAGAATAAAGCGTGTTAAATGCCTCAGCTACTTCTTTCGGATTCATAAAAGGATTCGGTCTATGTATTAAAAGTAAATCGATATAATCTGTTTGAAGATTTGCTAATGACTGATTAACACTCATTAGAATATGTTCTTTGCTAGTGTCATAATGGTTCATCTTTAGTTCAGGAAACTTAGATGATTTTAACTTGATGCCGCATTTTGTAACGAGTTGGATTTTTTCTCGAAGCTCTGGTTTAAGTGCTAAAGCTCTTCCGAATATTTCTTCACAAGTGTAACCACCATAAATATCTGCATGATCAAATGTTGTAATCCCAAGCTCAATACACTCTTCTATAAAAATTACTAACTGTTCAGAAGTCATTTCCCATTCTGCTAAACGCCATAATCCGTGGATGATTTGAGAAAACTCAAGATTTTCCGCCACTTGAATTCTTTTCATATAAAAAACTCCCTTCGAAATTCATTATTATCATTATAGGATAAACTGAAACATATGCAAAAGAAAACGGCTATCTAATCGATAGCCGCTTAAACAATTTAACGGTTTAGTAATGAGCCTACATAACGTAATAATTCATTTGCTGATGTTGAGTTATATCCATACTCATCAATTAGTCGACTCACAACATCATTAATTTTCTTTAACTGGCGTTCATCCGGAGTTTTTGTGGATGTTGTAATTTTTACTACATCCTTCAAATCTGAAAAAAGTTTCTTTTGGATAGCTTCTTTCAATCTCTCATGCGAATTATAATCAAAACGTTTTCCTTTACGTGCATATGCCGATATTCTAATTAAAATTTCTTCACGGAACGCTTTCTTAGCATTTTCAGAAATACCAATTTGTTCCTCAATTGAACGCATAAGTTTCTCATCTGGATTCATTTCTTCTCCAGTTAAAGGATCGCGTAATTTATTCTTATTGCAATAAGCTTCTACATTATCAAGATAGTTATCCATGAGTGTTTTAGCTGACTCTTCATATGAGTAAACAAATGCTTTTTGAACTTCTTTTTTCGCAATATCATCGTATTCTTTTCTAGCAATTGAGATAAAATTCATATATCGTTCGCGGTCTTCATTCGAAATTGAAGGATGTTGATCTAACCCATCTTTTAATGACCGTAAAACATCTAGAGCATTAATAGACGGAATTTCTTTTCGAATAATAGTAGATGAAATACGATTTATGACGTATCGTGGATCGATACCATGCATACCTTCATCTAAATATTCCTTTTTCAATTCTTCTAAATCAACAGTGTTATAGCCTTCTACCATTTCACCATCATAAAGACGCATCTTCTTAACAAGATCAATATCTCCTCGTTTTGGCTCTTTTAAACGAGTTAGAATTGTAAACATCGCTGCTACCCGTAAAGTATGTGGTGCAATATGAACATTTGAAACATCACTTTCAGAAATCATTTTTTGATAAATTCTCTCTTCTTCACTAACCCTCAAGTTGTAAGGAATTGGCATTACAATGATACGTGAATGCAATGCTTCATTTTTCTTATTATTAATAAACGATCTGTACTCTGTTTCATTCGTATGTGCAATAATTAATTCATCCGCAGAAATCAATGCAAAACGCCCTGCCTTAAAGTTTCCTTCTTGCGTCAGGGATAATAAGTGCCATAAAAACTTTTCATCACATTTTAACATCTCTTGGAATTCCATCATTCCACGGTTAGCCTTATTCAGCTCCCCATCAAATCGATAAGCTCGAGGATCTGATTCCGAGCCAAATTGAGCAATTGTTGAGAAATCGATACTCCCTGTTAAATCTGCAATATCTTGGGATTTCGGATCTGATGGACTAAATGTTCCAATACCAACGCGACGATCTTCAGATAAGAAAATACGCTCCACGATGACATCTTCAATCCTACCACCATACTCTTGTTCAAGTCTCATTAGGTTTAGTGGTGAAAGATTCCCTTCAATTCGAACTCCATATTCCTTGAAAAAATCATCTCTTAAATGGTTTGGAATTAAGTGCAATGGATCCTCATGCATTGGGCAACCTTTTATTGCATAGATTGAACCTTGATCAGTCCTAGTGTAAGATTCTAAACCTCTCTTTAACATCGTAACGAGTGTTGATTTACCACCACTTACAGGACCCATTAATAATAAAATACGCTTTTTAACATCTAATCTCTTGGCAGCAGGATGGAAATATTCTTCTACGAGTCTCTCGAGTGCTTCTTCTAAGCCATATAGGTTGTTATTAAAGAAGCTATAGGTTTTTTTACCATTCACTTCTTCAATACCTGCGTTTTTAATCATATTATAAATTCTGGAATGTGCAGTTTGTGCAACCCATGGCTCCTCTTTTAATATTTCAAGATACTCAGCAAAAGTGCCTTCCCATTTCAATCGTTGTTCCATATCACGATGCTGCTCAAGTTTCTTTAAAATATCCATGGACAAGTACCTCCTTCTTCTCATCTGTAAGAGAGATTATTAAAGGATATGCGAGGATGTCCGTACTCATGCTATATCTTTAAGCGGGAAAATATTTTTTAATCCATACTTAATTCACATAAATTTACTTTCATATTTCTAAGTTTTTTTTGTATAATAAGTTTAGGGTATTGGGAATTTTTCAAATTGGGAGGATACATACTGATGAGATTAGCCTTAATTTTATTAGTTACAGCATCATTTTTAGTCGCAATTTTCACAGCTGGCTATAATGACAAACCTGGACTGAAAAACAGATAATAATATGGAAGATGCTTCTAAATCGGCTCATAAGTTTAAATTCGCCGTTATTAGAAGCATCTTTTTATTTTAAGAGTAGGAAAAAATAAGAGAGTGCAGGGAAAGCAGAAAGAACTAATCTTTTCCTTTCTAATCCTGCCCTTCCTGTTCCTGCTCTTAACTTATTTTGAATAATCCTTTACCTTTAACAAGTCACGAAAATCTTGTTGACGTAAAGCTTCGTAAATTAATATAGCTGCAGTATTTGATAAATTTAATGATCTGATATGATCCGTCATTGGAATTCTTAAACAGTTTTCCATATTTTTTTCAATTAACTCTTTTGGAAGTCCTGTTGTTTCTCTACCAAACACAAAGAAAATATCTTCTTCCGTATTGGAATAGTCAAAGTTTGAATATGTTTTTTCTCCAAATTTTGTAATGAAATAAAATTTACCTTCTTTATATGTTGAAAATAAATCATCTAACGAATCATGATAATGGATATCTACATGTTCCCAATAATCCAATCCGGCTCTTTTTAACATTTTATCGTCAGTTGAAAATCCTAATGGACGAATTAAATGCAAGCTTGTATCTGTACCTGCACATGTACGTGCTATATTTCCTGTATTTGCTGGAATTTGTGGTTGATATAATACAACGTGTATTCCCATCTCTTTCACCTCTATATTCTTTCAATGCTTAATATTATACCAAATTCATTATTAATAAGGTATTATTCGATAGGAGAGTTCGTTAAGCCATCAATGATATGAAAAAACTTATAGTTAATATTATCCGTGAAGGCAGATGAGTCATAGTATGACCAATATCTTTTTCGACTATTTACAGTATGCGCATTCACTAGTGGTTCTCCATTTTCATCCTTAGCAACAACGATTGTACAATGATTCCAAACACCGTCACCTTCAAAATCATATAAAATTATATCACCTAATGATAATTGTTTTTGATTTGGTACTTCTTCTGCTTTTATTCCGGTTTTTGATCCAGGTAAATACCTTCTTAGTGCATGCGCAACTCTCCAGCTATAGCTACTCGCTGAATAATTCTTATACCACCAGCCTGTTCCTGGTTTTGGCATACCATTCATCTTAACTCCACCAGCCCTCAAACATTGAGAGATAAAATTAGTACAATCATTTGCGTAGAGCGGATATTCCCTATTATGGCCATCCCACCATGTCTCAGCATATTTAACAGCATTAAACCGATTATATACATTATTTCGTTCTACCGATAATTCGCTTCCACTGTTTTCATCTTCTTCAATCTCAAAGTTGATTATGTCCTTTGGAATCGGAATCGAAATATCATATCTAATTTCTTCCTTCTCAATTGCCATTTGTCTCTCTTCTTGAGCTTCTTCAAAATATAAATCTGTTTGCTTTAAAAAATAGCGCGTATGCAAAGTATAATTAATGTAAGTAACGTCTTTTTCACTCCAAATATTGTTTACTTCCATATTGCCATATGTTTTTACTAATTTTATATTTCGTTTATGATATAACTCAACTTTACGTTGAATAGCTTGATATTCATTTTCTTGAATAAGATGATTTCGTTTTCCTTCGCCAAAATAAAGCTGCAATCGTTCTTTTAAATAACGTTCTAAAAGATCACGATTAAACAAAATAATCCCCCATTTCAACATTAGTTCATACTCTATACGATGTTGAAAAATAGGAGATTATACCACCCATTAATGAATACTTGTAAGAACTGCATTGATTTCGTTTATAACAATTTCATCTTGCTCTGTTTGTAAACAACTTTCGATAAATGATATCCCATTTTGACCTTCAATCTCATATATTGCCCAAATAGCTGTACCCCTTATGACTGGTCTAGCATCTTTTTTAGCTAATTCCTTTAAATCGTCTAAAGCTGTTTCATCTTTAAAGTGAGCTAAAGCAATAATCGCATTTCTTTGAATTGGATTCTTCCCTCTCCAAGAACCTGACATTTGTCCAAACTGACTTTTAAACTCTCTATTACTAACCTTTAACACTGAACGTAGTAATGGTTTAACAGTTTCAGGATCTGGCTCCATTTCTGCATGATGTGTAAAATTAATTCCTTTATTCTTAGGGCATACTGTTTGACACGTATCACACCCATAAACACGATTTCCAATCTCTTTTCGAAACTCTACAGGTATCATTTCTTTTGATTGAGTTAGAAAAGCTATACAATTTTTTGCGTTTAGCTGTCCTGGTGAAACAATTGCGCTAGTTGGACAGACATCTAAGCATTTTGTACATTCACCACATTGATCTTCTATAGGTGAATCCGGCTCAAAAGGTAAAGAAGTAATCATCTCACCCAAATACACATAAGAACCAAATTCAGGCGTAATAATCGAACAATTTTTTGCACTCCAACCTATTCCTGCTCTTTCAGCCACAGCTCTATCAACAAGTTCTCCTGTATCTACCATCGATTGAACTTTTACATTAGGATAATGTAATAATATAAATGACTCAAGTTGCAATAACTTCTTTTTAACAACAACATGGTAATCCTCGCCCCAAGAAGCCCTACAAAATATACCTCTTGTAGATCCTTTTTTACTTTTAGGAGGATTCTTCATCTTGGAAGGATAAGCTAATGCAATCGCAATAATCGAATGTGCTTCCGTCATAATTTTTCTTGCATCTGCTCTTCTTTCAATATCCTTTGTTTCAAAACCTGACTGATAGTTTAACTCCTGTTGTTTATATAAACGATTTTTTAATGTTAAAAATGGATCAGCAGTCGTAAAACCAATTTTATCTATTCCTATTTCTTTACTATATGAAATTAATTTTTTTTGAAATTCTTTAATATGCATCAGAATCACCTAGCTGCTTTTTATTTACATTTAATAGCTACTATTCTGGTCAGAATAAGGAAGCTTTATCTCATTATGACATAAGTACTATTGAATAACATAAAAAAACGCAATGTATCGTTCTTCTAATGAATCAATACACTGCGTTGTTATCAAATTTATAAGTGCTGCTTAACTACTATGTAATAGGTATATAGTAGTTTTTTAATGAACTTGTAATTAAATTTACCATACAAATGTCACTAAATCAAGAATAAAATCACATTTTGTCGAAAGATTAGGAACAGGGATAAGGAAGGGCAGGAAGTACAGGAAAGGCAGGCTTTAGGTAAAGAACTCATTTAAGAGTTAGTTTGATTATAAACTTTGTGATTTTAACCTTTTGTACATAGAAAAGAGTATTTTTTTAATTTGGGATAATTCGTCATCAAGTATTTGGTGCATTTCGTATGTAATATAATTTCTATCTTTACTTAGATCAAGGCCGGCTTTAACCTCGGAAATGCTTCCAATAGCAACACTCAAAAATTGTACTTCTTTTTACTATATAATTGACCATTTCCCTCGGCTAAGTTTAAATAAACCGAATCCATAGCTCGTCTCATTTGATTTCCGAGTTCATATTTCTCATTCTGCGGAAACATAATAGTAAGTTTATAAATTTGATTACAAAGCATTCTAATTCTCTTAGCAACTTTTAACTCCCTAAAATCATTAATACCTCTCATATCACACCTCATCAACTTATTTTTCATTCTAACTAGAATATCAAATAAATATTAGAAAGTATCAAACATATTAAAAATTGATTATGAGAAAAAAGGTCACTTTTTTTCTTCTTTTTTACTTTCCTGCTCTCCCTGCTCTCCTTGCTCTTTTAATTTCTCTTCTTAAATACAAAAAATAAAAGGGCATTGCATCTCTGCAAAACCCTTTCCTTTATCCTGCTTTTAATATAGCGGTGACAGGACTTGAACCTGCACATCCGTGAAGATACCTGATTTTGAGTCAGGCGTGTCTGCCATTCCACCACACCGCCAAAAAGATATAAAATTATTATAATATATGATAGACAAATTGTCCATTCAAACCTGAAATTAAAAACCTCTTACAAAAGTAAGAGGTTTAATGATACCGAGGGCCGGACTCGAACCGGCACGGGGTCAACCCCCGCAGGATTTTAAGTCCTGTGTGTCTGCCATTCCACCACCCCGGCAG
>NZ_NCTA01000043.1 GCF_002156865.1 Gottfriedia luciferensis | reverse complement strand
CCATGGTCAGATCTCACGTAAGAAAGAAACAGAGCAAGCACATTTATGTGTAGGATATAGAGGACTTGAACTAGGTCATGAGGATCTGTATTCGTTAATTGCTTTAAATAATATACTTGGTGGAAGTATGAGCAGTCGTTTATTCCAAGATGTTCGAGAACAAAAAGGTCTAGCATATTCGGTATTCTCATACCATTCAGCTTATCAAGATAGTGGAATGGTAGCAATCTATGCTGGTACTGGAAAAAGCCAAGTAAATCAATTATTTGAAACAATTCAAGACACTTTAAAAATATTAAAGGCAGATGGAATTACAGAAAAAGAATTAAACAACTGTAAAGAGCAATTAAAAGGTAATCTAATGTTAGGATTAGAAAGTACAAATAGTAGAATGAGCCGTAACGGTAAAAATGAATTAATGCTTGGACAACATCGTTCATTAGATGAAATTATTCAATTAATTGATGTTGTAACAATTGACAAAGTAAATGATATTGCAAATTTTGTTTTTACTGATGACTATGCAGTTTCATTAGTTAGCCCAGACGGAGTAATACCATCAAATATAAAATAAAATGATGAAAGAGGATTCTTCATTTGAGGAATCCTCTTAGTGTGTAGACAAAGTCTCAAAAATCAGAGTATGCTCCGATTAGAAGTTGAAAATATTCAATACTAATTTTTTAGAAAGATGAATTCAAATCTTAAAAAGAGATGCTTTTTTTGAATTTGTCGTTCAAACTGATTTTGTTCTAACTAAAGGATACTTAAATCGTTTTTTATGAATACTTTTATTGCAGTATAAGTTTATTGGAACGAAAGGATGCTCGACTCCTATGGGAAGTGCGGAAATGCTGAGACCCCGCAGGCTTGCCGAGGAGGCTCAGGTTTCGCCCCATGGAAAGCGAGCATACTGTAGTGGAAATGAACATCACTAAACTTCCTTTAAGGAAATTTTGATAAGATGATTTTTTAATAGCGTGAGAGGATTCTTTATTAAGAATCCTCTTTTTACATGCAATTATAAGATAAATCTAAACAAATAAGCATTTTAATTTTACTTACAAGAAATCAATAAAATACTCTAAACTCTTTTAATATCTTTTCTCCCTAATCCTGTCATTCCTTATTCATGCTCTTAAGAACGGAAATCCTCAACATTCTTTTCTAACTCAGCCTTATTTTTCAGAAAGAATCTTCACCAATGCAATGTATAATTCATAAGATATTTAGGAGAAAGATGTTAGGCGGTAGTCCTGCTTACAGAAAATTAATTTCCATTTACCATAGTGAAGTAAAGAAGGTGAATGCTGCATGTTAACTGGTTTGCATATTGCTGTGATTGGTGGAGATGCCAGACAGCTGGAGGTTATTCGTAAGTTAACAGAGTTAGATGCAAAAGTAACATTAATTGGCTTTGAACAATTAGATAGTGGATTTACAAGTGCTTCAAAAGAATTAATTGCAGATGCAGATTTTAAAGACTTAGATGCAATCCTATTACCTGTTCCAGGTACAAATCTTGAAGGGGTAGTCGATACCATTTTTTCAAATGAAAAGGTTGTTTTGACGAAAGAGATACTAGACTCAACTCCTGAACATTGTACGATCTACTCTGGAATTAGCAACTCGTATTTAGATAGTATCGTTACATCCTCAAATCGTAAGTTAGTAAAATTATTTGAACGAGATGATGTAGCAATTTATAATAGTATTCCAACTGTTGAAGGGACCATTATGATGGTAATTCAACATACCGAATATACAATTCATAATTCAAAAGTAGCGGTATTAGGTTTGGGTCGTACTGGAATGAGCGTCGCAAGAACTTTCCATAATTTGGGTGCAAAAGTAAAAGTAGGAGCCCGAAAATCAGAGCATATTGCAAGAATCGTTGAAATGGGTTTAGAAGCATTCGAATTTAAGAATATTGAAGATGCTTTAAAGGATGTAGATGTTTGTATCAATACAGTACCAAATTTAATCATCACGGCTAGTGTCATTTCAAAACTACAACCACACGCACTTATTATAGACTTAGCATCAAAACCAGGAGGAACAGATTTCCGTTATGCGGAAAAAAGAGGAATAAAAGCTTTATTAGCTCCAGGTTTACCAGGAATAGTTGCTCCTAAAACAGCAGGTCAAATAATCGCAAATGTTTTAACTCAGCTATTAAAAGATGAATTAGATACAAGAAAGGAGCAACCGTAATGACGTTAAAAGGTAAGAAAATTGGATTTGGTATTACAGGATCACATTGTACTTATGAAGAGGTAGTTCCTCAGATTCAAAAATTAGTAGATGATGGAGCAGAAGTTTATCCCGTTGTAACATTTACTGTTAAAAGTACAACAACTCGATTCGGTGTAGGTGAAGACTGGATTGAAAAAATTGAAGAGATTACAGGACGTAAAACAGTTGATACGATTGTAGGAGCAGAACCATTTGGACCAAAAGTCCAATTAGACTGCATGGTAATCGCACCTTTAACAGGGAATTCAATGAGTAAGTTTGCTAATGCTCAAACAGATAGTCCTGTATTAATGGCAGCTAAGGCAACATTAAGAAATGGAAAACCTGTTGTTTTAGGTATTTCTACAAATGATGCATTAGGTTTAAATGGAACAAATTTAATGTGACTTAGATGATAATACCAATTACAAAGAAATTATTGAGGAAGTTTTGGATAAAGAATAAGAGTAAAATCATCTAGTTTTTGATGTGGTTCTTTTTGATATTCCACCTTAATTAAAACTGATTTGAGCAGTCGATTTTTAAGCTCAATATCAGTTGTTTTGTTATATAGTTCAATTACTGTTTCAATAGTTGGAATCACTTGTTCGTTCATTTGTTCTCTATTTTCAAATTTTGCTATTTCTTCCATAATAGTAGCTTTACTATTCAAAAGTTCTTCTAAACGATTAGAGAGAAGCTGAGAACGTTCTAGAAATACAGATTCCTCATAAATACCGCGCTCTAATAAATTAAATAAATTATTCTTTTGCATTAATAATTCAGTATAATCATTCTCTATTTGTTTAAGTGCATGCTTCTTTAAATTAAGAGAATCGATATCTTCTTGCATTATTTGCTTTGAAAAATTAATTTTATAATCTTTTAGCCAAATATCTAACCCTTTCAGAAGTTTCTCCTCAATTAGATGAGTATAGGAAGATCGAGTATTACATCGATTATTTATACAAACTAATTGCTTTGGCTTATCTTTCGGATAACGCTGCTGTAATTTTGAACCGCATTTCATACAAAAAATTAAACCAGCAAGCTGATTACTTAATTTTGTATTGTAAGGAGCATGGTAACGACTTGTTAATATATGCTGTGCAGTATTAAATACTTCTGTGTCAATAATTCCATCATGCTTTCCATCGACGACTAGCCACTCACTTTTAGGTTTCCTAACACCTTTACCTGACTTTTTATTCCATGTTACTTTTCCAATGTAAATGGGATTTTTAATCATTTCTAAAATTGAATGATAACTCCATTTCTTCCCCGAAAAAGACGGGATTTTCAATTGGTTTAATCGGTTCGCAATTTCAGTCGCACCAATTAAGTCTTTTGTATACCATTCAAAAATACTTTTTACTACTTTCGCTTCTTCTTCATTAATTTTTAATGAGCGAAATTCTTTTGTTTCATATAATTCATATCCATATGGGGCAAATGTTCCGATATAATTCCCTCTTTGTACAGATAAAACACGGCCACGTTGAAGCCTTCGGGTAATTATTTTTAATTCTTTACGAGCCATAAATGCTTCAAATTCACTGTATTCCTCATCAAACTCATCATGTAAGTCATAAGTCTTTCTTGGCGTAATAATTTTTGTTTTAGAAGATTTAAAAGTTTCCAAAATAATACCTTGCTCTTTCATATTCCCGCGTCCCAAACGATCCATATCCATCACCAGCACACCGTCATACTTCAGCTCCTCAACCTCTTGTAGAAGCTTTAACATTTCGGGCCGATAAACAAGTGATTCACCTGAAGCGATTTCTTGACGAACATTTATAATATTTAACTGATTATCTTTAGCAAATTTTAAAAGCTGCTCTTTATGTTTTGATAAAGTTTCACCTTCACCGCGTGCTTCAGCGTCAAGATCTGCCCGGCTTTTACGTAAATAAAGTGCAACTCTTTCCATTAAGATCACCTCATAGCTTATGTATATGTTATTTTTCAAAATAAATTAATATGTAACCTTAGGTCAGTCCATGAAAAGAGAGAACATATACTAAATAACGGGGGTGGTGATACTGAGTAAAAAAACAGAATTTACTACTACCTATCAATTTGGAAAAACTACTGTCAATCTAATTGCACCTAAGGGTGTTTCTGAAGAAATGAAAGAAAAAATTCTTGAAGAAATCTACACGATTGGTTGGAAAATTGTGAAAGAAGACTGGTTAAGGAAAAATGGGACTGTTTAAAGCATCTTAAATTAGATGCTTTTTTTAATTTGCTTTATATTAAGGCTCTGTTAATGTTAATTGTTGATATTTTACAAAACACATTTTTGAGAAAGATTTTTGAGTGGAAGGTGGGAGACAGAAAAGAGCAGGAAAAGCAGGTAGGCAGGAAAAGAATATAGGAACAATAAAATTTTCTAAAGTCTTTTAATATCTTTGCCCTTCCCCTAGATCCTGCCCTTCCTTGTTCCTGCTCTTAATGGCATCCTGGAACGGAAATCATCAACATTCTTTTTTAACAGAGCCTATATTAAAAAATGTATTTTATACAAATTGTTCCTTTTCAAAGGTAAAAAACTAAATATGCAACCAAACATCGTAAAGATATAATGAGTTCAAATTAGGTACTTTAGAAAAGGAAGTAATAACGATTAACTCTTTAATTCTCTTTTTATAGTAGGTGCAATTTTATCCCTGTAATATTTTTTGAGACAGATTATTGGAAAATCTGTCATTTTTTTTACGTAACCGTAGTATTTATGGTGATAGTGGTTATTTGTATTCATCATAGAGAGGAATGTTGGTTATTATTGAATATCATTTAAAGAAATTGCCAAATTTTATGGATGAGTTGATTGAAAGAAAATATGCGGAGCATTTAATTAAAAATGCAAAAGTAAAAGAAGTTGTTGAATTAGCCTATCAAAACTGGGCTTTAGATCATGCTAAAGGTGTGGTGGCACTCGATTTGATAAAAGGTAAATTAGTGGGGCATTCTGTTGAAAGTAATACAGTTGAATGGACATCAAATATTCATGAGGTTGTGATTTTTGAACTCGATGCAAATGTAGATGTTGAAGATGTATCAATTTTATTAGGGAATTCCGGTGTAAGTGCGTTAAGAGCGTTTTTAGAGATTGATGATGAAACATTTTCAGAAAATATGACTTTTTGGACTGAAAAATACTTAAGATTCCATAATTTAACGATAAAACATATTAGGGATAGCTTTATAAAAGTGTTATATGTTGATTATAAAAATGCATTTTTTAATAGTTGTATATATAAACAATTGGATGCTGTATATACTTTAAAATCGCTTCAGAACCACTTAGAAATTTAAAATTGTTAAATTTCCTCTTACTTAATCTGTACACATAGTTTGTTATTTTTGCTCCCTCCGTTTCTAAACTTCTTTATTGGATTACCATCAATGTACTTCAAAAAAGGTATTATCCTCTAAGACACAATTTAATGCGATTAATGAGTACTAAAAATATTTACTTTATTCCATTTGGTCAAGATGACCCTATTAAAAAACCAAATTCCCTAGTAGCAAGAATGGATTCATTACTTGATACAGTAAAGTCTTCCATTGAAGGTAAACAGCTTCAGCCCGTATTAGTCGAAAAATATCGTGATCTCCAATAAATATTTTAGAAAAAATAGGCCTGAACTATTTTTTCTATGTTAGAATGAAGAAAATTGAGTATGTGTCATTAGGATACATACTCGTTACTATGAAAAGAATTATTCAAACCAAAACCTTTGAATATAAACTTAATTTGACGTAAACTATTTAATAAAAGTGAAAACAGGGATGGTGCAAAAATAGTGGGGAACAAACAAAGTTATGTAGTAGCTGTTGTAGGTGCAACTGGAGCGGTTGGACAACAAATGATTGCAACATTAGAAAAAAGAAATTTTCCAGTAAAAGAAATTAAATATTTATCTTCAAAACGTTCTGCTGGAACAAAATTAACTTTTAATGGTCAAGAAGTTATTGTTCAAGAAGCAACACCAGAAGCTTTTGAAGGTGTAGATATCGCTTTATTTAGTGCGGGTGGATCAGTATCAAAAGAACTTGCTCCTGAAGCAGTTAAAAGAGGAGCAATAGTAGTAGACAACACAAGTGCATTCAGAATGGCTGAGGATGTACCTTTAGTTGTGCCTGAAGTAAATGACAAAGATTTATTTAATCATAAAGGTATTATTGCAAATCCAAACTGCTCAACAATTCAAATGGTTGTTGCTCTTGAGCCAATTCGTCAAACAATTGGTCTAAATAAAGTAGTCGTTTCTACTTATCAAGCTGTCTCAGGTGCTGGGGTTACAGCTATTGAAGCATTAAAAGAACAAGCACAAGCGTTCTTAAATGGAGAAGAAGCAACACCTTCAGTATTACCAGTAAAAAGTGGTGAGAAACATTATCAAATTGCTTTTAATGCAATTCCACAAATCGATGTGTTTACAGATAATGGATATACTTATGAAGAAATGAAAATGATTAATGAAACGAAAAAAATCATGCATTTACCTGAATTACAAATTAGTGCAACATGCGTAAGGCTACCAGTCATTTCTGGTCACTCAGAATCAGTTTATATTGAGGTTGATAAAGAAGTAACAGTAGCTGAGCTTAAATCACTTCTAAGTGATGCACCTGGTATCGTTTTACAAGATGATCCAGATCAACAATTATATCCAATGCCGTATTACAGTATTGGAAGTAACGATGTATATGTAGGACGTATCCGTAAAGATTTAGATAATCCATTAGGATTCCATTTATGGATTGTTTCAGATAACTTATTAAAAGGTGCTGCTTGGAATTCAGTTCAAATTGCTGAAAGATTAATTGAGTTAAGCATCATTTAGTGAAAACTGCTAGAGAGGTGCAAAAATGAAAATATTGGTCCAAAAATTTGGTGGGACTTCAGTTCGTGATGACAACGGAAGAAAACACGCGCTTAAGCATATAAAAAATGCTTTAGAAAAAGGATATAAATTAGTAGTAGTTGTATCAGCTATGGGTCGTAAAGGCGAGCCGTATGCTACAGATACACTATTAAATTTAGTTGGTGCTAAAAAAAGTAAAGTAACACAAAGAGAACTTGATTTATTAATGTCATGTGGTGAAACAATATCATCAATCGTATTTTCTAACTTATTAAATGAAAATGGTATACATGCAATGGCAATGACAGGTGCATCAGCTGGTTTCCGAACAAATGATGAATTTGGAAATGCAAAAATTCTTGATATGAAATGTGGCCGTCTCCTTAAAGAATTAGAGAATTTTGATGTTGTAGTTGTTGCAGGATTCCAAGGGGCAACAACATCAGGGGATATTACAACGCTAGGTAGAGGTGGAAGTGATACTTCTGCTTCTGCACTTGGGGTTGCAGTTAATGCTGAGACAATCGAAATTTTTACTGATGTTGAAGGTGTAATGACTGCAGATCCGAGAATCGTAAAAGAAGCAAGACCTTTATCAGTAGTGACTTATGCTGAAATTTGTAATATGGCATACCAAGGTGCAAAAGTAATTCACCCTAGAGCGGTAGAAATAGCGATGCAAGGAAAAGTACCTATTCGAATTCGTTCAACATATTCTGATAGCCTAGGTACATTAGTTACGTCAAATCCATCACAAAGAATTATTGGTGGAGATATTCAAGATCGTCTAATTACAGGTATTGCTCATGTACCAAATGTTACTCAAGTTAGAGTAACTTCAAAGGAACATACATTTGATTTACACTCTCAAGTATTTAAGGCAATGGCTAATAAAGGGATAAGTGTTGATTTTATTAATATCTCTCCTAATGGGGTCGTATACACAGTAAGTGACGACGTTGCTTCGAAAGCAATCGAAGTCCTAAAAGGAATTGGCTATGAGCCTTCATACACTACAGGCTGTGCAAAAGTATCGATCGTTGGAGCAGCAATCGCAGGAGTTCCAGGCGTTACTTCAAAAATCGTAACTGCACTTGCTGAAAAAGGCATTCAAATTTTACAATCAGCCGATAGCCATACGACAATTTGGGTGCTTGTAAAAAATGAAGATATGATTGAAGCGGTAACTGCACTTCATGATGCGTTTGAACTTAGTTCTGTTAAAATGGATTAATATTTGATCGGAGTGGAACAATGAGTAGATTTGGTAAAATTTCAACAGCAATGGTAACACCGTTTGACTCAAAAGGTAATATAGATTTTGCAAAAACAACAAAACTTGTTAATTATTTAATTGAAAATGGAACTGATTCAATTGTAGTTTGCGGTACAACTGGTGAGTCTCCAACTTTAACTTCTGAAGAAAAATTAGCATTAATCAGCCATGTAGTTTCAGCTGCAAACGGAAGAATTCCGGTAATCGCAGGAACTGGCAGTAATAATACGCGAGAAACAGTTGAATTAACTAAAAAGGTATCAACACTTGGTGTAGATGCAATTATGGTTGTTGTTCCTTATTATAATAAACCTAACCAAGAGGGTCTATATCAGCACTTTAAAGCGGCAGCTGAAAGTACTGAACTACCTGTAATGTTATACAATGTACCAGGCAGAACTGTTGCTAGTCTTTCTGTCGATACAGTAGTAAGACTTGCAGAAATCCAAAATATCGTAGCAATAAAAGATGCAACAGGTAATTTAAGTGTAATGACTGAAATTATTGATCGCACACCAGAAGATTTTGAATTATATTGTGGAGATGATGGGTTAACATTACCTGCATTTGCAATAGGTTCAAAAGGAACAGTTTCGGTTGCATCACATGTTTTAGGAAACGAAATGCAGCAATTAGCTGAAAGTTTCTTTACAGGAGATATGGCTAAAGCACAATTCTTACATCGTAAACTTTTACCTTTATTTGATGGGTTTTTCATGGCACCAAGTCCAAGTCCAATAAAAACTGCATTACAAATGAAAGGTTTAGATGTTGGTGGTGTACGTTTACCGCTTGTACCACTTTCAGAAGCTGAACGTACTACTCTAAGTATATTAATGAATAATTTAGACGAAGCATTACAAAAATAATTAAATCTCAAACCACTTATGTATAATCCACCTAGTTTGGATTGTCATAAGTGGTTTTTTTATTGGTTAAGAGCAGGAAGAGAAGGAAAAGCAGGGAGGGCAGGAAGAAATAGAAGGAAGGTAAGATAAAGAATGGTTGGAAATGATAGTGAAAAGAAAACTATTTTTGGTTATTTATAAGGTTTTGATGCTTTTGGCGGTCCTGACTTACTTTCTTTTCATATACTTTGGACCATGCTATTTCTAAATCCTTCCATTAAAGGGAAGAATGTATCTTGTTTTAACTGTTCCGACTACGATATAATGTTTGTAAGATTTTGAACGGTCTGAAATTTTAAGGTCTAACTAGGAGGAACAGGTTGTGGTGAAGGAAATGAAGGAACAAGTGAAAGTATTTGCCCTTGGCGGGGTAGGTGAAATTGGAAAGAATATGTACGTGGTCGAGGTTGGAGATGCGATTTATGTCCTTGATGCAGGATTAAAATTTCCTGAGCAGGAAATGTACGGAATTGATCACGTTATACCAGATGTTAGCTATTTAGAGAAGAATGCAGAAAGATTAGCAGGGGTTTTTATAACACATGGGCACGAAGATCATATCGGTGCAATTCCATACATAATGAAAAAGCTTCCTCAAGTAAAATTTTATACAAATAAACTAGCATATTTATTTATTAGAGAAAAATTAAGTGAAAAAGGAATTAAAAATCTTGAAAAATTTGAACTGTATGATGAAAATAGTAAATTTACTTTTGAAAATAGTTCAATCAGTTTTTTTAGAACAACACATAGTATTCCAGATTCATTTGGATTTTGTATTAATACACCACAAGGATCGGTCGTTTATACAGGGGATTTCAAATTTGATCAATCGAAAAGTCCATACCCAGGTGCTGATTTAGGTAAACTAGCATTAATTGGAGATAAGGGAGTCTTATGCTTACTTTCTGACAGTACAAATGCAGAAAGACAAGGATTTTCTGGTTCAGAAAAGAAAGTATCTGAAGAAATTAAGAAAGAAGTAATAAATGCTAGAGGTAGAGTATTGGTTGCTTGTTTTTCTTCTAATATTTATCGAATTCAACAAGTTATTGATGCTTGTGTAGCTGCAGAACGAAAACTGGCGGTTGTCGGTAGTAGTATGATGAAATCGATTGAAATAGCAAAGGAATTAGATTATTTAACAATACCTGATGATTTAATGATTTCTGTTGTAGATACAGATAATTATAAAGAAAGAGACATCGTTATATTAACGACAGGTACGCAAGGTGAACCAATGGCAGCCCTTTCTAAAATTGCGAAAGGGACACATAAGCAAGTTTCAATCCGTAAAGGTGATACGGTTTTAATGGCAGCAACTCCTATACCGGGAAATGAAATGCTAGTAGCATCGTCTGTAAATCTTTTATTTAGAGCAGGTGCGAATGTAATATATGGCTATAAAAAAGTTCATGTATCGGGACATGGATATGAAGAAGAGTTAAAATTAATGCTAGAGTTGATGAAGCCTAAATACTTCTTACCTGTACATGGCGAATATAGAATGCAAAAAGCTCATTCACATATTGCAGAAGAAGTTGGAATTGCAAAAGAAGATATATTTATTGTTGAGAAAGGTGACATTCTCACGTTTAAAAATGGTGAAGTTAGTCGTACTGAAAAAATAGAGGTTGGAAATGTTTTAATCGATGGAATCGGGGTAGGAGATGTCGGAAATATCGTTCTAAGAGATCGTAAACTTCTGTCCCAAGATGGAATATTAGTAGTTGTTGTTACATTTAATAAACAAAAAAGAGTGATTCTATCTGGACCTGAAATTATCACTCGAGGATTTGTTTATGTTAGAGAGTCTGAAAAACTGATTACAAGATCATCTGAGATTGTAAGAAACATAACTGAAAAAATGCTTCAAAATGATCAAATTGAATGGACTTTATTAAAAAATTCAATTAGAGACGGATTAAGTGCATACCTATATGAAGAAACAAAAAGACGACCAATGATTCTACCGATTTTAATGGAAGTATGAGCATTGTAAAGTAAATAAGAGAAGCGATGCGTTCGTTTCTCTTATTTTACTTAAGAAATAGGTAGTAAGTATAAGAGTAACTACCTCTCTGTCTTCACTTAAGGGCTTTCAATCGGTGAGTTTTCTTTAAAAATGGGTATGATTTCCTTATTATTTTCACATACTAACTTGTATGAAAAATGATAGGGGGAACCGTTTTGACAAAGTCTAATAATGAAACACCAATCCCAAACGAAGAAGCACCCTCAAAGCCAAATGATCAAAAGGATATGAGTATTGTTGAAAAAATTCAACAACTTGGCCAAACAAATGTACCTGCCAGTAATGATTCAAAAATTCATTGTCTAACAATAATTGGGCAAGTTGAAGGGCATGTTGCTTTGCCGCCACAAAATAAAACAACGAAATACGAACATTTAATTCCACAATTGGTAGCGATCGAGCAAAATCCTAAAATTGAAGGACTTTTAATTGTTTTAAACACGGTTGGTGGAGATGTAGAAGCAGGACTTGCAATATCTGAAATGATTGCTTCGTTAACAAAACCGACTGTCTCAATTGTTTTAGGTGGTGGACATAGTATTGGAGTACCAATTGCTGTGAGTACAGATTATTCATATATTGCTGAGACGGCAACTATGACGATTCATCCGATTCGATTGACTGGTCTTGTAATAGGTGTACCGCAAACATTTGAATACCTTGATAAAATGCAAGAAAGAGTAACCCGTTTTGTAACAAAGCATTCGAATATTACAGAAGAGCGCTTTAAAGAGTTAATGTTTACAAAAGGTAATCTAACAAGGGATATTGGTTCGAATGTTGTTGGTGGTGATGCTGTCAAATATGGACTCATTGACGATGTCGGTGGGATTGGGCAAGCACTTAGTAAATTACAGGAATTAATTGATGAAAGAAAAGAAAAGTTGAATAAAGAGGAGAATGAATTTTGATTCTTTATACAATTATGCCACTTGAATCGATTTATCCTGTTGATCAACAAGAATTTACGTCACAGCAATTTATGGAATACAACGGTGTTCCTATGTTGGTCGATAGTGTTGGAGGTACAGCTTTTGAAATTAAGCGCATCGTTAGCACTGATCCAGAGCATTATATGCAGTATTCACCAGGTCAAAGAATTTTAATTTTTCCAACTTGAGGTAATTATTAACAATACATGGTAAACATATGTTCTTATATGTTATAATAAATTCAATTTAAGAAAGCAGCCAAAAGGCTGCTTTCTTTGGCGAATCTGCAATCTTAGATGGGGGTGAATTACATGGCAAAACAAAAACAGCAAAAATCAAAAGCTCGGAAAACAGTAAGTGGAAATGGGTCGATATGGTACGAAATTAGTGGTTTGCTATTTATAGCTTTATCAATTATAACAATCTTAAAATTAGGGATAGTGGGTAAAGCATTTGTATTATTTTTGAGATACTTCTTTGGAGAATGGTATATGCTTAGCTTTTTGTTCATTATTGGGTTATCGGCATATAGCATAATTTATCGAAAAAGACCTCCATTTGTTTCGAGTATAACGATGGGCGGATTGTTAATCTTCTTTAGTATACTGATGTTTAGTCATGTTACTCTATTTGATTTATTAGCGAAAAATAATCAATTTAAAGATCAATCTGTTATAAAAAGGACATTAGATTTATTTATGATGGAAGCGAAAGGTCAGATTAGTACAGTTGACCTTGGCGGTGGTATGATCGGTGCAATTTTATTTGCAGTTTTATATTTCTTATTCGATCGGACTGGTGCAATCCTTTTTGGCATTATTGCAATCGTAGCAGGTATCCTATTTATTACCGGAAAACCGCTTGGAGGATATCTTTATCAATATATCGTGCCAAAAATAAGAAATTTAATTTCAGATGGTTGGAAAGATTTTACAAATTTTTGGAAGCGAGAGCGTGAACCAAAAAATACAAGTAGACGTGCAGAAGCTAAACAAAAAAGAAAAGCGAAAAAAGAATCGGATGAAGAGAATGAAGAAGAAATTTCAATTAGCAGAAGTCCACATATTCAGATGAACAATTCAAATGATAATGAGATAATCGAACCGAAAAAAGAAATCCAAATCGAATATTCTCCTACATACCAGCCACCAAAAGAACCAGAACTAATCGTCGCAAATGACTCAAACCAAATTCAAGCTCATTTTGCAGACGAAGATGATCAGTCAATCGAATTGCCTGTAGCAGAAGTTGGAATTGATGAGAAAGTTGATTACGTATTACCTTCGATTGATTTATTGGCATATCCCAAAGGCGTTAAAAAACGAGAAAATGAATCTAAATTAAAGGAAAATGCGGACAAGCTTGAAAGAACATTTCAAAGTTTCGGTGTAAAGGCAACGGTAACAAAAGTTCATCATGGACCTGCTGTTACGAAATATGAAGTGTATCCAGAAGCTGGTGTGAAAGTAAGTCGTATTGTAAATCTAAGTGACGATTTAGCACTTGCTCTTGCTGCAAAAGATATTCGAATTGAAGCGCCAATTCCTGGTAAATCAGCTGTTGGAATTGAAGTACCAAATACGAATATAACGACTGTATTACTAAGAGAAGTCCTAGAAGCTAAGAATCCGAAAATCCAAAATCCTTTAGCTGTATCACTAGGTAAAGATATTGCAGGTGATGCTGTATTTGCTGAATTAAATAAAATGCCGCATTTACTAGTAGCTGGAGCAACGGGTAGTGGAAAAAGTGTATGTATTAATGGAATCATTGTTAGCATTTTAATGAATGCAAAACCGTCTGAAGTAAAGTTAATGTTAATTGATCCGAAAATGGTTGAATTAAATGTTTATAATGGCATACCACATTTGCTTACACCAGTTGTAACCAATCCTAAAAAAGCATCGCAAGCATTAAGAAAAGTAGTTAGTGAAATGGAAAGAAGATATGAGCTTTTCTCACATTCGGGAACTAGAAATATTGAAGCATATAACGAATTGACAAGACAAAACAATGCAATGACTGATGCAAAACAGCCATTATTACCATTTATTGTTGTTATAGTTGATGAGTTAGCAGATTTAATGATGGTTGCTTCGAGTGATGTAGAAGATTCGATTACGCGATTAGCTCAGATGGCTCGTGCTGCGGGAATTCACTTGATCATTGCAACTCAAAGACCATCGGTTGATGTGATCACTGGTGTCATTAAAGCAAATATTCCTTCTAGAATTGCATTTAGTGTATCCTCACAAACCGATTCTAGAACGATCTTAGATACTGGTGGAGCTGAAAAACTATTAGGTAGAGGAGATATGCTTTATCAACCAATTGGTGCTTCAAAACCAATCCGAGTTCAAGGAGCATTTCTATCTGATGATGAAGTTGAAAGGGTTGTTGAGTTTTCAATTTCACAACAAAAAGCTCAATATCAAGAGGAAATGATGGTAAAAGAGGAAAAAGATGGTCAATCGGAAGTGAACGATGATTTATATCCTGAGGCCGTCGAATTAGTAACGAATATGCAATCTGCTTCAGTTTCATTACTGCAAAGAAGATTCCGAATAGGTTATACAAGAGCTGCTAGACTAATCGATTCTATGGAAGAAAATGGAATTGTTGGACCGTATGAAGGCAGTAAACCTAGAGAAGTATTAATTAGTAAACCTGTTGAAGACGAACAAGCACTTTCATAACTTTTAGAAAAATTTGTCGAACTTTATTGACATATTTAGACACAGAATGCTATTATTTCTTCAGATACATGTTAGTCCTCATATAATATCGACGTTATGGGTCGAAAGTTTCTACATTGCAACCAATATTTGCAATACTATGGGGAAAAAGCATTATTATGGAGAATTGATTTAATATGACTAAATCAAACTCTTATAATCTAGCTTTTTCACAAAGTGAAACTGAGGATTATAAGAGTTTTTTTATGTCGAAATTACATAAACCATTCGTTTTCGACGAAAAAAATAAAGCGTTTACAAAAAATATACAGAAAGTATTGAAAAGATTAAAAAATAACAGTATAGTAAAGAAGGATTATACGACGGATGTCTAACAACTGATGTCTGAAATCCAAAGTTTGGGGGATGGGACATGAAGATTAAAACAGATACCAGATTACTTTATCTCCAAGTAATGGATCGAATAAAACAAGATATAGAGAATGGAATTTATTTGCCACATCATAAGTTACCATCAGAGTATGAGCTATCTAAAATTTTCGGAGTAAGCAGAGCAACATTAAGAGAAGCATTAAGAGTTTTAGAGGAAGAAAATATTTTAGTCAGAAGACATGGTGTAGGTACATTTGTGAAACCGAAACCAATTTTTAGGACAGGCATCGAACAATTAAGTAGTGTCTCAGAGATGATTGTTGAAGCAGGTAAAACACCTGGAACAATCTTCTTATCTTCTAAACTATTAGTTCCAACGAAAGAAGATTTAAAAAGTTTCTCAATTACAGAAGATGATCGAATGCATGTAGTAGAAAGAATTCGAACAGCAAATGGAGAGCCTGTAGTTTATTGCATTGATAAATTACCAACTACTTATTTTAAGCAGGTTCCATCATTTGAAGACCATTCATTTTTCCACTTTATTAAGAAAGAGACTGGTCGCAACATAGAATACTCAAGTGCAAGAATCGAACCAATTGGCTATCACGATAAAGTTTCACCTTTATTACAGTGTGAACCAGATGTTTCATTATTATTAATCGAACAACTACATTTTGATGATTTAAACCGCGCAGTATTACATTCATATAATTACTTTAGAGCGGATCAGTTTAGTTTTAATGTACTTAGAAAACGAAATTAGATTGAATAGCCAAAAGTTATGATACGAAAAGATTTTTGGCTGGTAATACAAATATTGTTTACTAATTGTATAAAACTTATTAGGGAGGTGGATCGTTAAGATAACGATTATATACCAAGCTAGTACAAATGTAAATAAATATTTAAGGGGGCAAACATTTTATGAAGATGAAAAAAGCTGGACTTGTTCTTTCTATGGCTTTAGCAGCAGGTACAATTTTAGGTGCTTGTGGTAAAGGTGGAGAAACAAAAGACGCTAAAGGTGCATTTAAAATTGGGATGGTAACTGACTCAGGTACAATTGATGATAAGTCATTTAACCAAGGTACATGGGAAGGTATCCAAGCAGGAGCTAAAGAATTAGGTTTTGATCTTAAGCAAGATACAAAATACTTAAAACCTGCAGGTGAAACTGAAGCTGATTATTTAAAAGAAATCGGAAATTTAAATGATGCAGGCTACAAAGTAATTATTACTCCTGGATATAAGTTTGAAACAGCAATTAATAAAGCTCAAGACAAATATAAAGATGACAAATTTGTAATCATCGATGGAACACCTCACACTGCTAAAGATTTTACTCCGAATGTTAAAAAGAACACAGTTTCTATTTTCTTCGCAGAGCATGAAGCTGGTTATTTAGCTGGTGTTGCTACAGCACTTCAATTAAAAACTGGTGATGTTGGATTTATCGGTGGTATGGAAATTCCTGCAGTTCAAAAATTTAACTGGGGATTCCAACAAGGTGTTAAATATGCAAATGAAAACCTTGGTACAAAAATTTCTTTAAAAGCTAATAACGTAGTATATTCTGGAAGCTTTACAGACAAAGCAGCAGGACAACAAATTGCAGCTCAAATGTTTGACCGTGGAGTTAAAGCAATTTTCTGTGCAGCTGGTGGAGTTGGACAAGGTGCAATTACAGAAGCTAAAAACCGTGTTGATAGCGGTAAAGATGCTTGGATCATTGGTGTAGACGTGGATCAGTATGCTGATGGAGTTTATAAAGATAACAAATCAGTTATCTTAACATCTGCAACTAAAGGTGTAAGTAAAGCAGCTTCTGATATGGTAAAAGCTGAAAAAGATAAAAAGTTCCCTGGTGGAGAAACTTTAACTTATGATGCAAAAAATGATGGTATTGGTTTACCAAAAGAAAATCCAAACTTAAGCCCTGATACATTAACAAAAGTTAGCGAAGTATTAAACAAAATTAAGTCTGGTGAAATTAAAGTTTCAAATGAAAAAGGAAATTTAATTAAGTAATTTTAAATTTCTATTGCATAGATAAAAGAAGAAGCATAGAAAGGTACATCCTTTTATATGCTTCTTCTACCCTATAAATGATTATGGCTTTTCATGCCTTAATCAATTGTAAGCACTTAAATTGGTAAAGCTTCCAATTGATTAGGGCATGAGTATCGGGTGAACGAGAATCCCCCCTAAAATTAAAATAAAGAAAAATCATATTTCGAAATCAACTAAAACGTTAAAAATAAATGACTTCGTAATATATAAGGAGGAAAATTATGGAATATGTAGTGGAGATGCTAAATATAACTAAAGAGTTTCCTGGTATTATAGCGAATGATAATATTACACTACGACTTAAAAAAGGAGAAGTCCATGCTTTACTAGGAGAAAACGGAGCAGGGAAATCTACTTTAATGTCAGTCCTTTTTGGAATGTACACTCCTGAAAAAGGAATTATAAAAGTAAAAGGTAAGGAAGTTAAAATCTCAAATCCAAATGTTGCGAATGAACTTGGAATCGGAATGGTTCACCAACATTTTAAATTAGTATCAAATTTTACAGTCACTGAAAATATTATTCTAGGTCTTGAACCGAAAAAAGGCTTAGTTGTAGATGTTAAGAAAGCTGCAAAACGTATTGAAGAGCTTTCAAAAACTTATGGATTAAATGTAGATCCATATGCAAAAATTGAAGACATTACAGTAGGGATGCAACAAAGGGTAGAAATTTTAAAAACATTATACCGTAATGCAGAAGTATTAATTTTAGATGAACCTACGGCTGTACTTACTCCACAAGAGATTCAAGACTTAATGAAGATTATTAAAAATCTTATTAACGAAGGCAAATCGATCATTATTATTACACATAAATTAAAAGAAATAAAAGCAGTTGCTGATCAATGTACGGTAATTCGTCATGGGAAATACATCGGCACAGTTGATGTTAAACAAACTTCTGAATCTGAAATGGCATCTATGATGGTCGGACGTCAGGTGTCTTTCAAAGTTGAAAAAGAAGAATCAAAACCTGGTGAAGTTGTACTAGATATAAATAACTTAAGCGTAAAAAATAATAAAAAAGTATTAGGGTTGAAAAATGCTTCACTTCAAGTTCGAGCTGGGGAAATCGTTGGGATAGCTGGGGTTGAAGGGAATGGTCAATCTGAACTTGTTGAAGCAATTACAGGTTTAAGACCTATTGAAGAAGGTTCTATTTTATTAAAAGGTCAAGATATAACGAAACATAGTATTCGTGATCGAATTCACAGTGGTATTGCACATATCCCTGAAGATCGTCAAAAAAGAGGCCTAGTTCTAGAATATACAATCGAAGAAAACGTAGTTTTAGAGATTTATAATCAAGAACCATTTTCTAAATATGGCGTTTTAGATAAGGCTGCGATTGCCAAACATGCTAAAAAAATCATTGAAGAATTCGACGTGCGTTCTGGTGAAGGTGCTAAAACAGTGGTTGAATCAATGTCTGGAGGAAACCAACAAAAAGCAATCATTGGTCGCGAAATTGAACTGAAACCTGAGTTGTTGATTGCATGTCAGCCAACACGTGGATTAGATGTTGGTTCAATAGAGTATATTCATAAGAGATTAATAGAACAAAGAGATAGTGGAAAAGCAGTTCTACTAATCTCGTTAGAGCTAGATGAGGTTCTAAATTTATCTGATCGTATTGCAATTGTTAATGCTGGGGAAATCATTGATATTGTTAATGCCAAAGAAACAAATGAAGATGAACTAGGATTAATGATGGCTGGTATAAGGAGAGGTGAAGGGGCATGAAAAAGGGAGGAATCATTTCTCTGATTGCCGTATTATTAGGTTTACTAGCTGGAGCATTATTAATTTTTGTAACAGGTAATGATCCAGTACAAGGATTTACTTTTTTATTCCAAGGTGGATTAAAAGATCCAGAGCGAATTGGAAATACATTAGCGACTGCAACACCGTTAATTTTAACAGGACTTTCTGTAGCATTTGCATTCAGAACAGGCTTATTTAATATCGGTGCAGCTGGTCAAATGCTTTTTGCAGGATTTTGTGCTTCTGCAATCGGATTAACTGTTGATTTACCTACATTAATCTTAGTTCCAATTATGGTAATTGTAGCGTTTATTGCAGGTGCAGCATGGGCATTTATACCAGGTTTATTAAAAGCTAAATTTAATGTTCACGAAGTAGTTTCGACTATTATGATGAACTGGATTTCATATTGGACTGTTTATTATTTAGTACCAAAATACTTTAAAGGTAGTACTGAAACAGAGTCAAAAATGCTTGCAGATTCTGCAACATTAAAAATGCCATTTTTATCAAGTTTATTTGGTGATTCGTATATTAATTTCGGATTATTCATTGCAGTTATTATGGTAATCGTCATTTCATTTATTATTAATCGTACAGTTTTAGGATATGAGTTAAAGGCAGTAGGTTACAACCGTAGTGCTGCTGAATATGCGGGTATTTCTGTAAATAGAAATGTTATTTTATCAATGATGATTTCAGGTGGACTTGCTGGTTTAGCAGGTGTTGTACAATTTGCTGGTAACTCGTCATTAATCCAGATCGGTGTCTTACCAACTGAAGGATTCGACGGAATTGCCGTGGCTCTTTTAGGAATGAACACACCAATTGGAGTATTCTTCTCAGCTATATTCTTTGGGGTATTATATTCTGGAAAAGGCTTTATGAGTGCGATGACTTCGATTCCACCAGATATTGCTGATGTTATCATTGCCATCATTATTTATTTCTCTGCAACAAGTATTTTAATTAAAAAAGTTATCGATAAAGTAAGCAAATCACGTAAATATAAGAACAGCAATGTAGGAGAGAAGGTGAAATAAGGCATGGATTTAATTATACAAATTTTCCCATATGCAATTGCCTATACGATTCCTTTGTTAATCGTAGCTTTAGGTGGACTATTTTCTGAACGAAGCGGTGTCGTAAATATTGGTTTAGAAGGTTTAATGGTTGTCGGAGGTTTTACTAGTGCCTTAACAATTTCAAAACTTCAAGAAACTCACCAAGGAGAAACTTGGGTAATCTGGGTAGGAATTCTAGTTGCAGTTCTTACAGGTGCTTTATTTTCATTATTGCATGCTTTTGCAAGTATTAATTTACACGCTGATCAAGTAATTAGTGGTATCGCAATTAATATGATTGCTGGTGCTTTAACAATCTTCTTAGCAAGAAATATTACTGGTTCAGGAAATATTAGTATTAATGGTCTTACACGTAGTGATATTCCAGTTTTAAAAGACATACCGATTCTTGGAGATTTATTCTTTAAAAATACGTATACGACAACTTGGCTAGTAATCGCAATTTTATTAATCAGTACATTTGTACTTTATAAAACACGTTTAGGTTTACGTCTACGTGCTTGTGGTGAATACCCTCAAGCAGCTGATGCAGCAGGTATCAACGTATACCGCATTCGCTACTTAGGTGTAATTATCTCTGGTGCATTTTCTGGATTAGGTGGAGCGATTATTTTAGTAACATACTCTGGTGAATTTACTGGAAGCGTTGCTGGACTTGGTTTCTTAGCAATCGCAGCATTAATATTTGGACAATGGAAACCACTTGGAATTTTAGCAGCAACACTATTCTTTGGTGTAGCAACAACAATTGCTAACGTATCACAAGTTATTCCAAGCTTGGCGCATATTCCACCATTAGCATTAAAGTTATTCCCTTACGTTGTAACTTTAATCGCATTAGTAATATTCTCAAAATCATCTCAAGCACCAAAATCAGTTGGTGTTGCATATGAAAAAGGTAAACGATAAATAAACGTCAAAAAGCTTCCTTCATTAAGGAAGCTTTTTTTCAGTTTTTTGTCAAAAAATTGATCCAAACTTATATTTCAATAAATTTATTTGCTATATCAACAAAAAGTAACGCTATATCAACAAAAATCAACTCGATATCAACAATTTTCACAACTTTATCAATAAATCTCACCATATGTTCGCATTACATGTATTTTCAACAAATTTTAATTTACTATTTTTGGGTAAACTAAGCAGTAGGTTTTATTTTTGGTAAAATTAGAGATACAATGAAGATATTGGAAATAAATATGAGTAAAATAGTATTTGTCTAAGGAGGGTTCAATTTGAATTTGTTACAATACAAAAATAGTGATATTAACGGTATTAAGCTACACGTAGTAACAACTGAAAAATTTAAAACGAATTCGATTACATTAAAGGTACGTGGAAAGCTGGAAGAGGAAACAGTATCGTATCGTGGAATTTTGCCATATGTATTACAAAGCGGTACAAAAGAGCTTCCTACAAATGGGGAAATTAGAAGGAAACTTGAAGACTTGTATGGTGCTACTTTTTTTGTAGATGTTGCAAAAAAAGGAGATTATCACGTCATGTCATTCACAATTGATATTGCGAATGAAAAATACCTTTCAAATCAAACATCATTATTAAATGAAGCGATTTCACTTATTTCTTCAATTTGGCAAAACCCATTTATTGAAAATGGCGTATTCTCTGCAAAGCACGTTGAAACTCAAAAAAGAACTCAGATCCAACGAATCCAATCGATTAACGATGATAAATTAAAATATGCAAATCAAAGACTTGTAGAAGAAATGTTCAAAGATGAACCTTATGCTTTATTAGCAAATGGAAAATCAGAAGATGTGAACTCAATTACAGCCGAATCTCTATATCATTATTATGAAAAATCTTTGAAAGAAGATTTAATTGATTTGTATATAGTTGGTGACGTTGCCTTTGATCAATGCAAACATTTAGTAGAAGAAAACTTTCGAAACACTTCAGCATCGAAAAACACTGTTGATACAAAAAAAGCAACACCAATTACATCACCAAATGAAGTAATTGAAGAGCAAAAGTTAAATCAGGCTAAATTACACATCGGTTACACAACTGAAATTTCGATAAAAGATCCAGATTATTTTGCACTTCAAGTATTCAATGGACTTTTTGGCGGATATTCTCATTCGAAACTATTTATAAATGTACGAGAAAAAAATAGTTTAGCTTATTATGCTGCATCTCGTTTTGAAAGTCATAAATCAATTTTAATGGTAATGTCAGGTATCGCTAGTGAAAATTTTGAAAAAGCGACAACGATTATTGCCGAACAACTTGAAGAAATGAAAAAAGGAAATTTCACTGAAGCGGAAATAGATCAAACAAAATTAGTTATTAAAAATAGTCTTTTAGAAAGCATGGATACTGCCTATGGGATTATCGAAACGTTATTCAATGATCAAGCAGCAGGCAATGAACGTCCAATTGAGGATTGGATTCCTGAAATCGAAAAAGTTACAAAAGACGAAATGGTCGCTGTGGCGAATAAAATAAAATTGCATACAACGTACTTCTTAAAAGGTCAGGAGGGAGCATAATGGAAAAGAAACATTTTGAACAACTGAATGAAACTCTTTATTTCGAAGAGTTCGAAAATGGATTAAAAGTTTATATACTTCCTAAAGAAGGATACAACAAAACATATGCGACCTTCACAACAAAATATGGTTCGATTGATTCTGACTTTATACCACTTGGTAAAGACGAAAGATTAGTTGTCCCAGATGGAATTGCACATTTCTTAGAGCATAAATTATTTGAAAAGAAAGATGGAGATGTCTTTCAAGTTTTTAGTAAACAAGGGGCCTCTTCAAATGCATTTACAAGCTTCACTCGAACTGCTTACTTATTTTCAGCAACGAATAATGTAGAACAAAACTTAATTACATTAATTGACTTTGTTCAAGATCCTTATTTCTCTGACCAAAGTGTTGAAAAAGAGAAAGGAATTATTGGGCAGGAAATTAAAATGTACGAAGATAATCCGGATTGGAGACAGTATTTTGGGATGATTGCTAATTTATATGGAAAACATCCTGTAAGAACAGATATAGCTGGTACTGTTGAAACAATTTCAAAAATTACAAAGGAATTACTATATACTTGTTACGAAACATTCTATCATCCGAGTAATATGTTATTTTTTGTTGTAGGTCCAGTAGACCCTGAACAAACAATGAATTTATTAAGAGAAAATCAAAGTAAAAAAACGTTTAAAGAAGCGAACGAAATTAAAAGATTCTTCCCTGAAGAGACGCCAGAATCAGCTGAGAAGAAAAAAGTATTACACATGAATGTTCAATCCTCAAAAGTATTAGTCGGTATTAAAGATTTCGCAGCACCAAAAGAAGGAGACCAATTATTAAAACATGAACTAACTGTCTCATTATTATTAGACTACTTATTTGGTAAAGGATCGGATAATTATCAACAAATGTATGAGGAAGGTTTAATTGATGATACTTTTTCATACGATTACTCAGCAGAAAAAGGTTTTGCTTTTGCAATTATTGGAGGGGACTCGACTTCTCCAGAAAAACTTTCTGCTAAAATTAAAGAAGTTCTGTTAGACTCGAAAAACCATCAATGGGAAAAAGAAATTGTTGATCGAGTAGTTAAAAAGAAAATAGGTGGATTCTTACGTTCGTTAAATTCTCCTGAGTACATTGCAAATCAATTTACAAGATACGCATTTTTAGATATGAATTTATTTGACATAGTATCTGTGCTACAATCTATTACGATAGAGGATCTAAAAACAAGTGCTAGTCATCTAATAAATGAAGACTATATGAGTGAATTTTTCGTACTGCCTCATTAAAAGAAAGCATCCTTTATAGGGTGCTTTTTATTTCTTAGGCTCTGTTAATGTTAATTGTTGATAATTTACAAAACACATTTTTGAGAAAGATTT
>NZ_NCTA01000042.1 GCF_002156865.1 Gottfriedia luciferensis | reverse complement strand
CAGGATGCTCGCTTTCCATGGGGCGTGAGCTGAGCCTCCTCGGCAAGCCTGCGGGGTCTCACCCTTCCCGTACTCCCATAGGAGTCTTCGCACCTTCCACTCCAATCATTGTCTTTAAATAGTCTATACTTTAAATTCTCTCTAAAATCTTTTTTGAAAATGTAATTTGTAAAAAAATTAACAGTTAACAATTACTGTGCCTAGAAAAAGCCAATATTAATGATAAGTAAGTAGTGAGTTGAAAACTAAAGAATAGAAATAGATAAAAACCTATTGACAATTATATTTATTAATATTATTATTATCTCAAGTTAAAGATATTTTAATTCGAAATACTTTTTAAAATTTAAGAAGGGAAGTGAAATAGTAAGACAAATATTGTATGGAAACTAAAGTGTATTTAGAAATACACTTAATAAGAATGAAGTGTTTAAAGATTTTTAAATATTTTTTTTGGAAAAATATCTCGAATTCGAGATAAAATAAAATTTTGGAGGAATAAAAAATGATGGCTTTTGGTTTATTAATTATTCGTTTAGTAATTGGATTATTATTTATTGGTCATGGTGCACAAAAATTATTCGGATGGTTTGGGGGATATGGACTTAAAGGGACTGGAGGTTGGTTTGACTCAATTGGTATGAAACCAGGAGTAACGATGGCTCTATTCGCAGGTTTAGCTGAACTAGTTGGAGGAATCTTATTTGCTTTAGGGTTCTTAACTCCACTTGCAGGTATTATAATTGCTGGAACAATGCTAATTGCAATCTTTAAAGTTCACGGTCCTAATGGATTATGGGCAACAGCAAATGGATATGAATATAACTTAACTATACTTGTAGTAGCGATCGGTATTGCTTTAACTGGTCCTGGTAAATATGCTTTAGATACTATTTTATTCTAAAATTAGGCAAAAAGTAAATTTTATCTATCATTCACACAATGATGCTATTACCCTAATACTATAAGTTCGGTGTAGAACGTGTTATCAATTATGATTTAGGAACTCAAAATGAGCAATAGTTTATTGCTCATTTTTTTATGTTCTTTTTGACTAAATAGCTAATTCATACAGTTGAAGAGTTATGTCTTGTTTAATTAAGTAAACTGAAATAGATTTCCAAAAGTGATGACGAGAGTAATAAAGCATAATAGGACGCTAGATAGTATTAAAGTGAATACGCTTCTTATTTTCCCACCCAATGTATTTGTTCCCATGAAACCAATTAACCCAGTAATAATCGTTATAAAACACAAAGCGAATAAAGCTTTTAATGAAAATGAACTAAGAAATAATACAAGGCAAATTAAAGAAAGTAAAAATGAAAATAAATTAATTGATTTATACAAAAGATCTCCTCCATCTCCGTTCATTCGCAAAGCCCATTCTATTTATTATTCAAAAATCCTTTTGTTTATCTTAATTATACTGCGAAATTCCAAAACAGTTAGTTTAGTGAGGTGATTAAAATATATACGATAAATGTATTTTATGATATGGTTACATTATAAATTGATTATTCAGAAATAATTTTTTAATTAGAATTCTATATTAAATTTATGTTGGCTTTTCTTTACATTTATCATTATACATTTTCTATACTAGGAGTGATTGTTGTGGAATTTAACGATGTTATATATGGGCATAAATCTATCAGAGAATATGAGGATAAGCAAGTAAGCCAAGAATTGTTAGATCAAATATTGGAAGCGGGAATTCGTGCTTCATCAAGCGGCAATATGCAATCTTATTCAATTATTGTTACGAAAGATAAACAACTTAAGGAAAAATTATATACTGCGCATATGGAGCAATCTATGGTTATTGACGCACCAATTCTTTTAACTTTTTGTGCTGATTTTAATCGAATGAGAAAATGGCTTACGCTAAATGATGCACCGGTGCATTTTGATAATTTTATGAGCTTCATGATTGGTGCAATTGATGCGACTTTGGTAGCACAAAACTGTGCTTTAGCAGCAGAGAATGCTGGACTTGGTATTTGTTACATGGGCTCTACTCTAGCAAATTGTAATCAAATTGGAGAAATCCTAAATTTGCCACCTAATGTTGTACCTATTGTAGGTTATTCATTAGGTTATCCTAAAGAAAATCCGACTTTACGCGATCGACTTCCAAAACATGGTTTGGTTCACTATGAACAATACAGTGATTATTCAAATGAAGAAATTCTTGAAATATACAAGGTAAGAGATGAAAAGGGTTGGAAACGATACATGGACGTTCCTAAACTTAAGGAAATGACAGAGCAATTAGGATTAAAAAATCTTGCTCAAATTTATACAATGGCAAAGTATACAAAAGAATCACATCATCAATTTTCACAAACCGTTTTAAATTACTTAGAAAGCCAAAATTTTATGAATAATAAATGATGGAATAAGTTTGTTAATTTTAATTTAAATATGATTATTTCCAATCAAAACTTGTAAAGTCATATAAAAATATTAAAAAGTCGACTTCCATTTATTTGGAAATCGACTTTTTTGTTGACTGTACTGCGATATACAAAGGAAAATCTAATCTTTAGGTGGAGAAAGTATGAGTGATAAATTCAAGAAAGTAATCAAATGGGTTGAGGATATTAAAGTTTTAAATCAAAGTTCTGCTTCAGCTTTACTTATTATGAAAGATAATAAGATTGTTTTTGAGAATTATAGTGGGTTCCATTGTAATAATGACAGTTCTATTCCGATATCTAAAACTTCTATGTTCAACGTTGCCTCGGCCAGAAAAAGTTATTTAGGATTAGCAATTGCCTTTGCGTTATATGAGGGTAAAATTAGAAGTCTAGATGATTATGCTATCGAATATTTTGATAACCTAGACGAAGAAATACTTGGAAAAACGACTTTAAGACATTTAGTCACGCATTCACATGGCTTAAATGAAACAATACAGGGCAATATGATTAGAGAGTTTGAGCCAGGACAAGGGTGGGCATATAGAGGCATTAATATCATAATGATAACGAATCTTATAAAAAAACTATATAACAAAAGCTTTCCAGAACTTCTAGATGAAAAAGTGTTTATACCATTAAGGTTTAAGGAAACTAGATGGGAAACAGACGGAAAAGAGAATTTAGTTAAAGTTATCGATCATCCAAACGAAGAAGCAACATTTAAGTTAGGTTATTCCAATGATGGCTCTGAGTCAAACCTTCATGTTTCAACGAGAGAATTTGCATACTGGGGTAATCTTCATATGAACAAAGGGAATATAAATGGTAAACAAATCGTTCCAAAAGAAGTTATTGAAATCGCTACTCAAGTTCAAAACGTTCGTTATCAAAATAAAGATTTGCCTCAAAATGGCTTATTTTGGTATGTTCAAGATTTACCTAGCAAAAAAAGTGAGATTGGTGAACGAGTGCCACAAGGTTCTTATCAAATTTTAGGAATTACAGGACCATCTATACTTGTTATCCCAAAATATAATGTTGTTGTTGCTAAAATGTATAATAAAAGATATAACTATGGTGGAGAAAATTATTTATATTATTTAAGAGAATTTAGTAATCTAGTGGCTGATGCATTTAGAAATTAGTATATGCTATCGATAAAAAGTTAGGAGCCAATCATAATTGGCTCCTAACTTTTTATCTAACAGAATTATAAATTAATCATTTAATCCCTTACCATCAAGAATTTGTCCCATATATTTTTCAACCCTAGACTCACGAGTTTTGGATTGTTTTGGCGCAGAAAAATACAGTAGATACGCTCTTTGACGACCTGGTGTTAATGCTTCAAATGCAGCTTTTAAGTTTGGGAATTCATCTAATTTATTTTGAAATTCTTCGGGTATTGTATATTCTTTACTCTCTTTAAAATCCACTTTTAAACCAGCCTTTTCAACTTCGATGGCTTCTTTAATATATTCTTTTATGGTCTCTTCCATCTCAATTATTTGTTGAACATCGGTGAAACGAATTTGGCGTGCAGCCTGTACATTCTCCGTTTGTTGAATTAGAATTCCATTTTTATCTTTTAATAATGACCCTTTATGAAAAAGAATCGCACAGTACTCTTTAAATCCATGTATTAAAACTATGTTTTTATTTTCAAACGTGTAACATGGATGCATCCATTTAAATTCTTCGGTTAACTGACACTCCAGAATGATCATTCTTAATTTTTCAAATTCTTCCTGCCACTTTTTGGCTCTACTTAAAAATGCATCAACTTTTGGATTCAATATACTATTTGTCATGAAAGGAACACTCCTAATTAATTATTCGATCAATTGAAAATAAATAAATACAAATTCATTTTAATTATAACTTTTTTTCATTTATAGGATTACATAATTATTTATCAATCTTTGGACAAGTTACACCATATGACATATTAACGTAATTCACTTGACAAGTAAAATTCAGTTAAAAAGTTAGAGCAAGGAATGCGGAAGGAAATAGTACAAATATTATTTGAGGAAATCAATCATTTTAAATCTTTTCCTTTCTCCTTAATCCAATAATTATGTATGAGAGCGTCCTGTAACGGAAATCACCCGCCTTTATATCAGAGTAAAAAAACTACATGACATCCATTTTTTTACTTTTGTAAAAAAATTTTCTTTTTAAAATATTCAATGTGTTATAATTTCGTTAGAGAGATTGTATTTATGCAACTTAGAATTTCAAAAAGGAGCAAAAGGGTTATAATGAAATGGTTAATTGTATTTGGACCGGTAATTGAATTAGCATTATATGCAATAGTTTCGAAGTTTTGGGTAAGTGATTTTAAAGAAATTAAACCAATAATTATTTTACAAATAGTGCTTTACACTTTTCTTATTACACCATTATTACTTTGGGGATATATGCTAAAGCACTAATTTAATATAATTTAACACTGAAGAAAGCATACCATCGAAATGTCGGAAGGGATGCTTTTTTTATTGAATCGCTTTTGACCAATATCTAAGGAGGGCTGCACCAATTTGCGGAAAATCGTTTTAATCGGTTCTGGTGAATCAGGAAAATCAACTTGTTACAAAGAAATCCTAATATATAGTAAACAGGCGGCAAAATGAAATGCACCCCAATTGTTAGACACAGCTAACAATTGGAGGTTATACGGCCTGTTTAACACCTTTTGAACTTTATAGAACATTATTCCATAAAGAATGCCTTTCTTTCATTAGTAATCCATTTCTCCAAATCCTTTTTGCTACGTCTGACAAGACGATTGACGAGCACATCATGCCAAACATAATCTTCTAATAGATAAATGTGAACAGGGTCATCCGTATAAAATGCTTTACTGCGCTCTTCAAATGAAGGTCCATAAATCATTTCTTTGGAATCAATAGATAAAATAAACCATCTTTCAGTGGACGGAGTTTCAGTAAAATTTGTGATGCGATGAGTTTCTAGGTTTTTTATAGGATTATCAACATGGATCGTTATACCTTGAACACTCACTCGATTACTTACTGCAGCAAGTTCCTCCTTCAGTAAATCATAAATATCATCCCACATCGAAATGACAATACGCTTTTCAGCTTTGTTTATCATTGTTTGACAATAGCTCAAAATCGATTTTGTGTCCTTTAATGTAATAACACGATTGTCCATTTTTTCTTCAGAAATTTCGAGTTTTCTTAACGAATCACCTATTTCTGTAATCGTTGATTGCCATTCTGATTGTGCTTTTTGTAAAAAAATATCAACAGGTAGTGGTGAGTATCGAGTAGCATCATGTAATTCTTCCTTCATTACTAAGCCTTTTTCAACAAGATTACCCAACACTTCATAAATTCGTGCTCTAGGGATTCGGGACTCCTTACTTACTTGGTATGCAGTTGCAGGACCTTGTTTTACAAGAGAAATGTAGGATTTCGCTTCATATTCATTAAAGCCCAATTTTTTAAGCTGATGTATCATATCAATCATCAATTTCAGTACTCCCATTTTTTAGATACTTTAACCTTACAATAACTATTTACACAAATCAAATTTTTAGTTACTATTTTAGTAGTAACTATAGGAAGGCTGATTTTATGGAGTTTCATATGGATTTATCTACACTTTTTATTTTGATTGCATTTGGATTTTTCGCTTCATTTATTGATTCAGTTGTTGGAGGCGGGGGGCTGATTTCGTTACCGGCGTTATTATTTTCAGGTTTAAATCCAGCCACTGCTGTAGCTACCAATAAACTAGCTAGTACAATGGGTTCTTTAACTAGTAATATTATGTTTTATCGATCAGGAAATATTAATATCAAAACAGGTATAAAATTATTTCCACTTTCCGTTATAGGATCTATTCTGGGTGCATGGACTGTTCATTGGATTAATCCTAATGTGCTTAAGCCTTTAATGTTAGTCATGTTAGGTGGTATTGCAATTTATACAATTTTAAAAAAAGATTGGGGCAGTGTTTCAACTCCTAAAAAATTATCAATCTCTCATTTTATAATCTTTACGCTATTAATTTTCGCGATTGGTTTTTATGACGGATTTCTTGGCCCAGGAACTGGTTCATTTTTAATTTTTACTTTTTTATTAATAGGTTATGATTTTTTAAAAGCAGCAGGTAATGCGAAATTTTTAAATTTAGGCAGCAATATGGGTGCATTGTTGATGTTTATTTATTTAGGGCAAGTAAATTTTACATTTGGAATCATAATGGGGCTCGCACAAATTGCGGGTGGAGTGATTGGTTCGAAATTTGCGATAAAAAAAGGAACAGGATATATACGTGCGTTGTTTATAACTGTATCTTTTTTATTATTAGCGAAAAATATATATGATTATATACATTAAGATATATTGTTCAATTTACTAAAGTGATGGAATAAGGTTATTTAACGAATGAGCTAGTATAATATAGTAGAAATTAAATGGATTAGTAACGCTCGGAGCCAGATTTTGGCTCCTTTTTTATTTTCTATTAGATTGCTAGAGCATTTCTTTTACGGAATTAGAATTTTATTTAACAATAATAATGTAATAAAAAACGATAGTAATTTATTGTAAAACAATAAATGTGATGGTAAAATCAGATTAACAAAAAAGTGAGGTGCTTTTAGTGAAACGAGGATCAACGCTATTTTTAAAGTTTGCACTTATTCTTATTGGGATTCCAATACTTGCTTTGTGCATATTTATAGTGCCTGAGATAGCAAATTACACTGCGGATTTTTATCCGAAAATTACAATTATGAAATATTTAGTTCTAATGGATTTGTATGCTGGAGCAATCCCTTTTTATTTTGCGTTGTATCAAGCATTTAATCTATTATGCTACATTGACAAAAACAAAGCTTTCTCTGAATTATCAGTTAGGTCTTTAAAGAAAATAAAATATTGTGCAATCGCAATTAGTGTATTGTATGTGCTTGGTATGCCAATCTTTTATATCATGGCGGAAAAAGAAGGTGCTCCAGGTATCATAATTATTGGTTTGGTCATTATTTTTGCGTCACTGGTAATTGCAGTATTTGCTGCCGTTCTTCAAAGGCTTTTAAAAGTAGCTATTGATATTAAATCAGAAAATGATTTAACGGTCTGAGGTGAAAAACATGGCAATTATCATCAATATTGATGTAATGTTGGCTAAAAGAAAAATGAGTGTAACAGAGCTTTCAGAGAAAATTGGAATTACAATGGCTAATCTTTCTATATTGAAAAATGGGAAGGCAAAGGCAATTCGAATATCAACTTTGGAGGCGATTTGTAAGGCTTTAGAATGTCAACCTGGTGATCTTTTAGAATTTCGAAGAGACAGTGAAGTCTAATAATTAAAAGGTAGGGAGATTCCAATGAATCATACTTATAAAAGAGGGGCTAGTCATGAATTAATTTTTTCTAAAATGAAGGTAAAATTTATGAGAGCACTAAAACAACTTTTTCGTTTTGGTTGGGAACAAGCTCTATCGTGTTTGTTTCCTGTCGTTATTTTTGCCTCTTTGGCAATTACACAAATCATTCCACTTCCCTTCATACCGAGGTATGACTGGCTACTTATGATTTGTCTTTTGATGCAATGGTGGATGGTGCGTTCAGGACTTGAAACAAAGGATGAACTAAAAGTAATCACATTGTTCCACCTAATCGGTCTTGCTCTTGAACTATTTAAAGTACATATGGGCTCTTGGTCTTATCCAGAGGAAGGATTTTTTAAAATTTTTGGAGTACCTTTGTATAGTGGATTCATGTACGCGAGTGTAGCAAGTTATCTTTGCCAGGCATGGAGGAGGTTAAAAGTTGAACTAATAAATTGGCCACCATTTTTAATGGTCGTATCACTTGCAGTTGCGATTTATTTAAATTTCTTTGTTCACCATTTTTGGATTGATGTTCGTTGGTGGCTATCCGGTCTAGTTATTATTATCTTTTGGCAATCTTGGGTGACTTACGAGATTAATGATACCCGTTATCGAATGCCCATTGCTCTTTCCTTTGTGCTCATCGGATTTTTTATATGGATTGCTGAAAATATCGCAACATTTTTTGGAGCATGGAAATATCCAGACCAAACCGATTCATGGAGACTTGTTCATCTAGGAAAGGTAAGTTCATGGCTCTTATTAGTTATTGTTAGTTTTCTAATAGTAGCCACATTAAAGCTGGTAAAAAGTAAAGTTCCACAGGATCGCAATTAATCATTCATAAAAATTAATAAACACTATAGCATAAAAATCGGTTGCTCGAAAAGAACAACCGATTTTTTTATTTGATCATTTGATTAGCAAGGTCAATTAATTGTATATTTGAAATATCGGATTTATTTTCTGCTGTAAAACCAATATCATAAGTTACTCCATCCTTTTTAAAATGAATAGAATCACCTTGGATATAACCCCTTATATTACTCTTTAAATTCACTTTCTTTTTTGAACCTGCAAACTTTGTTTTTTCATTTGTTGCAAGAATCGAAATTAAAATCATGTGATCTTTTTCAGAATGAAAAGCTGTAAATACCACTCGAACGGTTTTCCCATCATGTCGAACATCTTGTAATTGTTGAACTTTAAATGGCGTAGTTTCAAATGGCAGTTTTGATGGTAATTTCACATGAAAGGGTAATGAATCAATAGCCGTTTTTGTGGAAGGTGCTTTGTAATCAATTGGTAATGTTTTCTTTTGTTCTTTGGACATATTTTCTATTTGATTTGGTGAGGTTTTTTCTAAGTTGGAGGTATCTAAAGTTGGAGTTTGATTCTGACAACCAATCAGAACTGCAGATAATACAATGATAGAAACTATTTTTTTCATAATATTAACTCCTTTCCTAATCTATTATACAACATAATAAGAAGAATCACTTTTATGATTTATATAATTAGGAATGTTTCGAAAAAAAGAATAGGAGAAATTCAAATCTTCTTGAGGTAATTTTTTATTGAAGCTAAATTAGAAAATCAATTATAGAATTTACATACAAAAAATGGCAATATAAACAGTAAATGGGGAAAATATTAAAATGTATTTGTAGTTGGGACATCTTAAATTTTGATTTTATAAGATGAAAAATAATACGTAAGGAAGTAAAGGGGAATGCAAATGATTCAATCAATTGTTCATATAGCATTAGTTGTAAAAGAATATGATGAAGCTATTGAATTTTATACAAAGAAACTGAACTTTAATTTAATTGAAGATACTTATCAACCTGAACAAGATAAGAGATGGGTAGTTGTATCTCCACCAGGTTCTAATGGAACAACTATTTTACTCGCTAGAGCCTCTAAATCGGAGCAAGAGCCATTCGTTGGTAATCAAGCAGGAGGCAGAGTCTTCCTATTTTTAGGAACAGATGATTTCTGGAGAGATTATAACGAAATGACTTCAAAAGGAATAGAATTTATAAGAGAACCAAAAGATCAAGAATATGGTACAGTTGCTGTATTTAAAGACTTATACGGGAATTTATGGGATTTAATACAATTTAAAGAAAATCATCCATTGGCAAAAAGAATAAAATAAATAGACTTTAAATAGAAAATAGACTGCTTTTTTGCATTCTTTTGAGTGTGTAGACAAAGTCCTATCTATCTGATTTTCAGACTGCTTTTTTGCAGTCTATTTTCTTTGAGCGAACAATCAATCTACCTAAACAGGAAATAGAAAAGAGTTAGCGAATTAGATTAATGATAAAAATAATACAACGGAGATAAAAAATGAAGAAATGGAAAACGCTAAATTCTGAATATCTATTTAAAACTCCCTTTGGAAATTTAAGAAAAGACGAGTGTGAGTTACCCAACGGAAATATTATCAAAGACTATTATGTCAATGAATATTCAAACTGGGTCAATGCGATTGTGATAACAAATGAGAATAAAATTTTATTAGTTAAACAATATCGATACGCAGCGCAGGAGTTCTTTTTAGAAATTCCAGCTGGAAAACCAGAAGGTGATGAAACTTATCAGGAAGCAATTTTAAGAGAAATAAAAGAAGAAACTGGTTATATTACTGAAGGTGAACCAATTTTATTAGGAGAGTTTTTTATTAATCCAGCAACACAAAATAATAAAGTATTTTCATATTTAATTTTAGATGCATATCAAGCTTTTGAACAAGAAATGGATCCAACTGAATTTATTGAAATCAATTTAGTAGAAATAGATGAAATGTCAACCAAAATAAAAAATGGAGAGATTAATCAACTTTTTACTGTAAGTGCGTTTTACTTATCGATGCCATATTTAAAAAGATTTAGGCAGGTTGTTAAATAATAATGTAGAATTTCCAGAGTTGTAAATAAAAGTTTTAAGGAGGAAATGAATTTGAAACGAAGAGATTTACTTTTAAATGTTCAAGATTCAACGTTCGACAAGGAAAGTTGGTTTGCTCCGCTGAAAAATGCGATCGAAGGAATTACTGCTGATCAAGCCAATTGGAAACCTTCAGGTGAAGCAACAAAAACAATTTGGGAGAACGTTAATCACCTCATTTATTACAAAGAGAGAATTGCAGCAAATATCGAAGGGCGCGAATCGACTAAAAATCTTGATGGTGACGAAACATTCTCTCTTACTGAACAATTAAATGACGAAACGGAATGGGAAAAAGTTGTTAATCGTTTGGAAGATGCACATATTCAATTAAGACAACTAATAAGCCGAATATCTGATGAAGAACTGAACAAAAATTCTCTTGAAAATAAATTGATGGATATTTTTCTTCATGAATCATATCATACAGGTCAAATCATTCAAATTAGAAAAATGCAAGGTTCATGGCCTTCACATCGTTGACGAAATGAATTAATCGTTTTAAATATAAAAAACATTACATATTTGAACATTAAATATGTAATGTTAGGCGTTGAAATATATTGGCAAGATGAAAATGGTCATAAAGTGATCATTATTAATGATAAAGTTATAAATTTTGGTGATTTTTTAATGTATAGAGAAGTTAATATGTTTTAGGAATATTTATAACTTCGTTAAACTAATATCATTACTTAAACCTTTTTTATAAGTTTAAAATATTAAATACAAATATAGAAAAATGAATTCAAATTTTAAAAGACGATGCTTTTTTTTGTTCGAATTTGTCGTTCAATCGGATTAATAAAAGGATATTTAATTGGTTTTTTAATGAATACTTTTACAGTAGAAAAAGTTGATTGGAACGAAAGGTTGCTCGACTCCTATGGGACCCCGCAGGCTTGCCGAGGAGGCTCAGGTTTCGCCCCATGGAAAGCGAGCATACTGTAGTGGAAATTAACATCACTTAACTGTCTTTACGAGAAATTGGTTATTAATTGACAAGATTATTTTTCAACAGCATGACATTACATAATATGTTTTAGTATATTTTTGATTTAATTTTAACGTTTAATACGAATTTCCAATTCTTCAAGTTTAAGAGCTAACTTATCTTCATCAATCTTGATTTGTAATTCTTCAAAAGTATAGTCCTCAAAATGTGGAATATCAATTGTAATGGCCGAAAGCTCTTTACTAATAAATGTTGAATCTTTTCCAGCCTCTAGTTTCTTCTTATAACGATTAAATTTTGGATCAAGAGTCTCTAAGTTTTCATATAGCTCTTCAACAGTATTATAAAGTTGGATTAATGGGATGGCAGATTTTTCTCCAACACCAGGACATCCAGGTATATTATCACTAGTATCTCCTAATAATGCCTTAACATCTACCCATTGCTTAGGATGGATTCCATAATCATTATTGAAATGGTCTAAAGAATAAACAATTTCACCTGTTTTTTGCGCAATAATTTGAGAAGTATGCTCGTTTATTAATTGAAGTAAGTCACGGTCATTACTATAAATATAGCATTTGTTTTTTCTTGAATTAGACCAGTTATTTGATAAAGTTCCCATTAAATCATCTGCTTCGTATGGAGCCATTTCTAATTGAGCAATACCAATTTCTTCAAGCACTGTTTTTAAAGTGAAGAATTGTTCAATAAGCGGACTAGGTAATTCTCCACGAGTAGCCTTATAAAAGTCATATTTATTTCGACGATCAGTTTCTTCTCGTTTTACATCCCAAGTAACAGCAAGATGTGTAATTTCATGTTCACGAATTAAGTTGAAAAGTTTTGGTAAGAACACTCTAAGAGCATTTATATAAACACCATCTTTTGTTTTTGAAAGCTGTTCATCACTTCTACCATAGGATGTAGCAAAATATCCCCTGCTTAATAAGTTGAAGCCATCAATTAGTAACAATGATTGATTTTCCATTTTTAAATCACCTAATATCTATATATTTAATACAAAAATCATAGCATATCCTACATAAAATGATAACTAGTGTATTTATTCGATAAATGACCACTTTTTTGAAAATTAAGTTCAGATTAGAAAACAGAATAGAAAGACAGATTGAAAATCAATAAAAGGAAATGAAGTTTTATATGTATTTTTTAAATCCAAATCAAATGTTTTTTTTTATTGTGTTTAAATTTAACAAATATTTCACAAAAATAATGAATTTTCTGTTTATTTATTGATTAACTTTTACTATAATGAAACGTATACAAAAATTTGATATTAAAAATTGCAAAGGGTAGGTAGTAATATGGAAAAAGTAAAAAGTACCGTAAAAATTGAAGATATTTTAGTTGCCTATAATACTTTAAAAGAAGTAACAAACAAAACTCCTTTGCAGATTAGTACAATGCTTAGTGAAAAATATGAATGTAATGTATTTTTAAAACGAGAGGACTTACAAATTATTCGATCGTTTAAACTAAGAGGAGCATATTACAAAATTAGCAATTTGTCTTTTGAAGAAAGACAAAAAGGTGTAGTTTGTGCTAGTGCTGGTAATCATGCACAAGGAGTAGCTTATACATGTAATCAATTGCAAGTGTATGCGAAAATTTTTATGCCATCTACTACACCTAATCAAAAAGTATCACAAGTGAAATTTTTCGGTGGCCAATTTGTTGAAGTCGTATTAGTAGGTGATACATTTGACATTGCAAATCAAAATGCCCAAAAATATTGTGATGAGAATGAAATGTCTTTCATTCATCCATTTGATGATTCGGATGTGATTGCTGGACAAGGCACTGTTGCTGTTGAAATTTTAAATGAAATTGACAGACCAGTAGATTATCTATTTGTGGCGATAGGTGGAGGAGGACTGAGCTCCGGTGTCGGTACATACATAAAGGGAATTAGTCCACAAACTAAGGTTATAGGTGTAGAACCTTTAGGAGCGGCTTCGATGGCAGAATCGTTTGCGAGCGGTCGTGTAGTTTCATTACCAACTATCGAAAAATTCGTTGATGGAGCTGCAGTTGGGCAAGTCGGCTATTTAACATATGAAATCTGTAGAGAAGTACTTGACCAAATTGTTGCAATCCCTGAGGGTGAGATTTGTACAACAATCTTGGAACTATATAATAAAAATGCTATAATCGCTGAACCAGCTGGTGCAATGTCTGTTGCAGCATTAGAGTTACTGAAAGAAGAAATAAAAGGAAAAAATGTCGTTTGTATCATATCAGGAGGAAATAATGATATCGACCGACTACAAGAAATAAAAGAAAGATCATTAATACATGAAGGGCTAAAGCATTATTTTATTATTAATTTCCCACAACGTTCAGGAGCATTGCGAGAATTTCTTGATAAAGTTTTAGGTCCAAATGATGATATCACTAGGTTTGAATATACTAAGAAAAATAATAAAGATAATGGTCCAGCTTTAGTAGGAATTGAATTAGCAAATAAATCAGACTACGAAGCATTGATCAATCGTATGAATTGTCACGGAATTCATTTCATGGAAATAAATAATAACCCAACATTGTTTAATTTACTTATCTAATTTCAGACTGATGACAAACGCTCGCTTTCTTCGTTGCTTCGCCTGACTGTGGTGCTCATTACCGTCTAAGGGTAACTCCGCTCCTCGCCAGACTTCGCGCCTCGAAAGACAAGCGTTTTCAATCAGTCTGATAATCAGATAGATAGGACTTTGTCTACAAACTGAAATCCCCTATTAAGTTAGGGGATTTTTTATTTATTTCAGTTTCATAGTGCTTTTTTAAAATCATTTGTTGATACATCTCAGATTGAATAATGGTAAAAAAAATAAGCAAAATTTATAATGACAAGTTTAAATATCTTGACACTGATTAGTTGATTAAATACAATATTTCTAGAAATACTGAAATAAGCATTGGACTTGAAAGGAGGTTTATAGTGGTGAACGATGATATTACAGTAAAGGTTTATAAAGCATTAGGAGAATCTACTCGATTGCAGATCGTTAAAGTACTTGCTAAACAATCGGAATTAGCTTGTCTTGAAATGAAAAATCAAATAAAAGTATCGGCTAATTCTACATTGACTCATCATTTAAAACCATTACTTGATTGCGGTTTATTAACCGTCCGCAAAGAGGGAACCTTCAGATACTATAGTTTACAACGAGAGGTTTTAGAAAAATATGCTCCCGCTTTACTTTGAAAATAAAGCGGAATATTTTTATTAATTATTTCAGTATTTATAGAAATACCGAATAATAAAAATAAGTAGGGGGATCTAATTATGAGTTTAGTAAATAACGAACAAAATTGGGGGAAATTAAAAAACGGTTCTGAAAGTAAGCTTTTTGAACCTGTAAAGATTGGCGCATGGAATCTTCGTAGTCGTACAGCCATGGCTCCATTAACGAGATGTTTTGCTGATGACCAAACAGGTGTAGTTGGCGATGATGTAGTTGAATATTACCGAAAACGTGCTGCGGATGGAGTAGGGTTAATTATTTCTGAAGGAACGATCATTAGTCCTCGTGGGAAAGGTTATCCAGGAACGCCAGGAATCTATTCTGAAGAACAAATTAAAGCTTGGAAAAAAGTAACTGATGCTGTTCATAAAGAAGGAGGAACAATGATTTCTCAGATCTGGCATGTCGGACGTTTGTCTCATCATGAGATAACTGGAAATTTCCTACCTCAAGCACCTTCAGCAATAAGAGCAGAAGGATTAGTTTCACGTTTCCGTAAACCATACGATATTCCAGAAGAAATGACAGTCGAAGAAATTCAGGAAGTAATTTCTCAATATGCTCAAGCTGCAAGAAATGCAATTGAAGCAGGTTTTGATGGCGTTGAAATTCATGCAGCACATGGATATTTAATTGATCAATTTAATTCAGATATCACAAACCACCGTACTGATCAATATGGAGGGGATCTTCCTCAAAGACTTACTTTGATGAAAGAAGTTATTAAAGCAGTTATTGATGCAATCGGTACAGAAAGAACGATGATCCGTTTTTCTGCTCATAAGGCAGATGTTCCAAACTATATGTGGGAAGATCCTGATTATGCAATTCGTACATTTATTGATGCATTTAAAGAAGTTGGTGCAACATTATTACATCCTTCAATTATGCAATTTGAACGTATACTTGCAGATGGAAAAACAATGCATCAATTAGTCCGTAAATATTGGGATGGAGCTATTGTTGGTGTAGGTACATTGGATCCAGAAATGGCAAATAAAGCATTAGAAGAAGGAACAATTGATGTTGCAGCTTTTGGTCGTCCTTTAATCTCAAATCCAGACCTATTAAATCGATTAAAAAATGGTAAAGAAATTGAAGAATATGATGCTAAAAAGCATTTAGGTGTATTAATTTAATAATGATCGCAAAAGGAAGCTGGAATTAGCTTCCTTTTTTAAAAAAAGTCTATTTCGGTATTTATAGAAATATATAAATTACTATATTATGTTGAGAGGAATATAAATATGTCAAATAAAGGGAAAATCTATATTTTAGCAATGATAAGCTTTTTAGTAGGAACAGCTCAATATGTTATATCTGGTATCCTAGATAAAATGGCTGAGGTACTTGGTATTTCAATTGAAGCAGCAGGTCAATTAATTACGGTTTATTCACTTACTTATGCAATCGGTACACCAATCTTAATGGCAATGTTTGCTAAAATTGAGCGACGAAAATTACTTTTAATTTCTCTAAGTGTATTTATTATAGGTAATTTATTGGCAGTGATTGCCCCAGGGTATGGAGTATTTATGATTGCACGAATTATTATGGCTCTAAGTGCAGGAGTTACAGTAGTAACTGTACTAAGTTTGGCTGCAAAAATTGCACCTGCAGATAAAAAGGCAAGCTCAATTGCAACTGTTGTAATGGGATTTACGGCTTCATTAATTATAGGTGTACCGATTGGCAGATTTATAACAGCTGCTTATGATTGGAAATTTGTCTTTCTTGGGGTTGCAATACTAGTATTAATTTCATTAGCAATTATCATAAAAACAATCCCACAATCTCATGGTAACTTACCAATACCGTTAGTAAAACAAGTTGCAATGATTAAACAACCAAAGATCGCTCTTGCTTTATCAATTACATTTTTCTTAATGAGTGGCTACGGAATCATCTTTACTTATTTATCTCCATATCTAATAAAAACAACTGGAATAAGTGATCAAGTCTTAAGTTTTGCTTTACTGATTCTTGGTATAGCAAGTTTATTTGGATCAAAGTTTGGAGGATTTAGTGCAGACAAGTGGGGGATTACAATTACTTTAAAACGAGGACTAGTCCTTAATATTTTATCGTCAATCTTACTAGCATTCATTTCAAGTCCCATTAATATTGTCATGATTATCCTAGCAATTTGGTCATTTTCTGGTTGGTCATCTGGAGCAACTCAACAATTTAATTTGGCCACAATCTCACCTAAATCCTCTGATGTCCTATTAGGACTTAATCAATCAATGATGCAACTAGGTTTTGCATTTGGAGCAGCAATCGGTGGACTTGTCGTTAGTCAATGGTCAATTAGCTCGATAACATGGATTGGCTCAATTCCTGTACTGATTGCTTTAATGATTACATTTGGTTTATCAAGATATTTATCAAATGAAAAGAAAGCAGGACAAAATCTTGTAACACAAATTAGAGCCTAATCTCGTGATTGTATAAAATAATATTAAAGATTTTAAAAAAATGAATAATAAGTAAACTTGTAATTAAATGTTTTATTAGGAAAACACTTTTTATAAGGAAGGTTGATTGTAAATATCATTTTAGACAACTTCCATAAGAATATATTACAAAATCTATTATTTTACAGGTAAATTGATCAATACAGAGAATTCTAAAGTTGTTGGTTCTAGAAAACACTTTTATTTTCCAAGCAGATTGGAACGAAAGGGCGCTCGACTCCTGTTGGAAATGCAGGAAGGCTGAGACCCCGCGGGCATGCCGAGGAGGCTCAGCTCACGTCCCACGGAAAGCGAGCCCCCTGTAGTGGAAATCAACAGGCTCCATATTTAAAAGACATACAACAAAGTGAAATTAAAGAAAGCAATCTTATATATACCAATTAAAAGCATAATTTAAGAATTATGCTTTTTTTATTTAAATAGATGTTTTACCAAAAAAACAATCTGAATAATATTTGAATTACATGAATTTTTATAATAATTTAAATTCAACCTTTTTCAAATAAATTTTAAATAAAAGTATTCCTTATGCAATGTAACCGATTTATAATTGTATTCGGAAAGCCTCAATTTACTACATTGTGAACATTACATAAATAGTTTTATCTCACAAAAATGGAAAATAATTAAACGATAATTTTTTATATTTATTTAATAATAAGTAATGAATATAAAAGTTAGGGGCTTACTCCTTTAAACTAATAAAAGAATACGATTAAGGAGCTGATATTTATGTCAAGTAAGGCATTAGAAGCATTTTTAACTCCACAGTTAAATGAGTTAAAAGAGAAAGGGCTCTATAATGAGATTAACTCTTTAGAAGGATCCAATGAAGCGATTATTCAAATTGGTGGCAAAAAATTTATAAATTTATCTTCAAATAATTATCTAGGTTTTGCAACTGACTCACGTTTAAAAAATGTAGCGATTGAAGCAACTGAGAAATACGGAGTGGGTGCAGGAGCGGTACGTACAATTAATGGTACGATGGATATTCACGACCAACTTGAAAAAGCGATTGCAGAATTTAAACATACTGAAGCTGCTATTGCATTCCAGTCTGGTTTTAATTGTAATATGGGTGCGATTTCTGCTGTAATGACGAAAAAAGATGCGATTTTATCTGATGAATTAAACCATGCATCAATTATTGACGGCTGCAGACTTTCTGGAGCGAAAATTATTCGTGTAAAACACCAAGATATGGATGATTTACGTGAAAAAGCAAAAGAAGCAACGACATGTGGATTATATGAAAAAGTTATGTACATTGCAGACGGTGTTTTCTCTATGGATGGAGACGTAGCAAATATTCCTGATATCGTAAAAATTGCTGAAGAATTTGGCTTAATTACATATATCGATGATGCTCATGGCTCTGGTGTTATGGGTAAAGGTGCCGGTACAGTTAAGCATTTCGGACTATCAGATAAGATCGATTTCCAAATTGGAACACTTTCGAAAGCTGTTGGAGTTGTAGGTGGTTACGTAGCAGGTTCACAACAATTAATCGATTGGTTAAAAGTTCGTGCACGTCCTTTCCTATTCTCTACTTCATTAACACCAGCAAACGCTGCAGCATGTATTGAAGCAATTCGTATTATGTCTGAAGAGCCAGAAAGAATTGAAAAACTTTGGGAAAATGGAGACTACTTAAAAGAAGGCTTATCAAAACTTGGTTTTAATATTGGTGAGTCAGAAACTCCGATTACACCATGTATTATTGGTGACGAAAATCTTACACAACAATTCTCTAAGCGATTATACGAAGAGGGAGTATATGCAAAATCAATCGTATTCCCAACTGTACCACTAGGAACAGGTCGTATCCGTAATATGCCAACTGCTGCACATACAAAAGAAATGCTAGATCAGACTTTAGCGATTTATGAAAAAGTTGGCCGTGAATTAAACGTAATTAAATAATTTAGATAAAAACATACATTGATTTATAAATACTATAAGGTGGATTTAGGGATGAAGAAAATATTAATCACAGGTTGTTTTGGACAAATCGGTTCGGAATTAACCATGCGTCTTAGAAAAGATTATGGCACTGAAAATGTAGTTGCAACAGATATCCGTCGTCTTGAAGGAAGCCCGATTTTAGAGTCTGGACATTTTGAAATTTTAGATGTTATGGATAAAGAAAAAATGTTGGAAATAGCTAAAAAGTATGAAGTTGATACTTTCATTCACTTAGCAGCTCTTTTATCAGCTGTTGCTGAAGCAAAACCAACATTAGCATGGGACTTAAACATGGGTGGTTTAGTAAACGCACTTGAAGTTGCTAGAGAATTAGGACTAAAATTCTTTACGCCAAGTTCAATCGGTGCATTCGGACCGGATACGCCTAAAGACAATACACCGCAAGATACAATCCAACGTCCAACAACTATGTATGGTGTAACAAAAGTTGCTGGAGAATTATTATGTGACTACTACTTTGAAAAATTTGGAGTAGATACACGTGGCGTACGTTTCCCAGGATTAATCTCTTACGATACTGTTCCTGGTGGCGGAACAACTGACTATGCTGTTGATATTTATTATGAAGCATTAAAGAACAAGAAATATACATCATTTATTGGCGAAGGAACATACATGGATATGATGTATATGCCTGATGCTATTGATGCAATTATTAAATTAATGGAAGCAGATCCATCAAAACTAAAACACCGTAATGCGTTTAATATTACTGCAATGTCATTTGAACCAACTCAAATTGCGGCATCTATTCGTAAATTTATTCCAGAATTTACATTAGATTTTGATATCGATCCAATTCGTCAAGGGATTGCAAACTCTTGGCCAAATTCAATTGATTGCTCAGCAGCAAAACAAGAATGGAACTTTGATCCAAAGTATGATCTAGATCGTATGACTGAAGACATGCTTAATAAATTAGCTGCAAAATTAAACGTAACGCAAGCTTAATTAATGGGAAGGAGACAATTTGTCTCCTTCTTTTTTTATTTTAAGCCCTGTTAATAAAAAGCAGGAAGAGCAGGTAAGGCAGGGAAAGAATAGGAAAACATATTTGGAAATAAATAAAATTTTTTTTAATCTCTTTTCCTTTCTCTTTGATCCTGCCTTTCCTTGTTCCTGCTCATAACAAACTGTTCTTAGTATTTTGTTTTAGAATATGACACAAACTGACTTTATCAAGTATATATCGTTTTACAACTTATCAGGACAATTTTAGAAAATGCCAAAATATATGTGAATCGTTGTTAGTGATACAAATACAGATAAAGGATGTTTGAAAATGAATTTAAACAATAAATCATTACCATTAACGATTAAAGATATTAAAAAAGCTTATGAACTACTAGAAGGAAAAGTAAGAAAAACTCCTTTAGTAAAATCATTTTATTTAACATCAAAAACAGATGGTGAAATTTATTTGAAGCTTGAAAATATGCAATTAACAGGTTCGTTTAAGTTTCGTGGAGCATTTAATAAAATTTCTCATTTAACAGAAGAGGAGAGAAATAAAGGAATTATTGCCTGTTCGGCCGGTAACCATGCACAAGGAGTTGCACTTTCTGCTAGACTATTACGCATTAAAAGTAAAATTATTATGCCTTCATCTGCTCCAAAGGCAAAGGTTGAAGCAACGCAAGGTTATGGTTCAGAAATTATTTTATATGGCGATACGTTTGATGATGCAAAAGATTATTGTGCAAAGGTAAGAGATGAAACAGGTGAAACATTCATCCATCCATATGACGACGTATATATAATGGCTGGTCAAGGAACGATTGGGATTGAAATTTTAGATGATTTGTGGGATGTAGAAACGGTTATTGTTCCGATTGGAGGTGGAGGAATAATTTCTGGAATTGCAGTTGCTTTAAAATCGTTTAATCCATCAATTAACATTATTGGAGTACAAGCAGAGAATGTTCATGGTATGAAGGCTTCAATTGATGCGGGTGAGATTGTGAGCAATTATACTGCACCAACAATCGCTGATGGTTGTTCAGTAAAAGTTCCTGGAAAACTAACATATGAAATTGTGAAGGAGTTAGTTAATGAGATTGTGACTGTTACTGAAGAGGAAATTGAAGTTTCTATGAAAGACTTACTCCAACGCGGAAAAGCTGTTGTAGAAGGAGCAGGTGCGTTAGCAACAGCAGCAATCTTATCAGGTAAAGTTGCAAAATATGTAAAAGATAAAAAAGTGGTAGCCATTATTTCTGGAGGAAATGTTGATTTAGAACGAATATCAAGTGTTTGTGAGCACTTCTTTGGAAATGAAGTTAAGTGACAAAGTAACTAAATTCTTTGCTAAACGAAGAAAGAATGGGTGGTCTGATTGACTGAAAATAAACTAAGAAGAGAAATGGGGTTTATAGCAGCTTTAACAACAGTAATTGGAACTGTAATTGGTGGTGGAGTTTTCTTTAAAGCTACTGCAGTTTATGGAGCTACTGGAACTGCTAGCCTAGGTCTATTAGCTTGGGTTATAGGTGGAGTAATTACGATTTGTGCTGGATTAACTGGAGCTGAGTTAGCTGCTGCAATTCCTAAAACAGGCGGAATGATTGCATATTTAAAACATACATACGGAGATATGGCCGCTTATCTATTAGGATGGGCACAAACAATTATCTATTTTCCAGCAAATATAGCAGCTCTTTCAATTATCTTTGGAACACAAGCAGTTTCAATTTTTAGTGTGAATGCAAATGAACGTATATCTACTGTGACATTTATAGCCGTGGTTACAGCCATCTTTATTACTTTCATGAATTTCTTAGGAGCAAAAACTGCTGGAAGCATTCAAATTTTATTTACATTTTGTAAACTGGTTCCATTAGCTATTTTAATTATTTTTGGAATTGCACATGAAGGGCATGTAACTTTTCAATTATTTCCGATTAATGCAGGAGCAGATCGGACTTTCTTCTCTTCATTAGGTTCCGCGTTACTTGCAACAATGTTTGCTTATGATGGTTGGATACTTGTAGGAAACATAGCGGGGGAAATGAAAAATCCAAAAAATGATCTTCCAAAGGCGATTGTTTTTGGAATTGCTGCCGTTATGGTAGTGTATTTATTAATTAATCTATCTTTTCTATTCGTATTAACCGCTAGTCAACTAGCAGCTACTACTACACCTTCTACTGAAGTTTCAAAAATATTATTCGGAGATATCGGTGGGAAAATTGTTTCAATTGGAATTTTAATATCTGTCTTTGGAACGATAAATGGCTATACAATGACAGGAATGCGAGTACCATATGTAATGGCAAGAGAGAACAAGTTACCATTTAGTTCATGGTTTGGGAAATTATCTAAAACTGGCATTCCTTATAATGCGGGACTGTTTATCCTTGTAGTTGCAATCATTATGATGTTTATTGGCGGATTTGATTTGTTAACAGATATGTTGGTATTCGTTATCTGGATATTTTACACGCTAACTTTTATTGCAGTTTACATATTGCGAAAAAGGGAACCAGATTTACACCGACCATATAAAGTACCATTCTTACCAATTGTTCTATCAGTTGCAATTATTGGTGGAGTTTTTATTGTAGTGAATACACTAATTACCCAAACAATATTAGCCTTTTGGGGAATTGGATTAACACTAATCGGTCTACCAGTTTACTTTATTATAAGAAAGAATGATTCAGTTGAAGAAAATAAATAAAAAGTTCTGATTTAAGAGAAGTTACGAAAAGGTAGGAATGATCCTACCTTTTTTGATCTATATTCAAAAATTGATACGACTTTACTAAGCCAATTAATAAAAAAGTCATTGCAATGATTGGTGGTAAAAGATGAAAAAAATTAGTGTAACCGATCATAAAGTGAACTCCAAATGCAGTTATAAATGCTGGCATACCACTTAAAAATAATGTCCACCATATCCATTTATGATGCTGCCTAAATCCCCATAAAGAGATCATAAGTATTAATAAACCAACACTAATTAAACCTCCACCAAATCCAGCTCGATCATGTGAAATCACAGGAATTAAATTTTGATTAAAGGCATTCATTTGGGAAGGTGATATGCATAAATAATTTAAATCTGTTTGAACGAATGTAGTCGTGATTCCGACATAGGATATTATGCAACCTCCTAAAATGATAGAGAATCCTAACATAATACAAAATAGTTGCCCAATTAAGCTAGACTTCCAATCTGTATGATTTGTTAAATTTTGAGATTCAGGGCTTCTATTTATTTGTTTTGTTTTAAAAAATCCGATTAAAAAAGGAGGTATTAATACAAGCCAAAATAAAGCGTGTAACCAATCAAAATAGCCAAAACCGATAAATAAAAAAATTGCTAAAAACCCAACAATTCCACTGACATCTGTAGCTTTTTTAGCCCAATGATAGTTATGTTTAATACCGTTATAAGCTAATGACATGAATAGTATTCCACCAGACATGATTGTACCTGCTAGCGTCATCCGGTCATGTGACATAAACGGGAGGATTTTACTATTAAACTGTAAAATAACATAACTAGTCGTTTTTAAAAAATGTTCATCATAAGGCAAAATAATTGTTGTCAAGCTGATCAATAACGCAAGTACCCCACCGACAAACATAAGAAGTCCAAAAAGAAAATACCATAGCCAGCCATTTGAACTTGGTACGGATTTATTTCTATTAAACAATAAAACTTCATTAATTCTTTTTGGTAGGCCAGGACCACTTATGATATATCCATGGGTTAAAAAAACTAATTTTGCCCCTTCATTGAGTATATCAATTGCGTCAATTGGCTGTATTACACCACCTTTTGTAAAAATAGGTTTATCTACACCTTGTGTTTTAAATCGATTCATTGCACTGATTAAATATTCCTTTTGTTCCATATCAGTTAAAGATGGATTTTCTTCGATTAAGATTGAATCATACGTACAATTGACTTTAAAATCACAAAGTTCGTGTGGTTGAACTGAAAGACAAATCGGCAGAGAAGAATCCCACTTATTTATAAATAAATCTGATGTTAATTCTTTGTTCATAACAAAGTAATCAACTAAATGTGAAATTTTCGATTCAATGATTTTAAAATCTTCAAAGCTCCCTAGAATTCTAGCAAAGATAGGGGTTTTCTTATTTAATTTTGAAAGTTTATCAATTGCCTCATCCAACTGTAGAGCAGTATTTTCTTCATAGCCGATTACTTGATCTTTTTTCAAATTAATGAGCGGGCTTTTACTTGTAAAGGAGTTATCTAAAGTAATTGGACCAATTTCAATTAATCCAAATCCTAAATTCATAAAGGCATTTGTACCTGATAAATTAGGATCAATTATAGAAGAAAGAGCAATTTGATTTTGAAAGTTTAATTGGTGAATTTTGTGTTCAAGGGAATGATCTGTTTTTAAATGACCAAGAAATTCAATCATATTTGGTCCAAACGGGACTTTCGAGAGAGAGTTCATGCTTTTATGAATTATTTCTCTTGAGATTGCAGAAGGAAGTAAAGAAAGTACCGGTTTAAATATCGTATGATAAGACCAATCGGGCATATAATAACCTCATTTTTTTTAAGTTACTAATAGTTTACTTTGCCTCGTTTAAAATGAAAACCCTTTCTTTTTAAAATTTGTGAATTGGTTCACATGAATTGGTTTTTTTGTATAAATATGGTATAAATAAATTGAGCTATCTACTTTCAAAATTAAGTTAGACTAGTAAGAAAAGGTTGTATAGAAAGGCGTATATGTGATTACAATGGTAAATATGCAAAAAGTAATTGTCATCGTAGGACCTACAGCTGTAGGTAAAACAAAACTAAGTATTGAACTTGCAAAAGCTGTTGATGGTGAAATTATTAATGGTGACGCAACGCAAGTATATAAAGAGTTAAATATTGGCGCAGCTAAGGTAACGGAAGAAGAAAAAGAAGGAATTCCTCATCATTTAATCGATTTCTTAGATCCAAAAGCTTCATTTACTGTTGCTGATTTTCAATCATTAGCTCGAGAAAAAATGAAAGAAATTGCAGATCGAGGTAAAATACCAATTATTGTTGGAGGTACAGGATTATATATCCAAAGTGTTCTAACGCAATATGAATTTGCTGAACAAGAAGGTGACGAGCTTTTAAGAAATCAATTAGAAGGCTATGCAATGGCATTTGGAAATAAAGCATTACATGATCAATTAAAAGAAATCGATCCAGAAAGTGCAAAACAAATACATATGAATAATATTAGAAGAGTCATACGTGCAATCGAAGTATACAAACTGACAGGTCAAAAGTTTTCAGACACTGCATTTAATAAAGAGCCTGTCTATTTATATGATGCACAAATAATTGGACTTACGATGGATCGCGAACTTCTATACAATCGAATAAATTTGCGAGTAGATTTAATGTTGAATGAAGGGCTAATGGATGAAGCAAAAGACCTGTATGATAAAGGTATAAAGAACTGTCAGTCAGTTCAAGCAATTGGCTACAAAGAGCTTTACGATTATTTTGATGGAATCTTAACAAAAGAAGAAGCAATCGATTTAATTAAACAAAGTTCTAGGAGATATGCTAAAAGACAAATGACTTGGTTTAGAAATAAAATGAACATTCATTGGTTTGAAATGGATGGACATAATTTCGATATAAAAAAACAGGAAATTTTAGCTCTACTTGAAGGAAAGGGCTATTTCATCTCGAATAAATATATGTAGAGGTAGAAGAGGAGGAAAAAGACATGAAAACATCAATCAACATTCAAGACCAGTTCTTAAACCAATTACGTAAAGATAATCTAGCGGTTACAGTATTTTTACTAAATGGATTTCAAATTAAAGGTAAAGTAAAAAGCTTTGATAACTTTACGGTATTGTTAGATGTTGAAGGAAAACAACAATTAATATATAAACATGCAATTTCAACGTTTGTACCTTCAAAAAATGTACAAATTGAAATGTAAAATAAATTAAAAAAGAGCATTGATCATCAGGTCAATGCTCTTTTTTGTATTAGTAATTTTGGTAATCAATATCTCATTGACGGGATAGATTGACCATAAAATTATTATGTAAACTACAGAGGTGGATTTAAATGTATAATCTATAAAAATTAATAGGAATTGCTGAGCTAATGCAAGCGAAATTTAAATATACTTAAATAAAAAAAGGAGTTAAAAATAGATAAATTCATAACTCCTTATAGGTCCAATAGACAAGCCACTTCTAAACCTCAAATTTTAGGTAGTTCATTTTCCTGCAAAAATTGTTCATATCGTTTTAATGAAACTGGGGTTTTTAATCCTACTAAATTTTGTATTTCTTCCATTAATAATCCATCTTGTATTTTTCTGAGAATAAACGTATTTCTCAAATGTTGAGAGCAAAGTCCTTTTCTTAGACCAGCTCTTTTCACTTCTAATCGGAGCATTTTTTGAAAAGCAATTTCTGTAAGTGCTTTAGGTGAATCTGTATCATATACCCAATGAAACGTCAACCTGTTAAAGTCAAATGCAACAAAAAGTGGGTGAGTAGTATGATAATGGGGCCTTACAGGCTCTGGAATTGTTACAAAATAATTATATAAAAGTATTCGATCTTCTTTTTTTAATATAACAGTACGTTTTGAACCTTCCTTACTATGAACAACAAGTTCGTTTAATGCAAAATTGATATCTCGCATTTGTAAATCAATTAATTCCTTTAAAGTGAGACCATAAAATAACATTAATCGAATCATAATTTCGTTTCGATCCATTAAAAAAGGTCTCGCTTTTAATTGTTTTTCTGATAAATCTGATGTGGATTGAACGATTGATACTAACTTTTTTTCTTCTTCAATTGTTATAAAATCATCAGATGAGAGTGCACGAGAAGGGCCTGCGGCATAATTAGTAAATGGAATGAAATTTTCAATAGATGAATTATTTGATTGTAAAAATTTATAAAATTGATTAAGAACAACAAATATCCGGTGCATTGTTTTTTCGTTATATTGCCGTTCAGATGTTAAATAGTGAAAGTAATCATTAAAATGATGAACTTGTAGTAAATTAAAATTCTCATTGTTTTTTTTGAAATAGCGGAAACAATCTTCTAAATCATAACAGTATCGTTTAATAGTAGATTCTTTTCTTCCTTTACTATTAAGGTGAGAGGCAAATTGCAAGATGACATCGGGTAAAGTAGCAATCGTCAAGTTTGGGAACGTCAAATATATCAACTCTTCTCTTTTTCTATCATTATATCAAATAATTATTAGATTTTAGTAAAATTTAACAATCTTATCCAATTAATCTATATAGTTAATAAATAGAGTTTTGAAACTGATTGTTCGTACATATAATAATAAAAATGTAATTAGGAAATTTCTCGGGAAAGCGCATGAAATGAGCAATAACGAGTTTTTTCGTTAATTTGCGCAATTAAATAAGCAAAAATTGTCGGCAGATAAAGAGAGGTGTCATGTTTGGAGCAACCAATACGTTTGAAAGATAACGGTCAAATAAATGTTGTTCTTAATACAGTAAAAAGAGGTGGAGAGGTTTCTCCAAATTCTACAATTGAAACTGTTCATCAGCCTAAACATGAATTATTAGTTGAAATAGAAGATCAATTGAGACATTTAATTGGAATGGAAGAAATTAAGAAAATGATTCATGAAATTTATGCTTGGATCTTTATTAATAAAAAAAGGGAAGAATTAAACTTAAAAGCTGAAAAACAAGTGTTGCATATGTTGTTTAAAGGGAATCCGGGAACTGGTAAAACGACAGTAGCAAGGGTAATAGGTCAATTGTTTTTAAAAATGGGGGTTTTATCAAAGGGGCATTTAATTGAAGCTGAAAGAGCTGATTTAGTTGGAGAATATATTGGGCATACTGCACAAAAAACTAGAGATTTAGTAAAAAAAGCGAATGGAGGAATTCTTTTTATAGATGAAGCTTATTCGCTTGGCCGAGGTGGCGAAAAAGATTTCGGTAAAGAGGCGATTGATACACTAGTAAAACACATGGAAGATAAACATGGGGATTTTGTATTAATATTAGCAGGCTACTCATCAGAAATGGATTATTTTCTAAGTTTAAATCCTGGATTGAAATCTAGATTTCCTTTTATATTAGAATTTCAGGATTATTCGGTTAAAGAGCTTCTGGATATAGCTAAGAAAATGTTTGTTGATCGAGAATACATTTTGTCACGTGAAGCGGAATACCGATTGAGAGACTACATCCAGAAGGCCAAATTAGAAAATCGAGCGCATTTTAGCAATGGTAGATTTGTCAGAAATATTGTAGAAAAATCAATTCGAACACAAGCAACAAGATTAGTATTAGAAACTGAATTTAATCGAGAATTATTAATGAGAATAGAGGAAAAAGATTTATTTATCTCAGATAAATCTGAAACGATGAACTAAAATATGTTATTTTGCATGATGTTTTTTCCCCCACCAGCCCTTAACTTTAAAGTAGATTGAAATCCAAACTCCAATCATAACATTTAGGACAATACAATATAAATAACCATATTTCCATTTTAATTCCGGCATATTGATAAAATTCATTCCGTAAAAACTTGCTAGAAATGACATTGGTAAAAATATTGCGCTGATCAATGTTAAAGTTTTCATAATATCATTCGTCCTGTCGGATTTAAGGGACATTTGTAAATCAATAATACCTGACATACTCTCCTTAAAATTATCTAGTGCACTAATGATTCGACAGTAATTTTCTTTCAGCTCATTAAAGTAGAAACCAGCATCTTCACTTAAAAATGGAAAATCTGCTTCTACTATTTGTGTAATCACATTAACTTGTGGTTCAACAAGCTGCCGTAGATCCTGAAGTTGAACTTTCCAATTAAATATTTTTTTATCTAAATCTTTTCTGAAAGGATCATTAAATAAATCTCTTTCAATCTCTTCAATTTCATTTGCAAAACGATCCAAAGAGATTAAAAATTTTTCAATAACCTCGTGAAAGATTTGGTATAAAATATGGCCAGTATGATCCAGTTTAATATAATTTTGATTAAATTCCTGGGTTACGTATTGAAATAAGTCAATCTCTTGATCTTCAATAAACGAAATAATTAAATCACTGCAAACAAGGACATTTATTTTAGTAGGTTTAAAAAAATTTGTTAAGGCATACAAGGAAAGCACTGATTCATTTTTAAAGACATTTATTCTGGGTTTTGGATCGCTATGTAATAATTTTATTTTAGCAAGGGGATGAACTTTTATTGTCTCAATAATTGAAGACAATTCATCGTATGTTTCATGATTGAAGTGATACCAAAGAATTTCTCCGTCTGAAGGTAACATAAATTCTTCAATTGTTTCAATGGAATGACTTGTTAAATTATATCGCTTCAAATGAATTCACCTCATAACCATTTTTCTAAACTAGTGTTGGCAAGATGAGGTAAATTATGTAGGATAAAAAACAAACCATTAGAACACAATGTGTCGTAATGATTTGCTATTATTTTGGACTTATAAAATTAATTTAAATTTTGACTGTTTGTTTCAGTTACTTCTACGGTTGAACCTTTAAATGACCTTTTTGGAAGGCTCCAATTATAATGAACCGATAATAATCTTAAAATAACAATAATAATAAATAAAATTAAGAGTTCAAAATTACTGTTTACAAATTTATTACCAATTAAAACACCAACAAGTATAGCCCAAAAAGCATAAACTTCTGAATGTAATACCATTGGTTTTCTTTTTGCTAGTAAGTCTCGAACTATTCCTCCACCAATTCCGGTTAAAACAGAAGCTACGATTACAGCACTAACAGGTAGCTTTAATTCCATTGCGTATTTTGCACCAAGAATTGCAAATGCGGCTAAACCAATTGAATCGAATAATATATCTAATTTCTTAAATGGTTTATTTGATATTTGTGGAAAGAAAAAGATAATCGTCATAGCAACCAATGCGATTGTAAAATTTGTTGTTTGATTCCAAATAAAATTAATTGGATAACCTATTAATAAATTACGTAATGCACCACCGCCAAAAGCTGTTGCAAATCCTAGAATATATACGCCAAATAAATCATAGTCTTCTTCCATTGCTACAACTGCACCACTTAATGCAAAGGAAATAGTCCCAATAATACTAAATAAATCCCATGTTTCCAAGAAGCAATTCCTCCGCCCTTAATAAAAAGATGAAAATTAGTCCAGATATCATTATAATAAAGAGATAGTTAAGAGTAAAGAAGATTTAATCGTTTACAATTGATTAAAGAAAAGAGGAATTTTGTGTCAAATGAATTAAGAGAAAAAGCCATTTTAGTTGGATGTCAGCTTCAAAATGTTGATGATGATCGATTCCATTATTCTATGGAAGAATTAGCATCACTAACTAAGACAGCAAATGGAGAGGTAGTATTAATCACATCTCAAAAAAGAACGAAATATCATTCAGCATTATACATAGGAACAGGTAAAGTGGAAGAGTTAGAAGCGGCGATTGCAGAATTGGAACCTGACGTTGTTATTTTTAATAATGAATTGACTCCTTCACAAATTCGAAATTTATCAGCAAGATTAGAAAAAAGAGTAATTGATCGAACGCAATTAATATTAGATATTTTTGCGCAACGAGCAAAAACAAAAGAAGGTAAATTACAAGTTGAATTAGCTCAATTACAATATTTAATGCCTAGATTAGTTGGTCAAGGAACTGAATTATCAAGACTAGGTGGAGGGATTGGGACAAGAGGTCCTGGTGAAACAAAGTTAGAATCGGATCGTCGTCATATTCGAAAACGTATTGATGATATAAAACTACAGTTAAAAGTAATTGTTGAGCATCGAAAGCGTTATCGTGAACGTCGAAAGAAGAATGAAATGTTTCATATTTCATTAGTTGGTTATACAAATGCAGGAAAATCTACATTATTTAATCGACTAACAAAATCTGATGTATATGAACAAGATTTATTATTTGCTACATTAGATCCAACAACTCGAAAATTTGTATTATCAAATGGGATGACGACTTTATTAACAGATACTGTAGGTTTTATTCAAGACTTACCGACATCACTTATTGCAGCATTCCGGTCTACACTCGAAGAAGCTACAGAAGCAGATTTTATTCTTCATGTGGTAGATGCCTCTCATGAAAACTATAGAAGTCATGAAGTAACAGTATCGAAACTGTTAAATGACCTAGATGTTGAAAATATTCCAATTTTAACTGTCTATAATAAAATTGATCAAGTGCATGAGAATTTTGTACCTTCACCTTCAGAAGGTTTTATTGAAATGAGTGCTTTGAATGAAGCTGATCTATTAAAACTACGTCAGCGAATCGAATTTGACTGCAAGCAGTATATGGAATATTTTGAAGCATTCGTCCCAGCTTATGAGGGGAAAATGATTCATGATATAAAAAAACTAACAATGGTTGAATCAATTCATTTTAATGAAGAAACAGAAATCTATCAGATAACTGGATACGTCTTTAAAGAACATTCAATCTATGACACAGTAAAAAGATATAGAAGAAATAAGGAGCAATAAAAAATGCTAGAACTTTTAACAAACGGGGAAAAAATTGCACCAATAGTAGAAGATATAGAAAATTTAATAGCTGAAAGACAGAAAGAAATCGATGAAGTAATTGAATATAATCAATTTAGAGTATTACAAAGTTTCCGTAAACATAAAGTGAGTGATAGTCACTTTATCCCAACAACAGGATATGGGTATGATGATATCGGAAGAGATACTTTAGAAGAAATATTTGCAGATGTTTTAGGTGGAGAAGCAGGATTAGTTAGACCACAAATTATTTCTGGAACTCATGCAATTTCAACTGCATTATTTGGAGTTTTACGTCCAGGTGATGAATTACTTTATATTACTGGAAAACCATATGACACACTAGAAGAAATTGTTGGGATTCGAGGGGAGAGCGGAAACGGCTCTTTAAAAGATTTTGGAATCGGATATGAATCAATTGAACTAGTGAATGATGAACGAATCAATTATGAAAAAGTTGCAAATCGCATGACTAGTAAGACAAAAGTAATTGGAATCCAACGTTCAAAAGGATATGGTACTCGACCTTCATTTACAATCGAACAGATTAAAGAAATGATTGATTTTGTGAAAGAAATCGATCCTAATGTAATTGTCTTTGTAGATAATTGTTACGGAGAGTTTGTAGAGAAGCAAGAGCCATGTCATGTTGGAGCGGATTTAATGGCAGGATCATTAATCAAAAACCCTGGTGGTGGCCTTGCAAAAACTGGAGGTTATATTGTCGGTCGTAAAGATTTAGTAGAGAAATGTGGTTATCGTTTAACTTCACCCGGAATTGGACGAGAAGCGGGAGCATCACTTTATGCATTACAAGATATGTACCATGGCTTTTTCATGGCGCCACATATTACTGGTCAAGCATTAAAAGGGGCTGTATTTACTGCAGCATTTTTAGAGAAATTGGGGATGAATACAAATCCTTCATGGGATGCAGTAAGAACGGATCTAATTCAGTCTGTTCAATTTGATGATAAGGACAAAATGATTGCATTTTGTCAGGCGATTCAAGCCGCTTCACCAATCAATGCTCACTTTACACCAACAGCAAACTATATGCCAGGGTATGAAGATGATGTAATTATGGCAGCAGGTACGTTTATCCAAGGAGCAAGTATCGAATTAACTGCAGATGGCCCTATTAGAGCACCTTATATTGCGTACGTACAAGGTGGCTTAACATATGCGCATGTAAAAATTGCGATTTGTTCAGCGGTAAACTCTCTAATTGAAAAAAATCTTTTAGAAATATAATTTTTATAAAAAAAGCTCATGCCTCAAGTCATGAGCTTTTAGTTTGTAGATAAAGTCCTATTTATCTGATTTTCAGACTGATTGAAAACGCTTGTCTTTCGAGGCAAGAAGGCCGGCGAGGAGCGGTGTTACCATAGACGGTAATATGAGTACCACAGGCAGGCGAAGTAACGAAGAAAGCGAGCGTTTGGCGGGCAGTCTGAAAGCTCATGCTTCAAGTCATGCGCTTTTTTTTTGAAAATAATTGGGGGCTTATTTTCATAATGAAAAAGATTCTTTCTACAAAAATTATATTACAATCGAAATCTTAAATTTTGCTTAATGAACAAATTAAAATTTTGTAATTTAGATTTTACCTTGAATTTCGTTATTTAGTATGCCAGTATATAAGAGGTTAACAAATGGAACTGAATCCAATTAACAGCAGTAAGTGGAGGAAAATAAGATGGAAAAATTACCAAATTGTCCAAAATGTAATTCAGAATATACATATGAAGATGGGAATCTTTTAGTATGCCCTGAGTGCGGATATGAGTGGACAACTGAATCTGAAAACAATATAGAAGAGTCAGAAAAAGTCGTAAGAGATGCAAATGGAAATGTATTAAGCGATGGAGACTCTGTAACTGTCATTAAAGACTTGAAAGTAAAGGGAACATCACTTGTCGTTAAAATTGGTACAAAAGTGAAAAGTATTCGTCTAGTAGAAGGAGATCACGACATCGACTGTAAAATCGAAGGTTTTGGTGCGATGAAGTTGAAATCAGAATTTGTTAAAAAGGTTTAATTCGATTAAGTGAACGTGTAATTTATTAAAATACATATTTTAAAAGAAATAGCCCACAAAGGAATTTATTTTTTTGTGGGTTATTTTCTTTTTTAGCCTGTTAATGTTAAGTGTTGATATATTAAAAGCATATTTTCGGAAAAGATTTTTAAGAAATTAAATTATAGAATATTTAAAGACATTGATTGGAGTGAAAGGTGCGAGACTCCTATGGGAGTAGCGGGAAGGGTGAGACCCCGCAGGCTTGCCGAGGAGGCTCAG
>NZ_NCTA01000041.1 GCF_002156865.1 Gottfriedia luciferensis | reverse complement strand
CAGGATGCTCGCTTTCCATGGGGCGTGAGCTGAGCCTCCTCGGCAAGCCTGCGGGGTCTCACCCTTCCCGCTACTCCCATAGGAGTCTCCCACCTTCCACTCCAATCAATGTCTTTAAATTGTATAAAATCTTTTTCAAATATGTATTTTGTAAAAAATCAACAATTAACATTAACAGAGCCTTAAAATAAATTATCTGTCCCATTCATTTGCTAAAATTGAGTAAACGAATGTATTGTGCGCTTTTTTACCTTGGATTAAATAATCTCTTAATAAACCTTCTTTCATAAAACCTATCTTTTCTAACAGCATTTGGGAAGGTATATTTTCTGGAAAGACGATTGCACCTATTCGATTAAGCTGTAGAATATCAAAGCCATATGATAATAATGCTTTTATTGCTTCAGTTGCATAACCTTTTCTCCAATAATCAGGATGTAATTCATATCCGAGCTCGGCCCTTTTGTTTCGTACTTGATAAGCATTAAAGCCACACGAGCCAATTAATTGATTTGTTTCTTTTTCGATAATTCCCCAGCGAATTCCACTTTGTGTTTCATACATTTCTCTAAAATAATGAATGATTTCCAATACTTCACTACTATTTTTTACTGCTTCAAGACCATAATACTTTGTTACTTCTTCTCTTGATAAGATTGAAAACATCCGATTTATATCTGTTACATTAATTTCTCTTAAATAAAGGCGCTCAGTGGTTATGATTGGAAACATACTCGAATGGTGGCCTCCTCTATAATTTGTATAGGCTTTTAAAAAACGTAATAAATTCGAACGAAGTTAAAATCTTCTATAGATTAGGATTAGGTTTAGAGGAAGAGTTTATTTATAATGTTAATGTATAAAATCACTATTTTGTCTTTATTTTCGACAGCACAGTATTTTTTTCCTTCTTCTTTATATGGTACAATGGAATACATGTAAAAAGGGGAGAAAACCATGTACGAATACATAATTGGAAAGATAGAATGGGTTGGACCAGAATATATTGTTATCGATCATAATGGAATGGGCTATCAATTATTTACGCCTAATCCATATGTTTTTAGACCTTCAAATGACATTTTAAAAGTATATACACATCTTTATGTACGTGAAGATGTCATGATGTTATATGGCTTTAAAACACTTGATGAGCGAACTTTATTTCAAAAATTATTAAGTGTATCTGGAATAGGTCCAAAAGGTGCATTGGCAATTGTTGCTACAGGTGAGCCTGCTCAAATTGTACAAGCAATTGAGGAAGAGGATGAAGCGTTTTTAACGAAATTCCCAGGTGTAGGTAAAAAAACTGCAAGGCAAATGATTCTAGATTTAAAAGGGAAACTTGAAAAAGTGTTTGGAACGGTTCAGGTAGATTTATTTACAGACTTAGATGCTATAGAAGAGAAAGAAAATGCAGCATCTTCACTAGATGATGCAATTGAAGCGTTAAAAGCACTAGGTTATGCTGAAAAGGAAGTTAAAAAGATTGTCCCTTTATTGAAAAATGAGACACTTTCAACAGATGAATATATTAAAAAAGCACTTCAATTATTATTGCAAGCTAAGAGGTGATGTAAATGGATGACCGAATTTTATCAAGTGAAAGTCACGGAGAAGAATTTGATCAAGAGCTATCACTTAGACCCCAAAATTTAAGAGAATATATTGGGCAAGATAAAGTTAAAAAGAATTTGCAAGTCTTTATAGAAGCTGCAAAAATGCGAAATGAGTCATTAGATCATGTCCTATTATACGGTCCCCCTGGTTTAGGTAAAACTACACTAGCAGCAATTATTGCGAATGAGTTAGGTGTTGGTTTTAAAACTACATCTGGTCCTGCAATTGAGCGTCCTGGTGATTTAGCTGCGATTTTAACATCGCTTCAACCCGGTGATGTATTATTTATTGATGAAATTCATCGATTACCGCGAACAGTGGAAGAGGTTCTGTATCCAGCAATGGAAGATTTTTTCTTTGATATCGTCATAGGCAAGGATGCTACTGCACGTTCTGTAAGAATCGATTTACCACCGTTTACATTAATCGGTGCCACAACGAGAGCTGGTTTGCTTTCTGCTCCACTTCGAGATCGTTTTGGCGTATTAAATCGTTTAGAATTTTATACAGTTGAACAGCTTGCATTAATCGTTAAAAGGACAGCAGAGCTATATGGAATGGAAATTGAGAAGGACGCTACTTTAGAGGTTGCTAGAAGGTCACGAGGAACGCCACGTATTGCAAATCGTCTTTTAAGAAGAGTTAGAGATTTTGCACAAGTTCAAGGCAGTGAAATCATTACGTATGAAATTGCTAAAAATTCTCTAATTCAAATGCAAGTGGATGAAGTTGGTCTTGATCACATTGATCATAAATTATTACTAGCGATTATTGAACGCTTCCGTGGTGGCCCTGTCGGAATTGATACGATTGCAGCTTCAATTGGAGAAGAATCACAAACAATTGAAGATGTTTATGAACCATATTTACTTCAAATTGGCTTCCTTCAACGAACGCCGCGAGGTCGAATTGTCACTGATTTAACATATAAACATTTTGGATTACAGGTACCAGGCCAATGATTGATCTATCAAAAGTGTTAATAACAATAGGCATTGTATTATTGGTAGTTGGATTGTTTATTCGTTTTGTTGGTAAACTACCTGGTGATATTTTTATTAAAAAAGGAAATGTATCATTTTACTTTCCAATTGTTACTTGTATTATCATAAGTATTTTACTTTCACTTATTTTTTCCCTTTTTGGGAGAAAATGATAAAACAGGGTTAAGGAAAAGATAGGGTTAGAGAATAGGAAAAACGAAAGGCATGAAAAATCGTTATTCCTTTTCCCTTGCCCCTGAAATATAAGAGGTGTAGAAATGGATGTAAATTTATTTGATTTTTATTTACCAGAAGAATTGATTGCTCAAACACCATTATTGAATCGTGAAGCGTCTAGGCTAATGGTATTAAATAAAGAAACTGGGCAAGTCGAGCATAAGCAATTTCCTGATGTGTTAGATTATTTACAAGAGGGTGATTGCTTAGTATTAAATGAAACGAAAGTAATGCCAGCTAGACTTTTTGGAGAAAAAGAAGATACAGGTGCTCAAATAGAAGTTTTATTACTTCAACAAGAAGAGCAAGATGTTTGGGAAACATTAGTTAAGCCTGCTAAAAGAGTTAAAGAAGGTACTGTTATTTTATTTGGAGATGGCAGATTAAAAGCAGAGTGTGTAGGATCAAGTGATCAAGGTGGAAGAAAATTAAAATTCCAATATGATGGAATTTTTTACGAAATACTTGATCAACTAGGTGAAATGCCATTACCTCCTTACATAAAAGAAAGATTAGAGGACCGAGATCGATATCAAACAGTATTTGCAAAAGAAATTGGTTCTGCAGCTGCACCAACAGCAGGGCTACATTTTACAAAAGAGCTGTTATCAAAAGTCCAAGAAAAAGGTGTAAAGCTGGCATTTATCACATTGCATGTAGGTTTAGGTACATTTAGGCCTGTTAGTGTAGAATCAATTGAAGAACATGATATGCATGCAGAATATTATTATATGTCTGATGAAACGGCAACACTATTAAACGAAACGAAGGCAAACGGCGGTAGAATCATTACTGTTGGGACTACTTCGACTCGTACAGTAGAAACGATTGCAACCGCTAATGATGGTAAGTTTATAGGAAGTAGTGGTTGGACGTCTATCTTCATTTATCCAGGATATCGATTTATGGGAATTGATGGAATGATTACCAACTTCCATTTACCGAAATCAACTCTAATTATGTTAATTAGTGCCCTAGCTGGAAGGGAAGCTGTTTTATCTGCTTATAATGAAGCGGTTGAGCAAAAATATCGCTTTTTTAGCTTTGGCGATGCTATGTTAATACTTTAAGAATTGAAAGGAATCGAAAAATGACAGCAATTCGTTATGAACATATTAAAACTTGTAAGCAAACAGGTGCTAGATTAGGAATTGTCCATACACCTCATGGATCATTTGAAACACCTGCATTTATGCCAGTTGGTACATTAGCAACTGTTAAAACAATGTCTCCTGAAGATTTAAAAGCAATGGGAGCGGGAATCATATTAAGTAATACGTATCACCTATGGTTAAGACCAGGACATGAGATCATAAAAAAAGCTGGTGGTCTTCATAAGTTTATGAACTGGGATCGAGCAATTTTAACGGACTCAGGCGGTTTTCAAGTATTCAGCTTAAGCCAATTCCGTAAAATTGAAGAAGAAGGCGTGCATTTTAGAAATCACTTAAATGGTGATAAATTATTCCTTTCACCTGAAAAAGCGATGGAAATTCAAAATGCATTAGGATCAGATATTATGATGGCGTTTGATGAATGTCCACCGTATCCTGCAGAGTATGATTACATGAAGCGCTCTGTTGAAAGAACTAGCAGATGGGCAGAACGTTGTTTAAATTCTCATCAAAGACCAGAAGACCAAGGATTATTTGGAATTGTACAAGGTGGGGAATACGAGGATCTGCGTAAACAGTCTGCGAAAGATCTAGTTTCTTTAGATTTCCCAGGCTATGCAATCGGCGGATTATCAGTTGGTGAACCGAAGGATGTAATGAATAGAGTATTAGAGTTTACGACACCATTACTTCCAACAAATAAACCTCGTTATTTAATGGGAGTAGGTTCTCCAGATTCTCTAATTGATGGAGCAATTCGTGGGGTAGATATGTTTGATTGCGTGCTTCCAACTCGTATTGCACGAAATGGTACTTGTATGACAAGTGAAGGACGACTAGTTATTAAAAATGCAAAATACGCAGAGGATTATTCACCGCTTGATCCAAATTGTGATTGTTATACTTGTAAAAACTACACTAGAGCGTATATACGTCATTTAATTCGATGTGAAGAAACATTCGGAATGAGATTGACTACTTATCATAACTTGCATTTTCTGTTACAATTAATGGAACAAGTTCGCCAAGCAATCCGCGAAGACCGTTTAGGTGATTTCCGAGAAGAATTCTTTGAACAATACGGTTTTAATAAGCCGAATGCTAGGAACTTCTAAATTATACATATTGAAAGGAAGATTAAGATGAGTAATGGTTTAATGGGGATTTTACCACTAATATTAATGTTCGTAATTTTCTACTTCTTACTAATCCGTCCACAACAAAAGCGTCAAAAGCAAACGGCTGCTATGCAAGCTGGAATTGCTAAAGGTGATATGGTTGTTACAATCGGTGGATTACACGGTTTAGTTGATGCAGTAAACGAAGAAAATAATACAATTACATTAAAAACAACTGATGGTTCACGTATGGTATTTGAAAAAAGCGCTATTCGTGAGACAAGAACACAAGCTTAATTAGAATGATAAGTAACGCTAGATTCATTACGAATCTAGCGTTTTGTTATTTTACATTAAGAAAGAATATTCGACGTAGTTACTAATCTAAAGGCTCACCAATCTTCGACTTTTCCTTATTCAAATTAATTTTTGTACGATTTATTGCTTGCTGCGTTTACTCCAAAAATTGATCCTAACATACAGACTGCTAAGAAAATTGCATGGTACGTCAATTGTTCTTTTGAAAAAGAACGATCATATCCTAAATATTGTACAAAAAATACAAATACTGAATACATTCCACTTGTAAGTAAGCCAAGTAGCCAACCTTTTTCTTTCCCTTTTGCCCCAGTAACAAATCCGCCAATTAACATGACTATGAATGATAATACTAGTGTTGTTGTTGAGACACTAGATTCTGTAAGTGAAGTTAATCTAAGTAATAATGATAAAATTAAACTAATTGACAATACTAATAATAAAATAGTCAAAAAACCATAAGAGACAGCTACTGCTGTTTTTTTCATTCATATTCCCCCTTGTACACTCTTTTAATACAAGCATATTCATGAGATGAATTTTTAGAATAGTTATAGAGTAATTACAAATAGTAAAATTATGGTCAAAATTGAAATTGGAATTTATGAATGGTAAAGATACTGAGTAACTAAGTAAAAATGAATTTGTTATTTGAAAAACGACATTGTGAGGGTATGTAAAATGGAATTTGGTTCGATGACGATCCGTACGATAATGATCTATTTAATCATTGCTTTTTTCTTTCGCATTATGGGAAAAAGAGAAATTGGCGAGTTAAGTTTATTAGATTTAGTCGTTTATATATTATTAACTGAAATAGCAGCTATAGGGATTGAAACCCTTGATGAACCGATTGTTAAAGTTGTATACCCAATGTTCTTAATTGTATTGATTCAAATCATTTTTTCGTTAATTTCTCTTAAAAGTGTTAAATTTAGAAAAATATTAGATGGTAAGCCAGTATTACTCATTAGTAAAGGGAAAGTATTAGATAAAGAAATGAGAAGACAAAGATATACTTTCGATGATCTATTACTCCAATTACGGGAAAAGGACATTGGCGATGTAAGAGATGTCGAATATGCAATACTTGAACCAACAGGGAAGTTATCTATTTTTAAAAAGGAATTAAATGGTGATATAAACTATAGTTCGCTAACTTTTCCATTAATATTAGATGGAGTTGTTCAAGAGGATAATTTAAAACAGTATAAGAAAGATAAAGTATGGCTATTGCTACAATTAAAAAAACATGGGTTTCATGATTTTAATGAAATAGCTTTTTGCAGTGTACGAAATGGAGAAATATTTTTTGATAAAAAAGATGTTTAGGCCGAACGGCATTAAGTGCAGGATTAAGTGCAGGGTTTAGGGAAAGCAGGAAGTGCAGGAAGAAATAAACCATAAGAAACTTTTTCCTTTCACTTTCCCCTTGAACCTGCTTTTCCTTGTTCCTGCTCTTAAGTGGAAATTAACATTATTTAACTTCCTTTACGAAAATTTAGTAATTATTTAACAAGATTATTTTTCAACAGCTTGAAACCACAAGGAACTTTTTCCTTGTGGTTTTGTTATTGTAAAAAGTGTTAACAGTTCACTTTGTATTATCTTGTAATAAGTTTCTTAAAGAATGGGATTCGGATGATTTCGTCTTTCTTAATTAGGTTGAAGAGTAGAACTAATAGGATATACATTAATGTGACAACTGAGATACTTGCTAAGGTTTGTACTAATAATGAGGATGAAAAGACTACATACTGTTTGATGAACTTTCCGACATAAATACATGCTCCTAAAACAATGAGACAATACGCATAGTCTTTGACAAAGATTGAAAAATTGATAGCTTTTAAAACTGTGAAATAATGAAGAACGGTAATTGTTACAATACTAATATTCATTGCTAAGGCAACACCATTAATACCGAATTTAGGGTTGGTTGCTAATAATAAAATACTTGCGATTTTCACGACGGAGCCGACAAAACTATTGATCATTGCAGAATTTGCAAGATTAAGTGCCTGTAGAACTGCTTGTAAAGGCCCTTGAAAATAATAAAAAATAAAACAAGGTGCTAAAATTAAGATAAAATGAGTAGCTTGGTCACTTTTGTACATTAACGTTAAAATTGGTGAAGCAAATACATATAAAATAACGACAGACCAGCCACCTGCTATCATTGAGTAGCGGAGAGATTGTTGCAATCTTCTTTCAACAGTAAGTCGATCCTTTTTAGCCATTGCTTCACTTATTGCTGGAACAAGTGAGGTAGAGAGAGCATATGTAATAAACGCTGGTAAAAGTAATAAAGGTAAGGCATAGCCTGAAAGTAGTCCATATTGTTTTGTTGCGACAACTGCAGTGACGCCAGCAATTGCTAAACTTTGCGAGACAACAATTGGTTCTAAAAACATTGAGATTGATCCAATTAATCGACTACCTGTTGTTGGTAATGCAATACTAAGTAAGTCACTAAGTGTTTTTCTCCCATCTTTTAGATGATCCTTAAAACCTGAAACGAACTTTGCATTTTTTTCCTTTTTAAAAACATATAGCATGTACAGTAAAGATGTTAGTTCACCAAATACAGCGGATATAATTGCACCACTTGCGGCAAATTCCACACCATAAGGTAAAAATGTTTTCGTACAAACTGCAACTAGCACAATACGTACTACTTGTTCAATAACTTGAGAGAAAGAAGAAGGACGCATATTTTGAACGCCTTGAAAATATCCACGTAAAACTGAGGAAATTGCAATTATTGGTACGACAGGTGCAATTGCAATTAGTGGGTACATTGTTCGTTGGTCTGTTAATAAATTCTTAGCAATATAAGGTGCGAAAAGTATCATTGCTGTCGTAAATATAATGCTTAATATGCCTGTGATTGACATCGATACGGCTAGGATTTTTTTTATACGGTCTTGTCTATTTTGAGCTACTGCTTCAGCAATTAATTTCGAAATGGCAATAGGTAATCCGAGCTGCGTGAGTGTCATCACTAAAAATAGTGTTGGGACAGCCATCATATATAATCCTACGCCCTCTTCGCCCATAATTCTAGCAACTACAATTCGATTAAAAAATCCTAATATTCTTGTGATGAGTCCTGCAATAAGTAAAAAAAACGTTCCCCTTAAAAACGTTTGCTTTGTCATCTCGTTTACCACCTTCTCAAACAGCCTAGAATGATTTACAATTATATATATGCTAGAAAAGTAGCCAAGCATGACAAGTTCGTTCAACATCTAGAAAATGAAATATTATGTTCTATAATCATTTTTCTAAAAATACAGAAAATTAGGAGGGCAGAGTATGTCGACATTTCATGAACAAGTCGCAGAGTTTAAACCGAAGTTACAAATAGTGATTGATAGTAAATTAGATGAGTTTAAAATGCTTGGATTCGATACTGTCAGTGAAGATGAGTTGTGGGAGTGTCTCGAAAAAACTTTGTGGCGAAAAAAAGAGGAAGAAGCAAAACTTTTTCAACTTGTAGAAGACATACTCTCGTTAACGGTAAACGATTATATGAATTACATTCGAATCGAATCATTTAAATCTCCTACATGGCAGTTTGGGGAGTCAATTTAACCATTAATTGACAATGAAAAAAATCCATTTGTATAATGAAAGAATGAATACATACCATTTATTACTAGAACTTGAACTAGTTAGAGGAGGAAATTCACAACATGGTGAAGCGTAACAGAATTGTTGCCTTCTTCTTAATTATTGCTGTATTAGCAGCGGTAATTGGTACAACTGTATTTGGTACTGCGAAAAACATTAAGTTAGGTCTAGACTTACAGGGTGGTTTCGAAGTACTTTATAAAGTTAAACCGATTAAGAAGGGTGACAAAATTAACAAAAACGTCTTAGTAAGTACAGCAAAGGCACTAGAAAAGCGTGTAAACGTTTTAGGTGTAAGTGAACCGAACATTCAAATTGAAGGGAAAGATCGTATTCGTGTTCAATTGGCTGGTGTAAAAGATCAGGCAAAAGCACGTGATATACTTTCGACTGAAGCGAATTTAACAATTCGTGATGTAAATGATAAAGTTCTAATGACTGGAGCAGATCTTAAAGAAGGTGCTTCTAAGCAAACATTTGACCAAATGGGTAAACCAAGTGTAGCCATTACATTTAAGGATGCAAACAAAGTAAAAGATGTAACAAGTAAAGTGCTACAAATGGGTGCACCAAATAATATGATGGTTATTTGGTTAGATTTCAAAGAAGGTGAAGATTCTTTCAAGAAGGAATCAGCGAAGGCAAAACCTAAATTCTTATCTGCAGCAAGTGTAAATCAAGTGTTTACTGACGATTCACTATCAATTGTCGGGTCTACTTTTACAGTTCAAAGTGCAAAAGAACTATCAGATTTATTAAATGCAGGTGCTCTTCCTGTTCACCTTGAAGAAATGTATTCTACATCAATTGGAGCAAAATTTGGAACAGATGCACTTCATGAAACAATTTTTGCTGGAATTATTGGTGTAGCAGTAATTTTCTTATTTATGTTATACTTCTATCGCTTACCAGGTTTAATAGCTAGCATCATGCTAGTTGCGTATACATATGTAACATTACTTGTTTTTGATGCGATGAATGCGGTGTTAACACTCCCAGGTATTGCGGCATTGATACTTGGTGTTGGTATTGCAGTTGATAATAATATTATTACTTTTGAGAGATTAAAGGACGAGCTTAAACTAGGGAAGTCTGTAGCATCAGCATATCGTGCTGGTAACCAACGTTCATTTGGTACTATTTTTGATGCAAACATTACGACGCTACTTGCTGCTGCAGTATTATTCTCTTTTGGTACAAGCTCAGTTAAGGGATTTGCAACAAGTTTAATCGTAAGTATTTTAGTAAGCTTTTTAACTGCGGTTTTCGGAACTCGTTTATTACTTTCGTTATTAGTTCAAAGCCGTTACTTAAATAATAAGAAAACTTGGTTTGGTATTAAACAAAGTGAAATTCTTGGTTTAAATCATAACTTAGCACATCCTCCTACAAAATTTGATAAATACGATTTTGTAAGCATTGGACGTAAGTTTGTCTACTTCTCAATCGTAACATTAATTGTTGGAGTAATAATTCTTTCAGTTTTCCGTCTGAATTTAGGAATTGATTTCGCAAGTGGTACACGTGTAACATTTGAATCGAAATCAGCTATTACAAAACAAGTCGTTACTAGCGAATTGTCAAAAATGGACCTTAAACCTGAAAGTATTACGATTTCTACGAATGGTGCAAAAGCAGGTTCAATAGCATTTAAAGGTGTATTATCAAAAGATCAAATTAATACATTGAAAAAAGATTTTACAACTAAATTTGGATCTGAACCAAACGTTAGTACTGTAGATCCAGTTGTTGGACGTGAATTAGCTGCTAATGCAATTAAAGCATTAATCATTGCTTCAGCAGGTATTATTCTTTACGTATCGATCCGTTTCCAATTCTCATATGCAATTGCCTCTGTAATAGCTTTACTACATGATGCATTCTTCATCGTTGTAGTATTTAGTGTATTTAGATTAGAAGTAGATATAACTTTCATTGCAGCTGTATTAACGATCGTTGGTTATTCAATTAATGACTCGATTGTTACATTTGACCGAGTTCGAGAAAATATGAAACTTAAGAAGAAGATTCGTACGAAAGAAGAATTGAATGAAGTTGTTAATGAATCAATTCGTCAAACATTAGGTCGTTCTGTAAAAACAGTTCTTACTGTATTATTAGCAGTGTTAGCATTGCTTTTATTTGGAAGTCATGCAATTCTAAACTTCACAATCGCATTATTAGTAGGACTAGTTGTTGGAACATATTCTTCAATCTTTATCGCTTCACAAATTTGGTTATATATTAAAGGTCGCCAACTTGAAAAAAATCAGGTTATAGAGACTGAAGAAGCAAAATAAATTATAAAAAAGTATAAGCATTTGCTTATACTTTTTTTATGCTGTTGAAAAAAATGAGTGATGTTCATTTCCACTACAGGATTCTCGCTTTCCATGGGGCGAAACCTGAGCCTCCTCGGCAAGCCTGCGGGGTCTTTAGCCTTTCCGCATTTCCCATAGGAGTCGAGCACCTTTCGTTCCAATCAACTTATTCTTCTATAAAAGTATTCATAAAAAAAAAACCGATTTAAAAATCCTTTACATAGAACAAATTAAGAATCACTTTGAACGACAAATTCAAAAAAAAGCTTATTCATTAATAGATCATCAAAAAATAATAACTATCATCAATACTATTCACTTAATGCCCTTATTTCTATTGAACGAAATCTATTTCAACACTCCAAAATCACATAAATAGGACTTTGTCTACACATTAAAACGACTTTCAATTTTTTAAAAGTCGTTTTAGCTGTTAAAAGTTGAAACAAGGAAAGGCAGGATCGAGAAATCCTTCCTGCCTTTCCCTATTCATTCTTATTCATTAAATTACCATCCGATATAATCTCTTTTAAAAAAGCAATCACTTCATCTTTAATATCTTCTCTATGGATAGCAAAATCAATTGTAGCCATGATAAAACCTATTTTATTACCAATATCGTATCGTCTGCCTTCGAAGTTATACGCTAATACCGTTTGACTTTTGTTTAATTCATTTATCGCATCTGTTAGCTGTAATTCACAGCCTTGTCCTACAGAAAGATTAGATAAAATATCAAAAATCTCTGGAGTGAGTATATATCTCCCCATAATTGCATAATTAGAAGGAGCATCTTTTAAATTTGGCTTTTCTACAAGATACTCAACTTGAACTAGATTCGTATTCTCGTAAGTATTGTCTTTTGGCTTAATAACACCATATTTGCTCACATCTTGATCTGGAACATGCTGTACAGCAATAACTGAATTTTGATGTTCTTCAAAAACAGTTATGATTTGTTCTAAGCAAGGTGTAGAAGACATGACAATATCATCTCCTAATAATACTGCAAATGGTTCATTGCCAATAAAGCTCTTTGCACATAGTATTGCATCACCTAACCCTTTTGGTTCTTTTTGACGTACATAAAAAATTTTTACCATGTTTGAAATTTTCTGTATTTCTTCCAAAATTACAAGTTGATTTTTACGTGATAGCGCTTCTTCTAACTCATATGATTTATCAAAATGATCCTCAATCGATCGCTTGCCTCTGCCACTAATAATAATAATTTCCTCAATTCCGGAAGCTACTGCTTCTTCTACAATATATTGAATAGTTGGCTTATCAACAATCGGTAACATTTCCTTTGGCTGTGCTTTAGTTGCCGGTAAAAAACGAGTCCCGAGTCCAGCAGCGGGAATAATAGCCTTGCGGATTTTCATTATGCTTGCCTCCAAAACATTGTTCATTGTATTTTATATGTTATTAAAAGACTACTTGGAACCATATAAGCCTATGATTCTTAGAAAGTTATTTATCTACTAATTATTTAATAGAGACTACACTAGCGTTTACATTTTAAAAAAAGCATGTATAGAATACATGCTTCAATGTGTAGACAAATCCCCATAAATCAAATTTAAGACTTATTGAAAGCGTGTAAAATACATACTACAACTAAGCTTGTTTTCTGTAAGCATCCATAAGACTAATAATTCTTCCTAATTTCATTGGCTCGAAATTTGAATTACTAACATATGAAGTGTTAGCCATATTACTAGTTTCAGAATGACTTATTCGGTTTACGATTCGATTAGTTTCAGCAGTATCAGTTACTCTTCTAATTCTTCTTAAACCAGCTGTTCTTGTTCTACTTGATAACTCTTCAACCTTTATTGCGACTCTTTCGCTTGGAGTTAACTTAGCTTTTTCTACTAAAGCTTCTTCCATTGTTTGAGCTTGAGTTTGTGCTTGGGCAAAAGCTTGAGTTAATGTTTCTAATTGATCTAACTTATCTTCCACCTGTGGCTTTTCTTCTGGGATTACTACTTTTTCTACTAAAACATCGTTTGATATACCTTTTTCTTCCGTCTGTGGCATAGGTACAGCGAATTTTAATGGTGAATTTAATGCAATTTCTTCTAATTGTTCTGACGAAATAGATGAATTAAATTCAGTTCTTTGCCATACAGATAGTATTTCATCAGCTACACGGCTCCATAAATATTTTGAAACTGCTAATTCTCTACCTTTTCTTCCCATATTGTTCATTAATGATTTATTTGATAAGATTTCTGTTATTTTTGCTGCAAATTCACTAGGATCTTCTGGATTTTCAACGATAAATCCGTTCTCTCCTGGTATAATTACCTCAGGATTTCCTCCCCTTGCAGTTGTTACAATTGGAAGTCCTGCTGCCATCGCTTCATAATGTACCCTTGCAAGTGGCTCTTGCCATAAGGAAGTACAGACAAATATGTCAGCTACAGCAAACCAATTATGGATTTCAAAAGGAGAAACAAATCCTGTTGTAATAACTGGGACATCTTGTTTTTTTGCAATAGCTCGAACATAGGCTACATAATCTGTGACGTTATTTTGACTAAACCAATTACTACCCACGATGACTAATGCTAAATCTTTAAAAGTATTTGAAAGTTGCGGTAAAGCTCTTATTAGTCGATCTACACCTTTGTTTTCTGAAAGTCTTCCTGCAAATAAAATAACAGTCTTATTTTCTAAACCAAATTCTTTTCTAAGTGTATTTCGAGTATTTACCATTCTTGAGTCGTTTCCAGGTAAGAAACGATCTGAATCAACACCTGAATAAATCGTTCTTATTTTATTAGCACTTTGAGGATATAATTCTTTAATGACATTCCCCACGTAATCACTTACCGTAACAATATTTGAAACTTCTTCTAAAACTAACTTAGCTTCTTCAACATCGATTTTTCCAATATTAAACATATCATTATGCATGCTTAACGTGATTTTTGAGTTAGGTGCTACTTTTCGAATCGGAAGGACAAGTCGAGGTCTATTAAAAATGTGGATTAAATCAAATTGATTTGCTTGAACGTATTGAACTACACCTTCACGATACAGTTCTAATACTTTTCCAGGAACACGAATATAATGTACACCATCAATCGTTTCCTCATCAGGTAATGAAGGAGCATTTACACCAATAACGGTTATATCATGCTTTTTACTTAAATAAGGTAAGCTTCCAGATATATAAGTTTGGATTGCACCACCTAACACTGGAGGTACTGGAAGGTTTTCTGTACAAACCATTAATATTCTCATAATTTATTTACCACTCCAGTCGTTGCGAATTTCATTCAATGTTGCCCATTTTGATTGCTCTAAATCAACGATGGATTGAATTAATTGTTTAGTAGATTCACCCAAAAATAGTTCGGGTTCATAAAGTACTTCTTTGATGTTTTTATAAAATTCATTAGGCATCGAAAAATCAATCATTAAGATATCATATAATTCAGGTGAAATCGGATTAGCTTCATGGTATGCGTTAATCATTTCTCTCACCCAAGTTACATCCCACCCGAATAAATCAGACATTGTTCCAGATATCAGTTTTCTTAGATCACGGATAGGCAAATCATAAGCAACGCCATCTAAGTCAATAATCCACATTCCATTTGGTCCCATTTGACCATTAGACCATCCATAATCTTGATGAACAAGGCCCCAACTAGCATTTCCTTCGTTTACCATTGTAAAATAATTTGAAAGATTAAGTTCCTCGATACTTTTTCTTGCTTGTTCTTGGAATATATCAACTACATTCAACAAATCCTGACTAGCAGGCATTTCTTCATAAGCTAAAGCGATTGTTCGGAACCAATTCATTTTGCTATGAATTTTCTCAAAACTTTTCGGCCATTTGTGTAATCTTGATGCAACTTCTGCTTGGATAGGTGGAACATATCCTTTACTTAAACGGTGAAACTCACCAAGTGCGTAGCAAAGCTGTTTTGCTCCTTCTAGATCTTTGGACACAGGCGCTAATGTTTCAATCCATTCTGCAACAAACCATAGCTTTCCACCTGCTTCTACATATTCCTCTCCATCTCTAGTTCTTACAATAGCAGGAACTCTTGCTTGTTGAACTTCAACTAAATACTTTTGAGCTCCTAAACTAAACATACTTCTTGTTGGTCTTCTGTGTAAGAGCTTAAAGCTTTTTGGACCTTCGTTTGTTTCAATTTTCCAAATCGCTCCACCCTTATCTGATTTCGTTGTAACTACTTGCATGCTATTAACTTGAAGATCGTAAGACTTAAGTACTTCAAGTGCAATCGCTTCAATATATTCGGGTACATAGAACTCATCTTGGGTAAGCTCATCGACCACCCAAGGTTCAATCATAATATTCTCCAATTTCTCCCTCCTAGTTATTTCATGCTAACAAAAAAATGAACATTTCTTTTTATTGAAATGTAATGAAGGTTTTTAATTTGTGTTAACTGCACAAAGACAGTTTAGACCTATTGTAATAATATGATTATGTACAAGTATGGTGAGGGTATATGTGTATACTATGTAAAAGTATTTTCTCTTAATCTAGTTATTCACATATTTATTTAAGTTCTCGAACTTTGTCGTTTCTTACTACATATGATATTTCAACTGTTAGGTAAGGAGGTTTTTATCATACAAACTGCTACTAATCATATCCTTATTACGGGATGCGCTGGTTTTATAGGATTCCATCTATGTCGACGTTTATTAGAACAGGGCTCTCTTATAGTTGGTATTGATAATATAAATGACTATTATGATAGAAGTCTAAAAAATGATAGGTTAGATCTTTTAAATCAATATGAAAATTTTAGTTTTGTGAAAGATTCGATTGACAATAAAGAAGTACTTGAAAAACTCTTCGTAGATTACAATTTTGAGATCGTGGTTAATCTAGCAGCTCAAGCAGGAGTAAGATATAGTCTAGAAAATCCACAGTCATATATCCAGTCAAATCTTGTTGGTTTTGCAAATATATTAGAATGTTGTAAAAATCATCAAATTAAACACCTCATTTATGCCTCATCAAGCTCTGTCTATGGAAATAATAAAAAGACTCCCTCTTCAATTCATGATCGAGTAGACCATCCAATTAGTTTATATGCTGCTACAAAGAAATCGAATGAATTAATGGCTTATTCATATAGTCATACATTTAACCTACCAACAACTGGATTACGTTTTTTTACTGTTTACGGTCCTTGGGGTAGACCTGACATGGCATTATTTAAATTTGCTAATTCAATATTAAACGGATTACCTATTGAGGTTTATAATTATGGTGATATGAAACGAGATTTTACTTATATCGATGATGTAATCGAATCGATTGTAAGAATCATAAAAAATGGTCCACCAAATGAGTTATCTTCATTTTACAAGCTCTATAATATTGGAAACCATCAACCAGTGAAATTAAACTATTTTATTGAAGTATTAGAAGAACAACTTGGAAGAAAAGCAACTGTTCAATTATTACCTTTGAATACGGGAGAAGTGCTGGAAACGTATGCAGATATTGAACAACTTGTAAATGATATTAAATATAGCCCAAATACATCAATTGAAGAAGGAATTTCCAAATTCGTAGAATGGTTCAAAGCATATAAGAAGCTCAATTAAAAATCTATCAAAAAAGAGCAGCTACAATAATGTAGCTGCTCTTTTTCTTTTTCATTTCCTGCTCATCCTGATCTTCCCCTTTCTGCATTTTTCTCCATTAATGGGAAATAATACCGTTATATTCTATTTAATTCTTTATAGGTGATGATTAAATGTTAAATAAAATTCTTTCATTTATACCTGAATATCCGATTTTTATCCAAGCTTTTGTTACTTACATCGTTCCAGTTGGTCTATGGAAATTTTTTAAATGGGTTCATATTATGGAGAAAGAGTGATTTAAATGAAACGGTGGAGATCAAAGCTTAATCAAGAAAAAGAAGCTTCTCAAAATAGTGATACGCATAATGGAAATGAGAACATATCATGTGACCTTCAAGAAAATATGAATCGGATGTTTAATGAAATTGGTCATAATTCTGATGTGAAATTTAGAGAATTCCAATTGGGTAATACAAATATTCATCTGGGTATTATTTTTATTGATGGTTTATCGGATACTGATTTGATTCAAACTCATATTTTAAATGGATTAATGGGTGGTTTATCTTCACTCGTAGAAAATAATTCAAATGAAATAAAAGATTATATAAAAGAACAATCATTAGCCGTTTGTACGATTGACGAAGTGAACACATTTGCAAAATTAAAGTCAGGTGTTTTATTTGGTTCGATTGCTTTAATAATTGATGGTTTAGAAGATTGTTTTTTAATCGGTGGAGCTTTAACAAAAACTAGAGAAGTGAAGGAACCTGATTCTGAGGCACTTGTTCGTGGTCCAAGACTAGGTTTTGTTGAGCATTTAGCGGATAATACTGCCATGCTAAGACGGTCCGGAAGAAATTCGGATTTAGCTATTATAGGATTTGAAGTTGGCGAAGTATCAAAAAAAGAATTAGTGATAGCTTACATGATGAGTATTGCCGACACTAATCTTGTTGAAGAAGTAAAAAAAAGAATTAAAAGAATTAAGATTGATGCAGTTCCTGATTCCGGTTATATCGAACAATTAATAGAAGATGATTATTTAAGTCCGTTTCCACAAATTCAAAGTACCGAACGACCAGATCGGGTTATGAGTGCTTTAATGGAAGGTCGAGTTGCTATCCTATTAGATGGTTCACCTTTCGCATTAATAGCTCCTGTAACTTTTCAAATGTTAATCCAATCCCCTGAGGATTATTATGAAAGATGGATTGCTTCTTCTTTAGTAAGATTATTACGTTATTTTGCATGTTTTATTTCTCTGTTTGCTCCATCTTTGTATATAGCTTTTATCTCATTTCACCAAGGGTTAATTCCTACAAAACTTGTATTCCATATCGCGGCAACAAGAGGAGGCGTTCCTTTTCCACCGTTAATCGAGGCACTAATAATGGAAATTTCAATTGAGGTGTTAAGGGAAGCCGGTCTTCGATTACCAAAACCGATCGGACAATCATTAGGAATCGTTGGAGGATTAATTATTGGTGAAGCAGCTGTTGAGGCAGGAATTGTTAGTACAATCATGGTAATAGTCGTTGCAGTTACGGCAATTTCTTCATTCACACTGCCACAATATAATGTAGGAATTGCTCTAAGAATGCTTCGCTTTATTTCAATGATTTTTGCAAGTGTATTTGGCTTATACGGAGTAGTTTTATTTTTCTTATTACTTTGTAGCCATTTAGTCCAACTCAAAAGCTTTGGAGTTCCATATTTAAGTCCATCATCACCATTTAGATTAAGTGACTGGAAAGACTTTGTTTTAAGGGCTCCACTATTTATGATGAAAAATCGACCTAAGAGTGTACAAGCGAAAAAAATGAGACGTATGAAATAACAAAAGAAAGGAGGAAGGCATCATAAATGAATACAAAACCTACTGATCAAGTCTCTATCGCTCAATCCGTGATGCTTATGGTAAATTTTATTTTAGGTGCAGGTATCTTAATATTACCAAGAACAATTACAGATAAAGTTAAAACACCAGACGGTTGGATTTCAGTTATCATTTCTGGTTTGATCATTATGTTATTAGTTTTTTTTCTCGTTAAGTTATGTAAACAATATCCTAATGAAACGTACTTTCAATTTATGCAAAAGATAATTGGGAAATGGTTAGGAGTTGGACTCGGTTTAATCGTTATTCTATATTATGTTGTCCTTTCAGCTTTCGAAGTTCGTGCAATGACTGAAACAACTAGATTGTTTTTACTACAAGGTACACCTCCATGGGCAATCTTAATTCCTTTCCTATGGATTGGATTATATTTAGTATTAGGTGGTATCAACTCGATTGCACGAATGTTAGAAATCATTTTTCCAGTTACCGTATTATTCTTTTTATTAGTCATTTTTTTAGGTATAGGAATTATTGATATAGATAACCTACGTCCTGTCCTAGGTAATGGTATTAAGCCCGTCCTTAATGGACTCAAAACTACATCTCTTTCATTTTCAGGATTTGAATCAATTTTATTTATTTTTATGTTTATTAAAGAGAAAAACAAAGTTTCAAAAACAATTATTTTTGGCATTGGTATCCCTTTTGTTTTTTATACGATTACTGTTATTGCTGTAGTTGGTGCATTCTCTGTCGATGGTGTATTATTACAAACTTGGCCAGTTCTAACTTATATTCGAAGCTATGATATACAAGGTCTTATTGTCGAAAGATTTGATTCCTTACTTTTAGTTATTTGGATTATGCAAATCTTTGCTACGTTTATTATCGCATTATATGTTTGTTCACTTGGAATGGCTCAAGTTTTTAAGACAAAAAGTATGAATCCATTTCTTTTTGGAACATTACCTTTCATCTACATCATTGCATGTATTCCTAAAGATATTAATCAAACTTTACTTATGGCAGATACGATTGGTAGTGCTGCATTTTATTTATTTGGGATTGTCCCACTTGTCCTTCTTGTGATTTCAACTGTGAGGAAAAAGTTAAATGAGAAAATGTAAATTTAAGCGAGTCTATATTAGTGTAGTTATAAATGTACTCTTTTTATTTTTACTATCAGGATGCTGGAGTAGTAGACCAATTGAGGATTTAAACATCATTGTAGGCTCTGCTTTAGATCGAGATGACGATGGTAAAATTAAATCAACTCTTCAGTATGCTGTTCCTGAGGCAATGACAGCAAAAACAGGTGGAACAAATCCTTCAAAACCATATATTAATGTAGTTGGAGAAGGAATTTCATTAGAACCTACTGGATGGGAAACAACACTAAGTAGAGAAGGTTACATCTTTGGTGCACATCAAAAAACTGTTGTCATTAGTGAAGAACTTGCAAGAACTGTAAAATTACGAGAACTGACAGATCTGTATTTTCGGGATATTGATATTAGAGGAAGCACTTTGATTTTTATTGCGAAGGGTAAAGCAAGTCAGTCTCTCGAAACAAATGAACCAAATATTATACCAGCAATGCGACTCAGTGAAATTGCAAATCAACAACTAACTTCTGAAGTTGTTAGTAAAACTGCATTAATTAAAATAGGTGGATTAATGAATTCTGGTTCTAGTTTTCTTCTTCAATTATTAGAACCCACGGATAAAGGCCCAAGGTTTTCAGGTGGTGCAATTTTTAATGGAAAAAAAAATAAGATGATTGGAACCATTAATCCAATCGAAGTAGAGGGAATCAATTGGATTACTGCTCAAGGTAAAGGTGGAGCCGTAAAAGGATTTGTAAAAAAGTCTACTGGGCCTACATGGTTCCAAAACGAATCAATAAAAAGTAAAATTACACCACATATTAAAGGTGACAAGATTTCATTTGATGTAAAAATAGAGTCAGAAGGAAGAGTAGCAGAATATTGGAATCCTAAATTACGACCATTATTCGATGAAAAAAACGTTACAATCATTGAAAAAAACACTGAAAAAGTAGTAAAAAGTATGGTAGAACACGTTACTAAAAAACTTCAAAATGAATTCAAAACAGATATTGCAGGATTTGGTAACGCAGTTCGAATACAAGAACCAGAAAAATGGAATAAACTGAAAAATAACTGGGACGAATCATTTAGTAAGGCAAAAATTAAATATGATGTTTCGATTACAATTAGAGATTACGGAATGATTGGTAGGAAAAAGAACAAATAAGAAAGAAAACTCGCCTATTGGCGAGCCTTTGGGAGAAGACTTATACTTAAATCTTAAAATTTGGCAACTACTTCAAGTTTTCAACTCCCCTGCCAATTTTAGACTTATTTAATGTAAAACAAAGCTTGAATCCTAATAAGATTTAAGCTTTATTTTTTTCAAAATGGCCTTCATTCCTTCATCTTATTTTCATAGAAGAAAGCATGTACTACCTTTTCTTTACTAAACTCAGTGGTAATAATTTTTTTCATCTTTGAAATTTGTTTTGCTTCGATCCTATCAGAAGCTTCTTTCTGTTCATAAATTGCTGAGAAAGTATCGTAAAATAAGTGTGGAAATAATAAATCAGCTTTAAGTAATTGTAACTGCCCAAACTTTAACGGATTTATAGCTTGATAGGATCTCATCATTTTCTCCATCAGTCTTAATTTCCAACCATCTTGTTTAGTCATAACGATATTTAAAATTTTTCGAATATCACTGATAGGCAGATCGACCGCCAATAAGCTCATATCTAATAAATATAAATTCCCGTCTTCTCCAATAGCAAGATTTTTTTCTTCAAAATTTTGATAGCTTAACGTATTAGTATCCCTAGCTTCTTCTTTCCATTCCTCGAAGTGAGGATTACTAACTATTGCTAAAGAAGTCTCACACTGTTTTAAAAATGAATTTACATATTTTAAAAACAATTCATCAACTTCATTTAGATCTTTAATCTTATTTCGTTGCTCTTTCCATAAAATTAATTTTGAATATTTATTTTGAATATCATTCTTCCAATCGGAAACTAAGGATGGATTTTGTCCATCTGAAAAATCAAATCCGTTTGAAACATTGTGTAAAGAAGCAATTCCGTTAATCATTATGATCATATCGTCTTCAATCTCATAATTAGGAACTCTTCCATCAACTGATTCAAATACAATAAAATTATTATCTTCTATCCTAACAAATCCTTCTCCTAATTTTGTTGTCAAAATCTCAGGTGTATATACTCCATTATTTCTAAGAAAGTCGACTGCATGAATCTTAAAATTAATAACTTTATCATCACCTAGAACATTCTTTAATCGAACTTCACCGATATTTGTATCAACAGACCATTCAGTTTTCTTTCCTTCTATGAATTTTAAAGTACTTCCTTTAACTTCTAACGGGTAATTTGAAATTACTTTTTTTATGATATCTCTAAAAAAAGCTTCCAATTAAATACCTCCCAATAAAACTTATCCACTTTTTAATTTATGAGCTTGTATCTAATTAGAAACGGCTAATCTACTAAAAAAGTCACTAGGATTTTTCCAAATAAAAAAGCCCTCTTTTTTTTAGCAGGGCTAAATTAAGATTAGGTTCAAGGCAAAAGGAAAAAAATAAAAAAATTTAGAACTTCCCTGCTCTTCCTCTCTTTCCTGCCCTTTCCTGCTCTTATATATGATTAAACTAAACATATTTTCCTTATACTACCTTTTAAAGGAGTGTTCATTATGAAAGAAATAGTCATTTTTATCTTGCTATCAATTTTAAGCTTTTTATTAATTTACATGCTTACTTTACTACAAGGATTTGATTTACATTATTTAATGTTGGCATTATCTTATAATACTGTTGGCATTTTGAAACTGGACAAAATATTGATTTGTTATTTTTTAATTTATTTTGGCTTAACGACGTATGTTAAATTACGAAAACGATAACTTTTTCCTAATCCTTAAAGTAACGAATAAAACAATCGGTAAAATTATTTGAAAAGGAATGTGTAAGTATTTTGGAACTAAATCAATTCCGATATGTTCATGCTGTGCGTACGAAACGGTTGTAAAAACACTAAGTAATAAAATAATAATCCCTATAAAAAATGTGATGAGCCAATTTTCTTTTAACTGAAACAATTCCATCGTTCCTTCAACTGCTCCAAAAAATAAAATTGTAATTTTAATAAATCCTAGCGTAACAAAAACAACAACAGCGAGAGACTCTAATCTAGTGAAAAAGTCTCCAATATTGATTAATGAAACACTAGAGAGCACTGGATAAGTCGAAGCTTTGAAGATAATTTCTCCCAAGTTAGCAATATGTATAACGGCAGAAATTGCTAGAAATAATCCAGCGCAAATCATTCCATAAGAGCCCATTTTGTTAGCTTTATTTGGTTTTTCATAATGATGCAATAACATTAAAAAAACGATTGATTCACCAAATGGAAAAGTCAAGGTTGTTGGAAAAACTGATTTTAATACTGGTTTCCATCCATTTTCAAGGATTGGTTTTAAATGAGTTAATGAAAAAAATTTAGTCAATATTTGGGAAATAATTAGAATGATAATAAATAGCCCAACTAAAAGAAAACAGATCCAGACTGTCCTTGCGAAGCTAGTAAAACCTTTCATAACCGTATAAATCATGAGAAACATCATTAAAACAGAAATTGTAAATAAACTTGTATTATCAAGGGCAATAATTAAAATTAATTCTGCAAAATCTCTTAATACCCTGGACGCTATATAGATAAAATAAACAACGTATAAAAGCCCAATTATCCATCCTATATATTTTCCCCACGCATGTTTTAAAGAGCTAATTAAGGAGTATGTAGGGTTATTTTTATAAATTCCTATATAGACATTAAATAGCATTAAACCAAAAAGTAAACTTAATAGTATAGCTATCCAGGCATCCCTGCCAGCATCTTTTGCAGGATCCATTGCTACAGCACTTCCAATTAAATATAACGATATTAAACTAAATAATTGCTCAGAATTAAATTTCATTCTCGGCATAAAATCACCTTATTTCTTCTCCATAGTGACTGGATCACCTAGTAATCCGGTTCGTTTTATGATAACTGTTGATTTTACATTAACTTGTGCTTTCGCAAACTCTTCTGGCCATCTTTTTTCAATTTCCTTCCATTTTTTCGGATTACTCGTATGAATAATATCTCCAAATCCATAAACATCACTTTTGTATTGTTGAGCATGCTTAATGCTATCCTTTATCTGCTTTTCAACAACTTTTGAGGCAACTTTTTCTAACTTTATTAAGTCCTTAACATTTTCTAGATTAACATTACAGCCAGTTTCATCTACTAGTGTTATTAATATATTTTTAATTTTTATAATAGGAACTTTTCCTTTTACATCGACTTCAGAATTTATTTTTTGTTTAGAGAAACGTAGTGAAGTATATTTATTTTTACCGCATGGTACTGAATAATTCGTTTGTTGAATCTGATTTAAAACCATTAAGATTGCTCGAACATCTCTTCCCGAAAGCCAACCTACTAGTTTACTTCCACGAAATACTGCCACCTCATCGATAAATGTTTGAGCAGGGAGCATCCCTTCTGTGTTAGATAGCTTATTTTTATCCGGATTATTAGAGATAATTTTCACTCCACTAATTGCAATTTCTTTACCGCTATATGCAAGTGCTTCGCCTAATTGATAAATATTAGGATTTACACTTTCTGCTAATGAAAAGTTAATATTTTGTATTTTTGATACCATTTCAGTGGACGATACTTTATCAATAGGCGTTATTGTATTTAGAATTTTTTCTGCAGTTGAATCTTTTGCAACAAGTACAGAAATGTAAGATGGAAGACGAGGCTCCCTCACGATACAGTCAACAATTTCTTCAATTCCATGCCTAGCTGCTTTTTCACCAATTACCGTAATGGCTACATGAGTAAAGTCCTTTTTTTTCGTTATTTTTTTAGCAGCATCTCGAATTGCGGCAGAAATTGTTTTGCCTGTACTTACATAAATAAACACTGGTGATGAACTACCTCCACCCGTTTCACCTGTTGCTATATCGGTTGGATTAATTACTTGTAAAGTAACCCTGTACTCAGAGTTCTCGGTCCAATCTACTCCTAGGCCAAGAATAAATGAAATTTTATTTAGCTCAATATAATTACTACACCCTGTTTGAATCAATAAAAATGATATGATTAAAGCAAGCTTAAGAATTCGATTCATTTTCTTCACCAGTTTTAGTATTTTGTTTTTTACGTATCCTAGATGAATCTGGAACAAAGTTTCCCTTTGAAGACTTTGATTTTCTCTTATGGATGCGGATAAATGTATCTTCATTATCAGTAATTGATAATGGAGATACAGGCATCAAATATGGTACTCCGAATGAATCAATCGTATTTAAATGAACTAGCCAAAATAAAAACGTTAACGCAATACCATATAATCCAGCAACCCCTGCACTTAAAATAAATATATATCTGAGTAACCTTGCTGAAGATGCAATACTATAATTTGGAATTGTAAAACTAGAAATACCTGTAATCGATACAAAGATAATCATCGAAGTAGAGATAATTCCAGCTTGTACTACGGCTTGACCAATCACAAGGGCACCAACAATCGCTACCGTTGAAGCTAAAACTCTAGGACTACGAATACTGGCTTCCCTAATAATCTCAAATGCGAATTCCATTAATAATAGCTCGACTATTGCAGGAAACGGTACACTTTCTCTTTGTGCTGCAAGACTGACTAATAATGGGGTAGGAATCATCGACCGATGATGTGTTATTAAAGCAAGATACACCGCTGATACGAGTAACGAGATAAAAAATGAAGTAAATCGCAAAAAACGTAAAAAAGTTCCAACCGTATAGCGTTGATTGTAGTCATCAGGTGATTGAAAAAACATCGGTAATGTTGCTGGTAGCACTAGCCCTACTGGACTTCCGTCTACTAGAATTCCAATTCGCCCCTCTAATATATTTGCCGCAATAACATCAGGTCTCTCCGTATCCAAAACAGTTGGAAACGGACTATATGGTTTTGATTCAATTAGAGATTCAATATAGATAGACTCTAGCACTCCGTTAATTTCAATCTTCTCAATTTTTTCTTTTACAGATTTCAATAATTCCTGATCTACCATATCGTCCATATAGGAAATCACAACACTTGTATTTGTAACATCCCCGACTTTTAACATTTCCATCTTAAATTCAGAACTTCTAATACGATAACGAAGGAGCGACATATTCGTTGCAATCGACTCATTAAAACTATCTTTCGGGCCACGAATAATTGTTTGTCCAGTTGACTCGGAGACGGAACGAAACTGTCCACTTTTCGTATCAATTAGTAATACTTTTTCTTGATGATCCAAAAAAATTGCTGTATCACCATTTAATATGGACATCATAATTTCATTCCAGTTATTTTCAGTTTTTACTTGTGGTACATCAAACGTATTGTCCTTTAAATCATTGAAAAAGTTAAGATCACTCACATCTTCTAAATTTGAACTCTTCCATTTATGGAGGATTGGATCGATAATAAATTGGCTAATTGAGTCACTATTTGAAATACCTTGCAAATGAATTAGAGCCATTTTTCTTTTTCTCTTTCGTCCTACCTCAAACTCTCTTACTATTAAATCTGCACAATATTGCAGCTCACTTTTTATATTGTGTAAATTTTTCTGAAGATCGGATGATAAAACAACTGGAGTTTTAACTTCCTTTGATTGACTTTTTTTCGGATAACCCAATCGCATACCAATCACCTTTAAATGGATTTATTACTACTTACAATTTGCTAATTAAAGAGAATTTATTCTAATAATTTCCATTTGTTGATATTAAAATTAGGAAACTACTTAGATAAGATTAGGAGACAAGCATAAAAGAAATAGAATGGAAAAGCTTTAGAGGAACCTTATGAAAAAGTTGAATATCAAAAAAACGTCAGATTTTTTGCTCCGACGTTTTTTTCTGATTTATATTAAGTTCTTTATTCAAAATGAATCTAAGAAATCCTTCATTTCCTTAACAAGTTCTTCAGGTGATTCATACATACTCATATGACCTGCGTTTTCTATTAAAGAACATTTGATATTTTCTCTCTTAACTGAAAATGTTTTTTCTTTTGGAATTATTTGATCATCTTTACCTGCAATTAAAAGTACTGGTAAATTTGTAACCTCAAGTACTTGGTTTCGGTCAGGTCTATTTTTCATACTAATTAGCGCTTTAACTGTTCCATCAACTGAAGTTTTATATCCTATTTCCTTTGCTAATTCAATTTCTGGAATATTATTTTGAGCGTTTGTTGGTGAAAAAAGTTTTGGCACTAATCCATCTACTACCATCTTTACTCCATCATTTTTTACTTTTTCAACGTTTGCTAGTCTACCTTTTTTAGCTTCTTCACTATCTGGAAAAGCAGTTGAGTGAATCAACGAAAAACCATTTAAATAGTGACTATATTTTTCAGCAAATGCAAGTGTGATATAGCCTCCTAATGAGTGACCAAACATTGTAGTTTGCTTAATGTTTAAATCATCTAATAGCTCTTTTATTTTATCTGCATATTCTTCAATTGAATGTTCCTCTTTTATCGACGTAGAATCACCATGTCCAGGTAGATCAACTGCTATCACACGATATTCCGCTGACAGCTCAGGTATTATTTTTTCCCAGTATCTATGGTCACCCATAAAACCGTGAATTAAAACAATGGCCTTTCCATTTCCATTATCTGAATAGGCTAACGTTAAATTAGATAAGAATGCACTTTTCGTATTGATGATCGTTCAACTCCATTCCTCATATCTATTAATTTACAAATTACTTTTTTAACACTATAAATAGAAGTTACCATCATTTTTAAATCTATACTTCTATATCTTATTTTATAAAATAATTCCATTTTACAAATGAGAAAATGGGTTTATTTTCTTTTTTTTAATTCGGCTCTACTAAACATGAATCTTGATTCCCAATAAGTAATTTTCGTTCTTTATGGCTTTTCCTGCTTTTCCTGCTTTCCCTGCTTTCCCTGCCCTTCCTGCTCTCAAAGCAACAAGGAGTAAGACTTTTTGTCCTACTCCTTGTTTTCAGTTCTCTATACTAAAGCTAGTTCTGCATTTAAGGCATGCTCGACTTTTACATATTCATACCCCAAATCGTTCGCTACTGCTTCATAAGTTATTTCCCCATTTGCCACATTTACGCCTAGTTTTAACGAATGGTTGTCTGAAATTGCTTTAAACACACCTTTATTAGCTATTTGTAATGCAAATGGAATTGTTACATTTGTTAATGCAATTGTAGATGTTCTTGGAACTGCACCAGGCATATTAGCAACAGCGTAATGAACAATACCATGCTTATCATAGGTTGGATGATCATGTGTAGTAATATGGTCAATTGTTTCAACGATACCACCTTGGTCAATTGCAACATCAACAATAACAGAACCCTTTTTCATACTCTTAACCATTTCTTCCGTTACAAGTTTAGGAGCTTTAGCACCTGGAATTAATACCGCTGCAATTAATAGATCTGCCTCTTTAACTGCTTCTGCTATATTGAAAGGATTTGAGATTAATGTTTTTATTTGATTTCCAAAAATATCATCTAATTGACGAAGTCTTTCAGCACTTAAATCAATAATTGTAACGTCCGCGCCCAAACCAATTGCCATTTTAGCTGCATTTGTTCCTACGATTCCACCACCAATAATCGTCACTTTCCCTTTGCTTACTCCTGGTACGCCTGCAAGAAGGATTCCTTTACCTCCATTTGACTTTTGTAAAAATTGAGCACCAATTTGCGAAGCCATTCGTCCTGCAACTTCACTCATTGGAGTTAAAAGTGGTAGAGTATTATTCACTGCAACCGTTTCATAAGCAATTGCCAATACTCTTTTTTCTCTTAACGCTTTTGCTAATTCAGGTTCAGCTGCTAAATGTAAATAAGTGAATAAAATTAAATCTTCTCGGAAATATTTATATTCGTTTTGCAGAGGCTCTTTCACCTTCATAATCATCTCAGCGCTAGACCAGACATCCTCTGCTTTTTCTACTATTTTTGCTCCAGCGTTATCATAATCTTCATTTGTAAAACCGCTGCCGATTCCAGCATCCTTTTCAATTAAAACAATATGTCCATCTTTTATAAAAGATACAACGCCTGCAGGAGTTAACGCTACGCGATTTTCATTATTTTTTATCTCTTTAGGTACACCAATAATCATTGTATTTCCCCATCTCTTTTACCATATTTTAATTAAAAACTTAACTTAAAACTTGTCTGTTTTCTGATTGAATACGTTTTTATGATGATTATTGCTTTGATTATTATTTTTATTTACAAAGATATAAGCCACGGATAAAACAACTAACCAAGGAATACCGAACTGAAGCATAATTTTAAATCCTGTAAACCATGATGTAATCGTTAAACCTAATAATAAAATTGCTCCTAATATCGTAAAATATGGAAAACCAAGCATTTTCACTGGTAACTTCCGGCCACCTGACTTTTCCCATTTCCTTCTAAAAAATAAGTGTGAAACAAATATTGTAAACCAAGTAAACATTGCACCAAACATTGAGATCCCCATCATAAATGCATAAGAAGTATCTGGTAGAACTGCATTAACAATAGCAGCAACGATGATACCAATCGTAGAAACTGTAAGTGCACTAACTGGTACACCTTTTTTACTTAATTTACCTAGAATTGCGGGTGCATGATTACTTTTAGATAATGAAAATACCATTCGTGTTGAAGCATATAATTGGCTATTCATTGCAGATAGAGCAGCCGTCAATATGATAAAATTCATTACCCCAGATGCAAAAGGAATATTTAAGATCTCCATTACCTTTACAAACGGACTTTCATCTACTCCTGCTGATTTCCAAGGAACAATCATTAACATAATTGCAATTGTTAAAACATAAAAAATCGTTAATCGAAAAACAGTTGCTTTTAATGCCTTAGGTACAGCGATATCTGGTTCTTTTGCTTCTCCAGCTGTAACCGCTATCATTTCAGTTCCTAAAAAACTAAATAGTGAAATAAAGACTGCGACCCACATACCCCAATAACCGAATGGCATAAATCCACCGTCATTTACTAAATTCTCTGCACCAATGTTCGGATGGGCAGTACCTCCAAATAAGACATATGCGCCTAGAAGAATAAAACCAACAATCGCACTTACTTTAATCATTGAAAACCAATATTCAAAAGTTGCAAATGTATTCACACTTGTCGCATTAATGTAGATTAAAACTGCCGCAAAAAACGTAATCCAAACAATCCCTGGTACTCCGGGAAACCAATATTTCATGTAGACAGCAATCGCACTTACTTCTACCCCAACAGCGAGCACTTGAGCTACCCAATAAGAATACCGGACAAGATACCCTGCCATCGGATGAATATATTTTTCTGCAATTGTTCCAAAAGATCCAGAAGTAGGATGCGCGACAGTCATTTCTGCTAGGCATCCCATAAGAAGTAAAACGATAAATGCACCAATTGCATAACTTAGTAATACACTCGGTCCAGCAGTTTTTATGGCAAGTCCGCTTCCAAGGAATAATCCTGTACCAATCGCACAGCCCATCGCAATCATTGTAAGTTGGCTTGTTTTTAATTCTCGTTTTAGGCCTTTTTCATGCCCAATATCATTATTTAATTGAGTGGTGGATTTCTTCATTTATTTTATCCCCTTGTCCCCTTGATTAGTGAACTTCCCTTTAAGCAACTACTTCACGCTCATTTTTATATTTTTCATATTGTTTTTCAATCATAATTTTCTTAAGTGTTTGGACTACTTCCCAAACTTCTTCGTATGATGTGTAAAGAGCAACTGGTGCAAGACGGATAATGTTTGGCGCTCTAAAATCAGGTATAATTCCATTGTCTTTTAATGATTTGCAAATACGAGCTGCTTCTTCATGCTCAAGACTTACATGTCCACCACGACGTGAATCCTCTCTAGGTGATCCAATGAAAAATCCCATGTTTGGTAATTCTTGCTCAATACAATCCATTAAGAATTGGTTGATTTTAAGAGATTTGTCTCGGATAACATTAATTCCAGCTTCAGTAAAAATCTCTAATGAACCAATTAAAGGTGCACAGCTTAGCACATGTGGTGTACCAATTTGAAATGCTCCAGATGTTTCAGCTGGTGTAAGTGTATGTTCCATATCGAATTGTTTATCTTTTCTCGAACTAAACCATCCAGCAAGTCCTGGCATCGCACCGAAATGTTTACGATTAACAAATAAGCCTCCTACTCCACCAGGTCCACCGTTTAAATGCTTGTAATTACACCAATATGCAAAATCAACATCCCATTCACTAAATGAATGTGGGATTGATCCTACAGAATGACATCCATCAAATCCTATTAATATACCTCTTTTATGTGCCTCATCAGTTAATCGTTTCATATCTAATATTTGTCCGCTTCGATATAAAACTGTCGGTAAAATAATTAAAGCAATTTCGTCCGTCATTGCATTAATAATGTCATCCTCCTCTAGAAAACGTCCATCTTTACTTTTTACACAAATAAGGTCCATATCTGGATCTAATCCATGAATTTTAAGTTGGCTTTGAAGAGCATAAATATCAGACGGAAATGTTAGTTCATCAGCTAGTATTTTTTTTCGATTCCCCTCTGGTTTAAAAAAAGTAGCAACTAACTGGTGAAGATTTACCGTTGTGGAACCGGTTACAATTACTTCCTCAGGAGAAGCACCTACAAGCGGAGCCAATTTTTCTCCTAACTTTTCAGCCATAAAAAACCACGGATGATTTCCATTTGTCCATCCATCGATTCCGTAATTCTTCCAATCATCTAATGATTCTAGCAATGTACGTTCAGCTCTTTTTGAAAGTAGTCCTAATGAATTACCATCCATATAAATTGATCCTGGTTTTAAATAAAATTCATCTCTGAAATGGCTAAGCGTATCCATGTCATCCAATTTTTTTGCGTAATCTAATGTTGTCTCTAAAAAGTTTGTGTTCATAATGAGCCTCCTTGTTCAATCTATTAATCTACTTTGGAAAAATCATATCAAAATAAATGACACTATGTCAATGACATCATGTCATATTTTTGTATAATAAAAAAAATTCTGATATATTTACATTCTCCGCTATTAAAAACCAATAAATAAGAATCAAACACTTTAAAATTTAGATCAATTTGTCTTACATTACTTCCATTCTTATAAAATAACTTATATGCTAGAAGTAGTATAACTTGGAGGAAAAGTAGTATGAGTAATGACAAAATCGAGTCAAAGCGACAATTACGTTCCATTATGACACGACAAAAACTACTAGAAGCAGCTAAGGAAGTATTTCTTGTAGAAGGATTTCAAAAAGCGACAATTACACAAATGATTAAAAAAGCAGATATAGGTTATGGTACAGCATATGTTCATTTCAAAGGAAAAGAGGATCTGTTAATTGTATTAATGGAAACTGTTATGGAGAGGTTTTATGAAATTGCTGAAACTTCATTTTTTCCAAACTCCAAAGAATCGGCAGAGTCCATAATCTATAAACAAGCTACCGCTTTTCTAAAAATGGCTGAAGATGAGCGAAATATGATGCAAATTTTTGAACAAGCAATTGGCATTTCAGATACGATCTCAAACACATGGAAGAAAATTCGAGAAAAATTTATTAATCGAATTTCAAAAGATGTTAAATTTGCACAGGAAAATGGTTTAGCGAGAAAAGACTTAAACCATGAACTAGTTGCACGAGCTTGGTTTTTTACGAATGAGATGTATCTTTGGGAAATTGTTCGAAATGAGCAGCACTATTCAATCGAAGCAATCGCAAGTACGATCACTTCACTTTACACAAGCGGTCTTTATTAATTACTGTCCTCTTGAAAAATAAAAAGCTCAAACTTTTGAAGACTAAAGGTTTGAGCTTTTTTCTACCGTTCATCCAATTATTTATTTCGATTTAGCACCACAGTATAGCTCTCGTAATTTAAACTTCTGTACTTTTCCAGAAGCATTACGTGGGAGCTGATCGATTATTTCAATGATTCTAGGAATCTTATATCCTGCTAATTTTTCTCGGCAAAATGCTTGAATCTCTTCAATTGAAAGTTTATGAGTTGGTTTTAGTACAACAATTGCTGTTACAATTTCTCCCCACTTAGAATCTGGTGTACCTATTACGGCTGCTTCTAAAATTGAACTATGCTCATATAAAACGTTCTCAATTTCAACTGAATAAATATTTTCTCCACCAGAAATAAGCATATCTTTACTTCGATCTACTAATGTAATATAACCCTCTTCGTCAACAACAGCCAAATCCCCAGTATAAAGCCATCCATTTTTAATCGTTTGTCCTGTTTCCTTTGGCTTTTTATAATATTCCTTCATAATTGTTTCACCTTTTAAAATAAGCTCACCAACCTCACCTGGAGAAACTTGTTCATCCATTTCATTTACAACTTTTATAACCGTATAAAGTAACGGTGTTTTTCCAGTTTTCCCTAAGTGCTGTTCATGGTCTTCAGGTGAAAGATAAACACCAGTAGGTCCTCCTTCAGTTAATCCACATAAGCTATAAAATTGATTTGTATTAAATAATCTCATACTCTTCATCAAGATTTCCGGTGGCATTGGAGCTGCACCATATGAACACCCTCTAATTGAGGATAAATCATATTCATCTAAATTCGGTACTTGTAATAAATAGTTGTACATAGTTGGAACGCCAAAAAATAATGTAATCTTATACTTTTCAATATCCTTTAAAACATTAACAGGATTAAACTCTCGATGAATGACATTTGTCATTCCTAAATATAGAGCTGGTAATAAATAAATAACTAGCTGTGCACAATGAAATAATGGTGCTACATGTAAAATTCGATCCTGACTACTTTGGCCCATTACTCCACTCAGTCCGTTTATTAATTTTTCTATTCGTTTATGGTCAAAAAGTGCACCTTTAGGTTGCCCAGTTGTACCAGAAGTATATAATATATGAAAATCATCATCTAAAGAGGTTTCAATTTGAGGGTCTGCTTCGATTGGTGATAGTACGTCAAAATAGTTTAAACTTTGAGATGTTGTACTATTAGGTGCAGTAATAATCTTTCTTATTTTAGTAGAGGTTTTTGTGCCATCTAAAACTACTTGTTCTAATTCAGATTCACAAACAACAAAAACACTATCAGATTGATCCAAAATATACTCAACTTCTCTTGAAACAAGCCGAAAATTAACTGGAACTACAACTGCTCCTATTTTAATTGCAGCACAGTAACTAATGACAAAAAAATCAGAATTCGCCATCATGATTGCAAGTTTTTCACCTTTTTTCAATCCAAGTTTTTGTAAGCCCCACGCAAAACGATTGACTAACTTATTAAATTCCATGTAAGTATATGTACGGTCTTGATAGATTAATGCTAATTTATCAGGGTGTCTCTGCGCATTGATTGATAATACATTTCCAAAACTCATTCCAATACCCCCATATTCATTTAGATTTAATCAATTGAGCTTCACTGTTTTTTCGTCATTTTTAGTTATGGTACAATCGATAACATTCTGGTTAATCTATATTACCTTTTCATAGCCTAATCCAAGCTTATCCGTGACACCAAGATCTATTCGTTGCTTCTTCTTTTTTAATAAGAGTAATCGATTTTTTGGAATGATATATTGTTTGATGTGTAGCAGATTGATCTCTATCATCAAGTGGAGGGGAAGTTTGGTCAGGATGGTGTGGTGTTCGATCCCTGGTAAAAGAGTGTTTAATACAGAATTTTCAAATTATTTAACCTATCGTAATCCAACCATTCACATATACCTCACTCCTATTCTAAAATTAGTACTTGTATAGTATTTATTCTAGATAACTAGGTATCTCTCCTTTTTTAAGTTTTTTTCTTTTAGTCCTCTTGATTTCACACAAATATTGCCATTCTCTATGAGGACAGGATTTTTTTTAAGTAAGAATTTAAACTAAAAAATTATTTGACTATTCAGATTTAAAAAACTATAATTACTTTAAACTAACTACCGGTAGTTAACGGATAGAAATAAAAATTTAGGAGTGATTTTATGAAATACCCACTTTCACCCGATGTAAAACCTGAATTTTGTACAACTGGAACATATATGAGATTACCTTCTGCAAGAGACAATGCAAAATTAGCGATTGTCGGTATGCCATTTGATACTGCTGCTTCATTTCGTGTAGGGGCTCGATTTGCACCTCAATCAATTCGTCAGTCATCTATGACGTTATTCCCATATCATCCAATTCATAAGGTTTACCCATTTGATGAAACGAATGCAATTGATATTGGAGATGTATCTGTAATCCCGCATAATATTCATCGTAGCTATAAATTAATTGAAGATGCTATGTTTGATTTAATGAATAAAAATATTGTTCCAATTGCTCTAGGTGGAGACCACTCTATTACGCTAGCAAACCTTCGAGCAGCCTCAAAAATACATGGACCAGTAGCAATGATCCATTTCGATTCTCATACTGATACATGGGATACATACTATGATGAAAAATATTGGCACGGTTCCCCATTCATTCGCGCACACGAAGAAGGTTTACTTATTCCAAACAAAGTATTTCAATTAGGAATTCGTGGTACGTTAAATCATCCAGGAGACATCGATGCAAGTCACGAGCTAGGCTACAATGTAGTTACGACGCCAGATATGTATGAACGTGGTTTTGAAGATATTTTAAACGAAATGAAAGAAGTAATCGGTGATACACCAGTTTTCTTAACTTTTGACATTGATTTTGTCGACCCTTCATGTGCCCCAGGAACTGGTACGCTTGAAGTAGGTGGCTACAATAGTATGGAAACTTTAAAAATGATTCGCTCATTAACTGATTTCAATTTTGTTGGATTTGATATTGTTGAAGTACTTCCATCTTATGACCCAACCCAAATAACTTCCCTTTTAGCTGCTACTCTTGTACATGAATTTGCTAGTTTAGCTACTTTGCAAATTAAAAAACATGATCAAAAACGTTAAACGTAATCGTACTCCTTAAAGCTCTGTATTAATACGGAGCTTTTTCATACTGTTGAAAATGCTTGATGAGAATTGAATTTTATCGATGAAAGTCATTAATCATTAAAGTGATATCGTGCTTTTTTGCATTATTCCCTAACATTATTTAGACTTAATCTGTATTCCGGTTTATAATCTAGCTAACAAGAGTTAGTTTCGGAGGATGAAGATGACAAAGGATAAAATACTCGCAGTTGCACTTGCGCTGTTTTCTAAAAATGGATATGAGGGTACTAGCTTGTCAGAAATAGCTAGAGCAGTAGGGATTCAAAAACCATCGATTTATAATCATTTTAAAAGTAAAGAAGAAATCTTTCTTACAATTTATGAGAATATTTTATGGCTTCATGTAAAAAAAGTAGAAGAATTAATAAAAGAAATTCAAGAATTAACTGCAAAAGAACAGCTTTATCAAATACTACACCTGACATTTCAATATTATATCGAGTTTGAGGATCAATCTACTTTTCTGAACCGTGCAGTCTTTTTCTCTCCTGAATCCTTAAAAGAAGAATTACACAAACAGTTCATGGAATCTGAAGAGGCGATGTCAACGATTTTAAGATCCGTTATTAGTAAAGGTATTAACAATGGTGAAATTCGTGCCGAAAACGTTGAAGATTTTGTGATGTCTTTTTACTGTTTAATTGATGGTATTTTTATTGAATTATCTTATTATGGAGCCGAAAAAATGAAACCAAGGATTTCAAACATTTGGCGAAATTTCTGGTATGGACTGAAAAATGAATAAATAAAAATGTACCCTATAGAATAGACACTAATCAACAGTCTACTCTATTGGGTATATTTGTTTCTAACCGGAAAAAATAGGAATTTAGGAATATTATGAGTGAAAAATATTACAGATCCAATTTTTTACCTTAGGCTCTGTTAAAAAAGAATGTTGATGATTTCCGTTCCAGGATGCCCTAAAGAGCAGGAACAAGGAAAGACAGGATCAAAGAAAAGAGATTAAAAGACTTTAGAGAATTTTATTAATTTCCTTTTAGTATTCCTATCAATCTGTTTTCCCCTTCTTCCCCTGCCTTGCCTGCTCTACCTGCTTTTTAGTTCTCCCACCTTCCACTCCAATTTATGTCTTTAAATTGCATAAAATCTTTTTCAAATATGTGTATTGAAAAAATTCAAAATTAACATTATAGGAGCCTTACC
>NZ_NCTA01000040.1 GCF_002156865.1 Gottfriedia luciferensis | reverse complement strand
CAATTGCTTTAAAGAACAACAAAAATAACAGTTTATTATTTGCGTTTAGTGGACTAAAGAAAATTAATTTACAAGACATCTATCAAAGATTGGTTGGTTTTGAATCTCCAGAAAATGGTTCTCCCGTTGTTGTTGATGCACAAGCACAAGAAGCATATAAATGGGTTAAATCAATCTTAAATAAAAAAGAGAACAAGGAAGCTAGTGTATATGTAACTGGACACTCGTTTGGTGGCTATTTAGCTCAATTTGTAGGGTACCACCTTCATAATGATAAGCAAATGAAAAGTAATCTGTTCGTACAAGGGGTGACGTTTAACTCCTTAGGTATCTTATTGGATGATGACTCAAATAAACTTCATGCAAAAACTGTGAGCATACAAAAAGCATATAAACCATTATTTACAAACTATATTGTAAAAGGTGACCCATTAGATTACTCTAGTAAAACATTTTTTAAACAAATTACAGGTTACTCACTTCAGCATCTTGGTAATGTAAAATACATTACAGTTGATGAAAACTATAAAACATCTTTAGAAGCATTAGAAAAAACGACAGATTTATGGACCAAAGCAAGACTATTAAAACCTTTGTATCCATATCATAATTTAGCGGAGTTTGAGAGTGTATTTTGGAAATAAAAAAACTATCTAATTTAAAGCTACTACTTATAATAGTAGCTTTTTTCACGCTGTTGAAAAATTATCTTGTCAAATAACTATCAAATTTTCGTAAAGGAAGTTGAGTGATGTTCATTTCCACTACAGGATGCTCGCTTTCCATGGGGCGAAACCTGAGCCTCCTCGGCAAGCCTGCGGGGTCTCAGCCTTTCCGCATTTCCCATAGGAGTCGAGCATCCTTTCGTTCCAATCAACTCATTCATTAATATAAGTATTCATTAAGTAACTATTTAAATATCCTTTATAACAAATTACTAATCAGTTTAAATTAATTTTTCTAAGAATTTAGTATTTAATATTTTAAACTAATGAAAAAGAAATAAATAATGATTTGAGTTTGATGGTGTTATAAATATTGCTCATAACAGATTAACATTTCTATTCATTAATCGATTATCAAAAATCCTAATTTTATTTCCAAAATTGTTCACTACTGATCTTTTTTCATATTGACCGATATATTTAATAATCTAAAATAATCTCGAAACTAATGGAGATTATTTTTTTTGTTGAATTAGTAGAATTTTTTATAAATACTGCATAGAATAAAAAATCAAAAAAAGTCATGTTAGATTTTCTAACATCGTGTTGACAGTTTTTCTAACATGAAATAAAATACAAATAGAGGAACGAAAGGAGCATTGCTATGAATGATCAAGTAAGACGCTCAACACCACTTTTCCCAATCGGAATCGTCATTTCGTTAACTGAATTATCAGCAAGACAAATTCGATATTATGAAGAGCATGATTTAATTCAACCAGCTCGAACTGAAAGTAATCGTAGATTATTTTCTTTCAATGATGTCGATCGATTATTAGAAATAAAAAAATTTATTGAACAAGGCTTAAATTTAGCAGGAATTAAAGAAGTACTTAATTTAAAATCGTCAGAAAAGTCCAAAGAAACTGTAGTACAACAAGTCATTGTTGAAAAATCAATTTCAGATGAACAACTTCGAAAGATGCTTCGTCAAGAGTTATATCAAAATGGTAAATTAGGTAAAACTTCTTTACGACAAGGAGATATGTCTCGATTCTTTCATTAAGTTTTTGATTAAATCAGGATTTTTCTAGCTTTTATATTTATTAGGGGGAAATATAAATGACAAAAGAAACGATTTTAAATAGTGTTTCAGAACATGGGCTTGAATTTGTACAGTTATTTTTTACAGATGTCGAAGGGGTATTTAAACATTTAGAACTACCAATCACGCAAATTGAAAAAATACTTAACAATGAAACTATGTTTGATGGATCTAGTATAAATGGATTCACGAAAATAGAAGCAAGTGATATGATGCTTTTCCCAGATTTAAATACTTGGAAAGTCGATCTAGACGAAAAAGTTGGCCTATTCATTTGTGATGTTCACTACCCAGATGGCAGACCTTTTGAAGGAGATCCACGGAATGTGCTTAAACGCTCAATTGAAAAAGCAACTAATAAGGGATTTACCTCTTTTAATGTAGGACCAGAACCTGAATTCTTTTTATTTTTAAAAGAAGGTAATCAATTAGTTCCAAATGACAATGGTGGATATTTTGATGTAGCTCCCCTAGATAAAACAGTTACAATTCGTCGTGAAATTACGAAAGCACTACAACGATTAGGGTTAGAAGTTGAAGCTTTGCATCACGAAGTAGCAATTGGTCAACATGAGATTGATTGGAAATACGCGCCAGGTCTACAAACAGCTGATAATATACAATTATTTAAATATACAGTTAAAACAATCGCAGAAAAATATGGTTTAGTTGCTACGTTTATGCCAAAACCTATTTTCGGTGAAAATGGCTCAGGAATGCATTGTCATATGAGTCTAGGAAATGATAACGGTAATGCCTTTTATGATGAGCATGATTCAATTGGGTTATCTGAAACAGCACGCCAATTTATTGCAGGTGTATTAACGCATGCTCGTGCTAATGCTTCAGTAACAAATCCAACTGTTAATTCATATAAACGATTAGTGCCAGGTTATGAAGCACCAGTATACGTAGCTTGGTCACAAAGTAATCGTACTTGTACAATTCGTATACCAGCTGCACGAGGTGCAGGAACTCGTATCGAAGTACGAAATCCAGATCCATCTGCAAATCCTTACTTAGCATTAGCTGTTTTATTATCTGCAGGCTTAGATGGTATTGAAAGAAAATTAACACCGCCTACTGAACGCAGTGAGAACCTATATCTGATGGATGATGCTACAAGAAAAGCTGAAGGGATTGAAACATTACCAGGGAGCTTACTTGAAGCAGTCTCAGAATTAGAAAACAGTGAATTTTTACAGCAAGTATTAGGTAAACACGTATTTTATTCTTTCCTTCAAAACAAAAAAGAAGAATGGGATGCTTATCGTTTACGTGTATCAGAATGGGAAAAAGAAACATATTTAAACTGCTAATCACTAAAATTAATATAAAAAAATAGAAAAGTGGTAGTGGAATATCTCTACTTTTCTATTTTAAAGTGTGTTAGACTAATTTTGTTTGTTGCATACGAAAGGGGAACTTTTAAAATGGCTAAGTTTACAAGAGAAGATATTTTCCGTATTTCAAAAGAACAAAACGTAAAGTACATACGTCTACAATTTACGGATTTACTAGGGGTTATCAAAAACGTTGAAATTCCAGTAAGTCAGCTTGAAAAAGCTTTAGACAACAAAATGATGTTTGATGGTTCTTCAATTGAAGGATTCGTTCGTATTGAAGAGTCAGATATGTATTTATTCCCTGATTTAGATACTTGGGTAGTATTCCCATGGACTGCTGAAAAAGGAAAAGTAGCTCGCTTAATCTGTGATATTTATAATGCAGATGGTACTCCATTTGAAGGAGATCCTCGTAATAACTTAAAACGTATGTTAAAAGAAATGGAAGCTTTAGGCTTTACAGATTTCAACTTAGGACCTGAGCCTGAATTTTTCTTATTTAAATTAGATGAAAAAGGCGAACCAACACTTGAATTAAATGATAAAGGTGGTTACTTTGACTTAGCACCTACTGATTTAGGTGAAAACTGCCGTCGTGATATCGTACTTGAATTAGAAGAAATGGGCTTTGAAATTGAAGCATCTCACCATGAGGTTGCTCCTGGTCAGCATGAAATTGATTTCAAATATGCTGGTGCAATCAAGGCTTGTGACGACATCCAAACATTTAAATTAGTAGTTAAAACAATTGCTCGTAAACACGGTTTACACGCAACATTCATGCCAAAACCATTATTCGGTGTAAACGGATCAGGTATGCACTGTAACTTATCATTATTTACAAATGGCAAAAACGCATTTTATGATGAGTCTGGAGAATTAGGTTTAAGTGAAACTGCTCGTCACTTTATCGCAGGTATCTTAAAGCACGCTCCAAACTTTACAGCTGTTACAAACCCAACTGTAAACTCGTACAAGCGTTTAGTACCAGGTTACGAAGCTCCTTGTTACGTTGCTTGGTCTGCAAGAAACCGTAGTCCACTAATCCGTATTCCTGCATCTCGTGGCTTAAGTACACGTGTAGAAGTACGTTCAGTTGACCCAGCTGCTAACCCATACTTAGCATTATCAGTATTATTAGCTGCAGGATTAGACGGAATCAAAAACAAATTAGAAGCTCCAGCTCCAGTAGATCGTAACATCTACGTTATGTCAAAAGAAGAGCGTGAAGAAGTTGGTATTATCGACTTACCAGCAACTTTAGCTGCAGCATTAGAGCTATTAAAAACAGATGAAGTAATTGTAAATGCTTTAGGTGAACACTTATTCGAACACTTTGTTGAAGCAAAAGAAATCGAATGGGATATCTTCAGAACTCAAGTTCACCCTTGGGAACGCGATCAATACATGTCAGTATATTAATAAAATCAACCCTTGGCGCTAATTGCGCTAAGGGTTTTTCTAATTATTTGAATAAACATCAGCTGTATTTTGAATGCTACCGTGAGACTTTCTTGTATGAATTTCATATATCTGTGCCTTCTATAAAGTACTGGATGTGTATTTAATTTCTGATGTTTCAAATTTGAAACATTAAATTTCAAGATTAAGATAAACTTTTTATTAGATTATTTTATAATAAAAAAAGAATTAATATAAAAGATTTATGTAAGTAGAATGAGATAAGTAATAAAATCTATTTATTAAATTAAACTAGAAAAATTTAAATTTAAATTGGAACTAAGTTTACTAGTAAAAGTGAATAATTATGGTCATTTAGTTGATGAAATGGAGATTGAATTAAATGAAGAAAAAAATACTAGTTTGTTTTTTGCTCATAGTAATTTTAGTTCCATCTTATTTTAAAATTAAAGCTGTATTGATTAAAAATGATGTCAAAGATTATTTAATAACAGAAAAAAATGTTAAGGAAAAAAATATAAAGGAGATTAAACCTTACTATAATTTTTTTAAAGATGGTACTAAATGTACCGTACGAGTTATCTTAAAAGGTGATAAAGGTATTTTTTATTATTATGTAGATTCTAAGACAGACAAAATTTTGTTAGATTCATATTATTTAAAAGGGTATGGATATAGTGCAGTTGAATATGAAAAAATGATTGGAAAAAAACCTTAAGATAAACCAACCTAACTAAAAAATAGTTAGGTTGGTTTTTTATCTATATGAATGTGCTTTTTATAATAGGTTTTGACTTATCATGATCCATTAAATTATAGTTAAATCCTGTTCCGGACTCAAGTTCAACTTTGTGAATGCGATCAATAATGATAGTAAGTATATTAATTCATAAATTAAGCCTTGGCGACGTTAGTGTCGAGGTTTTTTTACTATTAAAGATATAAAAACCACCAATCATGGTGGTATTAAATCTTTTCATTGCTATGATAAAGTACTTGTACTAGTCTTTTTTCGTACTATCAGTTTAGACCATATAACTTGAATTAAACATGCAACTAATACCCCAACAAGTGTATCTCTCATTCGATCAATCGCATATTGATCTGATTGGTGTTCAAAACTAAATACAAATAATATGGTAAGCGCAATTTGATGCAGCACTTTTTTATCAAATTTCAAGTATTTACCAATAAAACAACCTATCAGTATTAATAATCCTAAGTTTATTCCGTTTACTTTCAAATGACTTGCGATTAAAACTGTCACAATGATACCGATCATTGTACCAATTACACGTTTTAAGGAGAGGATAATGGTTTTATCGTACGTTGATTGGACTGTTAAAATAACTGAGAGAGGTGCTAAATATGGATGAGTAGAACCTAAAAGTCTTGAAATTTCCCATGATAAAGTAGATCCAATTGCTAATTTCCAAATAAGAATTATTGATAAACTTGCATTTGAATTTTGGTGTGTTGTTACATTCATAAATACCTCGATAGATAATTTCTACATTTTTATTATTTTCTCATTATTAAACTAATAATATGTATTTAAACTTCAATCAATTTCTTTAAATTGCATAAAATCTTTTTCAAATATGTGTATTGTAAAAAATAAACAATTAACATTAACAAACCCTTGAACTAAAAAAAAGGACGAGATTTAATCTGGTCCTTTTTCTATGTTTCTATTAGAGAGCAGCTTACTTAAGACATATATTAAACCGGATATCAAATCTAGCTGAAAACTAAGTAATCTATTTACGAATTAAAACTCCTGTTCCAATCGAGACCATTGAAGATAATTCAAGTACATCATGGTTATACATCCGGATACAACCATGCGAAACGTAATGCCCAATTGATGAAGGATTGTCTGTACCATGAATGCCGTAATGAGGTGCTGATAAACCCATCCAAAGAACTCCAAAAGGGCCACCAGGGTTTGGATGTTTATTAATAATGGTATATGTTCCGGTTGGTGTTGGAGTAAGCATTTTACCAACTCCAATTGGGTAAGTTTTTAAAAGTTGGCTACCGTTAAACAGCTTCAATTGGTGCTGAGACGTTGAAATGTCAATCCAATTAGTCATTTTAATCAGCTCCATTTTTTTACCATTGTATGAAAGAGATTAACTAGGGGTTAATCATCTTGTTAGATCCTAGAATATACAAAACAAATTTTTAGAATGGATGACTTTTTACAGAGGAAATACAAAAAAAAGAGAAAGACACATTACTTTTCTACTATTGTCTTAGAACATAATGATACGTTTATGAATAATCTGTATGATAGGACAAGCATTTAAGGGAGATGAATCGTAAATAGTGTCTAATACAGTTAAATATTTTCAACTTGCTCAGGAAGTTTCGAAGAAGATTGGTTGGTTACCTGAAGTAATTTATACTCAGTGGCAAGTAGAAACAGCTCACTTTACTTCGAAAAACTTTAAAAAAAATAATAATATTGCAGGTCAAACTTGGTATCCTGGCTTACCTCAAAGTAGTAAAGGTACTGCTAGGCCAAAAAGTGAAGGGGGTTATTATATAAAATACGATGACCCAATAACAGGTTATGTTGATTTTATATTAAGTAATCCAAGATACAGTAAAGTAAAAACATATAAAACTGCAAATGCCCAATTTAAAGCGATTGCAGCGGCGGGTTGGGCTGCATCACCTAACTATGCAGATGTTCTCATTTCAGTAAATAATGCAAATATAAGAAATGGTTTATATAAAAAGATCATTAAACTAGAAAATCCTTATAATGGAATCGTAAAGAAGGGGGCAAGAGGAGAGCAGGTAAAGAAAATACAAGAGAAAGTCGGAGTAAAAGTAGATGGTATTTTTGGGGTACTAACTGAAAATGCAGTAAAAGAATTCCAGCGGAAAAATGGGTTAGCAATTGATGGTATAGTTGGAAAAGAAACTTGGAGTAAACTTTTCAATCCATCAAATGTCTAATAAAAATATAAAAAACCTGTATTTTAATTAATACAGGTTTTTTATATTGGCATTTATTAGGAGACTCGACATAGTTCCCGATTTTAAGCATCAAGTATAAATAACTAAGTCTCTGTCTCTCCTAAAGACTCGTCAATCGGCGAGATTTCTTTTTCGTGTTATTAAGGACATTGAAAAAGGGCATTTATTTATACGTGTCGAATAGTAGAATTAACTTTAATAGAAATGGGGGGATTAAAGTGGAAATTAAACAAGCAGTAATAAATGATATTAAACAAATTGTAGATTTGGATTCATTCGTAATCGGAAGACGAGTGAGAGAAAATCAAATTAGAAAGTCGATTCAAGAAAATAGATGTATCGTTTGTGAAATAAATAATGAAATTGTAGGGTTTTTAATTTACCATCATTACTTTTATGGTCATCTATTTATAGATTTAATAATCGTAAATCCAAGGTTGAGAAGGATCGGAATCGCAAAAAAACTGATTGAATATGTAGAAAACTTTAATGAGAATAAAATATTTTCTTCAACGAATAAATCAAATATGCCAATGCAAAAAGTATTTCATTCTTTAGGATATTTGGAAAGTGGGATCATCGATAATTTAGATGAAGGTGATCCAGAAATCATTTTTGTGAAATTATTAACCTAAAAAGACGGTTGATTTTAGTTTCAGTATGATTGCTTTTTCTTTAGAGCATTAATAAGGAAAAGGAAGGATCAAGGTGAAGGGAAAATAAGCTTAGATGCCTTAATTTCTTTTAAAAATTTTATCAACATGATTCCTGCTATTCTAATTTCCAATGTTACTTGAATAGTAATAATATAGATGTGCTCCAATTATATCATTACAAGGAGTGGAAATATGGATTTTAAAAGGGAATTCATCTTAAAAACTAAAGCAATCTACAAAGAAACCGTTACTGAAAATATGGCCTATAGTAAAATGTGTGAGAAATTCGAATCATATTTTATTGATTTAAAAGAATCATTAAAAAAGGAAATTGAAGTTTCAAATGGTGAATTTGACATTATGATTGACAAAAATAATGTTATTGAGGTCTTGTTAAATCAAAGAGAGTTGCTAATAACGATTGATGATACAGAGGTCGTTGTAAGTATAAAATATTTTGATGAAATGCAAAATGAACAAATTGAAAATAAGATTGATATAATTGAATATGAAGGTGGAGCTTATAAGAGTCAGGTTTTCCAATCACCAATTACTAGAAATATTATTGACAATTATTTAGCGATTGCATTTCGCGATGATTTAGAAAAGAATTTTGAGAATTATATTGAATAGGATAAAAATAATAAGTATTAAATTTGCTTGTGGAACTTATTCCTCTGATTCTTTTAATATAGCAAAATTGAATAAAACAAAAAAAATAGAGCTAGGGATTCCCTAGCTCTATTTTTTTTTACTCTAGTTGGTAAGCGTTTAATCATGAACCTTAAAACAGTTATTTGTCTCTGATAAAAGATGTCGATTCGGAAACAAAAGAACTTAGTTTTTATGTTTAGTTCAAAATAAAAAGCAATCACATTTTAATGTCATTGCTTTTTAGAATGAGTTTTATAATATATGGTTGTATATAAATTATGTGTATATTAATCTTCAAAATAAAATGTTCGATTTAGTTCAATAAGATTAATTAATGATATGTACGGTAAACTCCAACAACTTTACCTAAAATTGATACTTGTTTTAATAAAATTGGAAGAAGTGCGTCATTTTCAGGTTGTAGTCTGAAGTGGTCACTTTCTTTATAGAATCGTTTTACAGTTGCTTCACTATCTTCGGTCATTGCGACAACAATTTCACCGTTTTCAGCTGTAAATTGTTTCTTAACGATAACAAGATCTCCGTTTAAGATGCCAGCATTCATCATGCTATCTCCTTCTACACGTAGCATAAAAACTTGCTCGTTAGACGGTGCGACTGATGATGGTAGTGGGAAATATTCTTCAACATTTTCAACAGCAGTAATTGGTACACCTGCTGTAACTTTACCAATAACAGGGATGTTAATTATGTCGTTATAAATTTCATTGTATGAAGCTTGAGTTTCATTTACAACCGTATTACTTTCGCCTAAAATCTCGATTGCACGAGGTTTTGTAGGGTCTCGTCGAATATATCCTTTTTGTTCTAATCTCTCTAAATGACCATGAACAGTTGAGCTTGAAGCTAAGCCAACAGCTTCAGCAATCTCCCTTACTGAAGGTGGATAACCTTTAATTTTTACTTCATCTTTAATATAAGCTAGTATTTCTGCTTGCCTCTTAGATAATTTGTTCATCTTATTGTCCCCCTTGCTTATAAAGTAGATAATACGTTCCTCTTTATTTTTTTCATTATATCATGATAGGATATAATATACAAACGTTAGTTCGTTTTTTAATGAATATAGTTTTCATGTTCGTATGGAGGGAACAAATAATGAATGCAATTATCTACGCAAGAGTAAGTACAGCAAAGGATTCACAAGAAACATCACTGCATAGACAAATTAGTGAACTAACCGAATTAGCCGAGCGGATGGGAATGTGTATTCTAGAAACAATAAGCGAACAAGCAAGTGGGTATGAAGTAGAAAGGGAAGGCTTATTTCAATTATTTCAAATCATCAAGGACAATCAAGTCGATGTTTTGTTAATACAAGATGAAACACGATTAGGTAGAGGCCATGCTAGAATTGCAATCCTACATTATTTAAAAAAAGAAGGAATAAGATTATTTACTTCTTCTCAAAATGGTCAATTTCAATTTAGTGAAAGTGATGAAATGGTCTTAGAAATTTTAAGTATAGTAGAGGAATATCAACGAAAAATTCATAATATGAAAATAAAAAGAGGAATGAAAAAGGCAGTTGAAAACGGGTATAAACCCCAAAGGAATTTAGCTGGAAGTGTAAATGCAGGTGGTAGAGACAAAAAAGAATTACCTATCTCAGAAATTGTCAGACTAAGACAGAATGAGCTTACGTTTGAAGAAATTGCGGCTACCTTAAGAGGATTTGGTTATGACGTTTCAAAAGCAACTGTCAATAGAAGATATAATGAGTATTTAAATGAAATCTCTATGATTGAAAGCTAATGCATTTTATTGTAAGATGGGATACATTGACTAGTTAGATTCAATTAAAGGAGAGGTTAAAATGGTTACTAAAAAAACTTTAAATAGAATAAATGAATTATCAAAGAAATCAAAAGAAGTAGGATTAACTCCTGATGAAAAAGTAGAACAAGATCAATTAAGAAAAGAATATTTAGCAGATTTTCGTTCTCGCATGGTCGATGAATTAACTTCACTGAAAATTGTCGACGAAAAAGGAAATGATATAACTCCTGCAAAATTAAAATATGAAAAAGCGATGCGTAAAAGAAATTTACATTAAGAAAAATAATAAATTTACTTTATTATAGAACGGTTGTAAGCAGTTAAAGCAGAGTATTTTCTGCTTTTTTTCTATTTCTTGGAAAGAAAATGTTAAAAATGTCAAAACTAATTGATAGTTATTGTAATAAATCATGGTAAATTATATGATAATATCTGTGAATAAGCTAAAGGAGCGAAATTTATGTCTACTAATATTGAACAATTAGCAATTAATACGATTCGTACTCTTTCTATTGATGCGATCGAAAAATCAAATTCTGGTCATCCAGGAATGCCTATGGGTGCTGCACCAATGGCCTACGCTTTATTTGCAAAATATATGAATCATAGTCCGAAAAATTCAAAATGGTTTAATAGAGACCGATTTGTTTTATCAGCAGGTCACGGTTCTATGTTACTGTATAGCATGCTTCATTTATCTGGCTATGAAGTATCAATCGAAGATATTAAAAACTTCCGTCAATGGGGAAGTAATACACCAGGTCACCCTGAATATGGACATACTCATGGTGTCGAAGCAACAACAGGTCCATTAGGACAAGGAATTGCAATGGCAGTTGGTATGGCGCTAGCAGAACGTCATTTAGCTGATACATATAATAAGGACAATTTTAATGTAGTTGACCACTTTACATATTCTATTTGTGGTGATGGAGATTTAATGGAAGGTGTATCTGCCGAAGCAGCTTCATTAGCAGGTCACTTAGGCTTAGGTCGTTTAGTTGTATTATACGATTCAAATGATATTTCGTTAGATGGAGAATTAAATCGTTCTTTCTCTGAAAGTGTAGAAGATCGTTTTAAAGCTTACGGCTGGCAAGTAATTAGAGTGGAAGATGGCAATAATTTAGATGAAATTTCTGCAGCCATCCAAAATGCTCAACAAGAATTATCTAAACCAACATTAATTGAAGTTAAAACAACAATTGGTTATGGTTCTCCAAACAAATCTGGTAAATCAAAATCTCACGGTGAACCACTAGGTAAAGAAGAAACAATTTTAACGAAACAAGCTTATGCGTGGAGTTATGAAAATCCATTCCATGTTCCTGAAGAAGTTTATGCTCACTTCAATCAAGTAATTGTTGAAGCTGGAGAAAAGAAAGAAGCAGAATGGAATGCTACATTTGCAAAATACGAAGAACAATATCCTGAATTAGCAACTCAATTAAAAAATGCAATCGAAGGTAAAATCACTGTAGATATAGAAACAGCATTACCGAAATATGAAATAGGCAAAAAAATTGCTACTCGTTCATCTTCTGGTGAAGCAATTAACGCGATTGCAAATGTATTACCTAGCTTCTTTGGTGGATCTGCTGACTTAGCTGGATCAAACAAAACGTATATGAACGGTAAAGGTGACTTTAGTAGAGAAAGCTACGATGGACGTAATATATGGTTTGGTGTACGTGAATTTGCGATGGGTGCTGCTTTAAATGGTATGGCACTTCACGGAGGAGTACACGCATTTGGAGCTACATTCTTTGTATTCTCTGATTACTTAAAACCTGCAATTCGCTTAGCATCACTAATGAATTTACCAGTTACTTATGTATTTACTCATGATAGTATTGCTGTTGGTGAGGATGGACCTACTCATGAGCCTGTAGAACAATTGGCATCATTCAGATCAATGCCAAATATTAATGTGATTCGTCCTGCTGATGGAAATGAAAGCTCGGCTGCATGGAAAATCGCAGTTGAAGCGAAAGATGCACCTACAATGTTAGTACTATCACGTCAAGATTTACCGATCTTAGAAGGAACTACTTCTGATATTTATAATAAAGTTTCAAAAGGTGCTTATGTAATTTCACCTGCGAAACAAGATAAAATTGATGTTGTATTAATCGCTGCTGGAAGCGAAGTACAATTAGCTGTTGGTGCTCAAGAAAAATTAGCAGCTGAAGGAATTTCTGCTTCTGTTGTTTCAATGCCTTCAATGGATTTATTTGAAAAACAATCTGAGGAATACAAACAATCAGTTCTTCCAAAAGAAGTTACAAAACGTGTAGCTGTTGAAATGGGCTCATCTTTCGGATGGCATAAATATGTAGGTTTTGAAGGAGAAGTTATTGCAATTGATACATTTGGTGCATCAGCTCCAGGAAACCTATTAATGGAGAAATTTGGATTTACTGTTGATCATGTAGTATCAGCAGCGAAAAAAGTATTAGGTTAAGGCCAGGAAGTGCAGGGGTAAGCGTAGGAAAAGCAGGAGATAGGGGATAAATAACTTGATCCTGTCTTTCCTTCATCCTGCTTTTAATATTTTTCGACAAAACTAGTTGTTTTTCACTCCTTAAAAAGACAAAAATTTTGTTTGGAATTTTATATAATTTTCCAAACAGATAGTTGTTGGGAGTGGACAAGATATGAGGGAATATAAAATTTTTTTAATTCGTGAACCACTGTCTATAGAATTTTATGGAAAAGAGCATAAAATATATCAACTAGTACATGAATTTTATTATTCAACATTGGAACTAAAGAAGATAATTGAAAAACAATTACAATATATTACAGAACCAATACCTTTATTTGAGCTACACACATTTATTCGCAAAATGAATCCTCTTCAGATCTACTATTATGAGGAGACTGGTGAATATTTACTAGAACTTGCTGATGGTGGGAAAGCACAGCTCAAAATTTATCCTAATGAACTTCTTTTGTCTGCAACTGGAACATTAGAGTCCGAAACAATATTCTTCGAACTCTTAAGGAAATTTCGTTCAACGTTTCTTGCGATTGATGTGAAGGATCAGAGATTTGGCTGGTTACGACCAATCGCCTATCAAAAGTATATTTAACGATTAAATTGCAGAATGCTCTTGTATTAACAGGTTTGTTTTAGTAAAATTGTTCTAGATGATTTTAAGGAGGAAGCAATAAATGATGTATTTTCTAGTCGGCTTACTAGCATTAGTTGCTGGTGTAGCGATTGGATTTTTCATAGCTCGTCAATACACAATGAACTATTTAAAGAAAAATCCACCAATCAATGAACAAATGTTAAAAGTTATGATGGCTCAAATGGGACAAAAACCTTCACAAAAGAAAATTAATCAAATGATGAAGGCAATGAATAATCAAACAAAATAATATGAGTTAAAAGCTCTTATAAGATGCACAAACCAAATCGGTTTGTGTATTTTTAATTTTTAAGTAATTGTCTCTTAAGAATTTATTAACGTTAATTTATCAAAATACATTTTGAAAAAGATTTTTGATTGGAGTGGAAGGAGCGATACGCCAATGGGAGTAGATGGAAAGGTGAAACCACGCAGGCTTGCCGAGAAATCATCACCATTCATTTTAAATTGAACCTAAAAATTAAAGTAGTAGCTTATATATTAGAGAAACAACAGCTATTTTTTATGGAGCAAATATTAAAAATTATTTAAATTTTATGATATAATGAACACTATGTCTCAAGTTTTCGCAATATTTTTTAAAGTCAATTTTTGTATTTCGCGGGGGTGAAGGAATGTCAGTCTTTAAAGATTTGTTATGGTTTTTTAAACAAGAAAAAAGAAGCTACATATGGGGAATATCTCTTTTAGTTGTCGTTGCAATATTAGAGCTACTGCCTCCGAAGGTAATTGGATATGTAATTGATGAAATGATTAAAAGTACACTCAATAGCAAAAATTTATTATTTTGGGTAAGTTTAATTTTCATTAATGGATTATTGCTTTATACATTTCGTTATTGGTGGAGAAGATTAATTTTTGGTTCTTCTTTAAAATTAGCCAGACAGTTGAGAGATGATTTGTATGATCATTTTTCTAAAATGTCTCCTTCGTTTTATCAAAAAAATCGAATTGGTGATTTAATGGCCCATGCAACAAATGATGTTCAAGCAGTAAGGGAAACGGCTGGAGCTGGAATTTTAACATTTGTTGATTCAATTATATTAGGTGGCTCCGTTTTGATCATGATGTCTGTTTCAATTAGTTGGAAGTTAACACTTGTCAGTCTTTTACCTTTACCAGTAATGGCAATCTTAACGCAATATTATGGTAAATTATTACATCAACGATTTCATTTAGCTCAGGAATCTTTTTCTGAATTAAATAATAAAGTTCAAGAGAGTATGAGCGGATTAAAAGTTATTAGAAGCTTAGGGCAAATAAAAGAGGATGTTTCTGCATTTAAGAATCAAGCAGATTTAGTAGTAAAGTACAATATGAGGGTAGCAAGAATTGATGCTCTATTTGATCCTACAATCATGTTAGTTGTTTCGATTTGTTATATTATCTCTGTTGTCTACGGTTCAAGATTAGTGATAGCAGATGAGATTACTGTTGGGCAGTTAATTACATTCGTTACATATTTAGGTATTTTAATCTGGCCAATGCTTGCAATAGGTTGGTTATTTAATATTGTTGAAAGAGGTCGTGCTTCATACGATCGAATTAGAGCATTGTTAAGTGTTGAGGCAGAAATAAAAGATAAAGAACATGCATTAAAAGAATTAGCGATGGGCGAGATCAATTACTCGATTGGTTCTTTTAAATTTAATGAGCAATCAAATTTTGAGTTAAAGGATATTTGTTTTAATGTTCAGGAAGGGCAAACGGTTGGGATTGTTGGTAAAACTGGCCAAGGAAAAACGACTCTTTTAAAGCTTTTATTAAGAGAGTATGAAGTAGAAAACGGAGGTATAACGGTTGGTGATGTGAATATAAAAGATACCACACTGTTAGCGTTAAGAGAACATATTGGATATGTTCCACAAGAACATTTCTTGTTTTCAACTTCTATTAAGGAAAATATTGCATTTGGCCAAATTGAATCATCGGTTGATCATGTCCATAAAGCTGCTGAAATAGCGAATATACACGCCGATATATTAGAGTTTCCTTTAGGATATGACACAATTGTTGGTGAAAGAGGCGTTTCATTATCGGGTGGACAAAAACAAAGGATATCAATTGCTAGATCTTTAATAAAAAATCCGAATATTTTAATATTAGATGATTGTCTATCTGCTGTAGACGCGAAAACTGAAGAAAAAATATTACGTTCTCTAAAAAATGAAAGAAGTGGTAAAACAACATTTATCACTTCACATCGAATGAGTGCCGTAATGCATAGCGATTTAATTATCGTTTTAGATGAAGGTAGGATCATTCAAAGAGGGAAACATGAAGAACTAGTTCAAATTGATGGTTGGTATAAAGAGATGTTTGAAAGACAACAGCTTGAAGAACTAGTAGAGCAAGGAGGAAGGTAGATGAATCAGGAAATTGAAATCGATGCTTCAAGACAGAAGAAGGATTTAATTCGCCTTCTTTCATTCTTAAAAAAATATAAAGTTTTATTAACCTTTGCATTTATTTTTTTATTCCTTGCTACTGCATGTGAAATGTATGGTCCGATTTTAGTAAAAAGATTTCTTGATGACCACTTAATGAAAAGATATTTTCCAAAGGATATAATTATTAAGTTGTTTTCTTTATATGTTGCGATTACAATTGGAAAAATTATTTTGTCTTATTTACAGCTTTTAATGTTCCAGCAAATTGCATTTAAAGTCGTTCAAGATATAAGAATGAAAGTTTACGAACATGTCCATTCGTTAGCTTTTTCATTTTTTGATAAAACACCAATCGGAAGCATTGTTTCAAGAATTACAAATGATACTGAAGCAATTAAAGATTTTTATGTAAGTGTATTAGCAACATTTATTCAACAAATAGTCTTCCTTGTTGGTATTATCATTGCTATGTACTCGTTAGATGTGAAATTAGCAACTATTTGTGTTGGTTTAGTTGTAATTGTCTATTTTATTATCTTAACGTACCGTAAGAAGAGCTTCCCGTTCTTTATGGAAACTAGAGGACAATTAAGTAATTTAAATGCAAAATTAAATGAGCATCTCCAAGGGATGTCGATTATTCAGGCATTTAATCAACAAAAGAGATTGCAAAATGAATTTGAAGGTGTAAACAAATCCCATTTTAATGCAGGAGTAAAGACAATCCGATTAGATTCGCTTTTTTTAAGACCTGCAACTGATTTAATTTATACAATTGGGATCATGTTTGTATTAAGCTTTTTTGGTATAACTTCATTTAGTAATCCTGTTGAAATTGGTACAGTTTATGCGTTTGTAAGTTATTTAGAAAGATTTTTTGAACCAATAACACAGATGATGATGAAGTTGTCATTATTACAGCAAGCGGTTGTTTCATCCTCAAGAGTCTTTGATTTAATGGATGAAGAACAAAAAGCACCGACTAAAATAGGTCATGACTTACCAAAAGTTAAAGAAGGAAGTATTGATTTTAAAAATGTTTCGTTTGCATACGACGGCATTCACAATGTTATTCATGACATTTCATTCTCAGTTAAACCTGGTCAGTCCGTAGCATTTGTCGGTCATACAGGAAGTGGTAAATCAACAATCATGAATTTACTATTGCGTTTTTATGATGTAAAAGACGGAGTGATTCAAATTGATGAGCAAAATTTATCTGCTTTTGAAGAAAGTGAATTACGATCTAATATCGGATTAGTTTTACAGGATCCTTACTTATTTGTGGGAGATATTAAAGGGAATATCTCGATGTATAATCAATCGATAACAAATAAGGAAATAAGAGAAGCGTCTGAATTAGTAAGAGCAAATGAATTCATTGAAAAATTACCAAATGGTTATGATGAACCGGTCGTGGAAAGGGGTTCTACCCTATCAAGTGGCCAACGCCAATTAATAACTTTTGCTAGAACAATTGCCGCAAAACCAACAATTCTCATTTTAGATGAAGCGACTGCAAATATCGATAGTGAAACAGAAGAAGCAATTCAAACAGCTTTAACTGAAATGCGAAAAGGTAGAACAACGGTAATTATCGCCCACCGATTATCAACAATACAAGACGTAGATTGCATTTATGTATTGCACAAGGGCAAAATTGTAGAAGAAGGTAACCACCAACAGCTCCTTGCGAAACAAGGATTATACTATAATATGTATTTATTACAAAATAAAGGATCCCTTCAATTTGCAGAATAACAGAAAAGGAACTAAATAAATTGAAATGCACCTCAATTGGTAGACTCAACTATCAAATGATGGTGCATTTTTTTTTTTTTTTAACTAAATTTAGTTGAGATACAATAAATTTACCGGATTAAATGATTGGAACATTAATTAAAAGTCTAATTACCTTTTAGAAGTATAAGTTAATTTATTTATCTTCTTATTATATAAAGTAGGCATATAAAGCTTTTAATAAATTTATGATACTAATTAATATGCTAATATTTCAAAGGTTAAAATGAAAGTAAAAATGTTTGCACTAGTTTTTACTAAATGTTCTTAAGTGAATATACTTTAATTTAAAGAAAAGTTGAATGGAACGGAAGGATGGTCGACTCCTGTGGGAGATGCGGGAAGGCTGAGACCCCGCAGGAACGAACGTGACGAGGAGGCTCAGCTCTCGCCCCACGGAAAGCGAGCATCCTGCAGTGGAATTCAACAAATTACATTCTTAATAATAATGAACAATAACAAAAAGAATTTAAGTGGAAAATTCATTATTAAACAACATGTAAAGTAGATAATTAAAACTAGCTATTTTTTACATTGTTCAAATAAAATTAAAAACATTAATACGTTTTAATGATTAAGAGGGATCTTGAACATGTTTAAAGTTGTAATTAATAAAAATATGTAAATTTAATTATTCTAGTAAGATACATTTTTGAAGAGCCTTCTTTAAAATGGAATCTATTAAGACCACACAGAATGGGTAGAAAAAAAGATAACTATAAGAGCACGAAAACTAGAACTTTCATAATTTTATCTATCAAGTATACGTCATAGTTATATCAGAAAAACTATAATTATATTATTTTTTATAAAAATGATTAAAAATATCATTAATTTCTTTTAATTAATGTGTTTTTATGCAATCGGAATTTCGAGTAAAACGTTATTTAAAATGTAGAAAATACAAGTTATATGATGGATTTTAAGATAAATTATCGAATGAAATTTCTTTAAGTGGAACATTTCCAGAATTATAATCGAATACATAGGAATAAGTATTTAGCTTCAGTTATTTTTATGCACTAAAACACAAAAACTTAAAGAAGTAAAGATGATATTCTAAAATACTAATACTGGTGGGTGGTGAATTAAATAATAGAATCTAAGTTTACTATTTATTATGTAAAAATTTTTTCATCATTTCAATCGAATGCAAGAAATACAAATTGTTTAGTAATTCAAGCAAGATAAAATTTCTAACTTATTAAGTTGTTACATAATTGATTATTGGGAGGAATACTGTTTGAAAAACTGGAGAAAACCTTTAATGACTGTAGCTGCAGCAAGCTCTTTATTATTTGTTAATACACCTACTTCTAAAGTCGCAGCAGAAGTAAATAAAGAAGTAGCTCAAGGAACAGGAGCAGCTGTATTACAAGGAACGAATTATTTTGGTGACATGGATCCAAACACGGTGTTATCAATCGATTTTGTCATGAAGCTTCAAAACAAAGATGATTTAGAAAAATACATTAAAGAAACAGTTACACCATATTCTCCACATTACCGCAAATATATTAGTGTAAATGAATTCAAAGCGAAATACGCACCTAATCCATCCTATATCCATTCTGTTACTGCTTACCTACAATCATTTGGCATTAAGTCTGATGTTCATGCAAATAATTTAACAATTACAGCAACGGGAACAGTTGCTCAATTAAACAAAGCCTTAAACGTAGAATTAAAATATGCTAGTTATAAAGGAAAAAGAATCCATTCTACTAAAAAGAATCCAACGCTTCCTAAGGCAATTTCAGATAATATTTTATGTATTTTAGGATTAAACAATTATTCAAATTTAGAATCTAGAGCTGTAAAACAACCTACAGTCATTGATAAGAATGATGTTCCAACTGGTCCATTAAGTCTTACACCGCAAGATTTACAGGAACACTACAATGTTAATCCTCTTTATAAAAAGGGGGCGACAGGGGAAGGTCAAACAATTGGTATCGTAACTTTGGCTGAATTTAATCCTGATGATGCATATCAGTTTTGGGATAATGTTGGTATTCCTACAAAACCGAATCGAATTAAGGTAACTGATGTCGATGGAGGTTCAGGTTGGGATGGTTATGAAGAAACTACATTAGATGTACAGCAATCTGGTGCAATTGCTCCGCAAGCAAATATAAATGTGTATGTTGGACCTAATTCAGATACTGGATTTGTAGATGCGTTTTCAAATGCAATTAACGATAACATAGCAAAACAAATTTCTGTTAGCTGGGGATCAAGCGAATTAAGTATTGATGCGTATGTTCAGCAACAAATGGAAGCACCGGAATATGAAGAAACATTTAATCAGTTATTTATGCAAGCAGCAGCACAAGGTATTTCAATGTTTGCAGCAGCAGGCGATGCTGGCGCATACGATGAAACACGAGGAACTGATAAAGTATTTAAATTGACAGCTGATTTTCCAGCTGCAAGTCCATATATTACAGCAGCAGGTGGAACGACTTTACCTTTCCAATTCCACTCTAACTCTACTGGCTTAGATGTAAAAGTAAGTGAAGAACGAGCATGGGGTTGGGATTATTTACATGATTACTTTAAGGCAAGAAAACTTCCGGATACAAACTTGATCAATGGTGGAGGAGGAGGGTTCAGTACCTACTTTAACACACCAGACTATCAAAATGGTGTAAGCGGTGTGAATTCATTCTCTGCTGTGGATGAATTCAATATTTCACAAGATTTAGCAAGTGCAACATATAAACAGCCAACTCTTATTTCAGGAAAAGGTACAGGAAGAAACCTTCCAGATTTATCCATGGCTGCAGATCCATACACTGGATATTACGTTTATTTAAGTGACCCAGGTCAACCTGGTAAAAATTCAGGTTATGCAGTTTTTGGAGGGACAAGCTTTGTTTCACCACAATTAAATGGATTATCAGCTTTAATTAATAGTGCAGATCACACTCAAGTAGGTTTTTGGAATCCACAAATCTATCGATTTGCACAACAAACGGCTTCACCTTTCACGCCTTTAAATAAAAATGGTGCTGATAACGATAATCTATTCTATACTGGCACACCTGGTACGCTTTATAACCAAGCAACTGGATTAGGTATACCAGATGTATCTAAACTCGCGGAAAAATTTGATTCCTCGAATAAATAATTAATCAATAAAAAAGTCGCTATTTTTAGCGACTTTTTTGTATAAGTTTATATAAATTAGTAGTTCAAATAAAGTAAAGTTTCATAATTAAAACAGTACCAATCGCACCAAAAACAACAAAAATAATATGTAAACGTAGTAAAGATAAAATAATTGCAACGATCCCACCGACAAGACCAACACTTAAATTCCCTTTTTGAACACTTAGTATTCCTGGGAAAATTAAAGCTCCAAGCGCAGCATAAGGTACACCTTTTAACCATGATGAAACCCATTCAGGAAATTGAACACGATCAACGATAAAAACAGGGATAATTCTTGGTATCATTGTAACTAAACACATTCCTAAAACTAATAGAAATACGATCATTTTTTGTTACCACCTCTCATTAAAACAATAGCTAGTAAACTAGCAAGAATAGAAGAAAGTATTAATGACCAGCCTTTACTTAAAACGAATGAAAACGTGAAGTTTAATAGCATACTAGTTATAACGATTAAACATGCTCTCCAATTTGAACGAACTGCTGGTGTTAGTAATCCAATAAACATAGCATATAAAGAAATCCCCATACTATCTCTTATTATTTGGGGAATTAAATTAGAGAAAATAACCCCTAAAAATGTACCAAAAATCCAAGTGGAATATGCAATCGTGTGTAATGTAATTAAATAAGTAGAAGATCGACTAATCGAATGATTATTTTCACCTAACGTAGTAACTGCAAAGTTTTCGTCGGTCAATGTGATTGATAAATAGACTCTATGCCAAAATGGTAAACTTTTAAATTGGTTATTAAATGATAGACTCATAACAAAGTTTCTAAAATTTAAAATAAAAGTCGCGATATAGATTTGGATTAAACTGACTCCTGCTAAATACATCGACAATCCCATAAACTGACTTGCACCCGCATAAACTAGCGTACTAAATGATAGTGTATTAAGTAAATCGATGTTTGCTTGTTTCGCAATTAATCCAAATGTAAACGCTACAGGTAAATATCCAATTATTAACGGAACCGATGCTAAAAATCCGTCTTTCATTTCTTTGCTACGATTTGATTTTACAGGGGACATATTAGATTGCTGCAAAACAGTAGACATATTAATGTGTGATCTCCTTTCAATTTAAAAGTGTGTTAAAAAGTTAAATTCTAAAGTACTAAATAGAATTAAAAGCTAAAATGATATTAGAAAAATCAATTTTTCTACCTTTTTAAGAGAAACTAGGAAGAATTTTCAACACTTTTTAAGGTTTTCATATGATTATACTATAAAACTAAATAATTTTTAAATTAAGAATATTAAATTTTTTAATCGTTAAATGAATAGAATCGTTAAAAGGAATAGTAGTTTTCAATTAAAGAATAGAAGTGGTAAATAGGGGCATACGGATTAATTCTAAAGTAATGAGTACTATGGATTTATTCATGAAATTTATAAATGAACGGTAGTATTATCCAATAATAAAGAATGAGAGTTAATAATAGGATAAGTGTTGGCCATATTTTTTTTATCATTTTTCCACCTAAATTTAAATAAATTAATATATTAGAAAGTGTGCCGAAATGATCGTGAAAATATTCCATAAATTACATTTTTCTACATTTTTATTTAAAACACTTTCTAAATTGATCATCCTCACTATTTCCGAATTAACTACTTTTAATACTCTTTAAAAAGTAATTCTGTTATAATGTTAACTAGAATGTATAGATTAGAAGGGATGTAAGTTGATGGGGGATTTAAATATTGGTATTGCATTTGGGGCTGGTTTTCTTTCCTTTATTTCTCCATGTTGTCTACCGATTTATCCAGCGTTTTTATCGTATATCACAGGGGTATCTTTAAGTGATTTACAAAATGAGAAAAGAATACATAAAAGTAAGACTTTATTACATACTCTATTCTTTTTATTAGGTTTTTCAATTATTTTCATTGTTTTAGGATTTAGTACCTCAATTATAGGTTCTTTTTTTATGCGATACCAAGATTTTATTCGTCAAGTTGGTGCAATTTTAATCGTATTCCTAGGACTAGTTGTTACTGGTATTTTTCAACCTAAATTTTTAATGAATGACAAACGATTTCAATTTTCTAAGCGTCCTTCAGGATTTCTTGGATCTACTTTAATTGGGTTAGCTTTTGCAGCAGGATGGACACCTTGTACTGGACCAATCTTAACGTCTGTATTTGCACTAGCAGTTAGTAATCCAGGCTCAAGTTTATTTTATATGTTAGCATATACACTTGGTTTCTCAATTCCATTTTTTGTTTTGTCATTTTATTTAGGATCATTGAGTTGGATAAAAAAGTATTCTCATAAAATTGTTGTTTTTGGTGGCTATATTATGATCATTATGGGGATATTATTATATTTTGATTGGTTAACTGAAATTACGATTTATTTTACAAGAATAACAGGTGGCTTTAGAGGTTTTTAATCTAACTAAGTTTAATTGTTTTATTGAATTTTTTAGGTTATAGTATTTAATGAATTTCCTATAGGGGGCTTAGTTGTGGCAAGGATTTTAATCGCTGATGATTCCTTATTTATCAGAACTAAAATAGGTGATATTGTAAAAAATGCAGGTTATGAAGTAATTGGGTTTGCTTCAAATGGAGTAGAAGCTGTATTATTGTATAATCAGTTGAAACCAGATCTTATGTTACTTGACATCACGATGCCGCAAAAAGATGGTTTAACAGCACTGAAAGAAATTAAACAAAATCACCAGGATGCAAAGATTATTATGATATCTGCGATGGCTCAAGATAATATAGTAAATGAAGCCGTTCAATATGGGGCGATCGACTTTATAGAGAAGCCTGTATATGATTCAAAAATTCTAAGTGCACTTGAGAGGATTTTTAGTCTTCAAGATTGAGATAAAAGGTAGTGGGAAAAATGAGTAAAAATTTAAGTATAATTTTAAGCACAGTTCTAGCAACATGTATGGCATTAGGTGTAATCGTCATTAGAATAAAAGCCGCAAAGAAGCCTACAAATTTAAAAAAAATTATTTTACCTCCAATTTTCATGAGTACTGGCGCATTTATGTATTTAGTACCTGAATTTAGATTAACTGGTTCTGAAGTACTTGAGGCAATTTTTATCGGAATGTTTTTCTCATTATTTTTAATTAAAACGTCAAAATTTGAAATTATAAATAATGAAATCTATCTAAAAAGATCAAAAGCATTCATTTTCATTTTGCTTGGTTTATTAGTCGTTCGAATTATTATGAAGTTATATTTAAGTTCATCAATAGACGTAAGTCAATTAAGTGGAATGTTCTTCTTATTAGCATTTTCGATGATTGTTCCATGGCGTTTAGCGATGTATAAATCATATACAAAAATGAAAAATCAGCTTTCATCAGATTCAATTATTTCATAATCTATCTAATTCATGAAAAAACGTGCACCTAATGGTACACGTTTTTTTGTATTGAGAAATTAATTTCATTCAGATTTTAAAGATTGTTTGAAAACGATTGACTATCGAGGCACGAAGACTATAGAAGAGCGGGGTTTGAGAACCGCTCGACAGTCCAAGCAACGAAGAAAGCAAGCGTTTATGCGGGCTTTCTGAAACGATTTATTTCGCAAGTAAATGCTTAAATTCAGTAAAATCAATTTCTTTTTTCTTTAGAGTTTTAACTAAAAAAGCATGATCACGTTTTGGTGTAGCTTTAATGTAGCCTTCAATGATTAATCCTTGTGTGATTTGCGTAGCATTAGTTAAAAGTGCTAATTCTCCGATTTTACCTGCAATTTTATCTCGAGCCACATCTCTAAATAAGCTAGGCACAGGTTGTACTAATTCATCAAGTAATTCTTTTTGTTCATTTGACCATAAATGTCGTGTTTGTTGTAAATATTCTTCCTGCCAATCTAAAATCGATTTACCATCTTCTTTTGGTAATCTTTTTAAGAACTTTCTAAACATAAAATATCCACCGATTGACATCATTCCTAATAAGAAAATTGTCCATAAGACAATCATTATCTGTGAAAAGAATGAAAACATATGTATCCTCCTCATAATATGCAAACATAACACTATTATAGTAAGAAAATATGGCAACTATCAAGCAAGTACTTATTTTTTTGTCAAAAAATGACCAATTATTTTAGCGTACTAGTTTCATTTTAAAGATTTGGAACATATAGTAGAAAAAACGAAGAAAAAAGTCGTAGAGGAGGCGAAAGATTGTGAACGAAACTAAATTCTCTTCTCACTTTACTTTTCTAAGTGTATTATTTTATATGGCCGCAACTTCACTATTCCTAATCTTTCTGTACAAGTTAATTTCAATGTTAGTTGGAAATGGGAATGATTTAAAAACGTATTTACAAATTTCCGTCGTGATCATTGTCTTAGCAATTACAGCTTTCCGCCTAATAAGAAGTGATATCGTATTAAACCAGGAAGAAATTGTTATTCATAAAGGTATTTTAACACTTAAATTAAAGATTCATGAAATTACAGAAGTTAAACAATTAGTCGAGGTATATGGAAAAAATAAAGAAATTATAACGCTTTTAATCCATATTAACGAGTCAGTACAACCGATCTTATTAACACTTGAAAATCCAAAAGCTTTTATAAAAGAATTATTAAAATTAAATTCTGAGATTAAATTTGATGAAGAATTGATCATCCTAATAAATAAAAATAGCTGAGTAATGAAAGCCAAGTTTATAGCGTAAACTTGGCTTTCATGCTGTTAAAAAATAATCTTGATAAATAATGACCAAATTTTCGTAAAGGAAGTTGGTGATGTTTATTTCCACTACAGGATGCACGCTTTCCATGGGGCGAAACCCTGAGCCTCCTCGGCAAGCCTGCGGGGTCTTTAGCCTTTCCGCATTTCCCATAGGAGTGATCATCCTTTCGTTCCAATCAACTTATTCTTCAAAAAAAGTATTTATTTAAAAAACGATCTAAATATCCTTTACTTAGAACATGTGATTAATCAATTTGATCACATATTTAAATTAATTTATTTAATTCTTTTTCATAAAAATTGCTGTTTAAATCTTC
>NZ_NCTA01000003.1 GCF_002156865.1 Gottfriedia luciferensis | reverse complement strand
GTGGGTAACATCGCAAATAAATGTGGATACAGTGCAAATAAAAAATGTAGGAGTGCAAATAATCATATAATCGCTGCAAATATGTGGGTAAGTGCAAATGTAGTGTGGGTAACATCGCAAATAAATGTGGATACAGTGCAAATAAAGTATGTTGGAGTGCAAATAATCATATAATCGCTGCAAATATGTGGGTAAGTGCAAATAAATTGTGGAAATCGCAAATAAAAATAGCAAATCTGCAATTAAAATATGGAAATCGCAAATAAAATTACCAATTCTGCAAATAAAAATATGAAAATAGCAAATAAACACTTTTAATACCCATACCCCTTACTGTATTTCAGAGTATTTTTGTATAAAATATATGAGATTTACCGTTCAATTCAAAGATTTTAATTAAATTTGCTTATTTTTTATCTCAAAATGAGTTGTTTTTAGCTTAAAACTTGAGTATTTCACCGATATTCTAGCTAAACGTGAGAAATATACCCCCTGGAAAGGTGGGATAACACGATCGCCTGAATCATCCTCATAACAAAAATACAAATTACATGTTCTAGGTTATGTGCTGTAAGGTTTAGTAAGTGTAATAGAGTAGTAATTTAAACAAACGTTTGATTTAAATCTTTTCATTATTAAAAACCCTATTTTTAAATTTAGAGGTAATTTATATTTTATTAAGAAATTATAATAATAAAGAAAGTATTTTTAAAATCGTTAAAAAGGGAGGCGAAGTTAGGTGAGTAAGATAGAGCAGAAGTTAACAGAATGGCGCAAGCACGACTTACTAGATGATGAATCATTAAATCGAATACTAGAGTATGAGAGGCATCGGAATAAGGTTGAAAAGCAGTCTTTTTTAGGGGATATTGTTCCGTTTTTAATAGCCTTGCTTGTGGCATTTTCGATTTTAGCACTTGTAGGTAGTAACTGGAACGATTATAGCCAAACTTTAAGGTTAGTCATTATATTTATTACGCTTTTTATTTTCCATGCAGTTGCATTTATTAGTTATCAAAAAGGAAAAGAATTGTTTGGGCATTGTTTAAATTTTATTAATGTGATTGGATACGCCTGTGCTTTTGTATTAATTGTACAGATGTATCAATTCTCAAGTGACAGTCCGGTTTTTTTGATTACTTGGACGATGCTCGCGTTTCTTTATTACTATGTGCTAAGGCATAAGATGTTTTTTTATCTTTTCTTAGGAATCGGATTTTTCAGTTTGAGTTATAGTGCGGATGTAGGGACTGCACATGTTTATCTTCTTCAAATACCATTATTAATTTGTTCGATCTATTTCTTAAAAATAATGAAAAATCGTTGGAGTGCTAGCTTTAATTATACGTTCCTAGGTTATATAATCATTGTTTTTTTCCAAACAATGACAGAGAGACAATATTTGACGCCGATAATTGTTGTGTTATTTATTCTTTGGTTGTTGAATGAACGTGGAGTGATTGATTATGTTTTGTTACCGTTCTTTACTCCATTTGTGTGGATCGGCACATTTACAATTACGATGTATGGTGAAGCATATGATGTGGTTCACGAATTACAAAAAGAATTTTCACATGGATTCTTAAAACCGGTCGCTATACCATTCTTTGATACGATTATATTGTTAATACTTATTCTAGCAATCTATACTGCATATAAAAGTGGAAGGATAATTCTCAATTAAGAAGCTATCTTTGGATCTTTTTATTTATTTTCTTAGTACCGATTATTGGTATCGAAGACAAGTTAACGAATATGATGATGGGTGTACTCATATTATTTGGTTATACGTGTATTCGTTTATTTAGAGGAGTTTCCCATCAGGAAAAGGGAAGTATCATTATTGGATTCATTACGTTTGCTTTTCTAGTCATTGGTATTTACATGGGATTAGCTGTGTCATTTATCAGTAAATCGATTGTGTTTATCATCCTTGCAGCAATTTTATATTTTGTATTTATTCAGTCGAAAAAAGCAAGAGGTGATGAACATGAAAAATAAGAAGAAATTGATTTTGTTATCACTAGTCCAATTTTTAATCTTACTAGCTTTACTTGGAAACATCATGTACTTTAAGCATTCAGCTAATACGTTTAAAATAGAATCTGAAAGTTTAGACCCAATTGAACCGTTATTTGGTCATTACGCAGCTTTATCGTATGATTTTGACTCAATTAATGTGAAGGATTGGAAAGGGAAGGTAAAGCCCAAAGAAGGCAATATTGCATTTATTGTATTTCGAAAGGATGGGCAAAGCAGCATTTATAAATTTGACTATGCAACTGATCAACGTCCGAAACATTCAAAATATATTAAAGTAAAAATTCTATACTCGTATTGGAATGGAGATAGCGGTGATGAGATTACGTTTAAGCATAATTTAAGTCGTTTTTATATACCAGAAAGTCAAATGGACAAATACAATAAAGTTAGAACAAATTATATTGTTACTGTACAGCAGAAAAATGATCGTTCAGTTGTAAAATCTGTGGATGTCTTAGGCAAATAACTGTTATTGTTCATATAAAAAAGAGTATAGGTCCTTTGACCTATACTCTTTTTAAGTTTGAGACTTATAATATATGTTTCAATAGTTTTTAAATAATTAATTATATGCTAATTGTTTTTGGCCTAGGCCAAGAACTTCTGATGTTGAATTATGAATATCTTGGAAGAATTCTGGGTTGTCCATCAGTTTCATCCCATATGAAGGAATCATTTCAAGTATCTTTGGCTCCCATTCTTTCATATGTTGAGAGAAACATTTTTCTAATACTTCAAGCATAACATGGACTGCAGTAGAAGCACCTGGAGAAGCTCCAAGTAATGCAGCGATTGAACCGTCAGCAGCACTAATCACTTCTGTACCAAATTGTAATGTTCCTTTACCTGCCGCAGTATCTTTGATTACTTGTACGCGTTGTCCCGCAACTACGATATCCCAATCTTCACTTTTAGCGTTTGGAATGAATTCACGTAATTCTTCTATACGTTTTTCATTGGATAATAGTACTTGTTGAATTAGATATTTTGTTAATGGCATTTCTTTAACACCTGCTGCAAGCATAGTCATGACATTATTCGGTTTTACCGATCCAATTAAATCAAAATTTGAACCAGTCTTTAAGAATTTTGGTGAGAAGCCTGCAAACGGTCCAAATAGTAATGATTTTTTGTTGTCAATATATCTTGTATCTAGATGCGGAACAGACATTGGAGGAGCTCCAACTTTTGCTTTTCCGTAAACCTTTGCATGATGCTGTTCTGCTACTTCCGGATTGTTACATACTAAAAATAGTCCGCTAACTGGGAAACCTCCAACGTGTTTTGACTCGGGGATACCAGTTTTTTGAAGTAAAGGTAAACTTCCACCTCCACCACCAATAAAGACAAATTTAGCAGTATGGTATTCGACTTTACCGCTATTGATATTATGGACCTTGACTGACCAAGCACCGTCGTTAGTACGTTTAATGTCCTGAACACTATGATTGTAATTTATTTTTACATTTTTATTCTCTAAGTGCTCAAATAACATGCGTGTTAAAGCACCGAAGTTGACGTCAGTACCGGAATCAATTTTTGTTGCCGCAATTGGTTCGTTTGATGTACGACCTTCCATAATCAGCGGAATCCATTCTTTCAGTTTTTCAATGTCATCTGAAAATTCCATTCCTTGGAACAGTGGATTTTTGGAAAGCGCTTCAAATCTTTTTTTCAAAAACGAAACATCTTCTTCCCCTTGTACTAAACTCATATGAGGTATTGGCATGATAAAGTCTTGTGGATTACGAATTAAATTGCTTTTTACAAGATAAGACCAATATTGTCTAGAAAGTTGGAACTGTTCATTAATACTAATTGCTTTGCTAATATCAATCGAACCATCCGATTTTTCGCTTGTGTAGTTAAGCTCACATAATGCAGCATGGCCTGTCCCTGCATTATTCCATTCATTAGAGCTTTCTTCTCCTGCATTTGCTAGTTTTTCGAATACTTTAATTTCCCATTCAGGTGCTAACTCTTTCAGTAATGATCCCAATGTCGCGCTCATAACTCCAGCACCAATTAAGATAACGTCAGTTTTTTTCTGTATATTGCTCATTTTAACCATCCTCATCCCCGATATTTGCTAAAAAGAGTAGGCGCTCCTGCTTGGGTGGTACGAAAAGCAAGGTGGCACCTAGGAATATATATTATCTATCTTAATTATAACCATATATTACAATTATTTATAGATTAAAATAGTTTATAATCATCTGATAATTATACTCTATTTGAAAATAGTAAAAAAGATATAAGTCATTCATTGAGTTATTATCGCGAACAAACCTAAATTTTATAAGGAAAAAAATAAGCCTTTTCTCGAAAAATAATCGAGAAAAGGCTGTAATCAGCTTTCTAATATTATGCAGAAATTTCGTTACGCTTTAATAAGTTTGCTTTTACTAAACGTTTACCAACGATTATACCTAAGGCAGATGCTATATATGCTTTAACTAGGCCTAAGAGAATAAATGGATAAAATCCGAAAGCTAAAGCATCGTGCCAGTTTAAAGAAGCAGCGATTTTTAACCAAACAGTACCAATAATTAGCGTTACGAACATACCAATTGTATTTGCGATCATAGCATTTAATACTGTGAAGTTTGTTTTTTCAATATAGTAAGCGATTAGAAATACAGTAGGAATAAATCCGATTAAATAACCACCCGTTGAACCAACTAATACACCAAATCCAGCAGCTCCGCCTGCAAAAACTGGAATTCCGATTGCTCCTAATGCTATGTATAGAAGTAATGAAATCGTTCCATATTTTTTACCTAAAATTGTTGCCGCAAGCCCAATCGCTAATGTTTGCCCTGTAAACGGAACAGGAGAAAAAGGCAATTGAATAGATATTTGTGCTAATATACCAATAATTGCTGCAAATAGAGCTGAATTAATAAGCATTTTTAATCTTTCTTGTTGCATCGTTCGATCTCCCTCTCTTTATGTTAACTTATTATTTTTTTTAGTTAACATATTATAAACTAATTATATTTTATGACGAAAAATTGTCAATATGAAATTATTGTGATGCAGGTCTTGTTTAAATTTAAAGTGAATCTATACTTTGAAGGTGAGGGATAAAAGGTGCCAACTCCAAATGTGGTAATAAAGGATTATAATCCTGATTGGGAAATCCAATTTGAATATGAAAAAGATAGCATATTGTCGGTCGTTTCGAATAAGGCATTAAAAATTGAACATATAGGAAGTACTTCTATAAAGGGCTTAGGGGCAAAGCCAATAATTGATATAATGGTCGGAATATCTAATATAGAAGAAACTGAAGCAATGATTGGGCCTCTAAGTACAATTGATTATGAATATGTTCCAAAGCCAGAATTAACGGATAGAAGGTTTTTTCGGAAAGGTCTTTGGGGACAAGGAACATGTCATTTGCACATTTGTGAATGGAATAGTATGGAATGGATGAACAAAATAAAATTTAGAGATTATTTAAGGAATCATCCTGAAGCTGCACTAGAATACTACAATCTAAAACTCAATCTTTCGAAAGAATTCAAATTTGATCGTCAAACTTATACAAAGAAAAAAGGACCATTTATTAAAGAAATTATCGAGCGAGCTAACAGAAAAGTATATTAAAATAATAAAATACTAGAGTAGAAAGTTGAATAAAAATATCTTAGTCAATCCTTGCTGTATAAGTAAAAATAGATCAATTTAATTCATGAAGTTAAAATTCATCTATGGCTAACTGATGATGAAAATTACCACTTTAGTACAGAAGAAATTTGTCCAGGCATAACGGATGATGCACACTATGGATTATTAAAATAGTTGCTTTAGATCATATAAAAATAAAAAAATATTTCTCATCTTAACAAGGGGTTTCTTGAATATAATGCATTGGATTTAGATGAAAATTTGAATTCACTACTTAAAAGAAAGGCTCTGTTAATTGTTGATATTTTACAAAACACATTTTTGAAAAAGATTTTATAGAGTTTAAAGACATTGATTGGAGTGGAAGGTACGAGACTGAAAGAGCAGGGAAGGGCAAGGATGAATAGGAAAGGCAGGGAAAGTATAAAGGACGAGAATTACTTAGAGGAATTCAATAAAATACTCTAAAGTCTTTTAATTTTTAATATCTTTGCCTTTCTCCTTGATTCTGCCATTCTTTGAACCTGCTCTTAAGAAAGCGAGCATCCTGGAAGGGAAATCATCAATATTTTTTTTAAAGAGCCCGAAAAAAGAAAATAAATTATATTTGTATAGTAAAATAAATTTTAAAAAAGAAATATAAAAAGTGTTGACATTTCTTTGGAATGAGAATAAAGTATGTATTAATTGAATTACGAAAAGCAATGATAGGAAATTGAGTAGTGAAGTTTTCCCTGTAACAGAGAGCTGGTGGTTGCTGCAAACCAGTACATAAAACGCATGAATTACAATCCTAGAGCATCTTCTTCGAAACGAATAGTGAGGGGAAGACGGTGAAGAGCCGTTATGAAATGAAGATATTAGTATAGCTTTTTGTACTAATAATTTAGGGTGGTACCGCGAAATAAAAGTTCGTCCCTACTGTGCAAACAGTAGGGATTTTTTTTATGGTTAGAAATCTAAAAGACATGTATAGGTGTTAAAGAATATGTTATAGGTGTGGGAACGTAAAAGTAAGAGAAGAAAAATTATGCTTGTCGAGGCTGAACAAACGCCTTCCACATTTCTTGGTGTCTAGTTCCAGGCTTTAGCTCCTCGAGGTCATAAGACAAAAGCCAATAAAGGTTAAAAACCAACCTTCATCGTCATTTGTCTTATGCTTGTCGGAGCTGAACAAACGCCTTCCACATTTCTTGGTGTCTAGTTCCAGGCGTTAGCCTCTCGAGGTCATAAGCCAAAAGCCAATAAAGGTTAAAAACCAACCTTCATCGACTTTTGTCTTATGCTTGTCGAGGCTGAACAAACGCCTTCCACATTTCGATTTTGAAAGGAGTGATGCATTTGGTTGATTATGACTATATATACCGAATAAAAAAAGATTTTGTGGAAAGAAGGAGTAATTTTGAAAAGGTAGAAATGGTTAAATGATGGAAACTTGCTTAGAAATGCTCAAAAAAGCTTTTAGCAAGATTAGAATGTACGGGTATTTTTAAGAAAGTAGAGTAATAGATTATTAAGTAGAATATTTTTAAAAAGGGGATCTGATGAAATGAAAGAAGCAACTTTTGAAACAAAAATAATACCACCTCACTTGAAGCAATACTTATCGGAGCAAAATTACGATTTATACACGCCGATCGATCATGCTGTATGGCGTTATGTAATGAGACAGAATCATCATGCATTAAAGGATAAAGCTCATTCTGCATTTGTAGATGGATTAAAGCAGTCTGGAATTGAAACTGAAAAAATTCCAAACGTAGCAGAAATGAACGAGTGTTTATCAAAAATTGGTTGGGGTGCTGGCATCGTAAATGGATTAATCCCGGGTGCTGCATTTTTTGAGCTTTTAGCAAACGGTATATTACCAATTGCAACAGAAATACGAAAAATTACGAATATCGAGTACACACCTGCTCCAGATATTATTCATGAGGCTGCAGGTCATGCGCCAATCTTATTTGACCCTGTATTTAGAGAATACGTACAAAAAATTGGTTCAATCGGTGCAAAGGCATTTGCTACAAAAGAAAAACAAGAGTTATTTGAAGCAGTTAGAAATTTAACAATTGTAATGGAAAATCCAAAGTCGACTGAAGAAGAAAAAGCAGCAGCTCAAAGATTAGTTGAAGAAAAACAAAATGCAATCGTAGGTATTTCAGAAGCGGAAAAAATTTCACGCGTATTCTGGAGAACAGTTGAATATGGTTTAATTGGGGATTTAGATAATCCAAAAATTTACGGTGCAGGATTATTATCTTCAGTTGGAGAGAGCACGCATTGCTTTACAGATGCTGTAGATAGACTTCCTTTCTCTGTTGAGGCAGCTACAGTTCATCCGAAAAATGTTACTGAAATGCAATCACAGCTATTTATTTGTAAAAACTTCGATGAGTTAATGGAAGGTGCCGAGGAATTAGCAAGTACAATGGCATTCCGAGTTGGTGGTACTGAAAGCTTAGACAAAGCTCTTAAATCTAAAAGCGTTGCTACATTTGAGTTGAATTCGGGATTATCTGTAACAGGTATTGTTCATGCGATCTTAAAGGATGAAAATGGTGAAGCAATCTATGTAAATACAACTGGTGAAACTGCATTATCATTAAACAATAAACAATTAGATGGTCATGGGAAAGATTACCACGCAAAAGGATTTGGTACGCCAATTGGACTTTTAAAAGGAAATATTGAACTAGAACAATGTGATGATGACGCACTTAAAAATTTAGGAATTGTCGTAGGCAACTATGTTGATTTAGAATTCTCAAGCAATGTAAGCGCTTCCGGGAGAATTGTGAATATTATTAAAAATGAAGATAAAGTTGCATTAATTTCATTTGAAGATTGCACAGTTACTTACGGAGGAAAAGAATTATTTAAAAAAGAATGGGGAACTTTCGATATGGCTGTAGGATCTCGCGTAGTATCTGCATTCCCAGGTGCGGCAGATCCAACTTCTTACTTTAGTGATTCAATTAAAGAGGTAGAGTTCGAAAAAGAAACACCAGCTCCACTAACAGAATTAGAAAAATTATACAAAGAAGTAAGAGTAATTAGAGAAAAGAATACATTCTGTGATGACTGCATTTCAAAACTAATTGCTATTCATAACGAACTAAACCGTAATCATCAAAGTGATTGGTTATTACGTCTAGAATTACTTGAAATTGCAACAGTTAATGCTAAATTAGCACATATTGTAGAACCACTTAAAGCTGAATTAGGCGAATTAAAAAAGGTAGATTCTTTAAAAAATCTAATTACAAATGGCTTAAAACTAGTTTGATAAAAAATAAGAAAAGCATTACTTCAATAGAAGTAATGCTTTTCTTATTCACGTTAGCTTCCGATTCCGATTGTTTTACAAAACCTTACGACACTCGCTTCACTAGCACCTGTATTTTTAGAAATATCTTTAGTTGTTAAGTTAGGTACGATTTCTGCATGCTCCATAATATAAACAGCAATTTTTTTTTCAGCTTGAGTAAATCGTTCCATATAATTTTCTATTTTTGATAAGATTGTTAAATGTTTCATTTTACTAAACACCCTTCTCCCAGTACATACGATTACTATTACCTCTATTATGAACCAAATAACTTAAAAATCATATCAATATACTAATTAAAAAAATAAATATTGCTCAAAACAGATTAACATTTCTATTCATAAATAGATGATCAAAAATACTTACTTATTTTCAAAAAGTTCATCTAATGACCTTTTTTATGTGAAATATAATCTACTTTTTACTCTTTAATTGTTAAAAATCAAGCCTGCGCCTAGTTGAATTCTCATTTTAATCATTTTCATTTTTCTGCTGCTTTTCTGTTATTTTTTTAAACCCATTTTTATTCTGAATTTATTTTATTTAACAAAAAGCGAAATTGGTCTTTCTCATTGATTGAAAGTTTGTTAAATACGGAAGACCATAATTCTTGGCGGAGATTGAAAATTTCTTCAACTGTTCGTTCGCCTTCTTTACTTAATTCAAGCCATGTAACCCTGCGGTCACGATTATCTCTTTTTCGAATGATTAGTTGGTTACTTACCATTTTATTAACTGCAGTTGTAATTGAACCTGAAGATAATCCAATTTGTTTACCAAGCTCTGATGCAGTACTTTTTCGATTCTTATATATTAAATACAAAAGTAAGTATTTTGGTGGAGTTAAAGAGTTTTTTACTTCATCCTCTGTTTTTTGCCAATTCTTTCGTACTTGAATCATTAAATTTGTTAAATCGTCTATAAGAAGCTTATCTGTATCACTTAACAAAGAAATGTCCACCTCCTATAAATAATTGTATAAAGATGTAAATAACATAGGCATTGTACGTATAGGTTACCAATATTCATGTTCTTTTTCAAGATTCAAGAAAATACAACGTAATTTTTAAATATGTAAAGTTTTGGCTGTATAGTATCCATAGTATTTTGTAAATAGTATGATAAAAGACATTGGTAGGGGTGAAGTACAATGTTTAAGTATTTTAAGTTTAAAATAAATGATACTGTTCAGTTTGTGAAGAATGATGGCCATTTCTACAGAGTTATTGGCTACAGAATCGAAAAAAGTATATATTTAAACGATGAGTACAGTAGCATTATTTACGAACTCTTACGAGAATTTGATGGGTTACAAGTTGATGCTGAAGAAGAAGAATTAATAAGCGTATCTAATTTTGATGAGTTTTATGGATCGATGTTTGAAAAATTAGGTACATTTACAATCAAGTTTTCTAAAAAACATGAGGAAATTCAGAAGAAAAGCGGAGAAAATCCAGCTTCAGTGGACGAGCTATTAGATAAATATAATGATTATCGTAGATTGGCTATTCTTTTTAAAGATTGCCTATATGATTTGGCAGCTGAAAATGTTTTAAATGAACTTGCAGATTTCGCTGAAGTAAAACAAGATTATACTCATTAAGTTTTATGCTGTATTTTTCATTTTTGAGGATACCTATAATAACACTAAAAAAGATTACATGCATTATGCATGTAATCTTTTTCCATTTGATTTAATTGAAACAGATTCAGTTTTAAATTTACTTTGATAGATCAATTCAGTTACTTTTGCACAAATTGCAACAGAAAGAATAGTATAGCCAACTTCATTCCATGAAAGATAACTTAATGAGCATAAAAGAATGACAGCATCAAAAATAAAATAAACCTTACCAATTGAAATCTTTGATTTTCTACTCATTATGATTGTCAGAATATCGTCTCCACCTGTTGCACCACCACTTCTAAGGATTAACCCTAAACCGATTCCAGCAAATATTCCACCTAAAATAGCAGGGATCCAAAGATGATTTCCAAAGTGTAGAGTGATATGTGATGTTTTTTCTATAAAAGCATAAAATGCAGAAAATGAGATTGCTCCAATTGAAGACTTAATTAATAATTTTTTTCCTAGGAAAAATCCAGCAATTACAATAATCGGTACATCAAGAACTAATGTTGTGATCGAAGGAGATATGTTTAATGCATTTTTGACTAATAATGCAATCCCGATAAATCCACCTTCTGCAAGATTGTTTTGAAAATGAAAATGATAAAGTGTTGTTGCTAAAATAAATGAACCGATTAAAATCATTAAGGTCTCACCCAAACGATTGTTACCCATTGTTATTTCCTCTTTTCGTAGTTAGTAGTTAAAAGTAATTTATAAACTAACTACGTACATATAAAGCTCGTAGTTAGTTTTTGGACCTTCTAACTACAAAGCTATATATCATTGAAGAAATAACATAATCGCCTGTCAACCATAGTTTCGCCTACCTTCAGTTTATTTTAGAGTTCTTTTGGTTCTCTAAATTAAAACCGCTAAGTGTAGGATAAGTCTTTACGTTGCCAAATGCTCCTTCGAGCAATCATGGTTACACGTCCTTTTTTCCAGTTTTGTTAGATAAGTTCTAACAGGTGAAAAATAAGTTCATTCGAACTTACTCTTAATCTTATCATATGCGGAATAAATTGAAAAAAGAAAAGATTTAACAAATATCTACAAATATTAATATTTGATCAGAGTAATGGGAGAGTTCATGAGATAGAAAAATTAATCCTTATAAAAATAGTTTATTTATAAATGTGAAATATTTCACAAAATAGACATAGCATTTTAGAAGAATTCGATATATATTAAATTTGTAAACCGATTGTGAAATATTTCACAATATCACAGTGGGACATTATATAATCTAATGGTTTGCTTACTGTCCATAGAGGAGGAGAGCCAAATGGCTGTTCAAGAAAAAATTGTAAATGAATTACGTAATGCATCTGAAGTAGTTAATGAGTTGGTCGTAAAAGGACAAAAAGCTTTAAAGGAATTTGAAACTTTTAATCAAGAGAAAATTAATGAAATTGTACATTCAATGGTTTTAGCCGGATTAGATCAACATATGACACTAGCAAAAATGGCAGTTGAAGAAACAGGCCGTGGTGTTTATGAAGATAAAATTATAAAGAATATTTTTGCAACAGAATATATATGGAATTCAATTAAAGATAATAAGACAGTTGGAATTATTAGTGAAGATCCACAAACTGGTATAACAGAAATAGCAGAACCTGTTGGTGTAATTGCTGGGGTAACACCTACAACGAATCCAACTTCAACAACACTATTTAAAGCAATAATTGCAGTTAAGACAAGAAATCCAATTATTTTTGCGTTCCACCCTTCAGCGCAAAAGTGTAGTCGTGAAGCAGCCAGAATTGTTCGTGACGCTGCAATAAAAGCAGGTGCTCCTGAAAACTGTGTCCAATGGATTGAAGTCCCTTCAATTGAAGCGACAAAATGCTTGATGAATCATGAAGGTGTAGCACTTGTTTTAGCAACTGGTGGTGCTGGAATGGTTAAATCAGCTTATAGTACTGGAAAACCTGCACTTGGAGTTGGTCCTGGTAATGTACCTTGCTATATTGAGAAATCAGCAGACATTAAATGTGCCGTAAATGACCTAATTTTATCAAAAACATTTGATAATGGTATGATTTGTGCATCTGAACAAGCGGTTATTATTGATGAAGCGATTTATAATGAAGTGAAAACTGAATTAAAAGAAAATAATTGTCACTTTGCTACAAAAGAAGAAAAGAAGAAACTAGAAAAGCTTGTCATTAATGAAACAACTTGTGCTGTAAACGGTGATATTGTAGGAAAATCAGCATTTGAAATTGCAACATTAGCTGGAATAAAAGTAGCTGAAGATACTAAAATTTTAATTGTTGAGTGCAATGGTGTTGGTGATAAAGAACCTTTAACTAGAGAGAAATTAAGTCCGGTATTAGCTTCAATCAAAGTTAAAGGCAAAGAAGAAGGATTTAAACGTTGTGAAGAAATGTTAGAGCTTGGTGGTTTAGGACATTCTGCTGTCATTCATAGTCAAAACGAAGAAATTCAAAAAGAATTTGGATTAAGAATGAAGGCTTGTCGTGTTATATCAAATTCTCCATCTGCACATGGAGGTATTGGAGATTTATATAATGCTTTTATTCCTTCATTAACATTAGGATGTGGTTCACATGGTAAAAATTCTGTATCAACCAATGTTACGACAGTGCATTTATTAAATATAAAAAAATTAGGAAGAAGAAATATGAATATGCAATGGGTTAAACTTCCACCAAAAATTTATTTCGAAAAGTATTCAACAGGTTATTTAGAGAAAATGCCAAATGTTAAAAAGGCATTTATCGTAACTGATGAAGCAATGGTTAAATTAGGGTATGTTGATGTAATTAAATACTATTTAGAGAAAAGAAACGAAAATATTCAAATTGAAATTTTTTCAGATGTAGAGCCAGATCCTTCAGATGTAACTGTTATGAAGGGTGCTGCTAGGATGGCTTCATTTGATCCTGATACAATTATTGCTTTTGGTGGTGGATCAGCAATGGACGCTGCAAAAGGAATGTGGATGTTCTTTGAATATCCTGAAACAACTCTAGATGGACCGAAACAAAAGTTTTTAGATATTCGAAAAAGAGCTTATAAATATCCTAAATTAGGCCGCAAAGCTCAATTCGTAGCAATTCCAACAACTTCAGGGACAGGTTCAGAAGTGACACCTTTCGCAGTAATTACAGATAAAGCAAATAATATTAAATATCCTTTAGCTGATTATGAATTAACACCAGATGTAGCCATTATTGACCCTCAATTTGTAACAACTGTTCCAAAAAGTATTACAGCGGATACTGGTATGGATGTATTAACTCATGCTATTGAGGCATATGTAAGTGTACTAGCAAATGACTATACTGACGGTCTCGCTTTACAGGCAATTAAATTAGTATTTAATTATTTACCAAGAGCATATAATGACGGAAATGATTTTGAAGCTCGTGAGAAAATGCATAATGCATCAGCGATAGCTGGTATGGCATTCGCAAATGCATTTTTAGGAATTAATCATAGTTTAGCACATAAAATTGGAGCAGAATTCCATATCCCACATGGCCGTGCGAATGCGATCTTAATGCCACACGTTATCAAATTTAATGCTAAGAAACCAACAAAGTTTACAGCATTCCCTAAATATAAGCATTTCATTGCTGATGTAAGATATGCTGAAATAGCACGTTTCTTAGGACTTCCAGTTACAACAACCGAAGAGGGAGTTGAGAGCCTAATTAATGCTGTAATTAGTTTATCAAAAGAGTTAAATATAAATATGAGTATTGAAGCACAAGGTGTAAGTGAAAAAGAATTTAAAGAGAAAGTATCTTATCTAGCTGACCGTGCTTTCGAGGACCAATGTACTACTGCAAATCCAAAGTTACCACTTGTGAAGGAGCTTGAAGAAGTATATATGAATGCATTTAAAGGCTGTTAATTCACAAATTCATAAGTAAAATTAAGGAGCACTTTAAAATGGGTGCTCCTTTTTTGAACTTTCTTATTTTGATATAATAGCCATATTGAAAGTGGTGATTAGAAAATGGAAGTAAAGAAGTTAGATTCCTGGTTCCAGGTAAAAGTAAGTGATGCACAGAAGAATCAAACGATTGAATCGTATTTAAAGAATGAATGGCAATTCCCGAAAAAGCTCCTTCATGAATTAAGAATGGCAAAAGGATGTAAAGTTAATGGTGAAATCAAACCATGGAATATGATACTTCTACCCGATGATCAAGTTGAAATTTTATTGTTCAATGAAGAAGATTACGGTGTGACTCCTCAAAATCAATCAATCGAAATTTGCTATGAAGATGATCATTTACTTATTGTAAATAAACCATTTGGAGTCGATACTCATCCTAATGAAAAGGGACAATTAAACACATTAGCAAATGGAGTAGCATATCATTTTCAAGAAAACGGATTGAAAATTAAAGTAAGGCACATTCATCGTTTAGATAAAGATACAACAGGTGGTGTAGTATTTGCTAAACATGCATTAAGTAGCTCAATTCTAGATTCAATGCTAAGTCAGCGTAAAATTAAGCGTACTTACACAGCAATTGTTGAGGGAAATGTTAAGTCTCTAAAAGGTACAATTAATGAACCAATCGGAAGAGATCGACATCATCCAACTAGAAGAAGGGTTTCTCCTAAAGGAGATAAAGCAATTACCCATTATACGAAGAAAAAATATATCTCCAAATCAAATATAACGATCTTAGAGTGCCAGTTAGATACAGGTCGAACTCACCAAATCCGAGTTCACTTAAGCTTTTTAGGGCACCCATTGATTGGAGATGTTTTATATGGTGGTAAACGTAAATTATTGAATCGTCAAGGATTACATGCAAGTAATGTTCAATTGATTCATCCATTTACGAAAGAGGAATTATCGATCAACATTCCATTTCCTACTGACATACAACAAATACTAAATGAAAAGAGATGAATGTATATGATGTTATTAGAAGTAATTGCAACAAATGTTAAAGATGCAATTGATGCAGAAAAATACGGAGCAAATCGAATAGAATTAGTTACTGGAATAAAAGAAGGAGGTTTAACTCCGAGTTATGCAACAATAAAAAATGTCATTCAAAATGTTTCAATTCCCGTCCACGTAATGATTCGTCCTCATAGTCGTTCATTTATATATGATACATATGATAAAGAAGTAATTTTAAATGATATTTCTATCTGCAAGGAACTGGGAGCAGCAGGTATCGTATTTGGCGCTTTAACTGAGGAAAATACAATTGATGAAGAGTTTTTGAAAAGCGTGACAAATCATGTTAGAGGTATGAACTTTACGTTTCATAGGGCGATAGATGATTCGAAAAATATAGTAGAAGCAATTAAAACATTGATGCAATATCCAGAAATTACTCATGTCTTAACATCTGGTGGTATGACTAGTGCGATTGATGGAAAAGAAGTAATTAAAAATATGGTTGAACTGACAAATGAATCAAACATTAAAATTTTAGCAGGCAGCGGTTTAACAATCGAAAATGTATCTGATTTTGTTGATTTTACGACTGTAAGAGAAATCCATTTTGGTTCTGGTGTACGTAAGAATAATTCCTCAATTGAAGGTATTGATTCAAATTCAATGGCACGATTACTTAGTCAATTAAGCTAACTAAAGTATTTTTACATTAAGAAGAGGAATAGAAAACAAGACGTGGTTGTTGTATAAGTGAAACATAAGCTTCTATTTTCGACTAAAGGCTCGCAAATTAGCGAGTTTTCTTTATGGATTAACTTATAATTTATTATGATCTTCGTATAATAAAAAAAGTAGTCCATCATTCAGATGGACTACTTTTAGAGACAGCTAGAGACAATTTTAATTATTTATTAATTATTTACCGATAAATTGTTGAGTCCAAGCATTTGATCTTGAATCGTAACCTACACCAATTTGGTTTAAGTTAGGGTTTAAGATATTAGCACGGTGACCAGCACTATTCATCCAAGCAGTTACTACTTCTTCAGGTGTTTTTTGACCTTTAGCGATGTTTTCTGCTGCATAGTTATAAGTGATACCGAATTGTTTCATCATATCAAATGGTGATCCATAAGTCGGTGAGTTGTGGTCAAAGTAATTTTTATCAGTCATATCTTGTGATTTTAAACGTGCAGTTTTAGATAAAGTTGCATTAACTGTAAATGGTTTTAATCCAGCTTTAGTACGTTCTGCATTTGTTAATTCAACTACTTTTGCTTCATATGCTGATAATGAAGCAGTATTAGATGATGTATCTGTTGATGGTGTAGTTGGTTTAGTTGGTGTTGACGGCGTAGTTGGTTTAGATGGTGTAGTTGGTACCGTCGGTTTAGTTGTTGGCGTTTCAGGTTTAGCAGGCTTTGTTGGAGCCGAAGGTGTTGTAGTTCCTGGGTTAGCAGGCTTTGTTGCACCTTGTTGTGCTAATTGTTGTTTAATAGAATCCTGAAGTTGCTTCATATCTAAACCATTGCTTGATAAAAATTTAGTTAAATCGATTTTAATAGGACCATTTGTAGTTGATAAGTTTGGTAGATTAAAATAATTGAATAAAGAATCACTTAAGTTAATAACGTGGTTATATGATTTTGTATCCTTATTAATTGTATCTGCTTTTACTGCACTTACAGGAGCACCCACTAGTAGAGTAGCAGCCATAGTTGATAAAGTAACGATTTTTTTCATGTTCTTTCTCCTCCATTTGTTCTGTTCTCGCTGTACAAGTAATACTTTAGCATGAAAACGCATGACATAATTATGGGAAATAATGGGGAGGCAAATTTGAGGGTTTTTTTGGTAAACTGTTTTAATACAGAAATTAAAAAAATCGTTGTTATAACTACTATTTTACTAGAATAATAATCATTAATTTGATTAATTCTATGTATAATATTCCCAAAAAAAAAATCAGATAGTAAGTAAAAGCCTTATTTTCTCGTTATATTTGTGGAAGAAAAATCCAAATTTGTTTACATTCAGTTAACTTTGTAATCATTCTGTAAAATTCGTATTAAAGGTGAATAAATTGAAATTATTTATTGATGTTACAAAACAGTACCTTTTGATTTTGTGTTAGCTAAATGATATTAATTTAGGTTTTAAAAAAGAAGATGGATTAGACGAGTATTGAAAATGGAGAATGATAGTAGATCTTCTATATATAGAAGGAAAAATTCAGCTTGGTCTTAAAATCACTAAAAAGCGATTAATAAATTGTACTAAAAAAACTGTTCTACAATTGTTTTACACAGTTTTTTACTTTTAATTGAAAGATCAATACAGATTGAGTAGGAATAATGAAAGACAGGATTAATGAGAAAGTAAAACTAAGTCATTTAGAAAACAAAAAAGCTTGTCCTCAAAGGACAAGCTTTAATTTTGATTTATTTTACTTGTTTTTTTAAGTCTTCAGCAACAAATTCTACATTTGTTCCGACAACTACTTGAACGTTTTTATCATCTAATTTAATAACTCCACGAGCACCAGCTTTTTTAAGAAGTGACTCATTTACTTTTGAAGCATCTTTAACTTGTAAACGTAAACGAGTAGTACAGTTATCAATATTTGTTAAGTTTTCTTTTCCACCTAAAGCTTGTAGGTATAAAGAATCACCAATTTCAGTCGTTACTTCATCATTTTCTACTTCTTCATCTTCACGACCTGGCGTTTTAATGTTAAATTTCTTTATAGCGAAATAGAATACAACAAAGTAAATTACGCCAAAGATTAGACCAATTAAAATTAACAGAATCGGTTTTGTTGCAATGTTGTAGTTAAGGATATAATCCATGAAACCAGCTGAGAAAGTGAATCCATCTTTAATACCTAAAGCATTTACGATACCCATTGATAATCCAGTTAAAATAGCATGAATTGCATATAATACTGGTGCGATGAACATGAATGCAAATTCAATTGGTTCTGTAATACCAGTTAAGAAAGAAGTTAAAGCAAGCCCGATAAACATACCTGAAACAGTTTTACGTCTTTCTGGTTTAGCAGCAGCAATCATTGCGAATGCAGCAGCTGGAAGACCGAACATCATAATAGGGAAGAAACCAGTCATGAACATTCCGGCAGATTTGTCACCAGCGAAGAATCTGTTTAAGTCACCGTGAATTAATTTGCCAGCAGCATCTGTAAAGTCACCTAAGTTGAACCAGAAAATTGTATTTAAAACGTGATGTAATCCTAATGGGATTAAGATACGGTTTAAGAAACCGAATACAGCAGCACCGATTGGACCTAAATCAATAATCCAGCTACCTAGTGAGTTAATTCCATCTTGAATTGTTGGCCATACATAACCAAAAACTAAAGCTAAAACAAGCATTGTAGCAGACGTTATAATCGGAACGAATCGACGTCCACTAAAGAAACCTAACCATTCTGGTAATTTAATACCACTGAAACGGTTATAAAGTAAACCGGCAATAACCCCTGTAATAATACCACCAAGAGCAGCCATATTAATATCTTTATTAATTGTTGTTGTTCCTGCAGTTAAAACGAAATAACCAATTGCACCCGCGAGACCAGCAGCACCATTTCCATCTTTAGATATACCAATTGCAACACCAATTGCAAATATTAATGGAAGGTTAGAGAAAATTGCATTACCTGCAGCAGCCATAAACGGAATGTTTAGCAAATCAGGTTGTCCAAAGCGCAGTAAAAGCCCTGCAGCTGGAAGGACTGCGATTGGTAGCATTAATGCTTTACCAATACGTTGTAAGAAACTAAGCATAGTTTACTCCTCCAATAAAAATTAATATTATGATTACGCTTTCAATATTAACTTAAAAGTTCAGACTTGTCTATACAACTAGTTAAGATATTTGTGTTATTTTTTTCCAAAAAATAAAAATAAAAAGGGAAGAATAAAATCTCCCCTATATTAAGCCATCTTATATAGTTATAAATTTGATTACATACCTTTTAAATGACTTTGCGCTTGAGCAATTAAACGTTTAGTGATTTCGCCACCAACTGAACCATTTGAGCGCGCAGTTGTATCAGAGCCTAAAGTCACTCCAAATTCGTTAGCGATTTCGTATTTAAATTGATCAAGTGCTTGTTCTACACCTGGAACTAATAACTTATTCGTTCTAGTCATGATAATCTCCCTTTCTGTAAGAAAATAGCTTACAATTATATTTTTTACAGATAGGTTTTTATCATGCTTGGTAAATACAGTCATATTAGGTTTATGTTAACTTTTTAACCAATGCAGTACCTTCAACGACGAGCATATTTTCTTGGTTATATACATTGGTTTGGAGTGTTAATAATTTTTTGTCTTCTCTTTTACGTAATACACTGACAATTACTTTGATCGTGTCATTAATTTTTACTGGTGCTTTGAAAAATACTTCTTGAGATAAGTAGATGGTGTTTTTACCGGGAAGTTTAGTACCTAGTACTGAAGAAATAAAGCTGCAAATCAACATGCCATGTGCAATTCTCTCTTTAAAGATGCTTTCTTTAGCAAAATCATCTAATAAGTGAATTGGATTTACATCTGTTGATATTGCAGCAAATTGCTCGATTAACTCTGCAGTAATTTTAACTTCAAGAGTAGCTTCATCACCAACTGATATGGAGTCAAAATGAACTTCCTGTACATTTCTTGCACTTTCGAAAACATTCATTTTGTTTCATCCTCTCTTTGATGAAATATCTAGCTATTCAAGAAAATTGATAGTCAATTAAAGTTTTGCGAAAGAGAATTCTTGTAGTTGTTTTAACCAATCTTCTTGATTTTTTTGGAACTGTTGAAATAAGTTCGTCCAACTAGTGAAAGGTGAGTTAGTTGCTGGTTGTTTAAAAATTTGTTGGAAAAATTGTTGTTGCTGATTCGAAATTGTATTCATTGTTTGAAAAAATGTTTGATATGGATTTGGATTCATATTCATCCAAAATGATTGAAAAGGAGCAAATTGATCAAATAATTTTTTCCATGTTTTTTCATACGATTCTTGATTCAGAGTGGGCTTAATTTCGTTAATTAATTTAATCATTTCTTGAAATTGTTCATATGATTCTTGTTGCTGTACCTGTACTTGCTCATTTAAAGCTTTCCATTGTTTTGCTTGCTCTTGTAATAAAGACTCAGTCCATTGTTGAATTTGTAATTGATTATCTAATAAGTATTGAAGCATTTTTTGAAAATTCTCTGCTGCTAATTCTGATTGTAACTCAAGTGTTTTTTCAGTCATTAGTGTTTCCTCCAAAAAAATTTATTATTGAATGCATTACGCAATTTCAATCATCTTTAAAATTTTCATCAGAATTGCTAAATGGAAAGAAAGAGCTAGTATAGATTGAAAAAAATGTTTGAAGCATTTGATTATATTGAGTAAATGAATTATGACATGTTTTTAAATATTCCTCGCCTGCATCTGTAATCGAATAAATCCGTTTAGCAGGACCTTCGATTCCATGTTCCCAACTCGATTTAATATAACTTTCTTTTTCAAGTTGTCGCAGAATTCGATAAACATTACTTGAATCCAGTGTTGTGAAACCTAAATCAAACAAAACTTGCATTAATTTATAGCCATGCATATTCCATTGCTTAAGGCTTAGAAGTAGGAAGGGAACTAAGAAGTTTTTTGGCAATGTAAGTGAATCAGAAGCTTCTTGCTTATTTTTTTTGTTTGTGTCCTTATTACTTGTTGTCATAAAGTATTGTTCCCCCTTATAACGTAGTATGGAATCATCCTTTATGTGTAATTTACACTTAGTTAAATTTATTGTCAATGTATTTTAAATATAATGAATATTAAAAAACAATATTCGACATGTACTGTAGAAATATCACGAAAATCTAGCATTGTTTTGTCGTCAGCTTGTTTTCTATACTTAAAGTAGAGTGAGGAGGATTAAAGATGTCAGAACAAAATTTTTCAGATCCATTGAAAATGTGGAAGCAAATGTATGATGTTAATGAAAAATACTGGGGAAAAATGATGAACGATGTTGTTCAGAAGGAAGAATTTTCTGAGTGGATGGGTTCTGTAGTTGATTTTAATCTATTTTGTAAAAAAATGATGAATGATCAATCCAAAACATTCTTAGAGGCTTCGAATATTGCTTCAAAAGATGATATTGCAAATGTAGCAAGCCTAGTGATTAATTTAGAATCTAAGGTTGATACATTAGAGGACCAATTATATTTCGAGAACCATCAAGATTTAGATGTAGCTACTTTGAAAAAAGAGTTAGACATAGCCGCATTAAAACGAGATCTTACAAAAGTGAAAGCTGAAACCAAATCAATTCAACAACAAGTTAGTGAATTAAAGTCTTCAATGACGAATATTGAGCAACTTTTACAACAATTAACAACAAAACAATAATTGGGTAAAAAAGGAGAATGATTAATGGATTTAGTAAATCGTGTAGCGATCGTAACAGGTGGAGCAAAAGGAATAGGAAAAGCTATAGCATTCGCATTAGCAGAAAAAGGTGCAAAGGTTGTAATTAATTATAATAATAGCGAAGCACATGCAAAAGCAGTTGTAGATGAACTTTTTGAGAATGGTTTTGAAGCTTTAGCAGTTCAAGCGAATGTTGCTGAATTAGATCAAGCAAAAGCATTAGTTGATCGTACGGTTGAACATTTTGGACGTTTAGATATTATTGTTAATAACGCTGGGATTACGAGAGATCGTACCTTTAAAAAACTTAGCGAAGAAGATTGGCATGAGGTAATTAATGTAAATTTAAGCAGTGTTTATAATACATGTAATTCTTCATTACCGCATTTACTAGAATCTGATAATGCACGAATTATCAATATTTCGTCTGTAATTGGTCAGGCTGGTGGATTCGGTCAAACAAACTATTCTGCTGCAAAAGCAGGGATGATTGGATTTACTAAATCATTAGCGCTAGAATTAGCGAAAACGAACATTACAGTTAATACAGTATGTCCAGGATTTATCGAGACAGACATGCTGAGTGAAGTTCCTGAAAATGTGAAAGAACAAATTAAATCAAGAATCCCGAAAAGAAGATTTGGCACAGTTGATGAGATTGCAAAAGCAGTTCTTTATTTATGCCAAGACGGAGAATATATTACTGGACAACAGATTAATGTAAATGGTGGTCTTTACGTCTAAGTAATTTGACATTCTCATATAGGGGGGAATAGTATGTTTAGTTCACAAACGTTAGAAGAAGCATCTGAATCGCTTCCAAACGGATTAAAGGAATCTTATAAAAGATTGAAAAAAACTGCTGATATTTTAATTAAAGAAGGAGAACCATTAGTCGGGCAATCTCCTAAAGAAGTTATTTGGACTAAAAATAAGAGTAAACTGTATCATTATATTCCAACTACAAAAAAAGTAAAAAAGACTCCAATATTGCTAGTATACGCATTAATTAATAAGCCTTATATACTGGACTTAACGAAGGGGAATTCCTTTGTAGAGTATTTAGTTAATGAAGGATTTGATGTCTATTTATTAGATTGGGGAACATTTGCACATGAAGATCGTCATTTGAAGTTTGATGATATCATTCATGATTATATTGCAAAGGCAGTAAATCGAGTTTTACGTTTTTCAGGTGCTGATGAATTATCAATTTTAGGCTATTGCATGGGTGGTACTCTAACAAGTATGTATGCTGCCTTATATGAAAAGGCTCCAATTAAAAATTTAATATTTATAACTAGTCCATTTGATTTTTCAGATACTGGTTTATATGGTGCATTTTTAAATGAAAAATATTTTGCACTAGACAAAGCTGTCGATACATTAGGAAATATTCCACCAGAAATGATTGATTTTGGTAACAAAATGCTAAAACCAATTACAAATTTTGTTGGACCTTATGTAACACTTTTAGATCGCTCTGATAATTCGAAATTTATTAAGTCTTGGCAGTTAATGCAAAAATGGGTTACTGATGGAATTCCTTTCCCTGGCGAAGCATATCGCCAATGGATTCGTGAGTTTTATCAACAAAACAAGTTAGTAAATGGTGAATTAGAGATTAGAGGTAGAAAAGTAGACTTGTCTAATATTAAAGCAAATGTATTAAATATTTCTGCTACGAAAGATCATATCGCGATGCCATGTCAAGTAGAGGCATTAAATGAGTATATTTCAAGCGTGGATAAGCAATATGTATCCATTCCATCAGGCCATGTTTCAATAATGTTTGGACCAGTTTCTTTAAAAACAACTTATCCGACAATTGGTAAATGGTTAACTGAAAGGTCGTAATCTATGTTTTTTATGGAAACAAAAAAATAAAATAGTAATTTAAAGTATAAAAAATCTCACTTTTAAAAAGTGGGATTTTTTTCATGAAATAGACAAAAACTACTATAAAGAAGAACTGTTGAAGGGAGAAAATTATGAAAACGATTAGTGGTAAGCTATATTGGCCTTCGACTTATTCTCTTTCACAAACAGAGCAAATTCGCTTTAAACCTTTAGATGAAGATGAAGATTGTGATTATGTAATTGTTGGAAGCGGTGAATCAGGATGCTTATGTGCTTATTTTCTAAGTCAAACTGGTGCGAAAGTAATTTTATTGGACAAGCGTAATATTGCTCAAGGAAGTACAAGTGCAAATACAGGATTATTACAATATTCAAATGATAAATCGTTGAATTCATTTATAAATTCTTATGGAAAAGAAAAAGCAGTACGACATTATCAATTATGTGTAGAGGCAATTAAAGGTTTAGAAGAAATGTCAAAAACAATTGATATTGATCCTGATTTTATAAAAAGAAAAAGTTTATATTTTGCAAGTGATCAAGATGGAAAAGAGAAGCTTGAATTAGAATTCAAAGTCTTAAAAGAAAATGGATTCAATGTAGAACGATTCACTCAGTCACAAATTAAAGAAAAGTTCAATTTTACTAAAGAGCTTGCACTTTATACAGGAGCTGATGCAGAGGTAAATCCATATAAATGCGCACATGGCTTACTATTATATGCCATGAAAAGAGGTTTAAAGATTTATACTGAGTCGGAAGTGACAAGTATTATTGGAGTAGAAAATGGGGTACAATTATTTACTAAAAATAAAAGAAACATTCGTGCAAGGAAAGTAATTTTTGCAGGAGGGTATGAATCCTTAGAAGTAAAAAGTGAGAAAAATGCTACATTGACTTCAACTTTTGCGATTACGACCCAGCCAATTATTGAAGATTATCATGCTTGGTATGAAAATTGTTTGATTTGGGAGACAGCAAGACCGTATTTATATTTGCGAACGACAGTGGATAGAAGAATTATAGTTGGCGGTCTCGATGAACCTACAATTATTCCTGAAAAACGAGAATCATTACTATTTCATAAAAAAGAACAACTTATTACTAAACTGGTTGATTTATTTCCTCAATATAATAAAGCAAAAGCTGAATTTTATTGGACAGGAGCATTTGGAGGTACTCATTCAGGGTTACCTATGATTAGACAATACAATGAATATCCCAATTGTTATTTTCTGATGGCATATGGGGGGAATGGAACAGTTTATAGTTATATTTTAGCTAAGATATTAAAAGACTTAGTTACAGTTGGAGATCATCAAGACGCTCATATTTATCTAAATCGTTGAAGTGAATTTGCATGTGCATTCAAATCATAATCAGCAATTATTTAAGTAGATAACTAATAATTAAAAATGGATTAGAATTTTCTTTCAAATGTATAAAAAGCATTAAATAGTAAGAAAATTTAAAGGTAATAAAAGATTAGGAGTGTTTTACACATGAGTTATCAAGAAATGTTTAGCGAATTATTTTTTGGATATATCGCACTTTTTATTGTCGTAAAAATTAATGGAAAAACACAAATCACTCAAATAACACCATTTGATTTGATTTCCTCACTTGTGCTAGGAAATTTACTTGGGGATGGAATATATGATAGCGAAGCAACTCTAGCAAAAATACTATTTAGTGTATTTACATGGGGGGCTTTAATATTAGTTACAGAGTTTTTAACGCAAAAGTCAGTTAAAGCTAGGAAGTTGTTAGAAGGAGATGCTTCGGTTGTCATAAAACATGGAGCAATTCAATGGAAAGAACTGAAAAGAAATCGTCTAGATACTGATCAATTGATGCAATTACTTAGAACAAAAGATACTTTTTCTGTTAGTGAAGTTGCATTCGCTATTTTAGAAAACGACGGTACTGTCAGTGTCTTAAAGAAATCAGATTTTGATACGCCTACAAAGCAAGATTTAAAAATTCAACGAGAAAAAGAATTTTTACCAGTTGTAGTGATAAGTGATGGAAAAATTATGAAAAGAGCACTTAATTCATTAGAGAAAGATGAGAATTGGGTACATAAAAAACTTAAAGAGGCAGATTTATCATTGAAACAAGTATGCTTTGCAGAATGGGATTCAAAGCAATTACATTTACATACTTATTAATACAAAAATTTGAGGATGAGATGAATGAAATATTATATTTATTATTGTTTTGGAGGGACACATTCTTCTGCTTTAGCTGCAGCCTATCATTTGAAACAATTACCGCTTGATCGAGAACCTACAACAGAAGAAGTGAAAAATACTTATCTATTTAATAAACTGAAACCAAAAGATGGTGGGAAAATATTTTTTCATGGAGCAGATGAAAACGGTGATCAAGTTTATACAGTCGCAAAAAGATATACTAAAAATGTACCTAATGCAATTGAAAGCTTAGGTCTAATCTTACTAAATGGCGAAGATAAAATTATTTTATCCTGCACTTCACCGACCGTACCATTAGCAATGACATTAGGCGGCTTTACATCAAGATTTTTGAAAATCGATTTTATTGGAGTACCTTTACTAGTACTGGGTGCAAAACAAACTTATAAGAACTTGATAAAGCTTGTTGAAAATACAAAAAAATATCACCACTTGGCTGCTGAAAAAGTTACAGACTTATCTAATAAAAACTTTAATAAAGATTAAAAATGGGCGGGTAACGTCCATTTTTTTTTGATATATTAGAGGTAGGAAGGGCAGGAAAGATCGTAAAGGGGGAAGGCAGAGAGAAAGAAGGCAGAAATTATAGGGGACTTGAAAATACTCCTTTTATTTCGGCATTTTTTTAATTTTGCTAATTATAATATGTATGTTGAAAATGTGATTCACCAGTTGAGTTTTTCAGTCGATTGTGTTTTAGAGATGATTGATTTAATAGATGATCAGGATTTGAATTTTCGTCCTGTTGATGATAAGAAGTCAATCGAAGAAGTATTGCAGCATTTATGTGAGTTAATCGGAGCAGATTTAGAAATTATGAGTGGTGCTAATCAAGAAGAAATGGCAAATTATTATAAAGCTGTCAAATGTAAAACGGTAGATGGAATGAGGGGCCTACTTTTAAAAAACTTATTTCAAATAAAAGAGACCTATTTAAATATGAAGGAAGACGACCTATTTGTAAAAGTCACTTCATATTGGGGACTTGAATATTCTAGATTCGAATGGTTAGTAGAAATTCTAGTTCACTTTACACACCACAGAGCACAATTACATATGCTGTTAGTGCAAAAAAAGGGGAATATAAATATCACACTGTTTTAATGGATAGGGTGCGGAAGGAGAATGTTATTTTTCCTATCCCCACCCTTGTTTACTTTCTATCAGGCATTTAATCTTTCGTTTCATGTTGTGGATGCATAAATTGTTTTGTTGGTTCTCTCTTTTTTGACTCCAGAAGTAATGCGTTTTCTTTACTTGCCCATCCAATATCATTCGTTGGATGAACCCATTCGTCTCCAGCCATTATTGAAGGATCAACTTCTTCAGACCAATTATTTAGTGGTGAGTTTGGTGAGCTATACTTACTATCTCCAATAACGACTCCTTGTGAATTAACGAATGGCTCTTCCATTTTAATTTCTGTACCCTTAAAGGAAGGGAAATTTGAAATATGTGGCAATGTGTCATGCATTACCGGTGATTCAATTTCAGGTTTGTCTTTTTTTCTTTTCAATTTAATATCACCTCTACTTGCTACTTATTATTTGCTAATAAATGAAATCAATACAAAAGGACAATATCCATTAAGAATATTGTCCTAGTTGTTGGCAATGTATTAAGCTTCAACTGTATAAAATGATGGTGAGTAAGTTTTTGGCGAAAAATAAACTAGCATTGCATAATTTCCAGTTCGGTATTCATTTGTACGTAAGAAATGTTCAATATCAAATGAAAGTGGTTCAATCAAAGTATGTTTATAAATTTCTTTTTCGTTTAATTTTAATTCAGTAAATTTTGAACCAAGTATTTCTTGATTTTCAATGATTCTTTTGTAAATTTCTTTCGTAAAATTAGTGTTTGCTTCTTCATCCCACCATGGTTTACGAGGCTTGTGTTTATGATTTAAATAATAATCAATTTTCATAATATCTTTAACGAGTGAACCATTTTTCATTTCGTAATGAGTTAAAAATTCATTTAAGCGTCTAAATAAATCTTCTAATTGATGCCCAATTCTTGACCAACCACGTTCTTCCCAATAAGAACCAAATAATTGGAAGAAATCAAATGGACTTTCAAACTCATTTTCAATTAAGTATTCAATCGTATTATTTGTTCGATGGTCGTTCCAGTATTTTTCAAGAACGTCTTCTACTTGCTTAATTCTAACAATATCGTCAAAAGATAAAATATTATTACCTAAAACTTCATAAGGAGCATAATCCATATATACATAATTATGCTCATGAGCTCTTAAACGCACGCCAGTCCCTCTAAGCATTTTTAAAAATCCTAGTTGAAGTTCTTCAGGACGCAAAGCAAAAACATCATTGAATGTTTGACGGAAGGAGTTATAATCTTCTTCAGGTAAGCCAGCAATCAAGTCTAAATGTTGATCTATTTTTTCACCATCTCGGACTAGCGTGACAGTTCTACATAACTTTTCAAAATTTTGTCTTCTCATTACAAGCTCGTTAGTCGCATCATTTGTTGATTGAACACCAATTTCAAATCTGAATAAACCTTTAGGTGCATGATTATTTAAAAACTCGATGACCTCTGGACGCATAATATCTCCAGTAATTTCAAATTGAAATACAGTACCTTCAACATGTTCATCAATTAAAAATTGAAACATATCCATTGCGTAGCTTCGACTAATATTAAATGTCCTGTCTACGAATTTAAAAACTTTCGCACCATTTGCCATTAAATAACGAATATCATCTTTAATCACTTCTCTATTAAAATAACGTACTCCCACTTCAATAGAAGATAAACAGAATTGACAATTAAATGGACAACCACGGCTTGTTTCGATATATTGAATTCTTTTACTTAAAAATGGTAAATCTTCTTTAAATCGATAGGGTGAAGGAATCGTCGTTAAATCTAATTTTTCAGTTTGAGGTTTAATGATATTTTTGCCATCTTCACGATAACCAATGCCGCTAATAGAAGTTAAATCCTCATCGTTTTCAATTGCTTTAATTAATTTTTTAACAGTAATTTCGCCTTCTCCAATCGTCACGACATCAATTTCTTTTACTCGATCTAGCCAATAATGGACATCATAACTTACTTCAGGTCCACCAACAAAAATGACAACTGAAGGATCAATTTTTTTATACATTCTAATGACTTCAATTGTTTGTTCGATATTCCAAATATAGCAGCTGAAACCAAGTATTTTTGGCTTTCGCTTATATAAATCTGTAATGATATTGAGACTAGGATCCTTAATTGTATATTCAGCTAATTCAATATCATATTCCGGTTGGGCATAAGCTTTTATATATCGAATACCTAAATTAGTATGAATATACTTTGCATTTAACGTTGCTAAAACAATGTTCATTTCTTTACCTCGTTCTATAATTTTGTCGATTTATTTTATCATAAACTAATAAAAATATTAAAGGCGGGAAAAGCAGGAAAGGAAGGAAATGCAGGAAAGAAGCAGGAAAGGCGTGCATATAGGACAAGAAAAACTTTAGAGGAAATCATCATATTCTCTCAAGTCTTTTATCTTTTCCTTGTTCCTGCCCTTAAATTTTTTCACAAAACTTACAAATGAATCATATGATTTACTAAACGCAAAAAAGTTTCCCTAAGGAAAGAAAGGACAAAAACATGAACAGGAAATTAATATTTTTTACTTATTTATGTAATAAAATTGGCGTTCTGTCTAATCAAGAAGTAAAAAAAGTACTAAATCAATAATTCTTATCAAAAAAAGGTAAAAGATGTAAATAATTGGTGTTTGTTCATTTACTTAGAACTATTGACAATGAAGTCCGTGACATGACATAATTTTGATAAATAGTAAGAATAGTTTGAATTTTTAACGGAGTCCAAATAGATAGTCTAAATAAGTGGAGGTGTAAATATGAGTTTATTTCTAGAACAGTGGAAAAAACTTGCGAATATTAAGTGTGATTTAGCTAAAAGAGACTGGTTTTATGGAACAAGCGGTAATTTATCAATGAAGATTTCTGATGATCCATTATTATTTCTTGTAACAGCGGATGAGAAAGATAAGCGAGCACGTTGTGATGAAGAATTCATTGTTGTGAATAACTTAGGTGAACCGGTTTTTGATACAATATTAAAACCGTCACTCGAAACATTAGTTCATGCCAACATATATGAAAAAACATCTGCAACTTGTGTGCTCCATGTACATACTGTAGATAATAATGTTATTTCTGAACTATTTGGAGATGAAGGAAAGGTAGAGCTTGAGAATAATGAAATGATTCATATTTTAACAAGCTCCTATTTTGAAAATAAAATATCAGTGCCAATCATTGAAAATGCTCAAGATATGGAAGCGTTTAAACGTGCTTATACTCCATTTTTAACAAATGATTTTGGGGCAGTTCTCGTTCGAAATCATGGTATAACAGTTTGGGGACGAAATCCACTGGAAACAAAAAAATGGCTAGAAGGCATTGAATTTCTTATTAGTTATAAAGTTAAAATGATGATGATTCAGGGACATAAAATTAAAGCAGGCAATTAATCGATAGGAAGAAAGCTGAAATTGTAATGGTTAATAAATTCCATTACATTTCAGCTTTTTTAATTTATAATAGAAATAACTGTTCAATTTTCTTTTTTTAACAGGTCTTTAAAATAGCAAAATTAATCAATAATAGAAGGATTTCGTAGAAAGTCGTCTAATTTATTAATAAAGAAGTTTTAAAATAAGCTGTCATTAATAAACTAAAAAGACCTACTAGGTAATTTTGCTTAGTAGGTTTCAACTTGTATCTATTTTAGAAAAATAGTTAAAATGAATAATATTAATTAAATGGTTATTTAAATCTTTTCATGACATACTGAATAGAAAAATTATCCTGTAGAAGGGAAATAAGCTAATGAATGAATCTCAACTCAGTCATTTGTTATTATCAATTTCAATAAAAAGAGATGAAATGGTATTTTTTGCGGAAACGAGAGGAATAAACGAGCGATTGACATTAAAAGCCAGCCAAGAGTTGGATGAGTTAATCATTTCATATCAAAAGAAATTACAAAATGAAATAAATAAATCATTTACAATAAAGAAATCGTAATATAAATTAATAAGCAAATAATAAAATAGAATGAATTATGTAAAAGAAATTAAAGGGGTACTTATATGGATGAGACTAATAGAGAAGATATAGAGCTTTCTTTAAAATTATTTATTGTATTATCACGCGCACATAGAAAAATTAATGATTCAGCAAACAAATCAATCGCTAGTTTTAATTTAAATCCTACTGAATTTGCAGTACTAGAACTTTTATATCACAAAGGAAACCAGCCACTACAGCATATTGGAGAAAAAATACTTATTGCCAGCGGAAGCATTACATATGTGGTAGATAAGCTTGAGAAAAAGGGACTAGTTGTGAGAAATCCATGTATAGCAGATCGAAGAGTAATCTATGCAGAAATAACGGAATGCGGAAATGAACTAATGAAAGAAATTTTTCCTGCACATGAAAAATTTCTACATGAACAAATGAGTGATCTTTCAAATGAGGAAAAAAAATTCTTAATTCACTTATTAAAGAAAATTGGATATCATGAATCAAAATAAAAAAGCTCATCATTGAGCTTTTTTATTTACCATTCAATTGCCAGCGGTATAGAAAACTCGAAGTAGTTGCTAATGTTAAAATATAAGTGCAACAAGCCTCTACCTTTGCCTAAAAGGCTAGCCAATCATTTTTATTGTTAGAATTATTTAGATTGATCTGTTTTACCCGCTGGGAGAACTAGAATTTCTACACGTCTATTTTTTGCTCGACCACTTTCGGTTGCATTACTTGCTATAGGCTGATATTCACCAAACCCTTTCGCACTAAATGATTGTGGTTTTAAATTCTTATTTTCGAGCATAATTTTCATAAAGTTTACTGCACGAGTTACGCTTAAATCCCAATTGTCTTGGAATAATTCATTTTTAATAGGAACATTATCAGTATGTCCAGAGATGATTACACTAAGAGGAGGATTTGTTACTATTAATTTAGAAATTTGAATTGCAATACTTTGCTCATCTTTACGAATGACTGCACTTCCGGAATCAAACAACACATCATTAGTGATCGTAATTAATAAGCCTTCATCAGTTAACTTCGTTTGTAAAATATCCTTTAGATTATTTTGTTGGATATAGTTTTCAACTTTAGCTTGAACAGCTTGTAGTTCTTTCTGATTTTGCTCTCCATTTCCTCTATTATCATGCTCATTCGACGATCCACTTGTATTTTCAGGAATTGTATCAGAAGGGTAATTCATAACACCCTTACCTCCACTAAAAATTGTTTCAAATGAATCAGAGATTTGTTTAAACTTCGTTGCATCAACGCTACTGGAAGCAAATAAAACGATAAAAAGAGCCAATAATAAAGTTAGCAAGTCGGCATATGGGATAAGCCAGCTTTCATCAATATGTTCTTCATGATCGTGATTTTTTCGCTTCTTAGTCATCCATTTTCTCTCCACTTATATTAATTAACGAGCGTTCCTTAATAGGTAGGTATACAGCTAACTTTTGTTCAATTAAACGAGGTGGTTGTCCCTCTAAAACTGATAAGATACCTTCAATCATAATTTCTTTTCTTTTTACTTCTGATCTTGATTTTCTTTTTAACTTATTAGCAAATGGATGCCATAATACATAACCAGTAAAAATCCCCATTAAAGTTGCGACGAATGCAGCTGCGATTGCGTGTCCTAATAAATCTGTATCACTTAAGTTTCCAAGGGCAGCTATTAGACCAACTACCGCACCTAAAACACCTAATGTTGGAGCATAGGTTCCTGCTTGTGTAAAGATTAAAGCTCCTGAATTATGTCTCTCTTTCATTGCATCAATTTCTTCGTCTAAAACATCTCTAATATATTCAGGTGATTGACCATCGATTGCTAATGTTAAACCTGATTTTAAAAATGGATCTTCAATTTCATTAAGCTTTGCTTCTAATGCTAATAATCCATCTCTTCTTGCAACTACAGCTAAATCAGAAAATAATTGGATGACATCCAAAACACTGTTCTTTTCTTCATTACCAAAAATAATTTTAAATAATTTAGGTATTCTTTTTAACTCACTAGCTGGAAAGGCTATTGTGACAGCTGCAATCGTTCCAACTACGATGATTAAGGTAGCTGCGGGATTAAGAAGTACAGAAGGAGAGACACCTTTTAAAAACATTCCTACTCCAACTGCAATAAAACCTAATATAATTCCAATAACTGAACTTTTATCCATAGACCCAAATGTTCCTCTCTGTATTAAATCTTGTGTTTGAATGATTTTTATTCACTAAACTAATTCTCCTTATTAGTATCGGATGAAAATGATAGTTATCTAGTTCTAAGTAAATAATTTTAAATTTTCAGAAATTTATTAAAAATTAGGTTTTTTTACCAGGTGTTTTTTTATATAATAGCAATATCACAAAAAAATGGAGGGATTAACATGGGTTTTCAAAATTACCAGTACTCTAGACCAAATATAAAAAATTTCGGTGAACAATTTAAACGTTCATTACAAAATTTTTATGATGCTTCTACGGTCTATGAACAAGAATTAGCAATGAATGAAATTAATGATTTAAGAAATGAATTTTCAACGATGGAAAATTTATGTGCAGTTCGCCATTCTGTAGATACGAACGACAAATTTTATGAAGATGAGCAAGCATTCTTTGATGAGAATACACCAATTGTTCAATCATATGGACAACAATACTATAAAGCATTAATTGGCTCACCATTTAGAGAACAGCTTGAAGAAAAATATGGAAGCCAATTATTTGCCTTAGCGGAATGTGAAGTTAAAATACTAAGCGAAGAGGTAATACCAGATTTACAGGAAGAAAATAAATTAACGACTGAATATGCAAAGTTAGTCGCTGCGGCTAAACTTCCATTCTATGGAGAAGTGAAAACGTTAGCACAAATTTCGGCATATTTTGAAGACAAAGATCGAGAAGTTAGAAAGTCTGCTTGTGATACATACTTCGGTTACTTCTCAGAGAATCAAGACAAATTTGATGAGATTTATGATAAATTAGTAAAAATCCGAACTCGTATTGCAAAAAAATTAGGTTTTTCTAACTTTATTGAACTTGGTTATGCACGAATGATGAGAACTGATTATGATGCAAATGATGTTAAGAAGTTTAGAGAGCAAGTTTTAGAAACAATTGTTCCAATTGCTACCGAATTAAGAGAGCGTCAAGCAAAAAGAATTGGAGTAGAACAACTGTATTATTACGATGATAAATTCGAATTTGTATCTGGTAACGCCACTCCAAAAGGTGATCCTGAGTGGATTATTGAAAATGGAAAGAAAATGTATGATGAATTATCGAAAGAAACAAGTGAATTTTTCCAATTTATGCTTAATGAAAATCTACTTGATTTAGTAGCTAAAGAAGGAAAACAAGGTGGAGGATACTGTACGTATATTCCAAATTATAAAGCGCCGTTTATTTTCTCGAATTTTAACGGGACTTCTGGAGATATCGATGTATTAACTCATGAAGCAGGTCATGCGTTCCAAGTTTATGAAAGCCGTAAATTTGAGACACCTGAGTATAATTGGCCGACTTACGAAGCTTGTGAAATTCATTCGATGAGTATGGAATTTTTCACTTGGCCATGGCAAGAAAACTTCTTTAAAGAAGATACACAAAAATATTATTTTACACATTTAAGTAGCGCAGTAACATTTATAAGCTATGGTGTGGCTGTAGATGAATTCCAGCATAAAATTTACGAAAACCCTGAGTTAACACCAGAAGAACGTCATAGTCTGTGGAAAAGTATTGAAGAAAAATATTTACCTCATCGAGTTAATGATGGGAACAGCTATTTAGAAAAAGGTGGATTATGGCAAAGACAAGGCCATATCTATCAATCGCCGTTTTATTATATCGACTATACATTAGCTCAAATTTGTGAACTCCAATTTTGGAATAAAATGCATGAAGATCGAGATGCAGCTTGGTCAGATTATGTTGGACTTTGCCAATTGGGTGGTAGTCAGTCGTTTTTAGGATTAGTTAAAGAAGCGAAGCTAGAATCACCATTTAATGATGGTTGCATCGAGAAAACACTAGAACCTGTTAATAGATGGTTAGCAGGTGTAAATGATCAAAACTTATAAGTATAGTTTCTACTTTTATAAGTAATGTTCTGTTAAATCAATATTCTTTTTTAACAGAGCCAAAAATAAAAAGAGAAAGGATTAATTCCTTTCTCTTTTTTTATGTTACTTCTGATAATTTTTTTAAAAAATGACCTATGTAAAAAAATAAATAACATAGATTTTACAAATATGTGAAATGATAAAATGAAACGATATTTCTTTTTAGGAGTGACGAAAATGACAAAATCAAAAAAAGAAAAGGAACGTTTTTGGAATGAGAGAAAGACGAACCATAATCCACATGATAAAGTAAAATCTTTTAAAGAATTGGACAAAGAAACAAAATAGCCATCTCCTCTACTTAAGAATGAATGGTTGAAATCCACAATTGCATTATTATTTGTAATAATAAAAAAAAGTCCCGTGATACACACGGGACCTAAGACGGATTTGAAAAGAAATCTTATAAAATTTTAATAGAAATAAAAACTATGTAGATTATAACTTGTAAAAAGATCGTATTAAACTGATTAGTAATATCGTTATTCTGCAGCTATTACTATTTTATAATTTTTATGGTTTACAACCGTAAGTGGTTCCATTTCTAAATCTCTGAAGTTTTCCATTATGGATATGTCAACGATGACAGAATTTTTATTTACTTTTTGTACTCTACCTTTTAACCCCTGTTTAAACTCAATGATATTTCCTGCTTCTGCAATTTTCATGAGCATATCTCCTAACAAAGTTTTGACTTGACACCTTCTATTATTCATGAAAACGGTTTAAAGGTAAAGAGAAAATTTAAATTTTTTTACAATTAAGTCTATTTTCATGGGAAATTATGTTTAAAAACCTTTTGAAAGGCAAAAATGGTTGTAGCACTTTCTGGAGGTAAGTTTGTTGAATGAATGGTTTAAAGAATTTAAAGTAGAAATTTCAAATGAATTAAAGGATTTAGTAAGCAACAATACATTGATTGGTGATCCGGTTTTATTTTTTGAAAACATTATATTAATACCATTTTTTGAAATGCATGTAGTACTCGGAGAAGCTCATTCTTCATTTGAATTTGCTTCTCTTGGAACAGGTGTTGAAATCATTCCTAAAGCATTTTTAGTTTTAAAAAACGGTAAAAGTGAAGTGATTTTAATAAACAATAAAAATTTGAATTTAGTCGTAACTGAAAAAATTCTTGATGTATCGATTTAGTTTTCAATCAATCCATTCTTTGTTAATGTTAGAAGAGAGTATGTTTTTTTTAATATAATCGATCTAATGATAAAGGGTGAGTATATGGAACAAAATGAAATGAATCATTTAATAAATCAGCTAATTAATGGAGAAATTTCAGAAATTAGTGTGACAAAAGAAGACTTTTTAAATTTCAGACAAATAATCGTAAATCGAGAAGATTTTAAGCATTTTCGTGGAATTGCTCAGCATGGCGGCGGTGTAATTTATACTTATTTAAAAGAAGCTAGAAGTTAATAGAATTGTAAAAATTATATTATTTTAATCAAGTACCCATTAAAAGTTTGCGAAAAAAAAAAGTTTTTTTAGCTTTTTTTCTTATTTCGCAAGGTGTTAATGAGTACTTTTTTTGTGAAATGACATTTAGGTCAATTGACAAAAAAATCGTTTTACACTTTATTGCACTCTTCTCCATAATTTGTTAAATTTCACTTATTGTTTTATTTCGAGATAAATTGTCGAAATGTTTCTTTTTATATTTTAAGAACTATATATTGTGTTTGTTCTAAAAAGATAATACAATATGTAGGTATATAACATAAGTATTTTCAATATTCTTACATATTAACGAGGGTGATAATATGGTGATAGTTTACAGTTCAATGACTGGCAATGTTAAACGATTTGTCAATAAAATTAGAATGCCGTCAATCCAAATAAAAGATGGATTAAAAATTGAAGAACCGTATATTCTCGTAACTTATACTACAGGATTTGGTAATGTACCTGAAACAGTAAGTACTTTTTTGAAAAATAATTCTGAGTATTTAAAAGCAGTCAGTGCAAGTGGTAATAAAAACTGGGGAGATTCTTTTGCAGCTAGTGCAGATAAAATAGCATCAGACTATCAAGTTCCAGTGTTATCAAAGTTTGAACTGTCAGGGACAAGTCGAGATGTACAATATTTTATTGAGGGAGTGGAAAAGCTTGAGACATATTGAGCTGAATAATGAATTAACGATTAAAAAAGATGGTTTTTTTGATCTAGAGAAAGATAAAGAAGCGTTACTTTGTTTCTTAAAAGAAGTTGAAGATAAAAAAATTCAGTTTTCTTCATTAAAAGAACGCTTAAACTATATGATTCAAGAAAACTATTATTATAATGTTGAGTTAGACTACTCCTTTAATGAAATAGAGAAATTATATGAGTTGGTTTACAGTGCTGAATTCACATTCCAATCATATATGGCTGCATCAAAATTCTTTAAAGATTATGCGCTAAAAACAAATGATGGAAAGTTTTACTTAGAAGGATATGAAGATCGAGTTGCGATCGTTGCGCTATATTTAGGAAGAGGTAATATTGAAAAAGCATTAATGTTAGCAAAAATGATGATTCAACAAAACTATCAACCCGCTACTCCAACATTCTTAAATGCTGGTAGAAGTAGAAGAGGAGAGTTAGTCTCATGTTTCTTACTTGAAATGGATGATAGTTTAAACTCAATAGGATTTCAAATTAATACAGCAATGCAACTGTCAAAAATAGGCGGAGGAGTTGCCTTAAACTTATCGAAGTTAAGAGCTCGTGGTGAACAAATTAAAGAGATCGATAACGCTGCTAGCGGTGTAGTTCCTGTTATGAAACTTTTGGAAGATTCATTTTCATACGCGAACCAGCTTGGACAACGTAAAGGTGCTGGTGCTTCATATTTAAATATTTTCCATTGGGACGTAATTGAATTTCTAGATACTAAGAAAATCAATGCTGACGAGAAAAGTAGAATTCAATCACTTTCAATTGGTTTAATCGTACCAAACAAATTCTTTGAATTAGCTGAGAAAAACGAACCATTTTATGTGTTTGCACCGTACACTGTATATAAAGAATACGGGATCCATTTAGATGACTTTGATCTAGATGCAAGATATGACGAATTAGTAGCAAATGATAGAGTTAAAAAGAAAAAACTAGATTTAAATGCTCGTGACCTTTTAGTTAAAATTGCTGCTATTCAATTAGAATCAGGATATCCATACTTAATGTATAAGAGTAATGCAAATCAACAGCATGCATTGAAGGATATCGGCGATATAAAAATGTCTAATCTGTGCACAGAAATTTTTCAAGTTCAAGAAACATCTGAAATCAATAACTACGGTGAAGAAGATGTCATTAAACGAGATGTGAATTGTAACTTAGGTTCATTAAACATCGTTAACGTAATGGAAAATAAATCAATAAGAGAATCTGTACATGTTGGAATTGAAGCATTAACTGCAGTTTCAGATATGACAGAAATAGATAATGCACCTACTGTTAAAAAAGCAAATGAAGAACTTCATTCAGTTGGTTTAGGTGCAATGAATTTGCATGGATTTTTTGCGAAAAACGGAATCGCATATGAAAGTGAAGAAGCAAAAGATTTTGCAAATACTTTCTTTATGATGATGAATTTTTATTCAATTGAAAAAAGTATGTTAATCGCTAAAGAAACTGGAAAAACGTTCAAGGATTTTGAAAAAAGTGAGTATGCAAAAGGTACTTACTTCGAAAAATATACGTCGAATTCATATGAACCGAAAACAGAAAAAGTAAAAGAGTTATTTAATGGAATTTATATCCCTAATGAATTTGATTGGGTAACATTATGTAAGCAAGTACAAGCGTATGGTTTATACAACAGTTATCGTTTAGCAATTGCACCTACACAATCAATTAGTTATATTCAAAACGCTACATCATCAGTTATGCCGATCGTAAATGTCATTGAATCTAGAACATATGCAAACTCTACAACATATTATCCAATGCCTTATTTATCAAAAAATAGCTTTTGGTACTATAAATCAGCATATGATATAAACCAATTTAAATTAATTGATTTAATTGCTGAAATTCAACAACACGTAGATCAAGGTATCAGTACAATTTTATATGTAAATAGTGATATTTCTACGAGAGAACTAGCTAGATATTATATTTATGCTAATAAAAAAGGATTAAAAAGTTTATATTACACACGAACTCGTAAATTAAGTGTTGAAGAATGTATAAGTTGCTCAGTTTAACTTTAGACTTAATGAGTTACGATAAATAGTCGATATTTATAATGAAGCCAAATTAAATTACTTGATGATCTAAATTGTAAAGCTCGAATATAGAATGCTTCGTGCAATCTGTTCTATATCATCGAGCTTTCTTTATGATTAGGGGGATAATATAGATGAAAGCAGTAAACTGGAATAAAAAAGAAGATGACTTTAGCCTAGTGTTTTGGAAACAAAACCTTTCTCAGTTTTGGACTGAAGAAGAAATCGTTGTTTCCTCAGATAAAAATACTTGGAACAATTTATCAATTGAAGAGCAAGAAGCGTTTAAAAAAGTATTAGGTGGATTAACATTATTAGATACTAAGCAAGGCGGAGAAGGGATGCCATTAATCTTAGTTCATCTTAAAAACTTACAAGCTAAAAGTGTACTAGCTTTCATGGGCGCTATGGAAGAAGTACATGCTAAAAGTTATTCACATATATTTACAACCCTTGCAACTGAAGATGAAATAGATCAGTTATTCAAATGGGTAGATGAACACCCTGTCCTTACTAAAAAATCCGAATTGATTTCTTCATATTATTTAACATTATTAAAACGTGATGTGTCAGATGAAGAATTATATATGGCAATGGTTGCAAGTGTATTTTTAGAGAGTTATTTATTTTACAGTGGATTTTTCTTCCCGCTATATTTAGCAGGACAAGGAAAAATGACAGCTAGTGGAGAAATTATTAATCTTATTTTAAGGGATGAAAGTATTCATGGTGTCTTTGTAGGATTACTAGCTCAACAAATATATGAAAAATTCTCGGAGGAGCAAAAAACTCGACTTTTCAATGAAACAATGTCATTATTAGTTCAACTATATGATATTGAATTACAATATACGGAAGAGATATATACTTCAATTGGTTTAGTTGAAGAAGTTAATAAGTTTATCCGATACAATGCAAATAAAGCGTTAATGAACTTAGGATTTGATTATTATTTCGAAGAAGAAGATATTAATCCAATTGTATTGAATGGATTAAAAACAGATACTAAAAATCACGATTTCTTTTCTGTAAAAGGTAATGGGTATGTAAAAGCAGTTACTGTGGAAAAATTAACAGATGAGGATTTTGTTTTTGAATTTTAAAAGTAAGGACGAATGAAAATGAAAGCACTAGTTTTTAGAGAATTTGGTCAATCGGATGTATTAACATATGAAGAAATAGCAACACCGAAAATTTCAAATGATGAAGTATTAATCAAAATGAAGGCTGTAGGCGTTAACTTTGCTGATATATATCGTCGAAAAGGAAATTATCATTTAGCTGGAAATCCTCCATATATTTTAGGCTACGAGGGCTCAGGAGTTATTTCAGAGGTTGGTTCGGATGTAACAGGCTATAAAGTAGGAGATCGCGTTGCGTTTGCAGATGTACCTTATGCAAATGCAGAATATGTTGCTGCAAAAGAAACTCATATTGTACCAATCCCTGTAGAAATTAGTTTTGAAATTGCTGCTTCCATTATGCTACAAGGATTAACAGCTCATTATTTAATTAATGATAGCTATAAAATAAAACCTGGAGATACTGCGCTTGTCCATGCAGTAGCAGGTGGCGTTGGCCAATTGTTGACGCAAATGATTCGATTAAAAGGTGGGGAAGTTATTGGTTTAACGTCCTCTCAGGAAAAGAGAGAAAAAGCATTATCCATTGGAGCAAAAGAAGTATTCTTATATAATGATAATTGGGTTTCTCTTACAAAGGAATTTACAAAAGAAAAAAATGGTGTAGATGTTGTTTATGAATCAGTAGGTTCTACGATAATGGATAGTTTTGAAGCAACAAAAATTCACGGAACAGTTGTATTTTATGGTATGGCTGGGGGAGATCCAGTACATATTGATCCGAGAATGTTAATGGATACTTCAAAAACAATAACAGGTGGGGACTTATGGAATGTCCTAATCTCTAAAGAAGAAAGAATACGTAGAAGTAATGAACTATTTAATTGGATCGCGAATAAAGAATTACTTGTACAAGAACCAACAATATTTGAACTAAAAGATGGAAAGCTAGCTCATGATTTATTAGAAAGCAGAAAATCTACAGGGAAAATTATTTTAACAGTATAATAAAAAAAGACCAAAATTTGATTTTTGGTCTTTTTTTATTAGGTGTAGAAAACTGGATCTAGTTGCCAATTTCTGGTGTTAAGTATGAGTGCAACTAAGCCTCAGTCTTTGCCTAAAGACTCGCCAGTCGACGAGTTTTCTTTATTTTTAATCATTATGAACGATTGTCTCTCACTGGTAATGAAATCGTAAAAGTCGTACCATTTTTACCACTAAAAGCAGAAATTGTTCCATTGTGATTTTGAATTAGTTTCTTTGTTAGTGATAAACCAAGTCCGGTTCCATCGTCTTTAGTTGAGAAGAATGGATCAAATATGTATGGTAAATCTGCAGGAGGTATCCCTGAACCATTGTCTTTAAAAGCAATATAGATCACATCATTTTCAATAAAAGTTGCGATATTAATGGTAAGTAGCCCATCTTTTTTAGCATCAATTGCATTATGGAATAAATTTAAAAATATTTGAACGAGTTGGTTCCGATCAAAGTAAATATTGTGCTCATTTAATTCATTTGATAGGTTATATTGAACGTTAACATTATTTAATACAGTCTCACTAAAGAATAATTGCTTAATATGATTTGTTAAAAAATGATTTATTTTAATTGGTTCTGGTTTATATTTTGAGTTTTTAGTAATGGATAAAAAGTCAGTTATAATACCATTTGCTCGATCCAATTCTGGAATTAATAGCTCGTTAAATAATTGTTTATATTGAACAGGTGCATCTTCTTGTAAAAATTGTAAATACCCTCTAACCGTCGTAAGAGGATTACGAACTTCATGGGCAATACCAGCAGCAATTCTACCTGACATAGCTAGTTTTTCGGATTCTCTAGCGTCATTTAAATTATGAAATACACCTACTACTCTTAAAATATCTCCATTTAAATCACGGATAATACGAGTATTAATGATCCCATAGCTTATATTTAATATTTCTTTATTATAAAACTCTTCACCTGTTTGTAGTGTTTGGAGAATGAAAATATCTTTTTCTCCAACTTTTAAAAGGTCTTTAATAGGTCGTCCAATAAATTCATATCTTGTAATTTTAAAATCTAACGCAACTTGTTGGTTATATAACGTAATAATCCCATTTTTATCAATAAATAAAATGTGGTGTGGAAATGCGTCGTAGATCGATTGTAAAGTTCTTTTACTATTCGTTAAAAAGGTAGAGAATTTTGTATGTAATGGAAGGTTTTCTTCAATTTCATTCGTTGTTTTAGAAAAACTTGTTTCTCTTGATGAATGATATGTGTTTGATAATTCACGAGTTTCTTTTGAAAATATAGAGCCAGAAGTAATTGTACTTAAAATGTTTTCATACGATTTTATTTGTTCTTCAAGTTCAGCTATTTTAATTTTTAAATCATTCATTGTCTCGTTTATCATTTACACTTTACTCCAATTTCTACTAAAATAAGTTTATACCTTAGACATTATATCAAACTCTACTGTTTATTTTAAAGAAAATTTAAAATAATTATTTAATAATACTCTCTATCATGAAATTGGCCAATAAGGGTTATTGTATGGGGATTTGAAGGTGCGAACAATGGTACAGTGACCAAATATGGGTAAGATTGATCTTAAAAATATATTAGTAGAAGTTAAAAAGATTTTATCTATATTGAAACTTTATACAAGTATTAAGTAGAAATGTTAAGATTAAGAATATAAAAATTTGGAGCGGATTATGGAAATTAAAATTGGGGTTACTGGATGGGGTGATCATGATAGCTTATATCCTGAGCGGATTCACTCATCAAAAAAATTAAGACAGTATTGTACTCATTTTCCAATTGTTGAAATTGATTCTTCCTATTATAGCATTATGCCACAATCAAACTATCAAAAATGGGTAAATCAAACAACAGCTGACTTTTCATTTATTGTAAAAGCTTATGGTGGTATAACTGGACATTCGAGGCAAAATTATTCAAAAGAAGAACAAATATTGCTTTTAACTCCATTTTTGGAATCGATACAGCCTTTAATAGAAGCTAATAAACTCAAAGGTGTCTTGTTTCAATTTCCTCCGTGGTTTAATTGTAAAAAAGAGAATGTTGAATTATTAAGAACGCTAAAAAGTAAGTTAAAAGATCTACCGGCAATTTTAGAATTTAGGAATCAATCTTGGTTTTATTCTCAATATCATGACCAAACTTTAGAATTTATGAAAAACGAGGGGTGGATTCATTCAATTTGTGATGAACCTCAAGCAGGTACAGGAAGTATACCAATTGTACTTCATCCTACGAATCCAGAATTAACTTTAATCCGGTTTCATGGACGAAATATTTACGGTTGGAATCATAACGGGCAAGAAAATTGGCGTGAAGTTCGTTATTTATATCGATATAACGAGGAAGAACTTTTAGAATGGGTAGACCGAATTGAACATTTAGCAAAAAACTCGAAGGAACTTTGTATCCTTTTTAATAATAATTCTGGTGGAGATGCAGCGGATAATGCAAAACAATTAATGAAGCTGCTTGGTATCGAATTTGGACCTTCTTCAACCGAGCAGCTTGAATTATTTTAATTTGATTTTCGTAATATTGTAATACAGCAAATATTAATTAGTAGAAAAGCAACAAATGCTAACATTGGAATTGTAATAAATCCAAACCAATTTAAATAATCGCCAGTACAAGGAACAGGACCACATTGTGTTGCTGTTTCCTTCAGAGCAGGTACTTTTTGGATTAAAATATGATAGATTGAAATACACATACCAATTAATGATAATGGAAGAACATAAATTACATCTTTCATTTTATTTTTATAAAATGCAATTCCTACGATAAAAACGATTGGATACATAAAAATACGCTGATACCAGCATAACGAACAAGGTGTCCAATGATTTATGACCGAAAATGATAAACTACTTAGTGTTGCAATAATGCTTACAATCCATGTGAAAAATAAGATTGATTGCTGTTTCTTCATATATAACCATCCTTACTATGAATTCGATATTGCTATTGTACCTTTGATTGAACAAAAAGTGGAATAATAAGTTATCATAATATTAATAAATAAAAAAAAGCCTGGAATATTATACTATTCCGGCTTTTTAACAAAATAATAAAGTATAAATTAGGAGCGATGAAGAAAACTCGACTTAGTTACCAATTTTAGGTTTTAAATCAGTGTAACTACGTCGCTGTCTTTGCCTAAAAGCTCAATCAATTCATATGATTTTATGCGATCGCTGCATCTAGAGCAATAACAATCATATCGTTAAAAGTAGTTTGTCTTTCTTGCGCAGATGTTTCTTCGCCAGTGAAGATATGATCACTTACAGTTAGTACAGTAAGTGCATCTACATTATGTTTAGCTGCAATTGTGTATAATGCAGTTGTTTCCATTTCTACTGCAAGAACTCCGTATTCTCCTAATTTTTGATACATGTCCATACTTTCTCTATAGAAAATATCAGAAGTTAGGATATTTCCTACTCTTACATTTAATCCTTTACTAACAGCTCCATCATAAGCTTTTTTTAGTAAATCAAAGCTAGCACATGGAGAGTAATCAAAACCAGGGAATGTTTGGCGATTCATATTAGAATCTGTACAAGTTGTCATCGCCATGATTACGTCACGTATTTTTACATCTTTTTGAATTCCGCCACAAGTACCTACGCGAATTAATGTTTTTACACCATAGCTGTTAATCAATTCGTTTACATAAATTCCGATAGATGGTATACCCATTCCAGTTCCTTGAACTGAAATTCTTTGACCTTTATATGTACCAGTAAAACCAAGCATTCCACGAACTTCATTATAGCAGACTACGTCTTCTAAAAATGTTTCTGCAATATATTTAGCTCTTAATGGATCACCTGGTAATAAAATTTTATCCGCAATCGCGCCTTGTTCAGCACCAATATGTATACTCATTTATTTATCCTCCTATTAAATCTAAATAAAATAACCTATTTGTTATCAGTATATTAGTTTCTACAGTTCAATAAAAAACATTCTTAATTTGAATGGCTACTTAAAGGAAATAGTAGGTTCAACGTAGTACATATTAAATATAGTATTTTGAAAAAATACAGATTTAACCAATACTGATAATTTATGGCGAATATTAATTATTGCATATGTAAGAAAATAATGAAAGAGATTACAATAAGAAATTAAGCTTACTTATTAATAGAAAGAAAAATGCTAATTACATCTATTAAAGGGAGAATGATTTATGAAATTTCGATTTATTGAAACTATATGTCTTGCTATATTAATTATTCTATTAATTAGTAACCGTCTTCTTAACCATAGTATACTGTCTAATGGTAATCAAGTAAGTTCACTTAAAGTTCAAAAAGTTAATTGGCATCTTACCTCAAAAGAAAGTAGTCAGGAAGTAAGTATCATTTCGAGATCAATGAGCGTACCACAACGTGACAATCTTAAAATTTTTATTACTTCAGAGAAGTTAGATTTTTATAAAGTGATCGATCCAGTTTATAATGGAAATAATCATTTTACTTTTAAGTATACGTTTAAGAAAAAAACTCCGTATTTTGTAAGTATATTTTTAAATGATCAAACGATTGATACAAAGATTTTCCAAATGAATAAAGAGGAAAATGATAATCTTTATCCAACTTCAATTTTAACGAAGAAGACGAGTGATTACAGAGTATCTTTGTTATATACTTCAATTTTTCCGAAAACAAAGAGTAAAATTACATTCAACTTCGATCAATTTAAAAGGCATTCTAAATTCAGTAATCATCAATTTTATATTATTAAAGATGACGGTACATATTTCAAACAAATTAATAATCCAGAAAAAAAATCAAAGGTAAAATATGAACTTGATTTACCGAAAGCAGGAATGTATAAAATATTTTATGAATTTGATTTAAATGATGAAAATAAAACATTTAATTATCTTCTAGATGTAAATGACAAAGTTAACTAAGGAGTAGGGAATGCACAATCTATTAATGAAATCAAAAGTATTAGTATTCGATTTAGATGGTACTTTATATGATGGTACTGAACATTACGATTACTATGCTGAATTATTAGCAAATGAGATTAGTCCAGATAAACGAGAATCCTTTTTAAGAGATTATAAAAAAATAAAAGATTATGATCATGCATTAACAATCGGTAAAATTTATGATTCAGAGAAAGATTTAATCATTTCTTTGGATCCAATAACGTTAAAACCAATTCAGGTTTTTACTTGGGAAGGACAGCTTCTTTCAAAGGATGAATTAGAAGCGGACTATCTTGAAAAAGTTAATTATGAACTACCATTTATTCCAATTGGAGATGGATGGTGGATACCTTTAGTAACAAGTTATCATTATGGAGCAAGAGATGTGTACCATTGTTATGATAAAACGAAAGAATATATGGCCACTGAGGATTTTAATATCCCATTTATTAAAGGATTAAAAGAAGGATTAAACAAGATAAAAGATTCAAAAAAAATCGTTTTATTAACGAACTCAGATCGTGAAGACGTAACTAGACTATTAAAATTACTGGGATTAACTGATTTGTTCCATTTAGAAATTACCGATGGAAAGAAACCATTAAAAACAGAAAAACATTATAAGAATATAATGGAAAGATTTAATGTATTGCCACATGAAGTTGTTTCGATCGGGGATAACTTTATCAATGAAATATCACCTGCCTTGAAATTAGGTATGCATGGCATATATATTACAAATCAAACCACAATCCAAGTTAGTGAATCGCTATTCGTTGTAAAAAGACTTGAAGAAGTATTTTAAAACGCTGTATTACAGCGTTTTTTTATTTCTTTTTATGTTAATTGTTTATATTTTACAAAGACATTTCATAAAAGATTTTATTGTTTAAAATTTAGAATATTTAAAGATATTGATTGGAGTGGAATGTGCTTCACTCCTATGGGAGTAGCGGGAAGGGGGAGACCCCGCAGCTTGCCGAGGAGGCTCACCTCACGCCCCATGGAAAGCGAGCATCCTGGAACGGAAATCAACCTTCTTTTTAAGAGGTTATTATACTTCAGAAAAAGAGAAAGTAATAAAGTGCTATGAATAATTGAATCGATATGAAGAATACTCATAATCCAACTTATTTTACCCTCACATACATACTTTTGAATTCACGATGAGAAAATATTATTAGGAGGAAGGGTGAATGAAGAAGAATCGAAGACTTTATTCTCTAATAATTTTTTTCTTTATTTTTTTTACAACAATTTTTAGCAACAAATTAACGATTGAGGCAAGAACAACTAATTATGGCTATATTACTCATCCATTATTAGTATATTTTTTTGACGTAGGACAAGGAGACAGTATGGTAATGATCTTACCAAACGGGAAGACAGTACTTATTGATGGAGGAGATGTTGAACATGGCGGTGTTGTCATAAAAAAGCTTAAAAAACTTCATATTAGTGAAGTTGATTTACTTGTCAGTTCTCATCCAGATATTGATCATATTGGTGGATTATTAAAAGTAATGAATAGGGTTAAAGTAAAAAATATCCTAGATAGTGGAAAAAAATATAATTCCCACTCATATTATTTGTATAAAAAAGAAGCGTATCAAAAAAATATTCCAATTCGTATTGCTAAGCTAAATGATAAAATAGAACTTGATCCAAACGTAGAAATTACAGTTTTAAATAGTGGAAAAAAATCATACTCAAATAACAATAGTTCGATTGTTCTAAAAGTCAAATATGATGATATTTCAATCTTATTAACAGGAGATATTGAAAGAAAGGCAGAAGAACGTCTAATTAAACATGATAATATTGATGCCCAAGTATTAAAAATACCACATCATGGTTCATCGACTTCTACATCAGAGGCTTTTCTTTTTGCAGTAAACCCAGTAGTTGCAATCCTTTCATATGATCGATTTAATTTATTTGGTCATCCACATCGATCAGTAATGAAGAGATTAAACCATTTAGGGATTCAGCAATTTTCTACAGTTGAATATGGAGATATAGAATTATCAACGAATGGTCAAAAATTATATATTGAAAAAAAAGAAGTATTGGTGAATCCATGAGGAAAATACCAATACTTTTCATTTTGTCCCATATGTATTCTGAAATTGTGAATCCCTCACCAAAGGTTCTAATCAAAAGAACAAGTGAACGATATTTTACTATTTATGAACAAATAGCAGTATATTTTACAAAAAATTCACTTAGGTAGTATAGACAACTAGGTGTATATAACTTAAAATGAGGATGTAGAAATCAGCTTTCTTTTCTCAATGGAATGTGAATGATGATTAAGTAAACACTATTTTCTATATTGTTAAATTGATAAAGACTTCTTATGAATAGGAAAGAGGAGAACATATGAAATCAATTATTAATGTGAAGATTTATACAGGAACAGAAGTAATTGAAAATGGTTACATTCGTTATGATGAAAAAATTACACGTATTGAACACATGGAAAGCTTTATAAGCGAAGGTGAAGAAATAATCGATGGAACTGGTACAGTTATAATCCCTGGAATGATCGACATTCATATTCATGGTGCATATGATGTAGATGCAATGGATGCTAATCCAAACACAATGGTTACGATGAGTAAAAAAATGATGAAAGAAGGGGTAACAACCTTTTTTCCAACAACTATGACGCAATCTAAAGAGAATATTAAAAATGCATTGAAGTCCTTAAAGGAAGCTAAGAAATTAGGAGCTCATTTTGAATCGATTCATTTAGAAGGTCCATTTGTGAATAAGGACAAGGCCGGAGCACAACCATTAGAATACATTATTAAACCTGATGTTGAATTATTTAAAGAATGGCAAGACGCTTCAGGTGGTTTAATAAAATTGGTAACTTATGCTCCAGAAGTTGAAGGTGCAAAAGAGCTAGAAGCAGAGCTTCAAAATACTGGTGTTGTTGGGACAGTAGGTCATTCTGATGCAATTGGTGCTGATTTTGAAGGAAGAAATATTTCACATGCCACACATTTATATAACCAAATGAGACCAATGCATCACCGAGAAGTAGGGACAGTAGGTCATGTATTACTTGATGATCAAGTAATGGTAGAAGTAATTCCAGACGGAATTCATATTCATCCGGATATGGTAAAACTTGCATATCGTTTAAAAGGCCCTAAAAAAATTAGTGTAATAACGGATGCAATGAGAGCAAAAGGATTAGAAGATGGTGAGTATGAATTAGGTGGTCAACCTGTATTTGTAAAAAATAACAGTGCTAGACTAAAAGATGGTACTCTAGCAGGCAGTATTTTAAAAATGGATGAAGCATTTAGAAATATTATGAAGTTTACGGGTTGTACACCTGAGGAAGCAGTTCAGATGACGTCAATAAATCAGGCTGAAGAATTCGGCTTAAAGCATAAAGGTGCATTAGAACAAGGTAAAGATGCTGATTTTGTTCAAATGACTCCAGAGTTTTTCGTAATTAATACTACTAGACAAGGTAAATCAATGAATGAGGTGACTTTATGAACGTAATCGTTGTAAAAAATGCAGAAGAAATTTCAAAAGTAGCATACGAACAAATGGTAAACGCATTTAAAGGGAAAGTGGAATTTACGTTAGGTCTTGCAACTGGTGGTTCGCCACTAGGGATTTATGAGCAATTTCGTATTCATAAACCTGATGTATCAAATGTAATTACTGTGAATCTTGACGAATATGTTGGATTAGCAGAAGATGATCAAACTAGTTATCACACATATATGGCAGATCAACTATTTAGTCATCTAAAATTTAAAGAAAATCATTTACCTAATGGAAATACAAAAAATTTAGAAGAAGCTTGTAAAAATTACGAAGAAATTCTTAGAAAGCATCCTGTAGATTTACAACTTTTAGGTATTGGTGAGAATGGACATATTGCATTTAATGAACCAGGAACATCATTTAATACTCCAACGCATATCGTTGAACTGACAGAATCAACACGAAATGCAAATAAAATCTATTTTGAAAATGAAGAGGATGTACCTACTCATGCTGTAACAATGGGAATCGGATCAATTCTGAAAGCTAAAGAAATTATTTTAGTTGCTTCAGGAATTAAAAAAGCAGAAGCTGTTAAGGAAATGTTATTTGGAAAAGTAGATACGAATTGTCCAGCTACTGCACTTCAAAACCATCCTAATGTAACAGTTATTGTTGATGAAGAAGCATACTCACTTTGTCGTAAATAATGATTAAACTAGATAAAAATTCTCCGTTACCGATTTATTTCCAAATTCAAGAGATTTTAAAGCAAAAAATTAATTCAGGGGAATGGCAGCCTGGTGAGCGTATTCCTTCTGAGCAAACATTAAGTGAGATGTTAAACGTTAGCAGAATGACAATAAGACAAGCTTTAAATAATCTTGTTAAAGAATCTTTAGTAAGTCGTAAGCGAGGAATTGGTACGTTTGTTTCTGTTAAAGATGGAATAGAAGTTGAAGAATCGTTAAAATCATTAAGGAGTTTTTCGGAAGATATTACATCGATTGGATTAACACCAACAAATAAGTTACTTGGGTTTTCTACAATTGAAGCCGATGAATACTTGGCAGAAGTATTATCAATTGAAGCTGGCTCTGAAGTATTTAAAATTGAAAGATGCCGTTTAGCGAATGATCATCCAATTGCCATAGAAACTACTTATTTACCTAAACATTTAGTAAATCGTATTGATGAAAAAGCATTGAATCACTCTTTGTACGAGTTTTTTGAAGTTACATTAGGCTATTCAATTAAAAAGGCCACTAAATGGATTAAAGCATCTTTAATGTCGGAAAGAGATGCATTAATTCTTGAAGTGGCTGAGGAGTCACCAGCTTTAGAATTACATCAAGTTACATTTATTAATGATGCTATACCACTTGAATATGTTAGCTGTATTTACAGAGCAGACCGATATCGATTTACAATTGATATTGATCGATAAAAAAGAGTGCTATTAAAGCACTCTTTTTATTTTGGTAAAAATGAATAACATGACCTTGATTTCCACTACAGGATGCTCGCTTTCCGTGGGGCGTGGAGCTGAGCCTCCTCGTCACGTCCGTTCCTGTGGGGTCTCAGCCTTCCCGCATTTCCCACAGGAGTCGAGCAACCTTTCGTTCCAATCAATATCTTTAAAGAAAAAGTATTTCTTTAAAACATTTTGAGTACCATTTTAAAAATTGATATCAATATTATGATAAATCTCCTGTTAACTATTCTCCTTTCTAACATCATGAATAACCACTTTAAATCATTTGTACAAGTCTTTATTAAAGAATTTCTCAAGAAAATTTATACTAAAAAAGAGTGCTTATGTAAGCACCCTTTTTTTATATTATTTAATTTGTAAAACAATTTTAACTGCTTCTGAAACTGATGGGACAGTGTACGAAGCATATTTTTTAACTTCATCGTCAGCATCTTCCATAGCAAAACTATTTGGAGTTAGTTCGAACATTGAGATGTCATTGTACGCATCGCCAATACATGCAATTTCATCAGGTTGGATTCCTAGTTTATCGATTAGTATTTTGATTGCCGATCCTTTACTAACATTAGCAGGAACAATATCTAAGCAATTTTTTGCGGATATAAACGATGTTATATACTCTGGTAATTCTTCTTGTAATTCTTTTTGTAGTTGAAGTAAGTCTTCATCTTCTCCTAAAACTACATATTTCTTAGGAGTGATGGTTTTCCCTAAATCCTCTTTTAATGTTTTTAGTTCTACAGTTTTCATACTGGAGTTCTTTTCGATTTCTTTTACTAAATCAGTTTTTTCTTCTATGTAGTAAGTTGAATTATCAGCTACATATATTAAAAATTTATCTTGGGAAATCATATCGAAAACTTTTGCTACTATGCTTGGATGGAAAGTGGCATCTAGTAGAGCTTCACCGTCATTTGAATAAATATAAGTTCCATTCATACTTATACGGTGGAAATTTCCTTCTAATCTTTCCATAATTTGAACGATTTCATAATCTAGACGGCCGGAAGCAAAGCATAGTATGACCCCTTGATTTAAAAGGTTTTTTAATGCTTCAATGTCATGTTCAAATAACTGGCCTTGATGAAACATCGTACCATCAAGATCGCTAACAAATAACTTAATCATAAATTTAAACACCTACTCAATTAATATTTATACCATTATATTCTATCCTACTATAATAGATATTCAAAAAAATATGATTATTTTATGAAACATTATTAGTGTTTTAACTATTTGCGGAAAATTATGTTATGATAGTAAAGCAAATTTTTAAATTGGGGGTGATAAGTAAAATGACAGAGTGTTATACAATTAAAAAAGTTCTTAATAATAATGTATTAATAGCAAAAGATCCCGATCAAACTGAAGTTGTTCTTTTAGGTAAAGGAATCGGTTTTAATAAAACTAGAGGAGATTTAATTCCCGAAGGTGTAGTAGAAAAAATGTTTATCTTAACAGATGAACAAAAACAAAAGCAATATAAATCATTAATTAATTTTATGGATGAAAAGTTAATGGGGACTTTGCAACAGGCAATTTATTTAATTTCTGAAAAGACAGGGTGTACATTAAACGAGCAAATTCACATCGGTTTAACGGATCATTTAATATTTGCAATTAAAAGAATTCGTGAAGGCTATAAGGTTGATAATCCATTCTTGCTAGAAACAAAAGCAATGTATCCTGAGTATTTTAAAATTGCAGAAGATGTTATCGATTTAATAAATAAAGAAATAGATATCTACTTACCAATTGAAGAAGTAGGTTTTGTAACCCTTCATATTGTAAGTAATTTATCAATGGAAGTTTTATCAGATGTAAATAAGTTCTCTCAAATCATTAAAGATTTAGTAGTTTATATAGAAGATTATTTGAAAATTGAAATTGACAAAGAAAGCATTCATTATTCAAGATTAGTTCGTCATTTGCGATTTTTAATTGATCGCATTTTCCATGGTAATCCTTCAGAGGAGTCGCCTGCTTTGGGAATAATCTTAAAAAAAGAATATCCCGTTTGCTATGACTTAGCGTGGAAAATCATAAAATCGATTGAAGCGTCATTAAATAAAAAAGCGAGTGAAGCTGAAGTAATCTACTTAACTTTACACTTGGAGCGATTAGTTCAAAGTAAAATAAATAAAAACTAAAAATAAAAATAAAATAAGTATTTTTTTATTGATATTCTTTTAATATATAGATATAATGAAAGCGAAATCATAACAAACACAACTGAATAGTACACATAATAAACGTGTTACTGATTCGATCAGGCATGAGTTGAAAAAATGTGAATTATTAATCATGGGTAGGGGAAACTATACCCAGGAATTTTAATAGTTACATTTTTTCTGCTCATGCCTTTTTTGTTTGGATATAAGGAGGATAACAATGTTTAAGAAAATCTTTGGAGTTTTACAAAAAGTTGGTAAAGCGCTAATGCTTCCAGTTGCAATCTTACCAGCTGCCGGATTATTACTTGCATTCGGTAATGCATTTCAAAATCCACAAACATTAAAGTATTTACCATTTCTAGATGCTCACTGGTTCCAGCTAGTAGCAAAAGTTATGGAACAATCTGGTGACATCATTTTTGGTAATCTGTCATTATTATTCGCAGTAGGTGTTGCCGTAGGTTTAGCAGGAGGAGAAGGTGTTGCAGGTTTAGCTGCAATCGTTGGATTCCTAATTATGAATAAAACAATGAGTGTGTTCATGAATGTTGGACAGTACGTTGTTTTAGATAAAGCTTTAAATATCGCTAAATTTGATGATCCATCTTATGCGTTTGTACTAGGTATTCCTACACTTCAAACAGGTGTGTTTGGTGGGATTATCGTTGGTCTAGTAGCTGCATGGGCTTACAACAAATACTATGAGATCGATTTACCTTCTTACTTAGGTTTCTTCGCAGGGAAACGATTTGTTCCTATTGCTACTGCAGCATTCTCGGTATTACTTGGAATTTTAATGTGTTTCATTTGGCCACCAATACAACATGGCTTAAATGCATTCTCGCATAATATGATTGATGCGAATTTAACGTTATCAGCATTCGTTTTTGGTGTGATTGAACGTTCATTAATCCCATTTGGTTTACACCATATTTTCTATGCGCCGTTCTGGTTTGAGTTTGGTTCATATACTGATAAAACAGGTATGGTTGTACACGGAGATCAAAAAATCTTCTTCGCTCAATTAAAAGACGGAGTAAAATTAACTGCTGGTACTTTCATGGTAGGTAAATTCCCATTCATGATGTTTGGATTACCAGCTGCTGCTTTAGCTATGTATCATGAAGCTAAACCAGAGAACAAAAAAATCGCTGGTGGTATTTTAGCATCAGCAGCATTAACTTCTTTCTTAACAGGTATTACAGAACCAATTGAGTTCTCATTCTTATTCGTTGCACCAGTATTATTCGGAATTCACGCAATCTTTGCTGGTTTATCATTTATGGTCATGCAATTATTAAATGTAAAAATTGGTATGACATTCTCAGGTGGTCTGATTGACTTCTTATTATTCGGTGTACTACCTAATCGAACTGGCTGGTGGTGGGTAATCATCGTTGGTTTAGTATTAGCAGTGATTTACTACTTCGGTTTCCGATTTGCAATTAGAAAATGGGATTTAAAAACTCCTGGACGAGAAGATGCAATCGCAGAAGATACTACTGCTACTACACCATCTAGTGAATTACCATATGAAATTTTACAAGCATTAGGTGGTAAAAGTAATATATCTTCATTAGATGCATGTATTACTCGATTACGTGTACAAGTTAATGCAAAAGATGAAGTTAATAAAGAGCGTTTAAAAGCTTTAGGTGCAGCAGGTGTACTAGAAGTTGGTAACAATATTCAAGCGATTTTTGGTCCTAAATCGGATACATTAAAATCACAAATTAAAGATATTATGACAGGTAAAACACCGGTTATTAATAATGAAGTAAATGAAGTAGCTGCTACAACAAATACTTCAGTTGCAGAAGAGATTATTAATCCAATTGAAGGAGAAATTATTCCGATTACTGAAGTACCTGATCAAGTATTTTCAGGAAAAATGATGGGTGATGGATTTGCGATTATTCCTTCAGAAGGGACAGTAGTATCTCCTGTAGATGGCGAAATCGTAAATGTATTCCCAACAAAACATGCAATCGGTATTTTATCAAATGGTGGAAAAGAGATCCTTATTCACATTGGTATTGATACTGTAAAACTTAATGGTGAAGGCTTTGAGGTTTTAGTATCTCAAGGAGAAAAAGTAACAAAAGGTCAACAATTAGTGAAACTTGATTTACACTATATTCGCGAAAATGCACCATCAACAATTACTCCTGTTGTGTTCACAAATTTAGCTGAAGGACAACAAGTTGTAATAGAAAAACCAGGTAAACAATCAAAAGGTGAAGTTGGCATCATAAACATTAAGTAATTCTAATTAAAAGTACGAAAAATGTTGAAATTTAAGGGGGGTTGTATAGTTGACACTATGCACCCCTTTTAATAGAATATTTATAGTAGGCCAAATGTCTATACCAAAAATGTAGATTTAATCACAAAGGAGATAAATAGTCATGGAAAAAACGTTTAAAGTAACAGCAGATTCTGGAATTCACGCACGTCCAGCAACATTATTAGTAAATGTAGCAGGTAAATTCAATTCTGATATCAATCTTGAATACAATGGTAAAACAGTAAATTTAAAATCAATCATGGGTGTTATGTCTTTAGGGATTCAACAAGGAACTGAGATTAAAATTAGTGCAAATGGTGAAGATGCTGATCAAGCTCTAGCTGCAATTGAAGATACAATGAAAAAAGAAGGATTAGGCGAGTAATGTCTTTACATATTAAAGGTATTGCTGCTTCTAGTGGAATTGCAATTGCAAAAGCATTTCGCTTAGAAAATCCTGAATTAAACATTGTTAAGAAGCAAATTTCAGATGTAGATGCTGAAATTGCAAGACTTGACAGTGCAATTCAAGTTTCTAATGGTGAATTAGAAAAAATTCGTGATCATGCGAATGCTGAACTTGGCGAAGATAAAGCCGCAATCTTTTCTGCACACATCTTAGTTTTAAATGACCCAGAGCTAGTTAACCCAGTAAAAGACAAAATTAAGTCTGAAAATGTAAATGCTGAATTTGCAATGAATGAAATCGCTTCAATGTTCGTTCAAATGTTTGAAAGCATGGACAATGAATATATGAAGGAACGTGCAGCTGATATCCGCGATGTTACAAAACGTGTAATGGCGCATTTATTAGGTGTAACGATTTCAAACCCTGCTAACATTACAGAAGAAGTAATTATTATAGCAGAAGATTTAACACCATCTGATACGGCACAACTAAATCGTAAATATGCATTAGGGTTTACAACTGATATTGGTGGTCGTACTTCTCACTCAGCAATTATGGCTCGTTCACTTGAAATTCCTGCAGTAGTAGGTACAAAAGAAGTAACTAGTAAGATCGAAAATGGCGTTATGGTCATTGTTGATGGACTAGACGGACATGTAATTGTTGATCCTTCAAACGAAGAATTAGAAGAATACAAAGCTAAAAAAGAGAAATTTGAGCTTCAAAAAGTTGAATGGGCTAAATTAAAAAATGAACCAACTGTTACAAAAGATGGACATCATGTGGAATTAGTAGCTAATATTGGTACACCAAATGACGTCGATGGAGTTATTAATAACGGTGGAGAAGGTGTTGGTCTTTACCGTACTGAGTTCTTATATATGGGACGAGATAACTTCCCTTCTGAAGAAGAGCAGTTTGAATCATATAAAACAGTTCTTGAAAGTATGGGTAATAAACCGGTAGTAGTAAGAACACTAGATATCGGTGGAGATAAAGAACTATCTTATTTACACCTACCTAAAGAAATGAATCCATTCTTAGGCTATAGAGCAATTCGTTTATGTTTAGATCAAAAGGATATTTTCCGTACACAGTTACGTGCATTATTACGTGCTAGTGTTTTTGGTAATTTAAAGATTATGTTCCCGATGATTGCTACACTAGACGAGTTTAGAGCTGCAAAAGCAGTTTTATTAGAAGAAAAAGAACAATTATTAAAAGAAAATGTTCAAGTCTCAGAAAATATTGAAATTGGTATGATGGTAGAAATCCCTGCTTCTGCTGTCCTAGCAGATGTATTTGCTAAAGAAGTTGATTTCTTTAGTATTGGGACAAACGATTTAATCCAATATACAATGGCTGCTGATCGTATGAATGAACAAGTTTCGTATTTATACCAACCATATAATCCATCTATTTTAAGATTAGTTAAAATGGTTATTGATGCTGCAAATAAAGAAGGTAAATGGGCTGGTATGTGTGGTGAGATGGCCGGTGATGCACTTGCTATTCCATTACTTGTTGGATTAGGCTTACATGAATTCTCAATGAGCGCTACTTCAATTCTACCTGCGCGTAGTCAGATGGCTAAATTATCTAAAGCTGAGATGGAGAAATTAGCTGAAAAAGCATTATCTATGTCAACAGCTGAAGAAGTTGTTAATTTAGTTAATAGCATCTAATAAAAAAACAACAGGGAAACCTGTTGTTTTTTTATTGTGTAATATATAGATGCGTCCTACCCAAATCAGAGTTACCTCTTGTTGACAAATTCGCTTCTTTAATTTAGTGTATGTTTAAATTATTAAACGAATATGTTTATTTTTTGATATTAAAAGTAGGTGGAAGATTTGAGTAAAGAAGCAATCGAAGTGTTTCGGGAATGTATCCCATTATTTCAGGCATTAAGTGATCCATATAGACAGGATATCATTTTAATGTTATCAGAAGATGAAGCTCTGACTGTAAATGAAATTACGGAAAAAACTTCATTATCAAGACCAGCTATATCACACCATTTAAAAATATTACGTGATAATCAATTAGTTCAAATTGAGCAAAAAGGAACACATCGATACTATTCATTAGCAATTGATTCTTCATTAGAATTACTGAAAAAGTTAATCCTTACAGTAGAGCAAAATTGTTAATAATCGTAATGAAATAAAAGGGACTCCGACATTAGTCAGAATCCCTTTTCATTTTAAATACTGTTAAATCCAGATAGACATTTCTTTTGCAGAGAAACGAGTTGTATGATGACCAGGTACTTTTTCTTTACCAATTGCAATTAACATCGTAGGAATATAACGTTCGTCAGTTAAGAAAGTTTCTTTAAATGCTTGCTCGTTAAATCCACCAATCGCACAAGTATTCCAGCCTTTTGCAGAAGCTGCCATAATTAATTGCATAGCAGCTAGTGAAGAATTTAAAATACCTTGTTCGCGATTTCTTTGTTCTGTTGCATATGCATTTTCTACGTTTGCTTTTAATTTATCTTTTGCTTCTTGTGTCATATAACCAGCTTCAACCGCAGGACCAAATACTAAATCAACATTCTTTGCTGATTGAGTATCTGCTAATACAGCAACAACACATGAAGCATCTTTAATTTGACCTTGGTTATAAGCAACAGGTAATAATTTACCTTGCGCATCCTCACCATGGAATACAACAAATTTCCAGTGCTGTAGGTTCCAAGCTGAAGGTGCTGTCATTGCAGCTTCTAATAATTCAGTTATTTCGCTGCTACTTATTTCAATAGAAGAATCAAAAGCACGAGTAGAATTTCGTTCCTTAATCATTTCAAAAAATTGCTCGTTTTTCATAAGAAAATACCTCCAAAAATTAGGTTCATTAGTTACATTTTTATGTACTTTTTAAATATAGTGACTTACATTATTAGAGTCAACAAATTAGTATTGAAATACTCTTGATTTATTGGTTTTGTTTTAATAGATTGATTGGAGTAGAAGGTGGAATTGCAGGGAAAGCAAATAACAGGGTGTATTTTAGAGGAATACAATAAATGACTTTAAAGTCTTTTAATATCTTCTCCTTGATCCTGCCAACCCTTGTTTCCTGCTCTTAAGAAGCCTAGTGTCCTGAAACGAAAATCAACATTTTTTTAATGAGCCAGTTTATTAGTAAAAATTGTAATTGCTTCAGCTTTTTAATTAATATTTTTTGTGGTAGTTTTATTTAAGGATAAAAAAAGAGGAGTGTGTCAGATGGAAGGTATTAATCTAAAGGATCTTCAAGTTGGTTTTATTGGAATTGGTGTAATGGGTAAAAGTATGGCAAAGCATTTAATCAATGCGGGAGCGAAATTACATATTTATAATCGTACAAAGGAAAAAGCAAACGAATTAATTGACCTAGGTGCGACTTGGTATGATACACCTAAAGAGTTAGCATCACATTGTCAGGTAATTTGTACGATGGTCGGATATCCAAGTGATTTAGAGGAAGTATATTTTGGAGAAAACGGGCTTATCCAAAATGCAGATAAAGGAACAACGTTTATCGATTTTACAACATCGACTCCAACGTTAGCTAAAAAGATTGATGAACAAACTAAATTAACGGGTATGTCATCATTAGATGCTCCAGTATCTGGTGGAGATTTAGGTGCTAGAGAAGCTAAATTAGCGATCATGGTTGGTGGGGATGAAGAAACTTTTCATAAAATGTCCACATTATTTAATGTTTTAGGAAAAAATATTGTTTATCATGGAAATGCAGGTAATGGGCAACATGTAAAAATGTGTAATCAAATTGCCATTGCTTCAGGAATGTTAGGAGTTTGTGAAGCGCTAGCTTATGCAAAATCAGCAGGCTTAGATGGTGAAAAAGTTTTAAGTAGTATATCTACTGGTGCAGCTGGTAGTTGGTCATTGAGTAACTTGGCTCCGCGTGTACTAAGAGGTGATTTCGAGCCTGGATTCTATATTAAGCATTTTATAAAAGATATGGGAATTGCCATTGAAGAAGCAGAAAAAATGGAGTTAAATCTTCCAGGTCTTTTACTTGCCAAAAAATGTTACGATCAACTATCTAAAAATGGATTAGATGAAAAAGGAACACAAGCACTATATATGTTATATGATCCATCTCATCACGTTCAATAATATTTAATGAATTGAGGTTTACAAGTGCAGAATTTTCAACTTGCAAAGTTTTATCAAAGATTAAGTGGATTTTTATTCGATACGTTTATCGTATCGGTAGTATATGGAATCATTATTGCCATCATTACTATGAATCCAGAGAAGATATTAAGCCGATTTAATTCTACATCAGGGAATTCAACAGTCGATTTAATCGTTATTTCAATTATTATGATTATTTTATTGGTTGTTGTTCCCGTGTTTAATAAAGGGATGACATTTGGTCAAAGATTGATGGCTGTTAAAATGATTAAAGATAATTATAAAGAAACAACAATTATTACTTTTTTGGGTCGATTTATTTTTATCGCAGCAATTTCGGTTTTATTTTTAGGTGTTCCATTAATCGTTAACGTATATTTGATGTTATTTAGAAAAGATCATAAGACGATTCAAGATTTGTTATTCAAAACTAGTGTAATTCAGGCTAGATAAAAAAGACGTGATTTCTTAATTGAAATCACGTTTTTTTATTTAAAGTATGTGTAGTGTTGATTTCCACTACAGTATGCATGCTTAAGAGCAGGAACAAGGAAATGCAGGATCAAGGTCAAAGTGAAAGGAAAAGATATTAAAAGACTTTAGAGATCCCAAATATAATATATTTCCTATCTGTTTTTCCTGTTTTTCCTGCCTTTCCTGCCATTCACATAGGAGTCGAGCACCCTTTCGTTCCAATCATGATCTTCATAAAAAGTGTTTTGACAATAAATCATCAATAATATCTATAGAATTAACTATAAATGACAAATTCTAAAATAAGTATTATTGATTTGTTGATTGCAAATTAAGAGCAGGATCAAGGAAAAGACGTTAAAGAATTTTATTGAACTCTTCTAAGTAATTCCTATCCTTTCCTCATTCCCTGCTCTTCCTGCCTCTAATCTCTTAGGCTATTGATGAAATCTTCTAAACGATCACATGCTTTTTCTAGTTCATGCATTGAGTAGGCATAGGATAGTCGAATATAGGAATCTCCATATTCTGAAAAGGCTTCTCCAGGAATTACTGCTAAGTTATGTTTTTCGACTAATTTCAATGCGAATTCCATTGAAGGTATATTAAATTCCTTTATAGATGGAAATAAATAAAATGCTCCTTCTGGTTTAATACATGGAAGACCCATTTTTTCTAGTCGATCAATCATATAATTACGTCTTGTTTTATATTCATTTGCCATTTCGATAGGGCTGTCTATGCAATCTGTTAATGCAGTGATTGCAGCATATTGTGAGATAGATGTAGCACAAGATACGTTATATTGATGCACTTTTAAAATTTCTTGAGCTAGGTAGGTAGGGGCAAATAAAAATCCAATTCTCCATCCAGTCATCGAATGTGATTTACTAAGACCATTTATTACAATTGTCTTTTCTCTCATACCAGGGAAACTCGCAATTGAAATATGCGTTGAATCATACGTAAGTTCACTATAAATTTCATCAGATAGAATAAATAAATCTTTTTGAGATAAATAGTTAGCTAAATTTTCAAGTTCGTCTTTTGTTAAAGTTACTCCTGTTGGATTGTTTGGGTAAGGTAAAACGATACAACGAGTTTTTTCGGTAATAAATTCTTCTAGTAGCTCGGGTGTAATTTTAAATCCATTATTTGATGTATCGACAAATACAGGTTTTGCACCACATGTAGATATAATAGGAGCATAACCTGGATAAATTGGAGCAGGTAAAATTACTTCACAATCATCATTTAGTATCGTACGAAATGCAATGTCAAGTGCTTGACTAGCCCCTACAGTAACGATTACTTCACTTGCGGGGTCATATGTTAAAGAGTATTTTTTCTTTAAGAAATTAGAGGCTGCATTTCTCAGTGTAGGTAATCCTGCATTTGGAGTATAAACAGTTTGATTATTATTTATAGCTTGAATTGCAGACTCTTTTATTGGTGCTGGAGTAGGAAAATCAGGTTGCCCTAATGTTAACGCAATGACATTGTCATATTTTTCAATTTGTTGGGCAAATTTTCTAATACCAGAGATTTGTATATCTTTTACACTTTGATTAATAAATCTTTTCATTATAAATCCCTCATCTTAATAATTTAGATAAAAATAGTAACCATTCTGACCGATAATATCAATGAAATTACCTTCATTTTACCATATAATATAAAAAGTATTTAGTATGGAATTAATACGATCAACTTAAGAAGGTGACAAAATTTGTTGCAAGTAATAGGAATAACAAAAAATAAAGTAATAGAACGAAATATATCGATTGCAGAAGCAAAGTCAAGTAAATATCTATGGTACTGGGTGGATATGAATGAACCTACTCAGGAAGAGATTCAGTTATTATCAACAGAATTTAATTTTCATCCACTCGCAATTGAAGATTGCCTTGAATATGTTCAAAGGCCAAAACTTGATTATTATGAAGGATATCATTTTTTAATTTTACATGAATTAAACAAACTAGATTTAGACGAAACAGAGCTCGATATATTTGTAAGTGATCATTATGTTATCACGTTTCATACACATCGTAGTCCAACCATACAGCAAGTTTTGGAAAATATACAATCAGATCGACGAGCTTCTAAAAGTCCATTACACTTAACTCATCGAATTATTGACGAACTGGTTGATAGTTATTTTCCATTAATCTATCGGTTAGAAGATGAGTTATCAGATTTAGAAATCGATCCGTTAAGAAAACAAGTAAGTAATGCAGTTGAAAGATTATATGATATTAAATCTGATTTATCTAAATTAAGAAGAACGATCCTACCAACTCGTGATTTATTATATCGAATTCTTAACTCGAATCGATTTAAAGATATATCAGAGCATCGGATTTATTTTGAAGATATACATGATCATCTAATGAAACTATCAGATATGATTGAATCGAATCGAGATTTGGCATCTGATATTCGTGAAACTTATTTTTCATTGAGCTCAGAAAAAATGAATAATATTATGAAAACATTAACAATTATTTCGTCTTTCTTTTTACCACTAACTTTTATCGTAGGTTTATATGGAATGAATTTTCACTATATGCCTGAATTAGCATGGAAATATGGCTACTTATTTATATTAATTTTTATGGGAATTGTAACGATATTAATGTATATATTTTTTAAGCGAAAAGGTTGGTTTTAAGTCGTTAAGCACTTAAGCTTGACGACTTTTCTTATATTTTAGAATACTTTGTAGGAATGTGGCGTACTGTGTAGAAATGTTTTTTTAGAATTTTTTGTATTAATAATTAGAAGAATATATAACTATGTTATAATTTGTTGAAAGAAGGGGTGGGGGATACATTAATGCTGCAATTAAAAGACTTATTAATTCAATTTGCAATCATAATCATTCCGGTCTTTTTATATGAAATGTTTTGGCTAAGCAGATACCACAATACTAGTCCAAAACAAAATAGAATACTAGTTGGATTGCTTTCTATTTTTAATATTTTTATTTGCTTGCTATATCCAATTCACATAAGTAAAAGTATGGCGATTACATTTAGTGTTTTATTAATCTACTCATCAATTTTATACGGTGGAAGATTAATAGGGTCGATTATTATTTTTACAAAGGCATTATTTGTCTATTTACTATATGGTTTAACATTCTTAAAATCAGTTCCTTTTGAATTAATTTCATGTATTTTACCTTTTATTGTCTCACCACAATGGGTAAGTTTTTCTAAAAGGAAAAAGTTTGTATTAAGTATATTAATGCCTATCTTATTTTCAATTAGTATGATTTGTTTACTTTACTATGAAGCAACAATTAATGGGATAAAAGAGTTTCAATCAGATGAAACGATTATTTCTGCATGCATATTTTTTACAGTTTTAACAATCACTATGTTATTTCACGTTTATTTACGAGAGTTTTTATTTGAAAATGCCGAAATTCGTGTCCAAATGCAGAAGTCTGAAAAATTAAATATGGTAAGCGAGCTTGCAGCAAGTGTTGCTCATGAAGTTAGAAACCCATTAACAGTTGTAAGGGGTTTCATTCAATTGATCGAAAATCAAGAAAGTGGTACGAATAGAGAATATATGAAACTAGTATTAACAGAATTAGATCGAGCTGAAAATATTATCTCTGATTATTTAAATCTTGCAAGACCTCAAATTGAAGAGAAAAAAATGATTAATATGACAGAACAGCTTAATGAAGTAACTACTTTAATGTCGACTTATGCTTCATTACAAGGTGCATTTTTGCAAGTAAATGTAACAGAAGATATGTATACAGTCGGTGATCGGGCAAAACTGAAACAAGCAATCATAAATGTATTAAAAAATGGTGTTGAAGCAATAAAAGACACGAAAGGATACATAAAGATTGAAGCGAGTTTGGAGAAGGATAGGGATCGAGAATATATTCGAATTGTTGTAAAAGATAATGGCGTTGGAATGTCAAAAGTACAATTAGATCGACTTGGACAACCTTTTTATTCATTAAAAGAAAAAGGAACAGGGCTCGGTTTAATGGTAACATTCAGCATTATCGAGGCTCATAAAGGATCTATTGAGTATTTGAGTGAAGAAGGTAAAGGTACAGAAGTTCATATATTATTACCTGCATTCCATCATGAACAAGAACAAACAAATTAAAGAGAAGAGAAAATTATTTTTCCCTTCTCTTTTTTTACTATTTATAAGTTCAATTTTAACTAATAAAATAATTTACTTAACTGATTTAGGTTTAATAAAAAGTGATTTTATTGCACTTTTCCAGTCTCTTTCTTTAGAGGCAGCAACCATTCTCTTTGTTTCCTGTAATTCTCTAATCATTCTCATTAATTGAGCATCTCGACCTGCTTCTTTTAACTGGATTTCCTCAAACATTTGCTCAAGTTTTTCATCTTTTTCTTCTATTACAGTGGCTAGCACATGAAGCTCTTCACTTTTTTCTTCAACTGAATTTAATATTCTTTCTAACTTATGATCTTTTTCGAGATTTTGTTTAATTAAAGTTTGGTTTTGATGAAGAATTTGTTCATTTTGATTTGCTAGACTTGTAATTTGTGACATGAATTCTTCAAACATTATTTGATTTGAATTTAATGGAACAAAAGGGGGAACAATTTCATCACGTAAATCCTCCTCAAATAGTGCATTGTTGTCGTCAGATTGAGAATAGATTACCTCTTCATTAATAAGATTATTTTCTCTTATAACTGAAGATTGTTGCTCAACATTTTTTCCATTCATTCGATAATTTGAGATGATTTCATTTTCAAATTGAGTATTAACTGTCTGTATAACAGAGTTATTCTCACTTATTTTCTCAATGTTCTGTGGGATTGGAGATTCGATAATTGTTTCTTCAGTTCCTTCAAGTTGAGAATTTACATCTTCTTCCATTGGATCTGGCTGAGGAACAAATTCTTCTTCAATAGTTTCAAATTGTGAAAGAATTACTTTTTCAAATATTTCAGGCTGAGTAGCTTGCTCATCTTCATTTATAATAATCTGGCTGTCTTCTGTTTCTTCAATCACTTTATTTTCATTATTGATGTCAAAATTAGTATGTAAGTTATTTTCTAGAAGATTAGGAGGTGTGTTATTAGATTTTATTTCTAGATCAAACGGAAGGGGCTCATCAATTTTTTGGTCAGAAAGGCTTTCATTTAATAGGTAAGTTAAGGCGAATTGTACTGAGTTCGGTATATTTTCACTCGTTTGATAATCTTTAATAATCAGTTGAAATAATTCAAAATCTTTTTGAGTATAGATTCTTGTATCTTGATTTTTAGTAAAAAGATAGTCTGCTTTTTCCAATTCCCTGCTAATTTCTCTTACGCGAGATTTTCCTATTTTTAACTTTTTTGAAATGTCTTTACTAGTAAAAATTAGTGACATTTGTAATCCTCCTGAAAAATATGTGTTTTTAGAACATTCCATACAAAGTTAAATTTTTCCTACTAATTTTCCTTAAAATAATTCTACAATGTCTAACAAAGACTATATGAATTCAACAATTTAGTTCAATTTATGTGGAAAAACGATGGGGAATTGTAAAATTTATGGGAGAAAGCTTTCGATAAATTTGACCCAAAAAAGAGAGTGGAACGAAACTATCACTCTCAAAAGGTAAATCCTAATGAATTATCTATTATGGAATTTACTAATTCTATTCTTCCGTTTTAGTTGTCGTATTAGTAGATTTTTCTAGGCCAGCTTCTTGAAGTAATGCTTTCTGAGCTTGTCCTTTTTTTCCTACATAATTATGCTTTGCTCCGAAATATAAAATATATAGGAACGAAACTATATTTACTACAGCATCTATTTGATCATTATTTAGAAATTTAAAGCCAAATGATCTTAATAACAATTGAAGAGCAAATAGGAAACCGGCAAAATAGCGAATAATATCTTTTAAATTATTATTCTCAAACATAGTAATCACCTCCTATTTATAAAATATGCAGGCTCAGATAATAGGTGAAGGTAATCTAGTTAAAAAGTCATAAGAATATATTTTCAATTCTAGTAAAAAGTATCAGTGTACCGAAAATAAATTATTACTATTAATTTACTTTCTTTTCTCTTCCCTATTAAAAATAATAAAAATAATCCGATTATTTAAATGAATAGTTCGTATTGTTTTTGGTGGAATTTGATCATCAAATTTAGTAATTCTTTTATTAAAAAAGGGATTAAATTGATTGAATGTTTTTGTAAGCCTAAAGTCTGTATAAAATAGCAATCATTAGAAATGAACCAAATAAAAATAATTGAAGTTATAGGGAAGGTTGACTATCATGGAGCAAAATCAAGGTATATTAATGGATAGCGGTACAAATGAGTTAGAAATCGTAGAATTTACAATTGGTGCTAGTAAATTTGGGATTAATGTAATAAAAGTCCGTGAGATAATTAATCCATTACCTATTACACCTGTACCAAGATCGCATGCAAACGTAGAAGGAATTATCGAATTAAGAGGAGAGGTTTTGCCGGTTATTAATGTTGCAACAGCAATCGGGTTTCCACCTTCAAATGAACCTCAATATGATAAATATATTGTTACCGAATTTAATAAAACAAAAATGGTATTCCATGTCCACAATGTATCACAAATTCATCGTATATCATGGACTCAAATTGAAAAACCAAATGAAATGTATCAAGGATTGGAAACACAAATTACAGGTATTGTAAAACATAATGGTGAAATGATCCTTTTATTAGACTTTGAAAAGATGGTTGTCGAAATTAACGAAGAAACAGCTATTTCAAGAAAAAAATTAAATAATATAGATCAAAGAGAAGTATCTAAAAAACCGATTTTCATAGCAGAAGATTCTCCATTACTTCGAACGTTAATAAAAGATACATTAAGTGACGCTGGTTATGTAAATACAGTATTTTTCGAAAATGGAAAAGACTTATTTGACGAAGTAAAAGCTAACTTAGCTGATGGGAAGAAATTAACGGATTTTGTAAAATTGGTTATTACTGATATAGAAATGCCACAAATGGATGGTCATCACTTAACGAAATTAATGAAAGAAGATAAAGAAATAAGTAATTTACCAATTATTATTTTTTCTTCATTAATTACAGAAACGTTAAAACATAAAGGTGAACAAGTTGGAGCAACAGCTCAAGTAAGTAAACCAGAGATTGGTGAGCTTGTTCAATTAATTGACCAATATATTCTATAAAAAAATGGGAATGATTATAAAATCCTAAAGATAGGTTTTATAATCTTCCCATTTACTCTATTCGAGTTATCATCTTCTTAATAAAAATTTTTAACTAAATTATTTATTATGTTTACCTTTATTTTTACGAATTGGTTCACTCGGAAAAGTAAATGTAGAATTACTTAGATAAGAAGTAGGTCTTGAAAATTGACCGGGGGTATTTCTGCGATGAGTAGTACCTGTCTTTAAATTACTTTCAGTATTTACTTTTGCTTTACCTAAGAAATGATGAAGAATTTTTTTGGCATAACTTAATGACATGGATACTTTTGGATTTCGATGAGTATTTTCTAATATTCCTAAATGTGGAAGAAGTTTAAAATCTTCTTTTAAAGGTGGGATATGAAAGAAAAATTCTCCACAAGCAATTAACACATCAGACTGTTGTTTACTTGATCTGGGGTTATTTGAAAAATGTAATCCGACTTTTTTAGCAATACCTTTATCAATTAGTTTTAATATAGCTTGTCTTTTAAGTGAATAGAGTTCACTAGGTTCTAAAGCAGTCTTAGCATGCTTATTAACAACAAATATTGCCTGAAAAATTTCTTCGTTTGTAAAATTTAGTTTATTCAGGCCTGGTTCCTTTGATTTCATGCTTTTTGGCAACCTCCATAAGATAGATATGAGTATATTATAGCTTTTGTTAGAATTTTTTCAAACTAATTCTAAGAATGAAGTTAGATAAGTAACAAACTTAAAGGTATTTCAAGTCGTAAAATGACAAACATCTAAAGTTTAGTCACTAGTATTAAGTAAAAAGCTAATCGAAATAATAAAGATTAAAACGACTAGCCCTTCTATTTTATATTAATATGGATATGGTCCAATATTGCCTGGTGTATTTAATCCAGCATTTCCTGGTAAATATGCACCTGTATTCACAGGTGGATATGGTTGCTGATAACCAGGGAAAGCACCGTATGAAGGATATGGAGGATATGATGGGTATGCTCCATAAGGTGGGCATGCACCATATGGTGAACAATATGGTGGTCTAAATGCTAGTGCACCTAACGCAAATCCGCCCGCTAATCCAGCTAATCCTCCCAATATTGGTAGAATTGGAAAAAAGGGTAAGAAACGTTGTTCATTATGATCATAGTAATATGATGGGGAATGATCAGTTCTATAATATGGATAATAATTAGGGTGATATTGATAATTCATGAGTAACCTCCTCTCTTGTCTTCCATATTAGTGTATGGAGTCTTAAATTAATTGAGCAAGTACCCAAAAAATTGGGTAACCAACCTAGTTAAAAACTCACGGGTAATATAAACCGTGAGATGAATTACCTATTTTATCTTGCTAGGAAATGACATATAGTAGATACATAGAATAGGAAATATGACATCATTTGATAAATTTCATCAGGATTCTTTAAATTTGAAAAAAAGGACGCATATGATGGATACTTCTATTAAACTAAATAAATTAAAAAACTTAGACCAATCAATGATTAATGCATTACTTACTTCAATAAATGATCTTCTTTTTATAATGAAAGTTGAAGGTGATAATTTTATTTATCACTATGCAAATGATCAAGCAATTAAGCACGCAAATTTAAATGAACTAGAATTCGTAGGACGATCAATTCAAGATGTTATGCCAAGTGATATTTCAAAAAAACTGATCGAGAGCTATCATATTGCAAAAAGATCGAAGCAAGCACTATGGTACAACGATTATTTATTGAGCGATGGTAGAAAACTATATTTTGAAACAGTATTATCTCCAATTATAAATGAGTACGGTATTTGTGAATTTATTGTAAGTGTGACACGTGACGTTACATTATGGACGGAAGAAACAAATGAAAAACTTGAAAATGAATTAAGATATCGTTCATTATTCGAACATAATCTAGATAGTATTATCATGTTAGACAGTAATGGATATATTCAACAAACAAATACATCAACTTATCATGTATTAGGATATAGAGATAAAGAATTAAGAGGAAGACATATTACAAGTTTGATTGACCGAAAGGACACGGATGATTTAGAAAAGGTGCTGTCTTCTACACTTTTAGGTGTATCAACTGAAATAAAAAGTACCCTTCTTCTAAATAAAAATGGTCACTATTTAAGGAGTCATATTAAATGTATTCCGATTATGTTAGACCAGGATATAAAAGGGATCTATTTAATCATTAGAGATACAACATCTATTCAAGAAAAAGAAAATTATTTGTTTTTCTTATCTCAAAGAGACCAGCTAACAGGCTATTATAAACGTGATATGTATACAAATCTTATGAACCAATCAATCCACGATAGTGAGATTTTAAATAGTGGTGTAGGATTATTAATTGTTAATATCGACCGTTTAAAAGTATTTAATGAAACGTATGGTTATGAAATTGGAGATTATATTATTGAAGTCGTATCGAAACGAATTACATCTACCGTTAAAATGACAACAAAAAGAAGTTGTCCATTAATTCGCCATAGTGGAGACGAATTTGTCGTTATTTATGAAACAAAATCGAAAGATAAAATGAAAAAATTAGCTGAGAGCATTATCGAAGAACTAAAAGTTCCGATTGATATACCATCATTTGATGAAAAAGTGATGATTTCTTCGACGATTGGAATTAGTTCATATCCAAAGGATGGACTGTCTAGTGAAATCATTTTAAGAAATGCAGAAAGAGCACTTTTAGCATGTAAAGAAAATGAGCGGGGTACTTATTCGTTTTATGATAAGGCATATTCTACCTTAACTCAAAAGAAATTAAATTTAGAAAATTTATTAAGACAATCGCTTGAAAGAGACGAACTTGAAATTGTTTATCAGCCTCAAGTTTCATTACATAATAACCAATTAATCGGATTAGAGGCGTTATTAAGATGGAAGCACGAGAAATTAGGATATATTCCACCAAGTGAATTTATTCCTATTGCTGAGCAATCCCATTTGATTATTGAAATAGGAAACTGGGTTTTTAAACAGGTTGCTAAGCAGATTAAAATTTGGATTGATAAAGGCTACGATGTGAAAAAGGTAGCTGTTAATCTTTCTCCAAAGCAGTTCTATACAGGTGAAATAGGACAACATATTTCAGAATGTTTAGAAATTTACAATATACCTGGCGAGCTTTTATCAATTGAAATTACGGAGAGTTCAATGGTAAATCGTGAACAGACCGCATCAATTCTTCAAAAGCTTAAAAACTTAAAAATCAAAATTGCAGTAGATGACTTTGGAACGGGTTATTCTTCTCTTAGTTATATTAAGGACTTTCCTGTTGATATGTTAAAAATTGATCGTAGTTTTATTCAGTCAGTTACAAATGATAGTCGAAATGCTGCAATCGTCACAACTATAATAAGCTTAGCTCATTCACTTGGTATTGACGTTATAGCTGAAGGTGTAGAAACTACGGAGCAAATTGCCTTTTTAAAGAAAAAACATTGTTTAAAAGCACAAGGTTACTATTTTAGTAAACCGGTTTCAGCAAGTGAAATTGAAAAAATCTATTATTAAAAGAAAGGACGAATTAAGTTTTCTTAATTTGTCCTTTTATTTCGATCGAGATGATTTCTGGTGGGGTCAATATTCGAATCGGAAACTTTGTCGTCCCAATCCCATTTGATACAACTAAATGACTATTATACTTGGTTGATAAAGTATAAGAACCACGATTGTACTTTTTTGCGTATGGGGGCATAAAGAATGATTGGTAGAAAGGGAAATAAATTTGACCACCATGGCTATGGCCAGATAGTTGAAGATTAATTGGATAATTTTTTGTCATATTTGCAATATCTGGTTCATGTGCTAATACAATTGTATATGTGTTTTTCTGAATCCGTTCTAATATTTTATTATATTGTTTGTTCCCCAGCATATAATCATCAAGACCGATAAATGATATCTTTTGGCTATGTACAAAATACGTTTTTTCTTCATTTTTTAATAAAGTAAAATGACTCTCCTTCAACAACTTTTCATATTGTTCAGTAAAATAACCCCCATGATCATGATTCCCATAGATTGCGAGCTTACCTATTTTGGGTGTTAGTTCTTTTAGAAGCTGAATTACTTCTTTTTGATAAGAAAACTTTCGTATATCGCTGATTAAATCACCAGTAAATACAATAAAGTCAGGCTGCATATGGTTAATTTTCTTAACGATTCTCCCAAATCTCTCGACATCCTCTTTATCATTAAAGTGAGTATCTGATATTTGAATAATATTGAAAGCTTTATTTGAATTCACATTGTTGTTTGAAAAGCTGATCTGCTTCGTTTTGATTAATGTAGGCTCGATGAATATACCGTAAAAAATGATGCAAATAAAAATCAAAATGCATGAAAAAAGTTTCGTTTTCAATTGTTCTCCCGACCTTTTATAAGAAAAAATTGACTACATATTATATTTAATAGTTTGATAGTTAAAAATATTCTCAAAATAGAAAAATGTTGTTAAACTATAGAATACAAAGGGAGTGATACTTGTGAAGGATAAAGTTGTAATCGTTACTGGTGGCTCTAGCGGAATGGGAAAAGCAATGGCTTTGCGCTTTGCAAAGGAAGGTGCAAAAGTAGTAATTGCTGGAAGAGATATAGAAAAATTAAATGATGCAAAGAAAGAAGTTGAACAATTTGATGGTCAAGTTTTACCCGTTATGATGGATGTTCGAGATCCTGAATTAGTAAAAAAAATGGTGCAAGAAGTTGATCAATCATTTGGCTCAATCGATTTTTTAGTTAATAATGCGGCAGGTAATTTTATTTGTGCAGCTGAGGATTTGTCTGTAAATGGTTGGAATTCGGTTATAAATATCGTATTAAATGGCACATTTTATTGTAGTTCGGAAGTTGGAAAATATATGATCGAAAATAAAATAAAAGGTGCTATAACAAATATAATTGCAACATATGCTTGGGATGCTGGACCTGGAGTCATTCATTCTGCTTCGGCTAAAGCAGGAGTTCTAGCAATGACAAGGACGCTCGCGGTTGAGTGGGGGCGGAAATATGGTATTCGAGTAAATGCAATAGCTCCTGGTCCAATCGAGAGAACTGGAGGAGCGGCTAAACTATGGATATCTGAAGAATTAGCTAATAGAACAATTAAAAGTGTACCATTAGGTAGATTAGGTACACCGGAAGAGATTGCTGGATTAGCAGCATATTTATTTTCAAATGAGGCTGGTTATATTAATGGTTCTTGTTTTACAATGGATGGAGGACAGTCCTTAAATCAATACCCTTTCTAGAAGGAGGTTCAAAATGGATCCATTAGATGTAATAAGTAACTTAGATAAAGTCATACCATATTTCCAACCAATTTACGGAGCTGATACACAAAATTGTATAGGTATAGAAGTAGTTGGAAGGATGAATCTTGAAACTTTACATAGTCTTGAATTCTTCTTTGCAAATGATTTAGTACCAGACGATTACTTATTAGAGGTTGATAATCATATATTAATTCAAGCTCTAGATGAAGTATTAAGAACTAAATTCGATGGTGGAATTTTTATAAATCGCCATCCTTCTGCATTACTTTCAGATGATCCTGAAAATCTTCTTACTATTTTACAATCGTACGAGGAAAAAGGAATTAAACTTAGTAAAGTTGTCATTATTCTTCAACATCAACTTTTTTATGGATTTGAGAAAGAATTAAAGAACTTGATTACATATTATCAGACGTATGGAATTAAATTTGCAATTAATAGTGTAAATGACAAATTAATTAATTTAGAAAAACTCCGACATTTATCTCCTGATATTATAAAAATCGATTTCAAAATGGTCCAACAATTACATACTGCATCATTTCAAGATCTATTAAATTCTGTTATATATGTTGCGAGAAAAATAGGTGCATCTATGTACTATGACGGCATTATCGATTCGATTCAATTAAGAAATGCTTGGAAAAATGGTGGTAGATTCTACCAAGGTGCTTATTTATGTAAACCACAAGCTTCTATTACTAAAGCTAATTATGAATGTGAACCTCTTAAAAATGATATCGTTAAATTTATTCGAGGTGAAAAAAGTAAATTAATTGCTTTACGTGACATGACGAATTTGATCCAGCTTCGAGTAGAATCAGCAATTAACAAATACAAGTTAGGCGAAGATATCAATTCTTTCCTATTGAGTATTTCAAGTGAACTAAATTCATTTTGTTTTAGGATGTATATATGTGATGAAGATGGCTTTCAGCAATCAGCTAACTTATTTAAATTATATGGAGAGCAATGGGAGCTTCAACACCAATACAAAGGACGTAATTGGAGTTGGAGACCATATTTCTTAGAAACTGTTTTGAAAATGCAATCAAATGATCAGGGACAATTATCTGATATGTATCGAGATATCGAAACTGGAGAAAAGATACGAACATTTTCTTACCCTATGAGTAATGGTAACTATTTATATATCGATTTGAGTTATGATTTCCTGTTTAAACATAATGAGTTGCTTTTTTAAAGGCTCTGTTAATGTTAATTATTGAAAAAGATTTTATCCAATTAAAAGACATTGATTGGGCTGGAAGGTCCCCAGACACCTATGAGAGTAGCGGGAAGTTCAATTAAAAAGAGTCAATATTAAAAAATGACTGTCAATTTTTTATGACAGTCATTTTTAAGATATAGTTCTAAAAATGATCTATGTATTATTTTTTACAAGAAAAGGCTAGTACGATTGGAATTCGATGTCTTCTTAAAAATTCTTCTTCGTTTTGAAAGTGACATCGATTTGGAGTACCTTCTCGTAATTCCTCAATAAGAAATCCAGTTTTTCTTAATAGTGTGAAATACTGTTCAATTGTACGATGATATTTGATTACGTCTTTATTAATCCATGCTTCTCTTCTTTCACCCGTATGAAAGTAATCATCAACGATCCAATTACCTCGTCGATCTCCAGACGGCTTACTAAGAAACGAAGCAGTTGTTAGTGGATGCTGTAAGCTGAAGATAAATTGACCATTTATTTTCAATGCGTTATATATTTTTTGAAAAAGGGTTTCGATATTTAATACATAATGTAGAGCAAATCGCGATGTAACAATGTCGAAATCATCTTTTGGAAATTGATAACTTTCCATTGAAGAATGATGTAAAATTCCAGAGGTGCCTTCTAAATTTCTCATAGCAGCTTTAAACATTTGCTCAGAACCCTCAATTCCTGTATAGCTTTTTGCGCCAAGCTGAAGTAGTTCTTTGCCAAAACTTGCGTCACCACATCCTAAATCTAGTATGTTTTTGCTATCTACATGACCAAGTAGTTCATAAATAAGTGGTCCTTCAATTGCATTATTCGGGCTATCTTCTCTGTTTCTCCGTTTCATATAGTCTGAAAAAAAATCTTCTTGATCATAAGCAGTTGATCCTCGGAATTCCATAATAACATCTCCCAACTGTAAAATGTTTTTTATAGTTGACACAAATTAACTAACTTTAACACTATATTTAAATGGGAAATAGAGAGAATTTACCTATTTTATTTTAATGTCAAGTTTTGTAAAAAAGATGAGAACGATTCATCTAGAAAAAATAGTAATAAAGATGATACGATTAGTTAAAGTTCAGGTTTGAGGGAGGATTTTCTTTGAGAGGACTTATTTCGAAAGTTCTTTTTGTATCGTCCGTCATGTTTTTTGCTTTTCATTTTATTGGAGTTGGTTAATGAAAAACTATTTCTGGACAAGTTCTTGAATTATTCGTAAAACCAAATGTACTTTCTTAAATAAAAGGGTCTGTTAAAAAGAAGGTTGATTTCCGGTACATGATGGTCGTTTTCCATGGGGCTAGCTTACGGCTTGCAAAATATCACAAAAACTTTAACAGAGCCAAATAATAAAAACACCAAAATGAATTAAAAAAATTCAATTTGGTGTTTTTATTTTGATTGTTTTCGTAAAACTTATTTACTCGTTTTTAAAGCAGCTTCTATTTGCTCCATTTGAACGCCTCTTATAATTTCTTCACCGATTACTAAAGTAGGTGTAGAAAATGAATCTAGTTCAGTCATCATACGTTTTTTTGCACTTTCATCATTTGAAACATTATATTCAACATAATTAATTTGCATTTCTTTTAAATAGTTTTTCAAAAATTCGCAAGGAGGACAACCATCTTGTGTAAATAATTCGATCTTCATAAACTACATCCTTTTTATTAAATTTATAACTACTTCGTTTAAAACTATTATGACATATAAAAAGAATGAAGTTAAAGAAATTTCTTTTTAACTCTAATCTATTATTTCACTTGTATTTATCGAGAAATACAAGTATTCTTATTAATGGACACTTACATAGCTTATTTCTGTCATAAAATTTTGTGGATAGAAATTGTAAGAAAGTATAACCTATATTTAGGAATGACACATGGTAGAAAGGAGTTCTAATATGTCTTTATTATTAGGAATTTTAGAACGCTTAGAAAGTTTAAAACAACAAGCAACGAACGGTGAGGTTGCTCAAAGATTTTTTGAAGTAAACGGTGAAAGAAAGTGTAGCGTAAAGTACTCTGAAAAAAATGAAACATTTGAATTAGAAGTATTTCAACAAGGTGAAAAGCCACAAACGTTTCCTTTCGATAATATTGATATGGTAGCGATTGAAATATACGAAATCATCTCTTAACAATGAAAAAACAAGCGTAAGCTTGTTTTTTTTTGTTTATTCTTCTGGCCATCAATCCTACGCATAACCCCACAATTATATTTACAAAACTACCTTTTTTTTGAATAGTTTATTACAAAATAGTAAGTTCGTGCTAATCCCATTTCATAGTGAATACATTATTATGTATTGATATGAAAAAGGGAGGTCATATATGTGAATAAAGATCAGTATAGATTTTACAATGTCAGTGAAAGAAATATGAGTTTTGATAAAGTAGTTGATCGATTATATCACTTTGTAAAAAGTGATCCGAATAAACAATATCGACTTTCCATTGGAACTGACTCGCAGGTCCATAGTAATGGAACTAAATTTATTACAGCACTACACTTGCATAGAGTTGGTAATGGAGCTTGGGGATGTTTACATACATGCTGGCATCACAAGAAAATCCGAAATTTAAAAGAGAAAATATTTTTGGAAACAATGTATAGTCAGGAAATTGCTTTTTTATTATCACCTTTCCATTTAGAAAAAATATTTAGTCCACTTCATGAAAGTTCCAATTCAAATAACTTTAGTTTTGAAATTCATTTAGATATTGGAAAGAGGGGACTTACGAAGGAATTTATACAAGAAATGACATCAAAAGTGAGTGCGATGGGAATTACCCCAAAGATTAAACCAGATTCTTATACCGCTTTTAGTTATGCTAATAAATTTACAAAATAACGAGTTTAAATTAAATAAATATTGATTAAAATGAGGATTAGGAGGGATGGATGGATGCTAAGTGAACAAAATTTCACAGAAGATGAATTGTCGTTATTAGTAGATACGGTGATGAAACAAAATTATGCGATTGAACTGATTTCATCTCAAATAACTGATATAGAAAATGGCTTAATGGATGCAGGCGAAGACCAGTATGTCCGTCTAGTGCATCTATATCATAAATTAAGGGATTTGGGGCTATGATGACTATTATAGATGAACGTTTAGATAATAATAATTTATCTAAACGTTTTTTTATGCCATGAGAACGTTTTATGGATACATTGTTACGGAATCATTAAATAAAAAAGTTACATTGGAAAGGGATTACAAATCTGATAATATAGGAATGGGAAACAGTCCTTAAAAAATGAAAAGACTGTTAATAGATTTATACACATGACAAGCAAAGGAATAGGCATATGATTTAAAAGTTTTAAAGTAACACACTGAGCTTATTCAAGATTAAGATATATCTTAAAAATACTTTTGCTTTTCTATTGGGGGACGATGTTTTGATTAGTATTGACGGATCACAATTTTTTGAGCATAAAGTCGAAGAAGTGATTATATCAAGTGAAAAAGTAGCGCACGTTCAAATAGGAAATAGTTTAGAACATGCATTATTAGTACTTACGAAATCTGGCTATTCATCTATTCCAGTTTTGAATCCTAAATTTCAATTGCTTGGATTAATTAGTACTTCGATGATATTAGATGGAATACTTGGTTTAGAAAGAATTGAATTTGAGCGTTTAAGTAATATGAAAGTAGAAGAGGTAATGTGTACTGAAATACCATTATTGAAAACTACGGATACATTAGCTAAGGGTCTTGAATCAGTAGTTGATCACCCTTTTGTATGTGTAGTAGATGCTGATAATACGTTTGAAGGGATATTAACCCGAAGAGCAATTTTAAAACAATTGAATAAGAATGTGAGAAGATATAATAAGCATTAACAGTAAAAAAGTAGGTCATCATTGTTGGCTTACTTTTTTTATAATGTGAGTAAAAGTAGACAAAGGCAAGGGGGGAATGGAATGCAGATTGATGATATACGTTTAATGATTACTTTATCAGAAGAGAAGAATATGAGGAAAGCCGCAGAAAGATTATTCGTTTCTCAACCAGCGTTAAGTCAAAGGCTTCAAAACTTAGAGAAACAAATAGGGAGTGAATTATTTATTCGTTCTCAAAAAGGTTTAATCATTACGGCTTCTGGTGAAATCATCTTAAACTATGCAAGAAAAATGGAAGAAACATATCAAACAATGTTAGAGCAGCTACAAATTTTAAAAACAGATATATCAGGTACTTTAAAGATAGCAGTTTCCTCAGTCGTAGCTCAATATTGGTTACCACCTGTCTTAAAAAAGTATGTTTCATTATATCCGGATGTTCAAGTTTCACTTTTTACAGGCTGGAGTAGTGAAATTACAAATCGCTTATATGAAAATGAAGTGCATTTAGCTATTGTACGAGGAAATCAAAATTGGTTCGGTGAAAAGGAATTACTTTTTTCTGATGAATTATTATTAGTAGATACAAAAAAACATTCTCTTACAGATTATAAAGATAATCAAAGACCTTTTATACAGTTTAAAAGTAACTCAAATTATTATCAGCTTATCCAATCATGGTGGTACGAGCATTTTAACTCATTGCCTAGACATGAAATTGTAGTCGATCAAATTGAAACATGTAAACAATTTGTCTTAAATGGCTTAGGCTTTGCAATTTTACCATCATCGGTATTACATGATGTAAATGATGAAAGTGTATTAAAAACACCTTTATTTACTAAAGAGCAATCCGGTTTATATCGAGATACATATTTGCTTTATAATCGAGATGCCATGAAATTAAAACAAGTAGAGGGCTTTATTGAATCAATTCGAAAAAAAAAGTGAAGATTAATCGACAAAATCTTGCTAGTTAGATACTAGATTTGATAGAGTTATCTTATTGATATTTTAAAGGGGGCAATTTAAATGAAATTAATGGACGCAAATGAAATTATTGCATTTATCGCAAATAGTACTAAAAAAACACCAGTTAAAGTATATGTAAAAGGTCAATTAGACAAGCTTACTATTCCTGAATCAGTACAATCTTTTATTTCTCAAAATTCAGGCGTGTTATTTGGTGAGTGGGATGACGTTAAAGTAATCCTTGAAGAACAAAAACAATACATAGAAGATTATGTAGTGGAATCAGATCGTCGTAATTCTGCAATTCCACTTTTAGATGCAAAAGGTATTAAAGCTCGTATTGAGCCAGGAGCGATTATTCGTGATCAAGTAACAATTGGTGACAATGCTGTTATTATGATGGGATCTGTCATTAATATCGGAGCTGTTATTGGTGAAGGTACAATGATCGATATGAATGCTGTCCTTGGTGGACGTGCAACAACTGGTAAAAACTGTCATGTTGGCGCTGGTGCGGTTTTAGCTGGTGTTATTGAGCCACCTTCAGCAAATCCAGTTATTCTTGAAGACAATGTATTAATCGGTGCAAACGCTGTTGTTTTAGAAGGTATCAAAGTAGGTGAAGGTGCAGTAGTTGCTGCTGGTGCTATTGTTACTGAAGACGTAGCTCCTTATACAGTAGTTGCTGGTGTACCAGCTCGAAAAATTAAAGATATTGATGATAAAACAATCTCAAAGACTGAAATCATTCAGGCTTTACGTCAACTAAACCAATAATGACAACAAGTACTTGTGAAGCGTAGAATATTTTTCTACGCTTTTTTTGGAGGGATACAGGTGGAAACATTTATTAAAATTAGAAGAGATCTTCATTTAATACCTGAACTTGGCTTCCAGGAATTTAAAACCCAGGCTTACTTATTAGATTATTTATCTAATCTGAATCAAGAAAGACTTGAAATTGAAACTTGGAGAACTGGTATTTTTGTTCGGGTTAAAGGCCAAAACCCGACAAAGACTATTGGCTATCGAACAGATATAGATGGTTTACCAATGAAAGAAGATACAGGATTAGCGTTTTCTTCCATTCATGAAGGGAATATGCATGCTTGCGGACATGATGTCCATATGAGTATTACACTTGGTGTTCTTACGAATTTAGTAAATGAGCCGATTAATGATGATGTTGTCTTTCTTTTTCAACCAGCGGAAGAAGGACCAGGTGGAGCTGAGCCTTTACTAAAGAGTGATGAATTTAAGCCATTTAAACCAGACGAAATATACGCATTACATATTGCACCTGAGTATCCAGTTGGCACTGTCGCAACGAAACCTGGGATGCTATTTGCACATACTTCCGAGCTTTTTATTGATTTCCATGGCTTAAGTGGACATGCAGCGTTTCCTCATTTAACGAATGACATGATTGTTGCATCTAGTCATTTTATTACTCAAATCCAGTCAATCGTTTCTAGAAATGTTAATCCATTGGATAGTGCTGTTATTACGATTGGAAAAATAACTGGTGGGACAGTCCAAAATGTTATTGCGGACCATGTTCGATTAGAAGGTACAATGAGAGCGTTAAATGAAGAAGCAATGTTGAAATTAAAAAATAGAATTCAAAGTCTTGTGAATGGATTTCAAGAGAGCTTTCAGTGTAAAATAGATGTAGATTTTGGAAGTAATTACTATGGAGTTATAAATGATGAATCACTAACGAATGATTTTTTCGATTTTGCGAGACAATATGATGGTATCGATGTGATCGAGTGTAATGTCGCAATGACAGGTGAAGATTTTGGGTATATGACAAAAGAAATACCTGGGATGATGTTTTGGATTGGTGTAAATTCTAAATACGGACTTCATCATCAAAAGTTAAATCCCGACGAAAATGTCATTCCATTAATGATTCGATTTATTACAGACTTTATGAAACACACTGTTAAAGCCTAAATGTAAAAACTTTTGAAATTTAATTTTATGAAAATGGTTTTCAGTTAATAATTATTATAAATTAATATTGACTTTAAATAAGTAGTTTACTATAATATCATTTGTATGATAAATAGTTACATAAATTATTGGAGGTAATTATAATGGCAGAACGTTTTGTAGGAAAACAAGCACCACGCTTTGAAATGGAAGCAGTATTACCAAATAAAGAATTTGGTAAAGTAAGTTTAGAAGAAAACATGAAAAACGATAAATGGACAGTATTATACTTCTATCCAATGGACTTCACTTTCGTATGTCCAACTGAAATCATTGCGATTTCTGATCGTTATGATGAGTTTGAAGATCTTGATGCTGAAGTTGTAGGTGTTTCAACAGATACAATTCACACTCACTTAGCATGGATTAACACAGATCGTAAAGATAATGGCTTAGGTCAATTAAAATACCCATTAGGTGCTGATACTAACCACGCTATCTCTCGTGATTATGGCGTTTTAATTGAAGAAGAAGGTATCGCATTACGTGGATTATTCATCATCAGCCCAGAAGGTGAATTAATGTATCAAGTAGTTCACCATAACAATATCGGCCGTGAAGTTGATGAAGTATTACGTGTACTTCAAGCTTTACAAACTGGTGGACTTTGCCCAGCTAACTGGAAACCAGGTCAAGCAACTTTATAATTCAACGTTTAAAAAAATAATGTCAAAGGTCTAACATAATCGTTAGGCCTTTTTTAAAACTGCACAAATGAAAGGCTTCTTTAGCCTCGACAATTGGAAAAGTTAAACAACAAGCTCTCTCAAATATGGGGATCAGCCAAAAGAGAAGAGAGAAATAGTTAGGAGGAATTTAGATGAGACTACGCTCACCAATGCCGGAATTAAACGGTGCAACTACAGTATTAAATGGAGAGGTTCAAAAAGAGACTCTAATTGGCGAAAAACCAACTCTAATTCATTTTTGGTCCGTTAGTTGTCATTTATGTAAGGTAGCAATGCCTAATATTAATGCTTTTAGAGATGAATATAAAGATCGTTTAAATGTAGTTAGTGTTCATATGCCAAGATCTGAAGATGATTTAGATATTGAAAAAATTAAACAAGTAGCAGAAGAACATGGGATTACACAAACGATATTAGTTGATAATCAACATACAATTACAGATGCTTTTGAAAACAAATACGTACCATCTTATTATGTTTTCGATAAAACAGGAGTATTACGCCATTTCCAAGCAGGCGAAGGTGGAATGCCAATGTTAGAAAAGCGTGTAAACCGAGTGCTAGACGAAGCTGCAAAAGTAGAATAAGGATAGGGTTCTGTTTCTATCATAAAATGTTAAAAAACACCGCAATCCGCGGTGTTTTTTGTTTTCAACAAAAAAATAGTCCAGTCCGATATTTGATACGACCGAACTAAGTTTATGTATTTATTTTTATACTTGAAGTTTCATTAAATCCCCTGCTAAATAAGACAACCTTATGTCCAACTATTTGAGTAATATTTTAGAAATTAATTGCTTTTAATCACCAAATGCAAATAATAGTTCTGTTTCGCAAACTAATTCTCCATCAACTGTAGCAATTCCTTTGCCTTTTCCAATAGGACCTTTTAATCTAGTTGTTTCAACCTCGAGACGGAGTTGGTCTCCAGGTTTTACTTGCTGTTTAAATCTACATTTATCTATACCTGCTAAAAGCCCTAAACGTCCTTGGTTTCCTTCTTTCGTTAACATCACAACGGCACTTACTTGGGCTAATGCTTCTATAATTAATACGCCTGGCATAACTGGATAATTGGGGAAGTGTCCTTTAAAAAAATCTTCATTCACAGTCACATTTTTTATCCCAACTGCTCTTTTTCCTTCTTCTAATTCTAAGTGTTAGGCGACTTTATGATGAAGAAGTTGATTGGAGCGGAAGGGTACTGTCTTTTCCTTGATCCTGCTCTTAAATATTTCCATTATCTTCTTATCGAAACTAGAAGTATTAGTATTTTATCGGTATAATTAAAGAAAACTAATGGAAAATTTCTGTAGGAGGAAATAAGTTTGGATATTCAAACGATCGCAATCTTTATATTATGGTTGTTTTTATATGCCTACATGATTATAGCTTCAATTGATTTTGGCGCTGGATTTTATGCATTTTACGCCATTTCAACCAAAGAAGAACCAAAGTTAATTGGCTTAATTAATAGACATCTATCATCAATTTGGGAATTGGCTACATTATTTTTTATCTTCTTCTTCGTAGGGGTTGTAGGTATATTTCCTAGAGTGGCATATTATTACGGAGTTCCTCTACTAGTACCAGGCAGTGTTGCGATGATATTTTTAGCAATCAGGGGATCGTTTTATACTTTTCAGCAATATGGAGGGAATAGGAGTAAAGTCTTTTTACTTTTATATGGAGCAACTAGCTTATTAATACCCGTTACATTATCAACCGTTCTAACAATTTCCGAAGGTGGCTTTATCATTGAAAATGGAACGGATATACGATTTTATCCCTTTAAATTAATTACGAATTTCTACTCATTATCGGTTATGCTTTTAGCAGTATGCTCTGTATTATTTATTAGTGCAATGTTTTTAATTTACTCTGCTAAGCTAATCAACGATTCAGAGTCAGAAATAAAGTTGAGAAAATATGTATTAGTGTGGTCATTGCCTACTATCCTATCTAGTATCATTGTATTTGCTTCGATGAAATTACATAATAGTCAGCATTTCGATCGGATGCATAATGTATGGGGATTTTTCCTTATCTCATTTATCTGTTTTGTAGTTGCCATTTATTTTGTATTTAAAAGAAAAAATTATGGATTAGCGTTCTTACTTGTATTATTACAATATTTTTTCGCTTTTTTCGGTTACGGCATAAGCCATTTACCGTTTATTTTATATCCGTATCTCAGAATTGAAACAAGTTTTGCTAAAAGTAGTTTAGCTTTTGTTTTAATCATCTTATTTGTTCTATTTTTCATATTGTTCACGATTTATTTTATATTTTTAGTTCTTAATAAACCTTTTTTTATAAAACATATTTTGAAAAATAATGAAAGAAATGACCTACAGGATTAAAGAAGCTTATATTATAAGCTTTCAGACTGGCCGCCAAACGCTCGCTTTCTTCGTTGCTTCGCCTGCCTGCGGTGCTCATTACCGTTAAGGGTAACTCCGCTCCTCGTCAGGCTTCGCGCGTCGAAAGACAAGCGTTTTCAATCAGTCTGAAAATCAGATAAATAGGACTTTGTCTACACACTGGAAGCTTATATTATAAGCTTTTTTTTATTCCTTAGTTGAAATGGAAATAAAAAAGGGAATGTATAAATGTTGTGATTTTACAAATGGCATTTGAAAAAGATTTTTAGAATTAAAAGTATAGGATATTTGAAGACATTGATTGGAGAGGAAGGTGGGAGACTCCTATGGGAATAGCGGGAAGGGTGAGACCTCGCAGGCTAGCCGAGGAGGCTAAAGCCTCACGCCCCATGGAAAGCGAGCATCCTGTAACGGAAATCAACATATTTTTTGCAGAACATTACAATAAAAAAAGGTGTCTCAAAATGAGACACCCCTTTTTAATCAAAAGATTAAACTTCCATAATGATTGGAAGAATCATTGGTTTACGTTTTGTTTTTTCGTATAAGAATGGTGATAAAGTATCTGTAATTTCATTTTTAATTTCTGACCATTGAGATGTTTTTCGTTCCATGATTTTGTTTAAATGTGCAGCGATCATTGCTTGCGCTTCATTAATTAAATCGCCACTTTCTCTCATATAAACAAATCCGCGAGAAATAATATCTGGGCCAGCAGAAATTTTAAATTCTTTCATATCGATACTTACCACAACAATTACAAGGCCTTCTTCTGATAAGATTCTACGGTCTCTTAATACGATATTACCAATGTCACCGATACCGCTACCATCAATATACACATTACCAGATGGTACCTTACCAGCTACCATTGCTTCGTCAGCACGTAGAGCTAAAACCTCACCATTATCCATAATGAAGCAATTTTCCTCAGGTACACCACAGTCCATAGCAAGCTTAGCGTGCATACGCTGCATTCTATACTCTCCATGAATAGGCATAAAATACTTAGGTTTCATAAGTCTAAGCATTAACTTCTGCTCTTCTTGACCACCATGACCACTTGTGTGGATATCGTTTAAAGATCCGTGAATGACTTCAGCACCAGCACGATATAATAAGTTGATTGTTCGATTTACACTCATCGTATTCCCAGGGATTGGAGATGAAGAAAATACGACTGTATCACCAGGGATAATTTGAATTTGACGATGTGTTCCATTAGCTATACGTGATAATGCAGCCATTGGCTCACCTTGGCTACCTGTACATAAAATTACAATTTGATTAGCTGGAATACGGTTAATTTGAGATGCATCAATAAATGTATCTTTAGGGCATTTAATATAGCCTAAATCATGACCAATCTCAATATTTGCTTCCATGCTTCTTCCAAAAACAGCAATTTTACGTCCAGTAGCAATAGCAGCTTCAACGACTTGTTGAAGACGATGTATATTAGATGCAAATGTTGCAAATATAATACGACCGTCTACTTTACGGAAAATTTCATTAATCGTGTCTCCAACTTTGCGTTCTGACATTGTAAAATGTGATACTTCACTATTTGTACTATCAGAAAGTAAACATAAGACACCTTCTTTACCGATTTCAGCCATTTTTGTTAAATTAGCTGTTTCCCCAACTGGAGTGAAATCGAATTTAAAGTCTCCTGTATGTACTACTTGTCCTTGAGGAGTTTTAACAACGATACCATAACAATCTGGAATACTATGAGTAGTACGGTAAAAAGTAACACTTGTTTTTCTAAATTTGATGATATCGTCTTCTTTAATTTCAATTAATTTAGCTTTTCTTAGTAAGCCGTGCTCTTCTAGTTTATTTTTAATTAAACCAAGAGCAAGTTTGCCGCCATAAATTGGGATATTTAATTCTCTTAATAAATATGGAATTCCACCAATGTGGTCTTCATGTCCGTGAGTGATAAATAAACCTTTAATTTTTTCCTCATTTCGAACCAAATAAGAATAGTCTGGGATAACATAGTCTATTCCTAGTAGTTCATCTTCAGGGAATTTGATTCCGGCATCAATTAATATAATTTCATCTTGGTATTGTACTGCGTATGTATTTTTTCCAATTTCCCCTAAGCCACCTAGTGCGAATACGGCAGCTTGATCATTTTTAAGAAATTTCATAGATTACGCTAGCTCCAAAATTTTAAAGCTTTCACTTTGTTTTTCAAATTCAAGATGAGCACCGGTTAAAGCTTGAACAAGCTCAATATTATAATTGAAAGGTAATAATTTCGCACGAACTTCTCTTTCACTTTCTGCTTCAACATAAACAGTTTTAGTTTTTTCTCTTACAGGTACCTCTAAAGGTAATTCCTGATAGTATACTTTAAAAATCATTTAAATCTCTCCTTGTCAATTCACTATCTTCTCAATATTATAAGTGATTTTCTTTATATTTTCATTCTTTTTATTGAAGAATAGCTAAAATACGGTCATTTTAAAAGTTTATTTGAAAATATCGAGATATATTTTTTCCTTTTTAATAATTGCTTTAGCCGTTTTTTTAGTTTTTTTCTAAGTTTACGTAACATTAGTTTTACCTCCTTAGCATGAAATTAAACTTATATGTAGATATCACGGACATAGTATATTTATGTGTAGTATTTAACGAAAAAACATTTTCATACAATCTATACGAAAAAGAAGTTAAAATAGAGAGTATTAAAGATTAAGGGGAGAAATCTGTGAAGAAATTATATGCTGCTTTGTTTTTGTTAAGTATGATTTGGAGTACATCTTTTCTATTTATAAAATTACTGTTAGACGACATAGGTCCAGAAGGAATTGTGTTTTACCGTTGTTTCTTTGGGGCACTAACTTTATTAATCATCATGTTCATTAAAAAGGTTAAAATTGATTATAAAAATTTGCCTAAAATGACTTTGATTATTGCAATCTCTTTGTTTAATCATGCAATTCCATGGCTTTTTCTTTCTTTTAGCGAAACACATCTACAAAGTAACGAAGCTGCCGTTTTAAATGCATTTACTCCGATTGCAACTCTAATAATAGGCTATTTTTTCTTTACTCAAAAAATCCACAAGAAACAATGGATTGGACTTTTTGTTGGAATCATTGGTCTTATGATAATGATGAACATAAATCCATCAACAATTTTCTCCAATAATATAATTTATTCATTATTCATGTTATTTGTTACATTTTGTTATGGGCTTGGTTCACATTTAACTAAAAAGTATTTACAAAAAATTGATGTATTAATCGTTTCTTTTCTAACGCTTAGTATTTCTGGTCTTTTCGGCTTTTTTTACATGATTATTTTAGGGAAAGGCACGATTAAACCATTCATTAATTTTAATGTTTTTAGTGGTGTTTTTGGTTTAGGCGTATTATGTTCAGGGTTGGCATATTTATTATTTTATTATATGGTTAAAGAGGGTAGCGCAGAATTTGCAACAATGGTTACTTATATAGTTCCTGTATTTGCATCAGTTTGGGGATTTTTATTTTTAGATGAACCAATATCGATCAAGATGATCGTTGGATTATTAATTGTACTTCTAGGAGTATTTATTACAAATAGTAAGGGAAAGTCAAAAATTAACAATTCAAAAGCAAATGCAGCATCTTAGTGAGGAGAGATAACAAATGACGAAACCAATCGTTTTTTTTGATATAGATGGTACAATTTTAAATCATGATAAAGTAATTCCAGAAAGTACAAAACAAGCAATAACTGAGCTTCAAAATAAAGATATACATGTAGCAATCGCGACTGGTCGTGCACCATTTATGTTTAAAGATATTCGTGAAGAATTAAACATAAACAGCTTTGTTAGTTTAAATGGGCAGTATGCTGAATTTGAAGGTGAAGCAATTCATACGCATGCTTTACATCCTGAACAGTTACATTTATTTTCTAAAAAAGCAAAGGAACTAGATATTCCACTAATCTATTTAAATAATGAGACAATGAAAGCATCAACTGATGCACATCCACACATAAAAGAAGCTATGAGTTCGATTAAAATGTTTCATCCTGAAGTAGAACATGATTTCTATAATGGCCGTGATATCTATCAAGTATTACTATTCTGTGAAGAACAGAAAGAATCCTCTTTAACAGAGGGGTTTGAACAATTTAATTTTATTCGTTGGCATGAATATTCGTCAGATGTATTACCTGTTGGAGGCTCTAAAGCGAATGGTATTCAACAAATGGTAAATCACCTTGGTTTTAATATGGAAAATGTTTTCGCTTTCGGAGACGGTTTAAATGACTTAGAAATGATTGAAAAGGTCGGCACTGGTATTGCGATGGGGAATGCAGTAGAACCACTTAAAAAATTAGCAAACCATGTTACAACGAATGTTGATGAAGATGGTATCTTAAACGGACTAAAATGGGCAGGATTACTTTAATCAAAAAAGCGAATGATTTAATCATTCGCTTTTTTTTAATTTCTTTCTAAAGGAGAAGCTCCCTCAGGTGCGGAAAAAGGATTGTCTTTATTGATTCGATCATAAAACATTACACCGTTTAAATGATCAATTTCGTGTTGGAAACAAATAGCTGGTAATCCCTTTAAACGAATTTTCACTTCACCTTGTCTTGTGTCAAATCCAGTTACTGTTATCCTAGCGTAACGAGGGACGTAACCAGGTACATCACGATCTACTGATAAGCATCCTTCACCACCTGAAAGATAAACTTGCTCAACAGAATGACTAATGATTTTTGGATTTAATAACGCGTAACTATATAAATTTCCTTGTGAGTCCGTTACATGAACCCCGATTGCTCTTTTATTAATTCCAATTTGAGGTGCAGCTAATCCTATACCAGATCGTAAACCATACTCTGCAACGATTTCAGGGTTTTGACTATTTATTACATATTCTAATAAAGAGTTCGCTAAATTTATGTCATCATTCGATGGTGGTAAACTAACTTCCTTAGAGACTTCCCTTAATCTTGGGTCGCCTTCGCGGATAATATCTTTCATTGTAATCAAAAGAATTTCACTCCTAACATAGTTTATGCCTAAATATAAATATGTACTATTCAGCAGTATTATTAGTTTAGTCTAACAAATCTTTTTTAAATTGTCAGTAAGGCATAAAAATAACGAATATGAAAAAGGAGCGAAAAAATATCGCTCCTAAAGTTTGTGGTTATACATTAAAAATAGAGGTAATTAGTGGAAATTATAAAACAAATGCTGCACCAACGATAATTAATAAAATGAATAGAACAACGATTAATGCGAAACCGCCGTAACCGCAACCGCATCCTCCACCGTATCCGTATCCTGGGTAACCACCTTTTCCGAATCCACCACCGTATCCGTAACCGTACATAAATTTAACCCCCTTTTTAAACTGATTCCGCAAGTAGCGGATAATACAAATTATGAAAAAATAGCTAAAGTGTGTGGGTATGTGACCATATATTTTTCTGAACGTATAAAAACTCAGAAAAGATGCAACATGAAAATAATCATGAAAAAAATAGGTGAAGTTATGTATAAAAAATCTCATGCTTTATTTTTGATTATTGTTCTTTTGTTAATGTTCTGTTCAGCCTGTACTTCACAAATAAAACAAAAAAAATTAGTTTTTCAAAAACTTAATAAAATTACGAAGATGGAACAAAAATTCGAAAAAGCCGGTGAAACGATTCAAAGCTTAGAAATAAAAGAATTGGAGTTCTATGAAAAAATTTATTTATATAAGGTTAATGAAGTAAATAAAAGGCAAGATGCAGCGAAACATGCAATCAATTTATTAAATAAACGGAAAGAAAAAATTAATGAGGAGTCAAAATTAATTCACGACATAGACATAAAAATTGAAGAACTTCAAACAATAAATATTGAAACAAAAGATGAAAAGTTTCGAAATGAAGTCTATCTGTTTGTAAAAACATGGAGAGAGAGAACTAAATTATACGATCAATTAAATAAGAAATATAAACAAGCAATTGAAACAGATTTATCAATTTATAATTTATTATCTCAGAAAAAAGTTGATTTAAATAATGTTAAGAGTAAAACAAAGAATACAAACCGAATTTATAAAGACGTAATTAATTTAAATGATCAATTAAATCTTTATACTCAAAAATTAAATGATATCAGAAATCACTTAATTGAAAAATATGGTAAATAATGCATTTTATTCAGAGCCTATCAATAAAAATCGTTGTAGTACAGTTTGAAATTCCAACTAAAATAAATCGCTTTTTCGCTATTTAAGTATAATTTAAAGGAGATTCTGTTATTGTATAACAGTTTGCTGTTTCAAAGATAGTACAGGTGAAAATTTTAGTAGAAAATAATTTGGAAAATCGCTAATAAAATAATACAACAAAATATTTGACGAGTTTATGAACGTGTTATAAACTGTACTAGTGTTCAATGTTGTACTAGTGTAATACACAATTAGAATAAGTACAGTTTTTAATTATGAGTACTAGTTACTTGTAATTACTCTTAAGAAAATACACATGATGGATATAGTAAATAAATCCTCGATAATTAAAGAAGGGTGTGGGTTAAGTGGCAACTACTACGAAGAAAGTAGATGGAAAGGGAGCAACAGAAATGAAGAATACACAAACTGTTTCTGAATTAATGAATCATATGCTTCAATTTGGTGATTCAGTTGAAACTCTTCAAATTTTAAATGAAGAGGGCGAAATCGTTAATGAAGCAGCAATGCCTGATTTATCTGACGAAAAATTAAAAGAATTAATGAAACGTATGGTATGGACTCGCGTTCTTGACCAACGTTCTATTTCATTAAACAGACAAGGTCGTTTAGGTTTCTATGCACCAACTGCAGGACAAGAAGCTTCTCAATTAGCAAGTCAATTTGCTCTTGAAAAAGAAGACTTTATCTTACCTGGTTACCGTGATGTGCCTCAAATGATTTGGCATGGTTTACCTCTATATAAAGCATTTTTATGGTCACGTGGACATTTAGTAGGAAGTCAAATTCCTGAAGATGTAAATGTAATCTTCCCACAAATTATTATTGGTGCTCAAATTATTCAAGCTGCTGGTGTTGCGCTTGGTAAAAAATTAAAAGGGGAAAACTCTGTTGCTATTACATATACAGGTGATGGTGGAGCTTCTCAAGGTGATTTCTACGAAGGGTTGAACTTTGCTGGTGCTTATAACGCTCCTGCGATTTTCATTGTTCAAAATAACAGATATGCAATCTCAACTCCTGTTTCTAAGCAATCAAAAGCTAGAACAATTGCACAAAAAGCAATTGCAGTAGGTATTGCAGGTATTCAAGTTGATGGTATGGATCCATTAGCAGTTTATGCAGCTACTTCAGAAGCTCGCAAACGTGCAATCAATGGTGAAGGTCCAACATTAATCGAAACATTAACATTCCGTTACGGTCCTCATACAATGGCTGGAGATGACCCAACTCGTTACCGTACAAAAGATACAGAAAATGAATGGGAAGCAAAAGATCCAATCGTTCGTTTCCGTAAGTTCTTAGAGAAAAAAGGTCTTTGGACTGAAGAAGAAGAAAATGCGATTATCGAAGAAGCAAAAGAAGCAATTAAAGAGGCTATCAAAGTTGCTGACCAAGAGCCAAAACAAAAAGTTACTGATTTAATGGAAAATATGTTCGAAACTAAAACAAGTAATATAGAAGAGCAATATGCAATTTACAAAGAGAAGGAGTCGAAGTAAGTCATGGCGCAAATGACAATGATTCAAGCTATCACAGATGCATTACGCGTTGAAATGAAGAACGATCCAACTGTAGTAGTATTCGGTGAGGACGTTGGAGTAAACGGTGGTGTATTCCGTGCAACTGAAGGTTTACAAGCTGAATTCGGCGAGCAACGTGTATTCGATACACCACTTGCTGAATCAGGAATCGGTGGATTAGCAATCGGTCTTGGAATTCAAGGATTCCGTCCAGTACCAGAAATTCAATTCTTCGGATTCTTATTTGAAATTATGGACTCAATCGCTGGGCAAGCTGCTCGTATGCGTTACCGTACAAGTGGTCGTTTTACTTCACCTATTACTTTCCGTTCACCATTTGGTGGAGGTGTACACACACCAGAAATGCACGCGGATAGTTTAGAAGGTTTAATGGCTCAAACTCCAGGTTTAAAAGTTGTTATCCCATCAACACCTAAAGATGCGAAAGGTCTTTTAATTTCAGCTATTCGTGATAACGATCCAGTTATCTACTTAGAGCACATGAAATTATACCGTTCATTCCGTGAAGATGTACCTGAAGGTGAATACACAATTGAATTAGGAAAAGCTGATGTGAAACGTGAAGGGAAAGATGTATCTGTATTTGCATACGGTGCAATGGTTCACGCTGCATTAAAAGCTGCTGAAGAATTAGAAAAAGAAGGTGTATCAGTAGAAGTTGTTGACTTACGTACTGTTCACCCATTAGATACTGCTGCAATCGTTGCATCTGTTGAGAAAACTGGTCGTGCTGTTGTAGTTCAAGAAGCTCAAAAGCAAGCTGGTATTGCTGCAAATATAGTTGCTGAAATTAATGATCGTTGTATCCTTTCATTAGAAGCACCAGTTGTACGTATTACTGCAGCTGACACTGTATACCCATTCTCAGAAGCAGAAACTGTTTGGTTACCAAACCATAAAGATGTAGTTGAAGGTATTCAAAAAGTATTAAACTTCTAAGAGTAATTAGCAAAAATAGTGAAAGGTATTTGATGAATTCATCAATACCTTTCTTACATTATAAATAAAAATTTAAAAATAATTAAATTTGTTCGGAGGTAGAAATCTGTGTCAAACTCAGTGGCAAGTCTATTTGAATTTAGATTACCAGATATCGGTGAAGGTATTCACGAAGGTGAAATTGTAAAATGGTTTATTAAAGCAGGCGATGAAGTAAACGAAGATGATATCATTTGTGAAGTACAAAACGATAAGTCAGTTGTTGAAATTCCATCACCAGTAAAAGGGAAAGTGTTAGAAGTACTAGTTGCAGAAGGAACAGTTGCAGTTGTTGGTGACGTTTTAGTACGTTTAGACGCACCTGGTTATGAAAACTTAAGCTTCAAAGGCCAACATGCTGAAGAAGCTCCAACTACTACTCCAGTACCAGAAGCTGCAGAAGCAGTTCAAGCAAAAGTACAAGAATCTTATGAGCAAGCTGAACCAAAAACAGATGCTGCACCACTTTCACCAGTAGCTGCAATTGAACCAAAAGCTCATGTAATTGCAATGCCTTCTGTACGTAAATATGCTCGTGAGAAAAACGTAGATTTACGTATCGTTCCAGGATCAGGTAAAAATGGTCGTGTAACAAAACAAGACGTAGATGCATTCTTATTAGGTGGAGTAGCTCCAGCTGCTGCAGCTCAAACAGAAGTTGCTGTGGAGGTTGTAACTGAAGCTCCTGCTGCTAAACAAGAAGAGACTAAAGCAATGCCAATTCCAGAAGGTGCATATCCTGAAACTCGTGAAAAAATGAGTGGAATTCGTAAAGCAATTGCTAAAGCAATGGTTAACTCTAAACACACTGCTCCACATGTAACATTAATGGATGAAGTAGATGTAACAAAACTTGTTGCTAGTCGTAAAAAATACAAAGAGGTTGCTGCTGCACAAGGTATTAAATTAACGTTCTTACCTTATGTTGTAAAAGCATTAACTTCTGCATTACGTAAATTCCCAGCTTTAAATACATCAATCGATGATGCTACAAGCGAAATCATTCACAAGCATTACTATAACATCGGTATTGCTGCTGATACTGACAAAGGTTTATTAGTACCAGTTGTTAAAGATGCTGATCGTAAAGCTATTTTCTCAATTTCAGCTGAAATTAACGAGTTAGCTACAAAAGCTCGTGATGGTAAATTAGCTCCAGCAGAAATGAAAGGTGCAACTTGCACAATCACAAATATCGGTTCAGCAGGTGGACAATGGTTTACTCCAGTAATTAACCACCCTGAGGTAGCTATTTTAGGTATTGGTCGTATCGCTGAAAAACCAGTGGTATTAAATGGAGAAATCGTTGTAGCACCAGTATTAGCGTTATCATTAAGCTTTGACCACCGTATTATCGATGGTGCAACAGCTCAAAACGCTTTAAATCATATTAAACGATTATTAAATGATCCAGAATTATTATTAATGGAGGCGTAAGATAAATGGTAGTAGGAGATTTTGCAATTGAACTAGATACGGTCGTTATCGGTGCCGGTCCTGGTGGTTATGTTGCAGCAATTCGTGCAGCACAACTTGGACAAAAAGTTGCGGTTATTGAAAAAGGTAATCTTGGTGGAGTTTGTTTAAATGTTGGTTGTATCCCATCAAAAGCATTAATTACTGCTGGTCACCGTTACGAAACTGCGAAACATTCTGATGATATCGGTATTACAGCTGAAAACGTAAAAGTAGATTTTACAAAAGTTCAAGCTTGGAAAAGCAGTGTTGTTAATAAATTAACTGGTGGTGTAGCTGGTTTATTAAAAGGGAACAAAGTTGAAGTTATTAAAGGTGAAGCTTACTTTAATGATGCAAACACTCTACGTGTAATCACTGAAGATTCAGCTCAAACTTATACTTTTAACAATGCAATTATCGCAACAGGTTCAACTCCAATCGAAATCCCAGGATTCAAATGGAGTAACCGTGTAATCGATTCAACAGGTGCATTAAACTTACCAGAAATTCCTAAGAAATTAGTTGTTATTGGTGGCGGCTATATCGGTATGGAATTAGGTACAGCATACGCTAACTTTGGTACTCACGTAACAATTCTTGAAGCTGGTGACGAAATCCTAAACGGTTTCGAAAAATCTATGAGCTCAATTGTTAAACGTGGATTAAAGAAAAAAGGTAATGTTGATATCGTTACAAAAGCGTTCGGTAAAGGCGTTGAAGAAACTGCTGACGGCGTAACTGTTAAGTTCGAAGCAAATGGAGAAATGAAAGAAATCGAAGCTGATTACGTATTAGTAACAGTTGGACGTTTCCCTAACTCTCGTGACATGGGCTTAGAAAGTGTTGGAATTGAAATTAACGAACGTGGCGTAATCACTACTGATAAACAAGCTCGCACAACAGTTAAAAATATTTATGCAATTGGTGATGTAATTGCAGGACCTCCATTAGCTCACAAAGCTTCTTATGAAGGTAAAGTAGCTGCTGAGGCAATTAGCGGAATGTCAAGTCAAATTGAATACTTAGCAATCCCTGCAGTAGTATTTACTGATCCAGAATTAGCAACTGTTGGTTATACTAAAAAACAAGCGGATGATGAAGGTTTAGCTGTAAATGTAGCAAAATTCCCATTCGGTGGAAATGGTCGCGCATTATCACTTAACTCGACAGATGGCTTCGTTCAATTAGTTTCTCGTAAAGAAGATGGAGTACTAGTTGGTGCTCAAGTAGCAGGTGTAAATGCTTCAGATATTATTTCTGAACTTGGACTTGCAATTGAAGCTTGCATGAGCGTTGAAGATATTGCACAAACAATTCATGCTCACCCAACATTAGGTGAAATCTCTATGGAAGCTGCTGAATTAGCAATGGGTCATCCAATCCACATTTTAAAATAATTAATTAATTAAAACCTCCTATAATTAGGAGGTTTTTTTATGTAATGAATTTGAAATGATGTGTAGTGTGTAGTAGCAAATATAGTCAGAACTGCAATTAAGACTAAAAGAATCGAAAATAAGAAGTCAATCTCTGCAAATAAATGAGGAGATGATGCAAAAAATCAGCAAACTGCAAATAAAATCCGAAAATCGCAATTAAAATTGACAAAATCGCAATTAAAATTGGCAAAATCGCAATTAAATTAAAAAATTACCTATACCAGTTAGAGTATTATGAGCTAAATAGTGTACAAACTACACTCTTTCAAATGATAAAATAGTAATTTTCGTTCTAATACCTGGAAAATACTATAATAAATGATAATAATCTGCTAAAAATCAATAAAAAGGTATTTAATTTCAACTACAAAAATAAAAGAATCTCCGAAATACCCCACACATACTTTAGAAGCAGGAAGAGCAGGAAGAGCAGGAATAACAGGAAGAGCAGGAATAACAGGGAAAGGCAGGCAGGGAAGGTATATTTGCCAGAAATTACTTAGAGGAAATACCAATTCTATAGAGTCTTTTTCCTTTACCTTGCAATTCCTTGTTCATGCTTTTAATTTATAGCATGATTAAATAATTTTTAGCATAACGTATATAAAAAACACTTACTTGTCTTATGAATTGAATGGTGGGAATGACGATGAAAAAACAATTAATTATACTACTCGTTCATCAATTATTTTGGGTAGGGTTTTCAATAGTGATGTACTTGTCTAAACGTGATCAAACTTATTCAAAAATAATACTGTTTCTAGTCTTTTTTTATCAGCTTTATTTAATCGCAAAATATGTTGGAAACACAAGAAAAGCAAGTATTATGATTACTTGCTTTTATGCATCGATCTTTTTCTTTTGTCAGGCAATTGTAAACTTGTTTTAAATTATCGTTTGTAAAAATACATGATACGTTTGTTGAATAATTCAAGTTTTCCTTCGATTTTTTGAGCTAAATATCTGCATAGCTCATTTGCTTTACCTTTATCACCATAAGTAGAGTTTGGTAAAAGTGTTATTACGATGTTTTTTTCATCCTGAATGGAAACAACAAAATGATTATAGCGTGAATCATTACTTTTTAAATAAAGAGCTTCCTGTTCATCTAATTTTTTATTTGAAATCAAATAAGGAAATGAAGCCCTTTCATAATTCCAGTCAACTTGTTGGCCTATTTTAGTTGAAGATTGTATGTAATCATTAATTAAAGTATTTAGTAGCTCTAAATTTGCTTCTTGATATTTTGATTTATCCATTAATTGAATGGTAGCTTGTTGAACCATTATAAATTTCCCCCTAAGTTGTCTTTCCAAAAAAATCACTTTTAATCATTAATATCATAACATTATTTCAAATTTTTAGACAAGTATTCGGTATGAATTTAACTCTTTCTTCATATGTATTAACTTACAACTATAATTTGAGGAGTGGGTGAAAAGATGTTTGAAAAATTATATGATGATCATGAAAATGTTAGGGTTCGATTTGCTGGTTTCGTTACAAATGATGTAAGATACGATATTGGCATTGTATATACGAACATGTTCTTTGGGAAGCCACTCGTCATCTGTATGCAATCTAGACAGTGTATCGTATTGGATCGCCAAGATGTATCGTATCCAAATCAATTAAAATTTTTATGCAAACTGAAAAGTGATGAAGAGGCAATGAAACTTGCAGAATATTTATCGGATTGGTTACCTGCACCAAGTATTGAGGAGAGTTATGAATAATTAAAAATAAATGTGTTATACTAATCGATTCACGTACACATTAAATAACCCTTTGAATAATGTAGTATTAAAAAAAAGTTATACTTATTTGCCTGTTGCGTAAATAAGTATAACACTTTATAATGAAGTTAGATGAATAATACAACATTATGAAAGGGGTTACAAGATGGGAACGTTCGTGTGTAAATGTTGTGAAAAAACAGTAGGTCATTTCGAGGATGAAAAAGTAACAACTCTTTATGTAAAAGAGTGTGATGACTGCGAATCAGCAGATAAAGAAGTGTGTTAATAATAATATAGCAGCTAAACATAAAGAGGGGACTAAATAGTCCCCTCTATTTTTCTTTATTATGCAATTTGGTTCTGATCACCAATTCGAGCAGTGATTACCTCAGATGAAACTTCTTTCGTAGTAACAGGAATTAATTTTGAATTATCCTTCAAATATGGAGCCATTTCATTCGGATTGATTCTTGTATTTAAATTCGTTAAATAAGCAGAAATCATTGCAAAAGGATATCTATGCATATTTAAATGGAAGATTATTTCTTGAAGTGTACGAATTCCGATACCATGTCCGTAATAAAAATTACTTCCCATGTGAACAGCGTTTTCACCTTGCCACTCTGGATTAATTGGATCAACCTGAGGGTTTTTAATATAAACTACATCTCCAGGAGCTGGGCGATCAACTTCAGAAGTTAGTATCGCTAATTTTGGATCGTAATTCCAAGTATATAAGTAAAAGCCATTATTGAAGATTTCATCGAAAATTTCAAAGCCATATAAATCTAATAAGGCTTTATAAAATATCATTATGATTGCAGTTGCACATTCCGTAGCATAAAAGTGACCATTGCGAAAAATATCATAGATTCCCATAGAAGGTCTTACACCTGGCCTAAGGCGAAATCCTCCCATTGGTGTACGAATCCAAAACATAGGATTACAATATGCTCTTCTAAATACTCTAAACTGCATACCACTTGTCATCAATTCTTTTGAAGCTTTTATAATATTTGATCTAAGAGCTAAATCAAATGATAATTCTCTATTGGATTTGTAAATATGTGATTTTTTACTAGATGTTAAATTTGATAATATTTCTTTATAAAGTTGATTATTCGAATCCCCACTGTCATTTAATGAAGCATGAACAATTTTATTATTCACGACTATCAATTAGTCCACATCCTTACGTAAAAGCAAATTTTAAATACGAATCAAATGATATTCTTATCTATCATATGCCTACTTAATTTAGATGTGATTTTCAAAACAAAAAAACTAGGATACTTTTCCTAGTTTCTTCATTTAAGATATGATTTTTATGATCAATACTGATTTCTATTTTAATACTTTTAATGTTAATAATTCTTCGTCTTCTGGGCCTTGAACTGGTAAACCAGCTTCAATATTCTTTTTAATGTAAACTAAATTCTCAAGTGTAATTTCTTCGCCAGGTAAAAAGATTGGAATACCTGGTGGATATACCATTACGAATTCAGCAATAATTCTGCCTACTGATTCCTCTAATGGAACTGATTCTGTTTCCGCGTAAAAAGCATCTCTTGGAGAAACAGCTAGATTAGGAATTGTAGGTATTTCAACATTTAGGCTTGTAGTTTGTTTTGAAATTTCAAATTCAGAAACAAGAACTTCAAGAGCGTGAATTAACATTTGGACATCTTCTTCGCTATCTCCTGGAGTAAGGATGCAAAGTACATTATATAAATCAGACATTTCCACTTCAATATTAAATCGTTCTCTTAACCACACTTCAACATCGTGGCCTGTAATGCCAAGTTTTTTAACGCTAATTAATAATTTAGTTGGATCAAAATGGAATGTTGCCTCTTTTCCAACTAATTCATAGCCAGGGCAATATAAACCTTCTATACTATTAATTTTATTTCTTGCATTATTTGCTAGTTTAATTGTATCAGTTAGTAATTCTTCGCCAACTGTAGCTAATCGCTTTCTAGCTACGTCAAGAGAAGCTAATAATAAATAGGAAGTAGAAGTTGTTGTAAGCATGCTTAATACAGATTGCACTCTGTGGACATTTACAATCCCTTCTCTTACGTTTAAAATTGAACTTTGAGTCATGGAGCCACCAAGCTTGTGAACGCTCGTAGCGGCCATGTCAGCCCCTGCTTGCATCGCGGAGATCGGTAATTCATCATGAAAATGAATATGTACACCATGAGCTTCATCAACTAATACAGCAAGACCATGAGAATGTGCTAAATCAACTATACTCTTTAAGTCAGCAACGAAGCCAAAATATGTAGGGTTAATCACAAGAACTGCTTTAGCATCTGGATTATTTAATATAGCTTCTTTCACTGCATTTGTTGTAATACCATGTGAAATACCTAATTCACTATCAATTTCAGGATGAACAAATATTGGAGTTGCACCAGAAAAAATAATTGCTGATAGTACAGACTTATGGACATTTCTTGGTACGATTATTTTATCTCCAGGTCCACATACGCTCATGACCATTGTCATTATGGCACCACTTGTTCCTTGTACAGAGAAGAAAGTATGGTCAGCGCCAAAAGCTTTAGCTGCTAGGTCTTGAGCTTGTTTTATTTTACCTTTTGGATGATGTAGATCATCTAAAGGAGCAATGTTGATTAAATCAATCGATAAAGCATTGTCGCCTATAAATTCTCTAAAAGTAGGATCCATTCCATTTCCTTTTTTATGTCCCGGAATATGGAATTGAATAGGATTCTTTTTCGCATGCTCTAAAAGAGAAGAAAATAACGGCGTTTCATTTTGTTTCATAAAACATACACCCCATTTATTGAATAATAGTGTTTTTCGGAAGTGGTATGTTTGTAAACAATTCTACTGTTTACTCTCATTAAGTTAAAAACTGTTTTACCTTCATTTGAAAAACAAAAAGATTATATCATTCTATGAATTTTCTGTATAGAAAAAAATTGTAAAAGATGAAATTTTATTCATTTAGATGAAATTATATCAATTATAAGAAAAAGAATGGAAATAACTAAATGTGTTAAAATGGAAATGATTAGATAGAAATAGGAGTGAAATAAATGGATTACCAATACCCAATTCTTTACGACTGGAGTACAAATGAAACAATTGAAGTCATACAATTTTACACATCGATCGAGAAAGCTTATGAAAAAGGAATCGATCGTGAAGAACTAATGGCAACATATAAACAGTTCAAAACAATCGTCCCAAGCATTGCTGAGGAAAAAAAATTATGTGGAGAATTAGAAGAAATATCTGGCTACTCAGCATATCGAGTAATGCAGAAAGCTAAAAAGGCCTCACCTGGTGAAAAAATAAAAATGTAGTTGGGAATTTTCGGAATCTCCAATATATTCCAATTAATAGCTTAATTCGCGAAAATTAAAGCCCATTGTAGGATTTTTACTTCCTTCAATGGGCTTTATCTTATAGTTGACGAGGTTGAATCACGATAACTAAAATTCGTCCTGTCGAAAAATGTGTAAAGAATGGGCATAGACTTTTGTTTTTCACATATGTATAATTAAACAACACTTATATTAATTTATTCATTTTATACTTATTTTGTATAAAGGAATCAAAGTATTATAAGTTTCTTTAATACGATGGATTAGTTCTTCCTTCGTAAGTGTAATTGCTTCATCTTTTTGTATTGTAATACCACATAGGAATTCTGATTTTTTTACATCATGTAATCTTTGGATTCCTTTATAAAAATCTTCTTTTTTCATTTTGCTTTTTTGAATCACATCAGGTTTCATATGGTCGTAGGAAAGTACAAAATCATTTGGAATCATTTTGAACAGTTTGCTTTTATTTTTTTCAAAGTTAATTGCGATTGATTGTTTATTTGGACTTTCATAAATAATTCCAAATAAAACAAAAAGGTGTGAACCCCAAAGTCCAAATTGGAAGTGAGGGAGCATTTTATATCCACGATTATTAGTTGCAAATGCAATCCAAGTATCTTTAGGAGCATTCACAGTACGACGAGCATGTTTTGCAATATGACCAAAAAAGATTTGATTTGCTTGTTCACTTAAAAAAGGTAAGATTTCTTGTTCTATTTCTTTAAATTTCGGTTGAATTTCATTTTGAATTGCTGCCATTCTAGTTTCTAAAGTCGAGTCAGTTGTAAATATTTCAAAATCACTTTCTTTAAAATAAGGTTGAACCATGTTGAAGCCCCCTAAATAAATATCTCTATTTAGTATACCATGTTTGTCCAAAACAAATGGGTAGAATGTTTCTCTATAAAATAGTTACATTATAAGCTCAAATAACATATATTAGTAGCAAGATAAAAATCAGAAAATTTTGTTAATTAACTTTTACAATTTGTTTTTGCCAACTTATATTCTATGGAGGGATAATGATGAGACAAGTGATTAATGCTTTAAAAAGAACTGATGCAGAAAAGAGAATTCCTGTACTTAGATTAGAATTAGATTATGAATTAGCTACTTTATTTGATGCAATGACAGTGAATGATAATGAAGCAATGATCGAATCTAAGAAGAAATTAGAATTATTAAGATTAGAATTAATTCGTCTAGAAGCTTAGCGAGTTTTATTTACCGAACCTTTAAATAGGTTCGTTTTTCTGTGCACTAATACTTTAGCCCGCCCAATGATTTATCGTATGCCCACCCTCCAAAAAAGTTCCTCATCAGTCAAATAAAATTCATTTCATTAGGTTTTTTTAGGATAAAATTGGTAAACTGATATACAGAACCATAAAACTACTAGATTAGGACGTAGAGTTTGGAGTGTTTAACATGAAAGAAGATTGGAATAGTATTGAACAATTTGCCAGAAGTTTACTGCAAGAAGCTGCCGAAAACATTAAAAGTTCTTTATACGACTCCATAACAATTAATACAAAGTCAAATGAAAATGACTTAGTAACTAATAAAGATGAAGAAATTGAAAAATTCTTTTATGAAAAAATTAAAAAGAAATTTCCCAACCATTACCTATTAGGTGAAGAAGGAAAAGGTGATGAGTTAAATCAAGTAAATGGCATTGTATGGATTCTTGATCCAATCGATGGAACAATGAATTTTGTTCATCAAAAACGTAATTTTGCGATTTCTTTAGGGATCTATGAGAATGGGATCGGAAAAATGGGCTTTATACTTGATGTAATACATAATGAACTATATTTTGCCAAAAAAGGAGAAGGTGCTTATTTAAATGACCAAGAAATAAGTCCTTTAAAAAATATAGTACTTGAAGAGGCAATCGTGGCAGTAAATGCAATCTGGTTAACTAAAAACCGCTATTTAAACCACGAAAAATTAGGTAAGTTAATTAAAAAAGTTAGAGGTAGTAGATCATATGGATCGGCTGCAATCGAAATGGTATATGTAGCGATGGGGAGAATTGATGCATATATTACACCGAGATTATCACCTTGGGATTTTGCTGCAGGTAAAATTATTGTTGAAGAGCTCGGTGGTATTTGTACAACCTTGAAAAATGAGGAGCTTTCAATTTTAAAAAAAAGCTCAGTTTTAGTAAGTAACTCTTCGATCCAAAAAGACTTAATAACCGATTATATCGAATTTTTTCAATAAAAATAAAGAGAAGGTAAAGTTTATAACTTACCTTCTCTTTTTAATTTAGCACGTAATGAAAAACCATAACCAACTAATAATATTGATGCAATTAGTGATATACAAGCCCCAATAATGCTTTGTTCTGCTAGTGTAATACCAACAAGAATTAAAAAGATTACTGATAAAAGTGCTACACAGAATAATCGAAATTTAATGCTAGACATGGTAAATCCTCCTGTTCCAATTCTTATTTTACTCCTTGTAGAATGGGATGTAAATTTGAAAAAAACAATCTTAACGAAATATTAATGATTATTTTATTTTTAAGATTAAACATTTTATTGATATATCCTACTGTGCATGTGCTATAATGTTTTAGTTAATAATGAAAACAGATGTTTAAACATTTTAGGAGTGAATATATTTTGAAAAAAAGAGAAGATTTACGCAATATAGCGATTATTGCGCACGTTGACCATGGTAAAACAACGTTAGTTGATGAACTATTAAAACAATCTGGTACATTCCGTTCAAATGAAAATGTAAATGAACGTGCAATGGACTCAAATGATATAGAACGTGAACGTGGAATTACAATTTTAGCAAAAAACACTGCAATCCAATACGAAGGTAAACGTATCAACATCATGGATACTCCTGGTCACGCCGATTTCGGTGGAGAAGTAGAACGTATCATGAAAATGGTTGATGGTGTTCTTTTAGTAGTAGATGCTTATGAAGGATGTATGCCTCAAACTCGTTTCGTACTGAAAAAAGCTTTAGAACAACATTTAACACCAATCGTTGTTGTAAACAAAATTGACCGTGACTTTGCAAGACCAGATGAAGTAGTAGACGAAGTAATCGATCTATTTATTGAACTAGGTGCAGATGAAGATCAATTAGAATTCCCTGTTGTATTTGCTTCAGCGATCAATGGTACTTCTAGTTTAGAATCTGACCCATCGAAACAAGAACCAAATATGAATGCTTTATTCGATACAATTATTGAACACATTCCATCTCCAATCGATAATAGTGAAGAGCCGTTACAATTCCAAGTAACATTATTAGACTACAATGACTATGTAGGTCGTATCGGTATCGGACGTATTTTCCGTGGAACAATGCAAGTTGGTCAATCAGTTGCATTAATGAAACTTGATGGATCAGTTAAACAATTCCGTATTACAAAAATGTTTGGATTTATTGGGTTAAAACGTATTGAAATCCAAGAAGCAAAAGCTGGTGATTTAGTAGCAGTATCTGGTATGGAAGATATCAACGTTGGTGAAACAGTATGTCCTGCTGAACACCAAGAAGCACTTCCTATTTTACGTATTGATGAGCCAACACTTCAAATGACATTCTTAGTAAATAACTCACCTTTTGCTGGTCGTGAAGGTAAATTTGTTACTTCTCGTAAAATTGAAGAGAGATTATTACAAGAACTTCAAACTGACGTAAGTTTACGTGTAGAAAACACAGATTCTCCTGATGTATGGATCGTAAGTGGACGTGGAGAGCTTCACTTATCAATCTTAATTGAAAACATGCGTCGTGAAGGCTATGAGCTTCAAGTTTCTAAACCAGAAGTTATCATTCGTGAAATTGATGGTGTAAGATGTGAGCCTGTTGAGCATGTTCAAATCGATGTACCTGAAGAGTATACTGGTTCAATTATGGAATCAATGGGTGCTCGTAAAGGTGAAATGAGAGATATGGTGAATAATGGTAACGGCCAAGTTCGTTTAACATTTATGGTACCAGCTCGTGGATTAATTGGTTACACTACAGAGTTCTTAACGTTAACTCGTGGATATGGTATCATTAACCACTCATTCGATAGCTACCAACCAGCTATTCAAGGCCAAGTTGGTGGACGTCGTCAAGGTGTGTTAGTATCAATGGAAACTGGTAAAGCTTCAACATACGGAATTATGGGTCTTGAAGACCGTGGTGTAATTTTCCTTGAGCCAGGTACAGATGTTTATGATGGAATGATTGTTGGTGAGCATAACCGAGATAATGATTTATCAGTAAACGTTGTTAAAGTTAAACACGCTACTAACATTCGTTCAGCAAATAAAGACCAAACAACTACAATGAAAAAGCCACGTATCATGACGCTTGAAGAGTCATTAGAATACTTAAACGATGATGAGTTCTGTGAAGTTACACCTACTTCAATTCGTTTACGTAAAAAGCTTCTTGATAAAAATGAGCGTGAGCGTGCAGCTAAAAAGAAAAAATTCGCTGAACAAGAATAATTAAATTTTAAAATAATTATGATATAATAAAACCGACTAGAGAATAGTCGGTTTTATTATTTAATAGGGGGATATTGATTTGGAAACTCCAAAGGGGCTAGGGTTTGTTATCACACAACTGATCAATATTACACATGATACGAAGCTTTCGATGTGGATATTATATGGTTTAATTGTAGTTTTAAGTATTGTGGTATATCATTTAGGATTTGCCAAAAAATTAAGCATTCTTAAAATGTTAATTATTTATATTTTGTTAATGGTAGGATGTAGCTTCCTTACATTCTTAGCATTAAGAATACCGATTGTAGAAGCATTACTTGCAAGTGTATTTGTATTAGGTGTTTACAAAATTCGTTTACATCAATCAAAAAAGAATAAGGCTACTACATAATAACGTAACACACGTTAGAAAGTTGGTATAAGATGAAATCTGTTCAAGACGCTTTATATAATTGGTTAACAATTAAAGTAATTTACGAAGGTAGACCTTCAGATGAAGCTGCAAAAGAGACGTATGAGATGTTTGATTCGATTTTAAAAGAGGATCATCAAGTATCTAACGTTAAAATAGATAAAATGGAAGATTTTTATTTACTTACTTTTACACAAGGAGAAAAAGAACGCACTACGCGTTTTCCGATTGAAATGATTGATTGTTTCTTAGATCAAGTAAAAGTTAATCCAGAAAAATATTAAGAGCAGGAATAAGGAAGGGCAGGATCAAGGGGATATGGAAAGATTTAAGTCTTTAAAACCTCAGAATCCTGTTTTTTTATTTCAGTACTCTGCCAGAGAAGAATTATGAGCAGGATTAAGGGAAAGCAGGATCAAGGGGATAGGGAAAGATTTAAGTCTTTAAAACCTCAGAATCCTGTTTTTTTTATTTCAGTACTCTGCCAGAAAAGAATTAAGAGCAGGCTCAAGGGGATAGAGAAAGATTAAAGTCCTTAATACCTACCGATCCTGCTTTTTGTATTTCTTTTCCCTGCCTTTCCTATCTTTACCATAAAAAAAATAGAAGCCCGCATGGAGCTTCTATTTTTTCCTGCACTATTCACCACTCATCATTATCTTTAACCGGTTTTAAGAAACGGAATTTGCCAGTTGCAATTCTTTGTTCAGTTTTTATTTTTATTCGATCATAACATTCAGAACATGTATATGTATGGATAGGACGATTTCTTAACTTTTTTGCAATTGGTGATTCATCACTAATTGATTCACTTTTATCACAAATCATACACTTAACTCTCATGTGAAATTTCTCTCCTTATATCTGTAACTTAAGTTAACATAATTATAACAGGTTTTAGAATATATTTTTAGAAATCAGTGGTTTTTGCAGGAAGTTTTAAAAAAACTTTGAATTATATTAGTATACTCTTTAATTGAAGGAGATGGAACAGTGATGGCAAACAGTATTGAAAAAACATTGTCACCAGCTTTATTTGAAGATTGTAATAAAGAGAAGATTGTTTTTTTAAGTACGTTTAGTTCCGAAAAGAATGTACCAATAATGAATGCAATTTCTTGGATCGTCGCTTTGGATGATAAAACAATTCGCTTCGCTGTCGATCAACGCTCATTAATTTTAGCGAATATTGAGGAGGTAAAAGGTGTTTCTTTAAGTTTATTCTCTAGTGAGACAGTATTTAATATTTCAGGTAATGCATCAATCTTAACGAAGCAGATGCCTGGTATCCCATTAAAATTAGCTTGTATTGAAGTAGAAATAAATGAAGTGAAAAATATAATGTTCTATGGTTCGAAAATTACGACAGAGCCAGAGTACGCAAAAACTTATGATGAAAGAGCTGCAAAAAAATTAGATGTAGCTGTGCTAAATGGTCTGAGATCATTTGAGCTTTGATGAGAAGCATTAAATCCTATTCTAAAGTAGAGAGAAATTCATATAATATATAAACGGTTCGTCCATTCCGACTAGTAACAATGTTTGTAAGATATTCATTTTAGAATCAAGTCTAATTATTCTATTCTGTGTTATTTGAGTCAGGAGGTTAAGGATTGAGTAAAATATATGTTCTCGACACCAATGTACTATTGCAAGACCCACTAGCAATCTTTTCATTTGAAGATAACGATGTAGTTGTACCAGCTGTTGTATTAGAAGAAGTAGATTCAAAGAAGAGATATATGGATGAAGTAGGTCGTAATGCTAGGTATGTTTCCAAATTAATCGATAGCTTTCGAGAACTAGGGAAATTACATGAAAGTATTCCTCTTGAAAATGGTGGTACGTTTAGAATTGAATTAAATCATCGCTCATTTCAACAGTTACAAGAAATATTTGTTGAAAAAACTAATGATAATCGAATTTTAGCGGTTGCTAAAAATTTATCTTTAGAAGAAGAAGCCAAGGAAAATGGTAAAACTGTCATTTTAGTTAGTAAGGACACATTAGTACGAGTTAAAGCTGATGCTTTAAATTTACTAGCCGAAGACTATTTAAGCGATCGAGTTGTTGAAGTTGATCATATTTATACTGGTTATTTGGAGTACTACATAAACACAGATTTATTAAATAAATTTTATGAAAAGACTGAACTACCAGTATCAGATATTGCAAATCATCCTTTTTATCCAAATCAATTTATTGTCTTAAAGGATGCACTTGGTGGGAAAAGTTCTGCTCTTGGAGTAGTAGATAAAACAGGAACAAAAATTAAAAAATTTGTTTTTTCAAATGAACATATTTGGGGAATACGTCCAAGGAACGCACAACAATCTATGGCTTTAGAATTATTACTACGTGACGATATTCCACTTGTTACATTAATAGGTAAAGCTGGTACAGGAAAAACTTTATTGGCTTTAGCTGCGGGGTTAATGCAAACAGAAGACCTCCAAAACTATAAAAAATTGTTAGTAGCTAGACCAATCGTTCCTGTAGGGAAAGACTTAGGATATCTACCAGGTGAAAAGGATGAAAAGCTTCGACCTTGGATGCAACCAATCTATGATAATCTAGAGTATTTATTTAATACAAAAAAACCAGGTGAACTTGATGCCATTTTAGCGGGTATGGGATCGATCGAAGTGGAAGCATTAACCTATATAAGGGGCAGGAGCATTCCTGAGCAATTTATTATAATAGATGAAGCTCAAAATCTAACAAGGCATGAAGTGAAAACCATTTTAACTCGGGTTGGAGATAAGAGTAAGATTGTATTAATGGGAGATCCAGAACAAATTGATCACCCGTATCTAGATGAGTACAATAACGGTTTAACATATGTTGTTGAAAAATTTAAAGACCAAAAAATAAGTGGTCATGTAAAATTAGTAAAAGGTGAACGATCGTCAATCGCACAACTTGCTGCTGATTTATTGTAAAAAAACATCCTACCAAATTCGATTGGTAGGATGTTCTTTCTATTTACAGTAAGAAAGTATAAATGGAGATGTATAGAAAACTCGACATAGTTGCCAATTTTAATAAAGTATAAGTGTAACTAAGCCTTTGTGTTCTCTTAAAGGCTCGCCAATCGGCGAGTTTTCTTTCTATTATAAGAAAACTTATAAAATTATTTTTTGAATAGAAGTGATAGGTGCATCTTTGTTTGAACCATCATAAAAATATAAATGTACTGGTCCATTTTCAATAATTCTTTTTCCGTTATATGAAAAAGCTAAATAACTTTCGTATACAGTTTCAAAAGGTAATTTTATGACTTCACCTTCAGTTTCAATTGTAACTTCTGAATGACGATCTTTTGGCTTACTATTATCGATAAAATATGAAAACGGCATTGCATAAGATTCTTTAAGCCATTCTTTTTTTTGTGTTGCATAGAGAGGAGTATTATCAACTTTTGCTCCTTCTACAATTTCACGATCCCAATGCTTTGAAACACTTTTAGTATATTGTTCAAGCTCATCAACCTTTTTTACATCACCAGCTAATAAGCTTTCTAGTTTTACTTTTCTTTCATCAAAGATCCAAACACTTGGATCAATCGTTAATGGAAATTCCACGTTACCAGTCAATTGAAATACATCACTCATACTAAAACTCCTTTTATGAATTGAATCTATCTATAGTGTACGACTAATTGTGGTAAAAAGACAATTAAAAGGCAGGAATTAAGAGCAGGAAGAGCAGGAAGGGTCAGGATAATACCTGGATAGTCTATTCATCAATACAAACTGAAGAAATACTCTAATGTAATTTTAATAAAGAAAGTGTTGCAAAAAAACATTTTTCTAGTAATGATATTTGTAATTCGTATGATTTAAGTTGATTTTTCCTAAAAAGAACTATAATATTAAGTAGTATAGCTTGTACGGAAGCGGAGGGAGAAAATTGAGGTCTGATGCTGTAACAGATTACAAAAATAAAGCATTTGATTTATTAAAAAAAGATGCTGAAAAAATATTAAAGTTAATAAATGTACAACTTGATCATTTAACAATGCCACAATGCCCTCTATATGAAGAGGTTTTAGATACTCAAATGTTTGGCTTATCAAGAGAAATTGATTTTGCTTCTCGATTAGGTTTGATTGAAGCAGAACAAGGGAAAGAGCTTCTTTCTGAACTTGAGCGACAACTATCTGCCCTGCATGAAGCGTTTACAGATCAAAAGAATAAATAGATATAATTTACAAGAACTCAAACAATTTATTGTTTGAGTTTTTTTGTAACTTTTTTTTATTGGTTATTAGGAATAAATCTATTAATCTATGTTACAATATTTTTATTTATAAAGGGAATTTGACAAAATAGTTGAATACATAAAGTATAACGAATCAAAGCAGGGATGATTAAGTAATGTTAAAAAAATATTTAAAAAATGTGGATTATATGATTTTTGTTCCATTATTAGTTTTATGTTTATTTGGTTTAATTATGGTATATAGTGCAAGCTCAGCATTACCAACTATTCGTTATCAGAGTGAGCATTGGCCAAGCGATTATTTCTTCCATAAGCAATTAGTTGCATTTGAAGTAGGTATGCTTGTATTTCTTATCATGACGATCATACCCGCAACAATCTTCAAAAAGAGAATAATAGTATTACTGAATGTAATTGTTAGTATTGGATTGCTCTTAGCAGTTTTAGCATTTGGTGAAGTTAGAAATAATGCAAAAAGTTGGGTATTTGGAATTCAGCCAGCAGAGTTAATTAAATTAGGCTCAATTATGTTGCTAGCTGCATGGTATTCAAAAAGGCAAAAAGGGATTACTAAGAACTGGAAAATGTTATTTGCTCCATGGGCAATTGTAGCAGTCTATATTATCTTATTAAGATTACAACCCGATACAGGTACTGCGTTACTGATCATTGGTACTTGCGCCGTTATTTCGTTTTGTAGTGGTTTTATTGTAAAGAGGTTAATCCTCATATTTGCAGGAGGAATTGTCCTTCTTTATCCAATTATTAGTATTTGTATCAGCTTTGGAATTGGTTTAACGAATGTACAGGTAAACCGATTTTTAGCTTTCCGAAATCCTTTTGAATACGCACAAAGTATAGGCTTTCAAATCGTTAATTCTTTAATTGCTTTCGCAAATGGTGGATTAACAGGAGTTGGGCTAGGAAAGAGTATTCAAAAATTGGGTTATTTACCTGAACCTCATACTGACTTTATCTTAGCGATAATTGGCGAAGAGACGGGCTTAATTGGTGTCATTGTAGTACTATTATGTATCTTTATCATTGTATGGCGAGGATTGCTAATAGCTCATCAATCAAATGATTCATTTGATTCCCTATTAGCTACAGGAATTAGTGCAATTATCGTCATTCAATCATTTGTAAATATAGGAGGAGTTACTTCGTTAATTCCACTTACAGGTGTACCGTTGCCTTTTGTTAGTTATGGTGGTACCTCATTGATTGTAATGCTTTCCATGGTAGGTATTTTAATGAATATATCAATACGCAATAAGATTAAAAAAGAAACTTTATAAATTCTTCATAAATGCATTTTGAAAAAGTTTGTTCTTAATTTATTGATAATTATCTTTCATAAATACAGGAGGCTTAAAAAATGACTTACACGAAACAGATTAAAAAAGTTCTTGTTGCTAACCGAGGTGAAATCGCGATTCGAGTATTTCGAGCGTGCACTGAATTAGGGATTAGAACTGTTGGAATTTATTCGAAAGAGGATGAAGGGTCATATCACCGTTATAAAGCTGACGAAGCATATATAGTTGGGAAAGGTAAAAAACCAATTGATGCTTATCTTGATATTGAAGGTATTATTGAAATTGCAAAGAAGAACAATGTAGATGCAATCCATCCTGGTTATGGATTCTTATCAGAAAATATTAAATTCGCTGAGAGATGCGAAGAAGAGGGCATTCTATTTATAGGTCCTTATTCAAGGCATCTAGATATTTTTGGAGATAAAATTAAAGCTAAGCAGCAGGCGCAAAAAGCAAATCTACCAATTATTCCAGGTACCAATGGTCCGGTTAGATCATTAGAAGATGTAGTTGAATTTGGTGAAACTTATGGTTTCCCAATCATCATTAAAGCTGCACTTGGTGGTGGCGGGCGTGGAATGAGAATAGTGCGCACAAACGCTGGTTTAAAAGATGCTTATGAGCGTGCCAAATCGGAAGCAAAAGCTGCTTTTGGTAATGATGAGGTTTATGTTGAAAAATATATTGAAAATCCTAAGCATATTGAAGTTCAAATATTAGGAGACCATCAAGGAAATATCATTCATTTATTTGAACGAGATTGTTCGATCCAAAGAAGACATCAAAAATTAGTTGAAGTTGCACCATGTACTTCAATTTCTGAAGAGCTTCGTATCCGTATTTGTGATGCAGCGGTTCAGTTAATGAAAGATGTTGAATATGTAAATGCGGGAACTGTAGAGTTTTTAGTTTCAGGCAATGATTTTTATTTTATAGAAGTAAATCCTCGTGTCCAAGTTGAACATACGATTACAGAAATGATTACAGGAATTGATATCGTTCAAACGCAAATCTTAATTGCACAAGGACATAGTTTACATAGTGATAGAGTAGGAATTCCATTACAAGAGGACATTCCTAGAATTGGTTTTGCTATTCAAGCCCGCGTTACAACAGAAGATCCATTAAACAATTTCATGCCAGATACAGGGAAGATTATGGCTTACCGTTCTGGTGGTGGATTTGGTGTAAGATTGGATACTGGAAACAGTTTCCAAGGTGCAGTTATTACACCTTATTATGATTCTTTACTTGTAAAATTAACGACACATGCACTTACATTCGATGGTGCGATAGCAAAATTAAATCGTAACTTAAAAGAATTCCGTATTCGGGGAATTAAAACGAATATTCCATTTTTAGAAAATGTTACAACTCACCCTGACTTCTTGTCTGGTGAATACAATACGTCTTTTGTTGATTCTTCTCCTGAATTATTTGTTTTTGCAAAACGAAGAGATCGTGGAACAAAATTATTAAATTATATTGGAAATGTAACAGTAAATGGGTTTCCAGGTATTACTGTAAAAGAAAAACCAACATTTGATGACATCATCATTCCAAATGTTAAAGATATTAAAGTTGCAGAAAATGGAACAAAGCAATTATTAGATAAGCTAGGTCCTGACGAATTCTCAAAATGGTTAAAAAATCAGCCGAATGTTTTATTCACTGATACAACATTTAGGGATGCACATCAATCATTATTAGCAACACGAATTCGTTCGAAAGATTTAATTACCGTTGCAGAGCAAACATCTAAATTATTACCTAATTTATTTTCTATGGAAATGTGGGGCGGAGCGACTTTCGATGTTGCATATCGTTTCTTAAATGAAGATCCATGGGAAAGATTATTAAATCTAAGACAGCTAGTACCAAACGTACTATTCCAAATGTTATTACGTGGTTCTAATGCGGTAGGATATAAAAACTACCCAGATAATTTAGTCAAAAAATTTATTGAAGCATCGGCTCAAGCCGGAATCGACGTATTCCGAATTTTCGATAGCCTAAATTGGATTAAAGGAATGGAAGTAGCAATTGATGCTGTTCGAGAAAATGGTAAACTTGCTGAAGCGTCGATTTGCTATACAGGTGATATTTTAGATCCAACTAAGACGAAATATAATTTAGCTTATTATAAAGAGCTTGCTAAAGATCTAGAATCGGCAGGGGCACATATTCTTGCAATTAAGGATATGGCAGGTCTATTAAAGCCTCAGGCTGCTTATACATTAATTAGTGAGTTGAAGGATACTGTTAATTTACCGATCCACTTACATACACATGATACAAGTGGAAATGGGTTATTTACGTACGTTAAAGCTATTGAAGCAGGTGTTGATGTAGTAGACGTTGCGATTGGCAGTATGTCAGGGTTAACTTCTCAACCAAGTGCAAATAGTTTATATTACGCACTTCAAGGTTCAAATCATGAAACGAATTTAAATATTAACGGTTTGGAACAATTATCAACTTATTGGGAAGGCGTACGTAAATATTATAGTAGTTTCGAAAGTGGTATGGTTTCACCGCATACAGAAGTATACCAACATGAAATGCCAGGTGGTCAATACTCAAATCTAAAACAACAAGCTAAAGGTGTTGGATTAGGAGACCGTTTTGAAGAAGTTAAGGATATGTATGGTCGCGTAAATCAACTGTTTGGTGATGTAGTAAAAGTTACACCGTCTTCTAAAGTAGTAGGAGATATGGCATTATTTATGGTTCAAAATAATTTAGATGAAGATGCTGTTTATGAAAAAGGTGAAGGGATCGATTTTCCTGACTCAGTTATCGAATTCTTTGAAGGTCAATTAGGACAGCCTCATGGTGGATTTCCAAAGAGTTTACAGCGCATTATCTTAAAAGGTAGACAACCTTTAACAGAGAGAGCTGGAGAGACTTTAAAACCTATTGACTTTAAAGATGTTGAGGAATACTTATTTAGTGCTTTAAAGCGTCAAGTTACGAATTTTGATATACTAGCTTATTGCCTATATCCAAAAGTATTTATGGACTATCAAAAGAATGTAGAGAGCTATGGTGATTTATCGGTGTTAGATACACCAACTTTCTTCCATGGTATGAAATTAGATGAAGAGATTAAAGTTGAGATCGAACGCGGAAAAACTTTAATTGTTAAGCTAGTTTCAATTGGACAAGCTCAGCCGGATGCTACAAGAGTAATTTATTTTGAATTAAACGGTCAACCACGTGAAATTGTTATTAAGGATTACTCAATCAAATCGACTGTTGTTCAAAAAAGAAAAGGGGATTCTAGTAATCCGAATCATATAAATGCGACAATGCCAGGAACAGTATTAAATGTATTAGTTAAAAAGGGCGATGTTGTAGAAAAAGGTCAAACTTTAGCAATTACTGAAGCGATGAAAATGGAAACAACTGTTCAATCTCCATTTATTGGTGTCGTTAGGGACATCTTAATTACTTCTGGTGAAAGCATTTCAACAGGAGATCTATTAATCGAATTAGAACAAAAATAAAGAAATCTCATGAGTTAACGAGCTTTAGAGAAAGAATGGGGAGTAGGTAACTACTCCTTAACTCATATACAAGAAAAAAAGGTATTTCTTCTACAATCATGTGGAAGAAATACCTTTTTTTATGAGATGTTTTTATTTTGAACTAGCATTTGATTCGAGCTTTTACTTCTCGTACAAACTAAACTTTGGAAACTAAATATTGCAAATAAGCAGGAAATCAAAATAGCATGTGTTAACGCTACGAAAATATTTAAGTTTGTTAGAACAATTAAAGCGCCACAAATTACTTGTAACGAAACTAGAATAAGTGAAACTAACCATCCTAAATAAATGCCACGTTCTTTACGGTAGTTTTTAAATGCATGGACAAATGCAATAACGACCCAAACAAACAGTAGAAATGCTGCGAATCGATGCCCCATTTGAATCCATTCATGTAATTGAGTCGGAATACCATTGTTTACTTTACTACATAAAGGCCAGCTAGGACACGCTAAGCTAGCGTTTTCATGACGAACTAGAGCACCTGTATAAACTACTAAGTATGAATAAATCCATAATCCATAAGTATGAAATTTCAATTTTTTTCCGACGTAAAATGTATCTTTTTGGTAATTGCGGTCACGTTCAAAAATTAATAAAGTTAACATGACAACTGCTGCGAAACAGATTAGTGAAATACCAAAGTGAATGGCTTTAACTGCGGGATTTTGTCCCCAAACTACAGCTGCTGCTCCAATTAATGCTTGAGCAACTAAAAAAATACAAGATATGATTGCTAAAAACTTTGTTTCTCTTTTATGAGGAATGATGATCCAAGCAAGCACTGCTAATAATAAAACAAATATTCCAGCTAGACCTGATGCAGCTCGATGTGATAATTCAATTACCGTTTGAATTGTTAAATTATCAGGAATGATTTGACCTTTACATAATGGCCAAGACCTTCCACAACCGAGTCCAGAATTAGTCTTTGTTACGAGCGCCCCACCCAATAAAACAATTAAGAGAATGAATGAGGTTATTAATGATACCCCTTTTAAAACACGTAGCAAAGTATACACACCCACTTTTATAAAATAATAATTATTTTAAAATTTATTTATTAAAAAAATTATTCTGCAAATAATACTTCTATATCATATAAGATTACGACATAAAATTCAAAGGTAACCTTCATAATTAGACATAATATTTGTTTTTTCTTAAGTTTGAATGTATTCATTTTAAAAATATAGAAATAATTAATTTTATAATTAAATAGTATTTAGTATTGAAAAGATAGGCTGTATACGTTAAAATTTTTGTGATACGTACACAATTTGTTCATATATTTATCACAAAAATTTCATTTAATTTAGTTTAATAGATGTATACTTAAATTAAAAATTCATTAATGTCCATTAAAATATGGGATGAGTTATGAAGTTTTGTTGAAAAGAGGAGGATTGACTTGGCACAATTAGCTAATAATGTTTCTAAAGACGGAGATGCGGATCATCCTTCTACTTCGCTAAAGAAAGACTTACTTTCTTTAATGAAAATAGGGATCGTAAACTCTAATATTCTGACAACGTTTACAGGTATCTGGTTAGCAATCCAAATAAATGGATTAGATATATTAGACTCTTTACCAACAGCAATATTGACAGTAATTGGTTCATCGTTAATTATTGCAGGTTCATGCGTAATCAATAACTATATTGATCGTGATATTGATCCTTACATGGAAAGAACTAAAAACAGACCAACTGTAACGGGTAATATTAAACCAAGTGTTACAATATCAATTGGTATTCTTTTATTAATTGTGGGCTTTACTTTTATGGCTTTCACAACCTTAATGGCTGTTGTATATGCATTTATTGGTGCATTTACATATATCGTACTATACACTCTTTGGACGAAACGTAATTACACGTTAAACACAGTAGTAGGTAGTATATCTGGTGCAGCACCCCCATTGATTGGATGGGCAGCAATTGATGCTAATTTGCATCCTATTGCATGGATGCTGTTTTTAATCATGTTTATTTGGCAACCACCACATTTCTTAGCTCTTGCGATGCGTCGTTCTGAGGAATACAGAAGAGCTGGAATTCCAATGCTTCCAGTTGTTTATGGATTTGAAATGACGAAACGTCAAGTTATGATTTGGGTATTATGTTTATTACCATTGCCATTTTACATGCAAGCTCTAGGTTTACCATTTATTATTTTTGCAACAATATTGAATATTGGATGGGTTATTTTAGGAATCTATTGTTATAAACAAAAGGACGATCAAAAGTTCTCTAAATTAATGTTTATATACTCAATTAACTATTTAACTCTTCTATTTATGTCAATGATTGTGTTTACAATTTCGTTTTAATTAGGGGTATTACGGGGGATTTTTTTATTGTTTGTTTAATCTTATTTTTAAATAAGAATGAAACACTTTAAATTGAAAGAGGGGGAAGTATACTTATGAAACATTGGCGATTAGTCTCGCTAATTTCCTTGATAGCAGTTATATTGAGTGCATGTGGTCATGCAAATCAATCTACACTGAATCCTCAAGGTGAAGTAGCAAAAATGCAATACGATCTAATGAAGCTTAGTACGATCATCATGGTATTCGTTGTTGCTGTTGTAACAGTACTTTTCCTTTATGTGATCGTGAAATATCGTCACCGTAAAGGTCAAGAAAATATTATTCCGAAGCAAGTAGAAGGTAGTCATACTCTAGAGTTACTTTGGACTATTATTCCTGTTATTTTACTTATTGTATTAGCAGTTCCAACAGTATCACAAACGTTTAAGCTTTCAGATGAGAAGCAAATTGCAAAAGATGAAAAGAAAAAGAATGCAATTGTAATTAATGTAAACGCTCATCTTTTCTGGTGGGAATTTGAGTATCCTAAACAAAAATTTATCACTTCTCAAGATATGTACATCCCAGTTGGTAAAAAAGTTATCTTAAACTTAAAAGGTCAAGATATTAAACACTCATTCTGGGTACCATCATTAGCTGGTAAAATTGATACAAACGTTGAAGGTGAAAATAGAATGTGGCTTTCAGCGGATAAAGAAGGTACATATAATGGATTCTGTGCAGAGTTTTGTGGTCCTTCACATTCATTAATGCAATTTAAAGTTAAGGTTGTAAGTCAAGCAGCCTATGATAAATGGTTAGCAGATATGAAAAATCAAAAAGGTCAAGCTGTTACAGCAGATGCTCAAGAAGGTGAAAAAATCTTCAAACAAAGCTGTATCGGTTGTCATGCTGCAGATGCAAATGATACAAGACCTCCAGCTGCACGACTTGCTCCAAACTTAGCAAACTTCGGTGATCGAGATATGGTTGCTGGTATTGCTAAAAATAATGAAGCAAATATCAAAAAATGGTTAACAAATCCAGAAGCTATGAAACCAGGTAACCTGATGACAGGTAAATATGGTGACTTATCATCTGATCAAATTGATGCGTTAACTGCTTACTTAACAAGCTTGAAAATTGCAAAATAATTTAATGGATATGAAGCAAAGGGGGTAATACTGTGAGTTCTGTAGCGAAAAAGAAACCACTATTGTGGGACTACTTAACGACAGTCGACCATAAGAAAATTGCGATCCTGTATTTAATTGCTGGTGGATTCTTTTTCTTAGTTGGTGGAATGGAAGCGTTATTTATTCGTATACAATTAATTAAGCCAGACAACACTTTCTTAGTTGGTGACGCTTATAACCAAGTATTAACAATGCATGGTACAACAATGATTTTCTTGGCGGCGATGCCGTTGATCTTTGCATTTTTTAACGCAGTAGTACCATTACAAATTGGTGCTCGTGACGTAGCGTTCCCGTTTTTAAATTCTTTAGGTTTTTGGTTATTTTTCTTCGGAGGAGTTTTCTTAAACTTAAGTTGGTTCTTAGGTGGAGCACCTGACGCAGGTTGGACATCTTATGCGACTTTAGCTCTACATAGTAAATCACATGGTGTAGACTTCTATTTATTAGGTCTACAGGTTTCAGGTATTGGTACATTAGCAGGTGGTATTAACTTCCTAGCAACGATAATTAATATGCGTGCTCCAGGAATGACTTACATGCGTATGCCACTATTTACTTGGACAGTATTTGTAACATCAGCACTTATTTTATTCGCGTTCCCAGCATTAACAATTGGGTTAGCGCTATTAATGTTTGACCGCCTATTTGGAACAGCATTCTTTGATGCTTCATTAGGTGGAAACTCAATGATCTTTGAACATTTATTCTGGATTTTCGGACATCCAGAGGTTTACATTCTTATTTTACCTGCATTTGGTATCTTCTCTGATATCATTCCAGCATTCTCTAAGAAAAGATTATTCGGATATTCTTCAATGGTATTCGCTACAGTATTAATCGGTTTCTTAGGATTCATGGTGTGGGCTCACCACATGTTTACAGATGGTCTTGGTGCAGTAGCAAATGCAATCTTCGCAGTTGCAACAATGGCAATTGCAGTACCTACAGGGGTTAAAATCTTTAACTGGTTATTAACAATGTGGGGCGGACAAATTCGTTTTACAACGCCAATGCTTTGGTCAGTAGCATTTATTCCATCATTCGTACTTGGTGGGGTAACAGGTATCATGAACGCAGCAGCTCCTGCTGACTATCAATTCCATGATAGTTATTTCGTAGTAGCTCACTTCCACTACGTAATCGTAGGTGGAGTAGTATTTGGTATCTTTGCCGGTGCACATTACTGGTGGCCAAAAATGTTTGGTAAAATGCTTAGTGAAAAACTAGGTAAACTTACATTTGCATTATTCTTTATTGGTTTCCATTTAACTTTCTTTATCCAACATTTCTTAGGATTAATGGGTATGCCTCGTCGTTACTTTACATATTTACCAGGACAAGGCTTAGATACTGGAAACTTAATCAGTTCCATTGGAGCAATGTTCATGGGACTTGCTACAATCGTATTATTAATCAATGTAGTTTACACTGCATTTAAAGGTAAAAAGGCAGAAGCAGATGCATGGGGTGTAGGTCGTACACTTGAATGGTCAATCTCTTCTCCAGCACCAGAATATAACTTTGCTCAAATTCCATATGTTCGTGGATTAGATGCTTTATGGGTAGAAAAAATGGAAGGTGACGGCAAAATGACACCTGCTGAGCCATTAGGTGATATTCATATGCCAAACTCATCTATTTTACCGTTTATTATGTCACTTGGATTATTTATTGCTTCATTTGGGGCAATGTATAATGATCAACTTAAGAACCACACGGCAGTTGGTGTATTAATCCTTGGATTATTCATCACTTTCGGATCAATGTTCTTACGTTCATGGATTGATGATCACGGATTCCATATCCATAAAGAAGACATAGCTAAAGAGGGGGTTAAGGCATAATGGAAATGAATCAAAAGTTTACAGCTGAAACGTTTCCTCATAACCCTGAAAAAGCTACTGAAGAAGGCAAAAATAAGTTTTTAGCATTTTGGCTATTTCTAGGTGGAGAAACAGTTTTATTCGCTTCTTTATTTGGAACGTTCTTAGCATTAAGAAACTCTACTGCTGGTGGAGCTAGTGCTGCGGAAATGTTTGAACCTAAACTAGTATTTATTGCTACTATGTTACTTTTAACATCTTCACTTACAAGTGTTTATGCTATGTACCATATGAAAAACTTTGAACACAAAAAGATGATGTTATGGTTAGGCATAACTGTATTATTAGGATTAGGATTTTTATTATTAGAAATTTACGAATTTAGACACTATATGCACGAATATCACTTTACAATTAAGAGCAGTGCATTTGGTTCTGCATTCTATACTCTAGTAGGTACTCATGGTGCTCACGTATTTGTAGGTTTACTATGGATTACTACTTTAATGCTTAGAAATGCTGGAAGAGGTTTAAATTTATACAACGCTCCGAAGTTCTACGTAGCTAGCTTATACTGGCACTTCATCGACGTAGTATGGATTTTCATCTTTACAGTAGTATACTTAATGGGAATGGTGGGATAAGGAAATGGGTGCAAATACAAACTCTCATCAAAGAAATCAAGTTGAACTTAAGTATCACAGACGTAAACATGCTGAAGAAATGAAGCAACAATTAATTTCATTCCTTCTGATGATCATTTTAACATTAGCATCATTCGCAGCAGTAATTTACCGAGATAAAATGGATCCATATTTTACAATTCCATTTATCCTATTACTTGCTGTAGTTCAATTAGTGTTCCAACTTTATTATTTCATGCATATGAAAAATAAAGGACATAGTACAACATCGTTCTTCTTATATTCTGGATTAACTGTTGCGATTATTACACTAATTACATTCTTAACACTTATCTGGTTATGATAAAAAAAGGAAGTGAATTTATTCACTTCCTTTTTTATGTTTAATGATAAATACTTACTATATGGTTAGATTTGAATCTAATATATTTTTTATGTTATTGGGAAAACTTTTCACATTATCTTTTAATTTGAACTATATGTTATGACTGTTATATAATTTAGTAGTATAATAGTTTGGATTATGTCTTCAAGTATTATATGATTAACATAATGCTTAGGTAGTAATAGTATTCATTTTAATGGCTTAATAAGGTTATTGATATTTATCTAAGTATTAGTTAAAAATAATAAGAGTGAATAGATCATATAAAGGGTGTGCATTCATGATTAACTTTGGGATGTTTGGGTTTAAAGCACTTTGGAGTCCGTATTTTTTAGTGTTTTTAGTTTTAGTCACATTAGGTTATTTTTACATAATTAATAAACAGAAAAAACCAACTCATACAACCTTGACTAAAGAAAAAGTTTATTTTGTTATCGGTATTTTACTAATTTATATCTCCCAAGGAAGTCCAATTGATTTAATCGGTCATATCATTTTTAGTGCGCATATGACTGAAATGGCTATATTATATTTAGTAGCACCAATCTTTATTATCATTGGGATTCCAAATTGGTTGTGGAGAAACATATTGAAAAATAATGTAGTAAATTCGATTTTTAAATTTGTTACAAAACCACTTATTGCTTTAATAGTCTTTAACGTAGTTTTTTCAATTTATCATTATCCACTAGTCTTTGATGCAGTAAAAACGAATAATGTCTATCATTTCTTATTTACGAATATGCTATTTTTCATGGCATTATTTATGTGGTTTCCTGTTATTAATAGCTTACCTGAACGACAAACATTATCTGATATTCAAAAAATCGGATATATGTTTGGTAATGGTATTCTATTAACTCCAGCGTGTGCACTAATTATTTTCGCAGGTCATCCTTTTTATGCTACATACAATGATCCAGTGCTATGGAGTAAATCGATGGAGTTATGTGTATCACCTGATATATTAAAATCGTTAAATATTTCTGGTCCGGACGTATTAAATATAATGTCAGCTAGAGAAGATCAACAGGTCGGTGGAATCATAATGAAAATTATCCAGGAAATAGTATATGGTTCTGTTATCGGATATAATTTTTTCAAATGGGCTAAAAGAGAACAAAATGGAAATAAAATTGATCCAATTAGTAGTAATCCATTATTGCTTAAAAAATCGTAGGGGTGGAAATTTTGAATTCGTTACCAATTTTACCAACAATAAGTACAAGCTTTATTGTCATTAGTGCAATTTTAGTTGCAATTGGCTGGGTTCTTATTGCAAAAAGAAAAGTAGAAGCACATAAGAAAGTAATGTTTTTTGGTGGAGTGTTTGCACTTTCATTTTTTATTGTCTATGCAACAAGAACAATTTTTATTGGAAACACATCTTTTGGAGGACCAAAAAATTTAAAGTTGTATTACCATATATTTTTGTTTTTCCATATATTCTTAGCTACAACAGGCGGTGTATTTGGACTAGTATCAATTATTTCGGGTTTTAAAAATAAATTAAAACTTCATAAAAAAATTGGTCCTGTTACAAGTATTATCTGGTTTTTCACAGCAATTACAGGAGTATTCGTATACTGTTTACTATACGTCTTCTATAAAGGTGGAGAAACTACCTCAGTAATTAAAGCTGTTTTAGGATTTTAATTTTTAAAAGAAGGTATGTTAATCTTTGATATAAAAGACATTATCAAAAGATTATATAGAATTTAAATTATAAAATGTTTAATGAGATTGATTTGAGTGGAAGGTGCTCGACTCCTATGGGAGTAGCGGAAAGGGTGAGACCCCGCAAGCTTGCCGAGGAGGCTAAAGCCTCACGCCCCATGGAAAGCGAGCATCCTGTAACGGAAATCAACCTTCTTTTTTTAAGAACAAAAAAATAAAAGAGTGAGTAATAGAAGTTGTACTTCTTTTTACTCACTCTTTTTAATAATTATAAAATAATGAACTTACTTACTAATGCAATTTGTTCTTCTGCTTTTTTAAGTAAATCATTACTTTTATCAATAATACCTTGCGGGAAGCTTTCGCCTTCACCATATTCCACACCATGTGGGTAATAGTATTTACCTAATAAAGGTGTAAGTAATTGAATTTTACCTTTATTTGATTCTACATGCCCTTCAACGGCAAAACCTTGTACACGTAGGTAGTAAATTTCATTACGTTGTTCAAATTTATAATCGTAAGTTACTCTTTGGTAATCCCATTGGCCAGCAAGGACGAAACCTAGTTCTTCCATGATTTCAGTTAATAAATTCACATTCACTACATGATTTTCTAAATTTGTATTTTCAAATTTCATGTTATTACCCCCTAAATTACTTAGAAAAAATCCCTACTAATATAATATTATCAATGACAATAATTAGCAATGAAAAGCTGATAAATGTATTTTAACTAATTTATATATTTTTTTGAATAATTTGGCTACAATGTAATTATACAGTTAGAGTATACGATTGAGAAGGGAAGATCGTAATGGAAAAGCTTATAAAACTTTTCTTTTTTACAATAAGTTTTATTACAGTATTTATGTTTAGTCCGTTAATTAAAGATTGGATTTCTAATTTTACGACAATAAAACACTTTCAAAAGGCTGAAGAAGTAAATAAGCCAATGATTGAGAATACGAATACGAAGAATACAAAATTTGCTGTTTCTCAATATATTGGTAAAAGTGAACAAGAAATTTTAAAGATTTATGGAAAGCCATCTAGAAAAGTTCCTTCTCAATATGACTATGATTGGCTTATTTATGATAAAGATTCTTCAAAGTATGCACAATTTGGAGTTCTAAATGGTAAGGTTGTAACTATTTTTGTTGCCGGAAATTCAGTTGATATTTCTCCATTTGAAATGGGTAGCCATTATGAAGAAACAATGGATAATATCAGTTTACATGAAAAGTTTTCCTTTTCGATACAAAGCAACCAATATACTTTTAAATTATCAGCAACTGATTTACAGGAACGTCCTCTTGTTTCTTTAAATAATTGTTATGCTCAACTTTATTTTGACCGTTTTACTGGAAGTTTATTAGGTATTCGATATTTATCACCTGAAACACTAGTTAAGCAAAGACCATACGAACTTATCTATAGCGGAAGTTTAATAAATGCTAAACCTTTAAATTCCTTACATCAAGCAGTTGTTGATCGGGAAGAAGAAAAACAAATTTTTAATTTAACAAATGTTTATAGAAAAAGAATGAACTTAACGACATTAAAATGGAATAATGAAGCAGCTAAAGTAGCGTTGGGGCATAGTAAAGATATGGTTCAACATAAATACTTTGATCATTATTCTAATTTATACGGTAGTCTAGCGGATCGGTTAAACGACGCAAATGTTCCATATCGATTGGCTGGTGAAAATATTTCCGCAAACTACGTGGATGGAATCGCATCTGTTTTCGGATGGATTAATAGTAAAGGACATCGAATTAATATGTATAAAAAAGAGTATACCTCACTTGGTGTAGGAGCATATAGCAAATATTACACACAAAACTTTATAAAATAATGATGAAATCAAGTGTTAGCGAAAGTTAGTACTTGATTTTTTTATTTCCATACATGCACCAAATTATTCTCAGTACATAATTTTGTAATAAATGCTTTTAATTGGAGTGAGATGTATGAGAAATGAAAAAAACCGTCCATCAATCGATCAATTTAGGCAATTCGTTATGGATCATCCAAAACTTCGCGATGAGGTTAATGCAGGGAAAAAAACTTGGCAGCAGTATTTTGAAGATTGGTATCTATATGGTGCAGATCATGAAATGTGGGATGCATATAGAAACGAAAGCAGAAGATCAGATCCAAAGAATTCTGCCAAAAATGTTCAATCAGAGGAAGGATACGTTGGTAAAGTAATATCATTTGTAAAAAATTTAGATCCAGATCAAATTCAAGATCACTTATCAAATGTAAACTCAACATTATCGAATATTCAACAACTTATTTCTCAATTTAAATCACCTGCAGCATCTTCCGGTCAAAGAGAGGAAAAACAAGTATCTCAGCCTTTTAACTTTAGACAGGATTAAGGGAGGGCTCTATGAGAAAAGATGTTTTAGATTTCCTTCAGAGCGAAGAAGACTATATAAAATTTATTAGACAGCAACCAAAATGGTATCGCAAACTTTCTAGAAATCCTGAGCTAACTGAAGATTTTAGATTAGCTTCACTTCAGTTTTTTGGTAAAACAATTCCACAACGAGTTGATAAATTGTCGAATCAAGTTCAAATGGCATCATTTATGATTGATATGTTCCAAGTTCTGAAAGAACAGAACGTATCAAGTAGTAATGCATCAGACGATGAAACGAATGAAGATAAAAAAGAATAATGTTTTAATCTGTCATAGCTTTTTGCTACAATGAAGAAAGCAAGTTTCGAAAGGAGTAGTAGTTATGACAGAAATTTGTTTAGTAAGACATGGACAAACTGATTGGAATTTTAACAATATAATACAAGGAAGAGAAGATATCCCTTTAAATGATATAGGAAAACAGCAAGCGAAGGATAGCGCAAAATTTTTAAGTGAAAAAGAGTGGGACTCTATCATAACTAGTCCTCTAGGTAGGGCGAAGGAAACTGCAAAGGCAATTGCAGAATTTACTAAAATGGATGCCATTATTGAGGACGAGCGATTTCTAGAACGAGAGTTTGGAGAAGCAAGTGGAAAATCTGTTTCCGAATTTCATGAACGCATTTATAATAATGATGTAGTAGGAATGGAAACGAATGAAAACTTAATGGATCGAGCATTTAGTGCTTTAAAAGACATTGCTGAAAAAAATGATGGAAAAAGAATTGTCATTGTAGCCCATTCACATACAATAAAAGCGATTTTATATGCAATTGATCCGGAAAAAGTAAATTTTAGGACAACATTAAAAAATGCTTGTGCAAATTTTATTGAATTCAAAGATGGAAAATGGAACATTATTGATTTTAATATTTCAAACCATATAAAGAGTTAGTACAAGTTCTTTTATTTTACAAAATAAATATGGTATAGTTTATACTTGGAGGTGTGAGGAAATGTATGCAACAATTGAAACCTTGCAACTTATGTCAGTATCAGAAGAACTTGCTTCAATGATCGTACAATCAGATGTTGCAGATCAGTACAGAGCTTCATATATTGCTTTAAATAATGATAAGACTGCCCAAGATATTATCAGTCGTTTTACTAGAATTAAGGATTTATACGAGGATGTTCAACGTTTTGGGAAATATCATCCTGACTATAAAGAAATTCGAAAAAAAATGAGTGAAGTGAAAAGAGAACTTCATTTAAATGATACAATTTCTGCTTTTAAGCAAGCGGAAGATGCAATTCAATTGCTTTTAGATGAGACGAGCTATCTAATTGCTCAAGCTGTATCACCATCGGTGAAAGTACCAGCAGGAAATCCATTCTTTGTAAATACAGGTGGTGGATGTAGTACTGGTGGATGTGGAACAGGTGGAAAGTGCGGTTGTAAAACAAAATAATTATTCATTATGGCTCACCTATTTTTATTAATTAGTGAGTCTTTTTTTATTAGATAGTCAAAATAGTCATTGGAGAAAACTCGACGTAGTTGCCAATTCTCTTCTTCACTCAAGGCTCACCAAACGGCAAGTTTACTTTATGTTTTTCGAAATCTAGTACAATCCGTGCATTGATTCCCACAACAAAACATTTTTTTATTTGGGACATAAAAGCGGTGTCTAAAAACAAAATGATTGTCTTCCTTCCGAATAAACTCAATTCGATAAATTAATTTAAATTCGTCCGTAAATTGTTTTGAGCAAGTAATGAATAAGTTTTTAATCTCTTCTTCTTTCATTTTGATTTCGCTTTGAACGTATAAGAAATTCACTCCACATATTAATTTGTTTGAAAAATGGGTAATTTGCTTATAATTTGAAATACAGTTAGTAAATTGCTCCCAAATGCCATCTAACATATTTTTCAACCCTTTCTAAGTAACAAATATGAAAGTTTCATTGCAAAAGAAATTTGGGATATGATATTCTATTTTTAACGGATTTTTAAAGGAGAAATAAAATGTTCGTGCAAAGACAAGGCATTATTATTTATTTACAATCATTAAAGCAAGCGAAAATGTTACGTAAATTTGGAAATATTCACTTTGTCTCTAAACGTTTGAAATACGTAGTCCTATATTGCAATATGGATGATATTGATCGAACGATAGAGAGATTGAAAAAATTTCATTTTGTGAAACGAATTGATTTATCATATAAACCTTTTATCAAAACAGAATATGAAAATGCAAAACCAGATGAAGCAAAGGAATATGATTATCAAGTAGATTAAAAACGATTGAATGGTAATAATTAATTTAGGAAGGGATTCCCTATCCAAATTAAATAACCGTTCAATCGTTTTTTATGGGGTAAGAATAAGGGGAGCGTTTAGGAAAACAGTATCTTTGTTTTTTATCTTTCCTTACTGCATTCCCTGCCCTTACTACTTCATTGGTGGAATTAAATGATTTAAACGTAAAATTCCAATAATGTATTGATGGAATAAATCGTTTTCATGGAACGAGCTTGAGTGTCTGATTTGCAGTGTAATAATTTCTTTGTTTAAATTTGTAGCTAATTCTTCAAAGAGTTCTTCTCTTTTTGTTATTTTTTCTTCTTTAAGAGTAATTCCTTCTCTACAATAATATATTGGCTGAAATTCACCGATAGAAGTAGGGTTTAAAATTACAGCAAATGAACAGCATTTTGTTCCATTGTTTTCAGAAGTTAATTTTAATAAAAATCGAACTCGCTCTTTTTGAGATTTAGCTATTTCAAATAATTCATAAAGATCGGAGTATCCTTCTCCTATTTCGATCATACGTTGAATCACGATGGTTCCCCCTTAAAACGTCAAAACTTAAACGATATAAAAATAATTAGAATATAAATGCAACATTTATTCTACAGGATATAGGCATAAAAAAAAACCCCGCAATTGCAGGGCCCCTCTTATTAAAGTGTCATCACTTAAAAGAAGGCAAAGGGAGAGGAGAAACCGGAGGAAGAACTTATGGGGAAACGTAAGTCTTCTCCGCGGTTGGCAACAACATCAACTGAGATGTTGTTAAATTTAGTTATTACCAAAGTGAATGTTTTTATACATTAGTAGGAGAATATGGAAAGAAATGTTTTTTGTTTCGTGAAAATTATGATAGGATATTTTCGTAAATTGAAATTTATAGTAGGTGTAAATAGAATGAGAGTAGTATCAGGTGAAAATAAAGGCTTAAGCCTAAAAGCAGTACCAGGGATGAGTACTAGACCGACAACCGATAAAGTTAAAGAAGCTATGTTTAATATTATTGGACCATATTTTGAAGGCGGGCTTGTTTTAGATTTATTCGGAGGTAGTGGCGGACTTTCGATTGAAGCTTTAAGTAGAGGAATGGAAAAAGCGATAATAGTAGATCGTGAAATGAAAGCTATTAAAACAATTAAAGAAAATTTAGCAACATGTAATCTTACAAATCGAGCTGAAGTTTATCGGAATGATGCTGAACGTGCTGTAAAAGCAATCATCAAAAGAGAAATTCAATTTGATTTGATTATTTTAGATCCTCCTTATAAAAAACAACAGATTATCTCTTTAATTGAAATTTTCGACGAAAAAAATCTGCTGACAACAGATGGAACAATTTTAGTTGAACATGCTACAGATGTCGAATTGCCAGAGAAAATTGGAAAATTTGAAAGAACAAAAGCAGAAAAATATGGAATTTGTGGAGTATCAGTGTATCATATTTGTATGGAGTAATTTATAGGGGGTACGAGATGAAACGTATTGCAGTTTGTCCTGGAAGTTTTGACCCAATTACTTTAGGACATTTAGATATTATTAAACGTGGCGCAAGAGTATTTGATGAAGTAATTGTTGTAGTGTTAAATAACTCTGCCAAAAAATCGTTGTTTTCTATAGAGGAAAGAACTTCTTTAATTGCTGAAGCTACTAAATCAATTCCTAATGTTCAAGTTGATTCTTTTAGCGGGCTATTAATGGACTATGCGAAAAAAATAGATGCCTCTGCAATCTTAAGAGGTCTTAGAGCAGTTTCAGATTTTGAATATGAAATGCAAATAACTGCAATGAACAAGAAATTGGTAGATGAAATTGATACATTTTTTGTTATGACAAATAATCAATATTCATTCTTAAGTTCTTCAATCGTAAAAGAAGTTGCTAAATATGGCGGAAATGTAAAAGATTTAGTTCCTGATTGTGTAAACAACGCATTAACAGAAAAATTTATGAAACCTCAAGTTTAAATTAAAACTGAGGTTTCTTTTTTTTGATCCAAAATTGATAAATTAAAATGAGTAAATAAATGTAGAGGGAAATTATTGTGAATAAGGAACCAGTAGAAATGATCGAATCTAGACTAAGATGCTTTTCTGAAAAAAACTTCATAACGGGTACCGTTTGATGACTAGAATTTGAAGTCAACTTATTCAAATAGAATGGTTTCCAAAAAATAATTGCTAAAATTGGAGCGATGATTGATTGTAATAATCGACCAATTAAATATGGTTTCATGCTCATTTTAACTTCTGAGATAATACTAGCAACTTGTGCTTGTATAGAGAAACCACCAAAACCTAAAATAAAACTTGTTAAGGCTACTTGTTGTAATAGTGTACTATTATTAAGTTCACTAACTAATTTAGATCCTAAAGTAATTTCAAATAGACCAGACAAAAACGGGGTAGATAAATTTTGATTAACACTTATTTTGGAAAAACAAAATGCGATCACTTTTCCAACATGAGATATAAAACCAATTTCTAATAAAAGCATATTTAGAACTGAAAAGACGATGATAAATCCACCAATCATTAATAAAGTTTGAACTGAAGAACCAATTGCATCTCCAAGTATTTTTCCAATCGGTCTTTTTTCATTTATTCTTTTTTCGTGTAGTACTTTAAAAGCGTATTTAAAGCGGTTAGAATGGATTCTTTCGCTACGGGAGTAGTTAGGTTGGTTTCTGCCGTAAAACCTCATTAGGAGGCCTACAATCGCGTTAGAAAAATAATGACTAAGAGCAAGAACAATTCCGATATTTACATTGTGAAAAAAGCCAACAGAAACAGCAACAAATATAAATAATGGATTAGACGAATTTGTAAATGAATTAAGTCGCTCAGCTTCTAATTTTGTCAGTTCGCCTTCTTTATATAACTTTGCAGAAAGTTTTGCACCCGAAGGAAAGCCAGAAGCCATTCCCATTGCCCATACAAATGCTCCCACACCTGGAACCCTAAACAACGGTCGCATAACAGGTTCTAAAAATACACCTATAAATTGAACAATCCCAAAGCAAATGAGAAGTTCACTTAAAATAAAAAAAGGAAGTAATGAAGGAAATACGATGCCCCACCACATATCTAAACCTCTAATTGACCCTTTAAATGCTACATCTGGATGCGAAATGATCATAGATGTTAGTAATACAAGTGTTATGAAAATTAGTAAAGTAATGAAGTAACTTTTTTTCACATATAAACCTCCAAAATATAAACTGTTTAACGCTTTGGATGCTGTCCATTTGTAGTAAGACCAATAAATAGAAAATAAGATATTAATATATGTATAAAAAAACTTGTACAATTTAATATACGTTCATTGAATTCGATTTTAGACCAAAGAGTTTAATTGGAGGGGAACAACTTGGAACCGAAAATTGGTTTAGCGCTAGGTTCAGGTGGGGCAAGGGGATTTGCACATGTTGGTGTAATTTCCGTCTTGAAAAAGCATAATATATCTATCGATATGATAGCAGGAAGTAGTATTGGTGCTTTAGTAGCGGTGTTATACGGTGCTGGTTCGGATGTAGATAGGTTATATAAAATTGCAAAAGTTTTTCAATCAAAATATTATATTGATTATGTTGTGCCGAAAATGGGTCTGATTTCCGGAAATAGAGTGAAAGAATTAATTAAAGTTTTATCATTTGGTAAAAAAATAGAAGAGCTAGACCTACCAATATCGGTCATTGCAACCGATTTATTAACTGGGGAAAAAATTGTCTTTCAAAAAGGTGATATCGCTACTGCGGTTAGAGGAAGCATTTCAATTCCAGGAATATTTGTACCAGAGAATTGGAATGGTAAACTTTTAGTAGACGGTGGTGTCATTGATCGAATTCCTGTTTCAGTAGTGAAAGAGATGGGAGCGGACTTTGTTATTGGTGTCGATGCTTCACCAATTAATGTAAGCAGTGAAGTTTCAACAATCTATGATGTAATTATGCAAAGTATTGAAATCATGCAGCATGAGCTTGTAAGAAATAGAGAAATTGCATCCAATATTATGATAAGACCTAAATTAGATCATATAAATTCTAGAAATTTTACTGATTTAGAAAACATTATTCAAATCGGTGAAGAGGCAGCAGAAAAATGTATACCAGAGATTTTAGATAAGATTGAGCAATGGAAGGAGAACAATGGTGATAAGAAGGATAAAAATACTTAACATACTATTCATACTTGGCATCATCTTAATACTTTTATATTTCATTCCTTTACCGTATTATGTGACAAAGCCAGGTTTAGCAGAACCATTAAGACCATATGTAAAGGTTGCAGGCGCGAAAAAAGATAAAGGTGAATTTATGCTAACAACAGTTTCGATGGGTAAGGCCAATGTATACTCTTATCTTGGAACAAAGCTAAATGATACTTACCACTTATATAAAATTAACGATATAAAAGTAAGTGGAGAAAGTGATGAAGATTATCAATTTCGTCAATTAAGATATATGGAAGAATCAAAACAAGCTGCCATATTAAATGCATATAAACAGGCAAATAAATCATATAAAGTAATCGAAAATGGGATTATTGTTGTTTCGGTAATAAAGGAAATGCCTGCTTACAACGTACTAATGCTAGGGGATATTATTACAAAAATTAACGGCAAAGCAATCCATTCCCTAAACGATTTTACAAAAACGATTAAAAGTAGTAAACCAGGTACTAATTTTCAGCTAGAAGTTGATCGTAAAGGCGAAAAAAAATACTATACCATAAAAACGAAAGCTTTTAAAAATGAACCAAAACGTTCAGGGATTGGTGTTTCAATTGCAGAAAATTTAAAGCTATCAACTAAACCAAAAGTTAAAATCAATTCTGAGGAAATAGGAGGACCTTCAGCGGGTCTCATGTTTGCACTAGAAATCTATGATCAATTAGAGGATGAAAATCTTGCGAAAGGTTATGAGATTGCTGGTACAGGTACTATTGACAAAAATGGGGTTGTAGGTCCGATTGGTGGTATATCTCAAAAAATCGTAGCAGCATCTAAATCAGGCGCAGAAATATTCTTTGCACCATCAGAAAATGGAAGAAAGAATTCAAATTATTATGAGGCTGTGCAAAGTGCAAAAAAACATCACTTGAAAATAAAAATTGTACCAATTAACACGTATGAACAAGTAATTTCTTATCTAGAAAACTTAAAAACAAAAAAATAAACTGTTTATGAATTCATCTTAACGAATTGACGTTAAATGAAATTCATAAGCAGTTTTTTCATAGTACGTAATAACTTTACGTAAACACCGATTTAGACTCCGTCTTCGACTAGTGACCCGCCATTCTGCGAGTTTTCATTCTAATTTTTACTAGGCTCTAATAAAATTTTTCGCATCTTCATCGTATATGATTGGATATAACGAGTATTCTGTTTTTATCAATTTTTGTTGGTTTTCTAGTGAAAGGATTGATGAATATGCATAAGTAGCTTTTAAATCTGTACTTAAAGCTAATTGATTTTGTTGATTAATTGTAGTGTAAATCGGAATATCAATTTGCTTTTTTTGGCGATTTAAATAAGTTTTTCCGATCGAACTCATTCCTAATAAACGAATATACGGAACACGATCAAATTCTAAAATTGATGAAATTTCATTCTTGGATGTATTGGTTAAAAGATGTGTTAATAAACGTTGAATTCGAGTCCAAGTATATCGTTTCGTTTTAATTGAAGTCATTAATTCTTCAAAATTATTGCAATTCAATATAGAATTAAAAACCCTTCTTTCTAACCCTTCAACTGCTTCGTAAATTGACTCTAACTCTTTATTTTTTGAAGTTAGTAATTTGTATTTTAAAAATGGTAAATAGTTATTCCACGAATGAAGAGTCTCAAACTCATTTAAATAATCTTCAATTGAGTTTTTAGTAAAGCTTGGGACAAAGTTAGAAATTGATTGATCCTCACCCTTAAGTAATTTTCTGATTGCAGTAGCACTTGCAATACTTTGATGAGTGGTTTCTTCGTCATGATAATTTGCTGCTATTCGTTTAATTGTTTTACCTTCCATCTTGCTTTCGAAATGTTCAATTGCTTCTAAGTAATGTATACCTAAAATATTATTTGGAAGTGAAACATCTAATTTTGATGTCTCTAGATTTTGTTGCAATGCTTTGCTATATGCTGCAGGGTAGCTCATTCCTTCATCTAGAAAAGTGCGTATAGTTGAATTAATTGAAGAAGTTAGAAGCTTCTTTTGATGAATTAGTACGTTAAACGTTTCAATATTTCCGTCTTCACTACCGAAGCAAACAAAATCACTTTTTAACGAATCTAAGATTGAAATAGCTCCTTTAGCAAAAATGCTTGCATGTTGAGTAGAATAACTATATGGAAGCTCGATAACGAGATCTGCACCGGCTTGTAATGCAAGCTTAGTCCGTACATGCTTCGGAACAACTGCAGGCTCACCTCTTTGTAAAAATTGTCCACTCATTACAGCGATAACAACATCGGCATTTGTTGCCTCTTTGGAACTATTTAAGTGAAAAACATGGCCATTATGTAAAGGATTATATTCAACAACTACTCCAACGGAACGCAAGAAAGTGCACCTCCTATATTTACTATTTTCGTCATTTTATACACTAAGAATACCAGTTTCTAGAAATAATTCGCAAGCTAGTGTGAATTGTATTGAATTTTATTGTGGAAAATAATATATTAGATAGGTTACATAATTAGAGCATGAACAAGGGGGAAGGATTGAGGGAAAAGATTAAGGGCAATGACTCAAATTTCCGGTAAGAGTTTACTGTTTTTTTTGGCTACAAAAACGATCATTTGAAGTAGTTAAAAATCGTTTAATCTTTTTAAGATTTCTAGTTCCGTGTGCTTGCTTTCCGGTAATATATCATTAGAGAAGTAGGATTGATGACAAGCTTTAGCTCGTAGCTTATCGAGGTTATAAGCGAATTTTGATTAAAGGTTAAAGAGCGAACTCCTTCCGCTTTTTTGAAGATAGTATTCAAGAAAAAAAGTAGGATTGATGTCCAGCTCCGGCTCCTAACTCCTCGAGGTCATAAGCCAATTTTCATCAAAGGTTAAAGAGCAAACCTTTGCTAAAAATCGTCTTATGCTTGTCGGGGCAGAGCGAACTCCTTCCGCTTTTCTAACTGTAAAGAAAAAATATTGACAAATGGTTATAAGGAATATATAATTTTCATTGTTGCCTTGAGGTGGTTTATTTATGAAATGGTCAGTGCACCAGTTGCAGAAATTAAGACATAAAGGTTTAAATTTAGATGAGACAATTGATTTAAGTCAATTAAAGGAACGTAATAATGAGATTCGAGAGGTTTCTCCGATTCGAGTTGCTGGACGAGTTGATTTTGGAACGAACCGATATACGTTTCATTTAACAATAACTGGATATTTAATTTTACCTTGTGTAAGAACATTGGTTGATGTAAAATATCCTTTGTCGATTACCACAACAGAAACATTTTTTACAACAAATGAATGGAAAAGTGAAGATGAGAATTTTCACATCCTAGAGGGTGATGTGTTAGACTTAACCCCAGTGATTGAGGAGTGTATTTTAGCTGAGATACCAATGCAGGTTTTTGCAGAGGATATTGAAGGCCAAGAGACAGCGCCGACATCTGGAACAGATTGGGAAGTTAGGGAACACGTCGAAGTAGAGCAAAAAATTGACCCTCGACTTGCTGGATTAGCAAAATTTTTTGACAAACAAGATAATTGAGAAGTACCGGATTACCGGCTTCATAACAAACACTCACTTTAAGGAGGTGGGATCAATGGCAGTACCTGCAAGAAGAACGTCCAAAACTGTAAAAAGAAAGCGTCGTACGCATTTTAAATTAGCGGTACCTGGAATGGTTGAATGCCCAAACTGTAGTGAATTAACATTAGCACACCGCGTATGTAAATCATGCGGACACTACAAAGGAAAACAAGTACTTAGCAAATAAGCTAGTCTTTCAAAGCACATAGGAAACTATGTGCTTTTCCTTTTGTCCAAATTAGTGTTAGAAACCACTGAAATATTTTCCACATTGTTTTTCTTTTGAAACCGCAAGAATTGTTTAAGGTTACTAAAATAACCTATTTTTACCTTCCGTATAGTATAATTAAAATTAACAGAATAGAGGTAGAGAGAGAGGGATTAGAGTGGCTGAAGTTATTAATTATCAACGAGATGAAATTGAATATATTTTTTTAAATAGGCCAAATTATGGGAATTGCATTGATGAAAACACAGCCGATAGATTATTAGAAGTCATCCAAGAGATTCGTTTAAAATCCCAAAGTAAACTAGTCATTCTAACTGGGGAAGGTTTGAAATATTTTTGTACTGGTGGAGACTTAAATACAATTTTAAATTTTAAAAATGATCTACAAGCTTTGGAGTCTTTCAGTTTAAAAATGTGTGAAATTATCTATCAAATTGCTATGTTACCACAAATTACAATCTGTTTTATTAACGGTTACTCATTAGGTGGCGGTTGTGAGCTTGCTAGTGCGTGCGATTTTAGATATGCAAATCATAATGCAAAAATAGGGTTTATACAAGGAAGATTGGGAATACCAACCTCATGGGGCGGTGGGACCATACTTCTAGAAAAAATGAATCATCAAGAATGGATCACATTATTATCATCCTCTAATATATACACCGCATTTCAGGCTAAAAAACTTGGTTTTATCCATGAACTATCCAAAGACTTAATTTCACTACATAATGAAAGTTTTATCAATTTATCACGAGGTATTCCAGCGCAAATTCATCATGAAAATAAAAAAATATTAATTCGTAAATGGAACGAACAAAATCTTAAGAAACGTATGCAAGAAGAAGTATTTTCTGCGATGCCATTATGGTTTTCAGATGAGCATATAAAAAATATCGAGCAATTTACAAAAAAATTGGAAAAGTAATCTTCTAGCTTCATTTCTTTGTGCATATGAATTAGTAAAATCTGCATATTGCATAAGAAATTGGAGGGGATTGCAAATGGTTGCAAATCGCCAGGATGCATGGACAAAAGATGAGGATAACTACTTAGCCGAAGTAGTTTTAAAAACGATAAATGAAGGGTCTACTCAATTAATGGCATTTAAAGTTGTCGCAAAGAGCTTATCAAGAACTGCTGCAGCATGTGGTTATCGATGGAATTCCTATGTAAGAAAATTTTATAAAGAAGAGATTGAAGCAGCTAAAAATAGTAGTAAAAAGCAGGCTGTTCCAACGAATGAAGTAGAGGAAGAGAAAACGCAAGAATTAAGTATAGATCACTCAACTGAAATTGAAGTTCCTGCAAATGAAAAAGTTGGCCCAGAAATAACGTTTGATTCAGTTTATAAATTTCTTGAATACTTAAGATTAAAAGTAGAATCTGGTGGACATTTAAAAGAAATCCAATCACTAGAAAGAAAGCTTTTGAAATCAAAGCAAGAAAACGAACTATTGAAAATAGAGAAGCAACAATTAATTGAGAAATTAAGTGAACTTGAAAATGAATATGAACATTTATTTGAATTTTTAGATCAAAAAAGAAAATTAGTGAGTATTAATTCAAAAAGTGACATTAAAGTAAAATCGAAAAAAGAATAAAAAAACTCAACATCTCCAAAGGGGATGTTGAGTTTTTTTATTTATGGTTTCCAAATAACGAATTCTGAATCGGACTCAACAAAATCTTGTTTTTTCCAAAATTCATTTGAATTTGCTCTAGGAATTGTTTTAATCGGTTTGTTGAAAGATTTAGCGAATTTAACTAGTTCTTTTCCGTAACCATTCTTTTGATAATAAGGTAGTACTTCCATCTTATTTATCTCAATTATTTCCTCATTATTTTCTTTATGAGTATATAAACTCATACGAGCGACAAGAGCCTTACCTAAGTAGATACCGTAGAAAGGAGATTGGAACTCGTTATCAATTAAATTTGATTCAAGATCTTCTAACATTGATAGTTCTTGTAAACCATAACCAGAAAATTGCTGGAATTGTTCAAGTGTTTTAAAATTTATTTGTAAGCGTTCTATCTTGATGTTCAAAAAAGTTCCCCCTTAAAAAGAATGTAAATTTTTAATATTTTAAATATAATTATAACGTACAATTTATTTTTAAAAAAGAGAGTTTCAGTGTAAATTTATTATCAAAAGGATAATAATGGAAAAAAGAATCATGAATGGAGAATTCAGGTGAATATTGGAATAATAGGTGGCGGTGCAATCGGTCTTCTTGTTGCATCGTATTTTAAAAAAAATAACGAAAACGTGACATTATTTACGAGAACTGAAGATCAGGCCAGCCTAATAAATGAATATGGTGTTTCTTTATCAGTAAATGAAGAAAAGAATCAAATGTGTATAAAAGCCAAAAAAATAACTGATAAAATTGAACGCTTTGATTTATTAGTTGTTTGTGTAAAACAGTATCATTTAGAGCAAGTTTCTAAATCTTTCTATCATTATGAAGGTGAGAATATATTATTCTTACAAAATGGAATGTCACATATTGAATTAGTAAAAAAATTATCAATACCAAATTGCTTTATCGGAATTGTTGAACATGGTGCTTTAAAAACAGCTCCAAACGAAATTAGCCACACGGGTAAAGGGATGATTAGACTAGGTCTAATTAAAGGGTGTGAAGAAGCGAGACAGCAAATAATGAATTTACATACAGATGATTTTCCCATTAAGTGTCAAGATGATTGGGAATATATACTTAAACAAAAATGTCTTGTGAATTGTACAATTAACCCGTTAACAGCTATTTTTAATGTAAGAAATGGTGAATTAATCACTAATGAGTATTTTAAACCGATTTGTAAATTATTATTTAATGAAGTTGCAAATATACTGGAATTAAATAAAGAACTTGAGTGGGTTAAATTAATCGAAATTTGTGAAAAAACGGCCGAAAACTATTCTTCAATGAATCGGGATCTATATTACGGAAGACAAACTGAAATCGAAAGTATGCTAGGTTATGTAAAAAAAATGGCAATTCAAAAAAAAATAAATGTTCCTACTATTAATCTTGTGTACAATAGTATAAAAGGACTTGAGAATAAAAAGGGGTAATTCCTATTGGAAAAATTTTTCATTTTTTTCATATCTTTGCTAATTGAATTTCCAATTTTTTCATCAATATTCATCTATATGTTTCTAAAGTTATTTTTTAAGAATAACAAGCGTAAACTTTTGCTTTTTACATTAGATTTATCTACAATTCTATATATTAGTTCATTTTATTTTGTTTTAAGTATGTTTTTTCCTACAGCGACATTATGGATATTAATTAATTTATTATTGGTTATCTTATTTATTAGTATTATTCTTCAATGGAAAGCTAAAAGAGATATTCGGTTTACAAAGTTAGTAAAAGGTTTTTGGAGAATGTCATTTCTTATGTTCTTTATTCTTCACTTTGTAACTGTACTGACTGGAATAGTTTTTAAAATATCCGAATACAATGCTTAGTTGGAGAGCGAGAGAGGAAGTTTGTAATGCAAATTAGTAAAGTCCATTTAGAGGGGCAAAATAAATTGCTGAATGATTTTGTAAATGGAAAAGAAGCAATTTCTTCTTTCTTTGGTGCAAATCCACTTTTAAAAGAAGAAATGGAATATAGAATCAAATATGTGATGGGACGTTCATATAATCGTACGGGATTAGTAAATGCTTTAGAAAAATTTCATCATAAACATGAAGCTAGTGATCAAGCAAAAGAAAACGTAAAAAAATTAGTAAATAAGGATACATTTGTTGTTATTGGTGGGCAACAAGCGGGTTTATTAACGGGACCGTTGTATTCAATTCACAAAATCATTTCAATTATTCATTTAGCTAAGAAATATGAAATGGAGCATGGGGTAACAGTTGTTCCAGTATTTTGGATTGCTGGTGAGGATCATGATATCGATGAGATAAATCATATACATACAATTGAAAATAATGAAGTGAAAAAACAAACATTTTATCAACGGAATCCATTTTCCAATGCTGCATCAAGAACTGAAATCGATCAGCAGGAAATGAAAAAATGGATTGAAAAAATTGTTAAAACATTTGAAGAAACAAATTTTACAAATGAATTGTTAGAAGAATTAAACGCTACAATCGAAAAATCTTCAACATATGTAGATTTTTTTGCGAAAATAATATTTAAGCTGTTCAAAAGCGAAGGTCTTGTACTAATAGATGCTGACGATCCGCTTGTACGAGAGTTAGAATCATCATTATTTGATGAAATGATTCAAAAACAAGATATCGTAAGAAGTGTTTTAAAGGATACGAAAAGCAAATTAATTCAATCCGGTTATCACGAAACGCTTCAAATTTCAGAGCAGAGTATTCATCTGTTTTTCCATAGTAAGGAAGGTAGACAATTACTTGAAGTATCTGATAATGAAGGGTATTTTCAAACGAAAAATAAAAGCTATCAATTTTCAAAAGATGAACTATTAGAAATAGCAAATGAGCAACCGGAATTATTAAGTAACAATGTTGTTACTAGACCTGTTATGCAAGAGTTTTTATTTCCAACATTAGCGTTCGTAGGTGGACCTGGTGAAATAGCATATTGGTCAGAATTAAAGGATGTTTTTAAAGTTTTTAATTTAGAAATGCCACCGGTGTTTTTAAGACATATGTTCACAATTTTCGAAAGAAATATTGTAGCTGCTTTAGATGATTTTTCATTAGATGTGAATGATGCAGTTCAAACATCTCTAGTCGATAAGAAAGAAGCTTGGATCAAAGATCAAGTAAATTTAGACTATAAGCAAGAGTTTAATACTGCAAAAAGAGCATTAGCAGAGTTACACAAACCACTTCAGGACATAACGGGGAAAATTACGCCTAACCTAAGAGATTTTTCGAAAAAGAATTTTATAAAAATTGAAGACCAAATTTTACTTTTAGAAAGAAAAATAGAGGAATCAATTTTAAAACAGCATGAAGAGCAAATTGAAAAATGGAATCGCGTCATTTCTTCAATTACACCAAATGGTAAACCGCAAGAGAGAGTACTGAATATTTATTACTTTATAAATAAATATGGTTTTGACTTTGTTCACGAGCTATGTGAATTAGAATTATCATGGGATCACGCTCATCAAATCGTAAAAATATAATAGTAAATCTTTAAATCCTGTTATGCATATAGCAGGATTTTTTGTTTTTTTAAAGAATTTTTTAGAAAAGGTGGTAAGAAGTGGGGGAATGTGGTAAGTTTGTGTTAGAAAGTGGGGGAATAGGATGTTTATCGGTGAATATCAACATAATATCGATGTAAAGGGACGTCTAATTATTCCTTCCAAATTTCGAGACAAGCTTGGTGAAACCTTCATTGTTACAAGAGGTTTAGACCAATGCTTATTTGGCTATTCATTAGCCGAATGGAGTGTAATTGAAGATAAACTGCGTACACTACCACTAACTAAAAAAGATGCAAGAGCATTTACCCGCTTTTTCTTCTCTGGAGCAATGGAATGTGAGATGGATAAGATGGGGAGAATTAATATATCGCCGAATTTGCGTGGTTACGCAAAATTAGAAAAAGAATGTGTTGTAGTTGGTGTTACGAATCGAATTGAGATTTGGGATCAATCAACATGGAATACATATATGGATGAATCAGAAGAGTCATTTGGTGAGTTAGCAGAAAACTTAATCGGATTTGACTTTTAAAAATTACAATTTGAAAGTAGTGAAAGCAACATGTTTGAACATATTACGGTTTTGTTAAAAGAAACTGTTGATTCTTTAGAAATAAATGAAGATGGAATTTATGTCGATTGTACACTAGGTGGTGGAGGGCATAGCGAGTATTTATTATCTCAGCTATCTCCTAAAGGAAGATTAATTGCATTTGATCAAGATGAAACTGCAATTCGTCATGCGAAAGAACGTTTGAAGAAATATGAACAACAATTAACAATCGTAAAAAGTAATTTTAAACATATTAAAGAGGAGCTTCATAATCTAGGGATTTATGAAGTTGATGGTATTTTATTTGACTTAGGTGTCTCGTCACCACAATTAGATGTAGCTGAACGTGGTTTTAGTTTCCATCAAGATGCACCTCTTGACATGAGGATGAACCAAGATCAAACTTTATCAGCATATGAAGTTGTAAATGAATGGACTTATGAACAGCTTGTTAAAATATTTTTCAGATATGGTGAAGAGAAATTCTCTAAACAGGTCGCTAGAAAGATTGAAGAACTTCGAGCTAAGAAGCCGATTGAAACAACAGGTGAATTAGTTGAAATTATTAAAGATGCAATCCCGGCACCAGCTAGAAGAACGGGTGGACATCCTGCTAAAAGAATTTTCCAAGCCATTCGTATTGCTGTAAATGATGAACTAGGCGTGTTTGAGGAAGCGTTAAAAGATGCAATAACACTTGTTAAACCAAATGGAAGAATAAGTGTCATTACATTCCATTCTTTAGAAGATCGTATTTGTAAAACCATTTTTAAAGAAGCAAGTTCGTTACCACCATTACCACCAGGATTACCGATTATTCCTGATGAGTTTAAACCAAAATTAAAACTGATTACAAGAAAACCATTATTACCAACTGATGAAGAATTAGAATCAAATAAAAGAGCAAGATCTGCAAAGCTAAGAGTTGCAGAAAAATTATAAGGAGGGAAAATGATGAGTAATTTGGCAAGAAAGTTACACCAAAAACAAGTTACTGATTCGCAACCAAGACCTTCTAACAAGAAAAAACAAAAGAGAGCTTCTAAAATTACGCCTTTTGAAAAATTACTGTACGTATCCTTTATTATTGTTTGTTTCGTAATTGGTACAAAAATCATAAAAACGCAAGCTGCAATCTATAATACGAATTTAGAAATTCAAAACGTAAAAAATGAAGTAGCAAAAGAAAAACAACATAACTCTGAACTGAAAATGAAGATTGATGAGCTTAGCACGTATGAGCGCATTTGGCAAAAAGCAAAAGAGTTAGGCTTAAATATTGATAGTAACAATGTAAAATTTACTGACACTACTAGCAACTAGGAGATTGTTATATGAGTAAGAAAAAGAATAAGCATACAAATGTAGGTATTCGTTGGTTTTTTCTAGTTACTCTAGGGCTGTTTATATCACTCGTAGCTAGACTTGGTTATATTCAATTATCAGGTACAGTAGAAGGTAGGAACTTAAAAGCTTATGCGGATGAGAATTATAACACTTCGCAAAAAATACCAGCAAAAAGGGGATCGATTTACGATTCAAATGGAGTTCCTCTTGCAGAAGAAGTGACAGCCTATACTGTATCTGCTGTACTAGATCCTAAGGCATCTAAAAACTCTAAAGTAAAAAGACATGTTGTCGATAAAGAAAAAACGGCAAGAGAATTATCATCTATTTTAGATATCAGTGAATCTGATCTTTTAGAAAAATTAAGTAAACGAAAATATCAAGTTGAATTAGGACCAGGTGGAAGAAATATTTCTCAAAGCAAAAAAGAACAAATTGAGAAATTAAAACTACCTGGTATTGTTTTTACTCCATCGCAACAACGATATTATCCAAATGGTGTGTTTGCTTCTCATACATTAGGATTCACTACGATCGATGATAACGGTGAATTAATAGGTGAAATGGGATTAGAAAAAGCGTTGAATAAAGATTTAACTGAAAAAGATGGCAAAAGAAGTTTTTTACGTGACAGAAAAGGGAATATTTTACCTTATGAAAAAGAAAAGATTGTCGCTCCACATAATGGTGATGATATTTATTTAACACTAGATACAAAGATTCAAAGTTTACTAGAGGATGTAATGACTAGTGTAGATAAAAAATATCAACCAGAAAAAATTATGGCAATTGTATCGGATCCGAAAACAGGTAAAATACTGGCGATGAGTAATCGTCCAAGTTTTAATCCAAATACTCACGATATTACAAACTATACAAATGATCCTATTTCGTATGCATTTGAAGCGGGTTCTACAATGAAAATATTTACATTAGGCGCAGCGATGAATGAAGGTGTCTATAATGGAGATGAACATTTTCAATCTGGTCGTTATAAAGTACCAGGTGGAGGAACTGTCCATGACGTAAATCGAAATGGGTGGGGTTCAATTTCATTTGATGAAGGGATTCAAAGGTCTTCAAACGTAGGTATTTCGATTCTTCTAAATGAAAAATTAGGACCCGATCGATTCTTGCAGTATTATAAGAATTTTGGTTTTACCCAAAAAACAAATATTAATCTTCCAGGTGAAGCAGATGGTAGATTAGTATTCAAGTATCCACTTGAAAAAACTACAACAGCATTTGGACAAGGTTCTACAGTTACAGGAATTCAAATTATTCAAGCTGCTAGTGCGATTGCAAATAATGGCAAGATGATGAAACCATATATTATTGATAAGATTGTAGATCATGATTCCAAAAAAGTAATAACAGATTATAAATCCCAAGTGGTTGGTAATCCAATTACTGAAGAAACTTCAAAAAGAGAAAGAGCGTTATTAGAAACCGTTGTAACTGCTCCACATGGAACTGGACACAATTATGCAATTCAAGGATATTCTGTTGCTGGTAAAACTGGTACAGCCCAAGTCGTAAACGATAACGGGAAGTATATTAAAGGGCATGGGCAAAACCTATTTTCATTTATCGGTATGGCACCAGCAGATGATCCAAAATTAGTCGTTTATGTAGCCGTTCTTCGTCCGAAACTTCAAGCAACTGAATTAGGTTCTGACGGAGTTTCTGAAATCTTTAGAACAGTTACAAAAGGTGCATTAGAGTATATGAAAGTAGAACCAATACAAAATGCAAATGTGAATCAATTGGTTGATAAAGAAAGTGTAGAAATTCCAAACTTAGAAGGTCTATCAATTGATGAAGCAAAGTCATTAGCTGCATCTGAAGGGTTAAAACCTGTTCTATTAGGTAATGGAGAAAAAGTTACTGGTCAATCAATTAGCCCAAAAACTCAAGTTGTAAGAGGGACGAAAATCTATCTAAAAACAGATGGTAAAAATTTAATGCCGTCAATTATTGGTTGGTCAAAAACAGATGTAAATCGTTTAGGTCAATTATTTGATTTGAAAATTCATTCAAAGGGCTCTGGTTTTGTAACTAGCCAAAGTATTAAAGCAAATGCTGAGATACGAAACAATGATTATTTAACGATTGAATTTCATAAGCCACAAGATAATGTAACGGATAGTAACAAAGATATAAAGGTTGATATTCAAGAATAAAGGAAATATTGAATGTCCCAAAAACCAATTAAATAGATAAAAACAATAGACCGTTCTAGGACATTAATAGCTAGAAGGTCTATTGTATTTGGTACAAGCATATATTGAAACGAACATAATGTAGAGGAGTGTTCGTTTTGATGCGAGTATCTAATGTAACAGTTCGGAAACGATTATTTGTTGTATTTATTGGTGGATTGTTAATATTTTCTGTGATTGCAACAAGGCTTGGTTATGTACAATTTGCGATGGGAGATGTGCTTACTAAACGAGCGAAAGATTCCTGGAGTCGTGATATTCCATTTGAACCAAAACGTGGAGAAATTCTAGATCGAAACGGAGTAGCTCTTGCTACAAATAAAAGTGCTCCATCTGTATTAGTCGTTCCTAGACAAATAAAAGATCCGAAGGAAACGACGGCAAAATTAGCCCCAATTTTAAAAATCTCCGAAGTAAAACTTTACCAAATTTTAACGAAGAGATCCCGTATGGAACATATTCGCACTGAAGGTATAAAAATTACAAATGAGAAAGCAAAAGAAATTCGGGATTTAAACTTACCAGGTGTTTACATAGCTGAGGATTCTAAACGATATTATCCATTTGGTGACTATCTTTCTCATGTATTAGGATTTGCGGGAATCGATAACCAAGGATTGAATGGGCTAGAGCTTTATTATGATAAACAATTAAGTGGTGAAAAAGGCAGTGTACAGTTTTATTCAGATGCGAAAGGTCAAAGAATGCCGAATATAGCAGACGACTATACAGCACCGATAAATGGGTTGAATTTAAAGTTAACAGTAGACTCACGCATCCAAACAATTCTTGAACGTGAAATGAATAATGCTACAGCCCAATATAATCCCGATTCTATGATTGGGATTGCGATGAATCCAAATACCGGCGAAATACTTGCAATGAGCAGTCGTCCAAGCTTTGACCCTACAAATTTCAAAAATGTTTCCCCTGAAATATATAATCGAAATTTACCTGTTTGGTCAAATTACGAACCGGGTTCAACATTTAAGATTATTACGCTTGCAGCGGCATTGAATGAAGGTTTAGTAGATTTAAATAAAGATCATTTTTATGATGATGGTGCAGCAGAAGTAGCAGGTGCACGATTACGTTGTCATAAAAGAGGTGGACATGGATCACAAACATTTTTAGAAGTAGTTCAAAATTCTTGTAACCCAGGTTTTGTTGAATTAGGGAATCGATTAGGTGAAGATCGTTTATTTAAATATATTCGTAATTTTGGATTCGGGCGAAAAACAGGAATTGATTTACAAGGTGAAGCTTCAGGGATTTTATTCAGCATGGATCGAGTCGGTCCTGTTGAAGCAGCAACGACTGCTTTCGGCCAAGGTGTATCAGTTACGCCAATTCAACAAGTTGCAGCGGTTTCAGCGGCGATAAATGGAGGTATTCTTTACCAGCCATACATCGCAAAGGAATTTGTTGATCCTGTTACAAATGAAGTTGTTAGTAGAAAAACACCAGTTGCTAAAAGAAGGGTTATCTCACCAGAAACATCTAAGACAGTTAGATTGGCATTAGAAAGTGTTGTTGCACAAGGAACTGGTAGAGGTGCTTTTGTTGAAGGATACCGCGTAGGTGGAAAAACTGGAACAGCTCAAAAAGTAAAAAATGGAAGATATGATGATAGTAGTTTTATCGTTTCTTTCGTTGGATTTGCTCCTGCAGATGATCCTCAAATAGTTGTTTATATCGCGGTGGATAATCCGAAAGGAACAGTTCAATTTGGGGGAGTAGTTGCTGCACCAATCGTAGGAAATATCATTCGAGACAGTATGCAAGTTTTGGGTGTTTCTCCTAGAAAAAATCAACTTGAGAAAAAATTCGTATATGGTGATACTCCAACATATGAAGTACCAAATTTAATTGGTTTAGAGAAAAAAGATTTGCAACCTTTGCTAGATACTTTTACTATTGAATATAGTGGCAGTGGAAATATAGTCATTGACCAAGCACCTAAAGCAGGTGTTAAACTAAAAGAAGGCTCTAAAATTAGAATTTATTTAGGAACGAAAGAAGAAACTAAATCAAAAGATAAAAAATGATTTAGTCAAAATGAAAGGAATTACTATGAAACTTCATACTTTACTATCAAGATTGCAACCTTTAGTGGAAATTCCAACAGAGAATCCGGAAATCACAGGGGTTGAAATGGATTCACGAAATGTAAAACCAGGTTATTTATTTATCTGTATCGAAGGATATACAGTTGATGGGCATCAGTATGTTAATCAGGCAATTGAAAATGGAGCAGTAGCAATACTAGCTCAAAAACCAATTAACACGAATGTACCTGTCGTTTACGTTAAGGATACTCATCGTTCAATGGCTATCATTGGAAATACTTTCTACGATAATCCTACACATAAATTTAATTTAGTTGGGATTACTGGAACAAACGGTAAAACAACGACTTCTTATATTATTGAAGAAATTGTAAAACATAATAAGCAAAAAACAGGTGTCATTGGTACAATTGGCATGAAAATTGGAGACGAGATTTTTGAAACAAAAAATACGACTCCAGATAGTCTAACATTACAGTCAATGTTTGCAAAAATGGTAGAATCGAATGTAAATACTGCTGTAATGGAAGTATCATCACATGCATTGCATTTAGGTCGAGTTCATGGATGTGAATATGATATTGCTGTATTTACAAATCTATCGCAAGATCACTTAGACTATCATGGGACAATGGAAGAATATAAAAAAGCAAAAGGTTTATTATTTTCTCAATTAGGAAATAGTTTTTCAACTGATAAACCGAAATTTGCTGTATTAAATAATGATGATCCTGCTTCCAATGAATATATGAAATTTACACAAGCAAATATTTTAACGTATGGTTTAAGTAATGAATCAGACTTATTTGCGGATGAAATTGAACTAACGAATGGTGGTACAAGATTTAATTTACATTTTTTAAATAAACAATATGTTGTTGAGATGAATTTAATTGGGACATTTAACGTATACAATGTTTTAGCAGCTATAGGTGCTGGGATTGCATTGAATATAAAAATGGAAACGATTCTTGATGCCATCGCATCAATTGAAGGTGTACCAGGACGTTTTCAAGCGGTAAACGCAGGTCAAGATTTTACGGTTATTGTAGATTACGCTCACACACCTGATAGTTTAGAAAATGTATTAAATACAGTTAAGCAATTTGCTAAAAATGATATTTATACTGTTGTCGGTTGTGGTGGGGATCGTGATCGAACTAAACGACCACTAATGGGTAAAATTGCTGCTGAACTATCAACAAAAGCAATATTTACATCAGATAATCCTAGAACAGAGGATCCAATTCAAATTTTAGAAGACATGAAAAACGGATTGGAGCATAATAATATAACGGTAATAGAAGATCGTAAAAAAGCTATAACATTTGCGATTCAAAATGCAAAAAAACATGATATTATTGTTATTGCAGGTAAAGGTCATGAAACTTATCAAATTGTAGGGACAGTGGTTTCTCATTTTGATGATGTAGAAGAAGCTAAAGAAGCAATTTTGCAAAGAAGAGGATAATGTCCTCTTCTTTGTAATGCGAAGAATTGCTAAATAGATTCTTGTCAGTAAAGACTTAATAATTCTGTATAAAAGAATTAAACTATTAATTAGAACTTTTGAAAGGAGGGCGTATTATGCTAGAACCGTCAATTTTAGTTGCTATGATCTCAGCATTTATCATTGCAGTCATTTTATCGCCTATTTTTATACCGTACTTAAGAAAACTTAAATTTGGACAGAGTATTCGAGACGAAGGTCCACAATCACATAAAAAGAAATCAGGAACCCCAACAATGGGTGGAATTATCATATTAATCGCATTAAGTTTATCTGCACTAATTATTTCAATGTATTACGATGTATTATCTACACGTACATATGTTTTATTGTTTGTAACAATATGCTTTGGAATTATTGGATTTTTAGATGATTATATCAAGGTCGTTAAAAAAAGAAATCTTGGTTTAACTTCTAAACAAAAATTTATTTGTCAGGTTATCGTTTCAATCATTGTATTTTTCGCATTACGTGCAATGGGTGTCTCTACATCTATTTCTATTCCGGGTACAAATTATTCATTTGATTTAGGTTTTATTTATGTTTTATTAATTATCTTTATGTTAGTTGGTACATCAAATGCAGTTAACTTAACAGACGGATTAGACGGACTTGTTTCAGGTACAGCTGCAATTGCATTCGGAGCATATGCAGTACTTGCATATAATCAACACCAATTAGATGTTGCAATTTTTTCAATAGCTGTTGTGGGAGCTGTATTAGGATTCTTAGTATTTAACGCGCACCCAGCAAAAGTTTTTATGGGAGATACAGGTTCATTAGCATTAGGTGGAGCATTAGCTGCAATTGCAATCGTAACGAATTTAGAAATCTTACTTGTTATTATTGGAGGTATTTTCGTTATTGAAACACTTTCAGTAATGATTCAAGTTGCATCATTTAAAACAACAGGTAAAAGAGTATTTAAGATGAGTCCACTACACCATCATTATGAGTTATCAGGTTGGTCAGAATGGCGTGTAGTTGTAACATTTTGGTTTGTAGGACTACTTTTTGCATTATTAGGAATCTATATTGAGGTGTGGATGTAATTGAAAAACGTAGAGAACTTTCAAGATAAACATGTATTAGTTTTGGGAATGGCAAAAAGCGGTTATGCTGCAAGTCAATTACTTAAAAAATTAGGAGCATCCGTAACAGTTAATGATCGTACTCCTTTTGAGCAAAATGAAATTGCGCAAAAACTAAAAAGTGAAGGATTTAACGTAATTTGTGGCGAACATCCACTATCGTTATTAGATGAACAACCATACTGTATTGTTAAAAATCCGGGGATACCATATTCTAATCCATTATTAATTGAGGCAATCAAACGTAATATTCCAATTTTTACAGAAATTGAACTTGCCTATTTAATAAGCGAGGCACCTTTCATTGGAATTACTGGTTCAAATGGAAAAACAACAACGACTACGTTAGCATTAAATATGTTGCAAGAAGGTAATAAAAATCCGTTAGTCGCTGGTAATATCGGAACAGTTGCTTGTGAGGTTGCTGAAAAAGCGACAAAAGATAATATTATTGTGACTGAACTTTCTTCATTTCAATTAATGGGAATAAATGAATTTCGTCCAAAAATTTCATTAATCACAAATATTTTTGAAGCGCATTTAGACTATCATGGAACAAAAGAAGAGTATATTAACGCAAAAGCAAATATATTTAGAAATCAAACAGAAGATGATTTTGCAATTGTTAATTTTGATGATGAAAATGTTATGGCAATGGCTTCCCAAATTGGAGCTAAAATTATTCCATTCTCTTCAACTAAATTAGTACCTGATGGTGCTTATGTGAAAGACGGTTATATCTATTTTAAAGAAATGAAAGTCATTGAAATTGAGAAAATTGTCTTACCTGGTAAACATAATTTAGAAAATATCTTAGCTGCTATTGCAATTGCTAAACTTCTTGGAGTAGAAAATGATGCGATTGAGAGAGTTTTAACAACTTTCACTGGCGTAGAGCATAGACTTCAATTTGTTACGGAAATTAATAAGAGAAAATTCTATAATGACTCGAAAGCAACAAATATTTTAGCGACTCAAAAAGCGATTTCATCGTTCCAAAAACCGGTGATTCTTATCGCAGGTGGTTTAGATCGTGGAAATAGCTTTGACGATTTAATTCCTTATTTGAAAAATGTAAAAAAAATGGTCACTTATGGTCAAACTGCAGATAAATTAATTGAATCAGCGGAAAAAGCAGGAATGAAAGCAGTAAAATCGGTTGATAATGTTGAAGATGCTGTAAATGAGGCATTCGCTCATTCAGAAGTTGGAGATATTATTTTATTGTCACCTGCTTGTGCAAGCTGGGATCAATTTAAGACTTTTGAAGAACGTGGTAATAAATTTATACAAGCAGTGCATAAATTAATGTAAGGCTTGTTTAATTCAAAAGTTGAGGTGTATTTAAGTGCCAACAAAAAAAAATAGTCCTGACATGATTCTAGTTCTCGTTACGCTATCATTATTAACAGTCGGTATGATTATGGTTTACAGTGCTAGTGCAATTTGGGCATCTTATAAGTTTCATGATTCGTTCTTTTTTGCTAAACGGCAATTATTATTTGCTGGTGTTGGAGTAGTTGGTATGTTTATCGTTTCAAATATTGACTACTGGTTGTTTAGAACTCATGCAAAAAAAATATTAATCGCTTGTTTTATCTTGTTGGTACTTGTACTTATTCCCGGAGTAGGTTTAGTTCGTGGGGGTGCTCGAAGCTGGATTGGTATCGGGGCATTTTCCATACAACCTTCTGAATTTATGAAACTGGGAATGATGGTTTTTCTATCAAAATACTTAGCTGATCATCAAAAAAATATTACATCCTTTAAAAAAGGTCTGATGCCAACATTAGGACTTGTATTCCTTGCATTCGGATTAATCATGCTTCAACCAGATTTAGGTACAGGTACTGTCATGGTCGGGACATGTGTCATTATTATTTTCGTAGCAGGTGCAAGACTTTCTCATTTCATGGGATTAGGGATTGTTGGTGTTGTAGGTTTTGTTGCCTTAATAGCTTCAGCACCATATCGAATCAAAAGGATTACTTCATTTCTAGATCCTTGGTCTGATCCATTAGGCACTGGGTTCCAAATTATTCAATCGCTCTATGCGATAGGGCCAGGTGGATTATTTGGTTTAGGATTAGGACAAAGTAGACAAAAATTTATGTACCTTCCTGAACCACAAACAGATTTCATCTTTGCAATTCTTTCAGAAGAACTAGGATTTATTGGAGGCTCTTTTGTTATCTTATTATTCTCTTTATTACTTTGGAGAGGGATAAGGATTGCATTAAGTGCACCTGATTTATTCGGGACATTTTTAGCTGTAGGCATTGTTTCAATGATTGCAATTCAAGTAATGATTAACATAGGTGTTGTTATAGGTTTAATGCCTGTTACTGGAATTACACTACCTTTTTTAAGTTATGGTGGTTCATCATTAACACTAATGCTACTAGCTGTTGGAGTATTATTAAATATTAGTAGACATGCACGTTCATAATAGGACCGACTCAAATTGAAACAAGTACAACTTTTCTAAAGTACTTGAGTATTTCAAAAATGAGTCGGTCACTTTTATTTATAAGGCAGGAAAACAGAAAAGCAGGGAAAGTAGGGAAAACATATAGGACTTATTTTTGTAACAATAAAATATACTTTAGCCTTATACAATCTTCTCCGTGATTCTGCCTTACCTTGATCCTGCTCTAAAAATCAACATTTTTCTAACAAAGCCTTATTTTTTATAAAAAAAATTAGAATCATAGTAGTAAAATTGGTATAATAACTACTTAAACTGTTTTAAATTATTTATGTTTTGAATTTTAGGAGGATCTTTATGAAAATTTTAGTTAGTGGTGGGGGTACTGGTGGACATATTTATCCAGCACTTGCGCTAATTAAAGAGTTAAAAAAACAAGATTCCAATGTAGAGTGTTTATATGTTGGTACTGAAAATGGATTAGAAAAAGGCATTGTTACTAAACAAAATATCCCTTTTAAATCTATTGTGATTACGGGTTTCAAAAGAAGTTTATCATTAGAGAATTTTAAAACAATCTATCGTTTCTTAAAAGGTGTTTCAGATAGTAAGAAAATTATTCGTGAATTTAAGCCTGATGTTGTAGTTGGAACAGGTGGTTACGTTTGTGGGCCAGTAGTTTACGCTGCAGCGAAGTTAGGGATCCCAACCGTTATTCATGAACAGAATAGTATCCCAGGCTTAACAAATAAGTTTTTGAATCGTTATGTAACAAAAGTAGCAATCTGTTTCGAAGAAGTTGCTCAATACTTTAATAAAGAAAAAGTTGTATTTACAGGAAATCCAAGAGCTTCTGAAGTACTTGGTGAACAGAATCCTGCAGTTCTAGAATCTATTGGGCTAAAATCAGATAAACGAACTGTGCTAATTGTTGGTGGATCAAGAGGGGCAAGACCAATTCATCAAGCGTTTTTAAAAAGTGTAAATCAATTAGGTGATAAAGATTACCAAATGATTTATGTGACAGGTGACGTTCATTATAACTCCGTAATGGAAGAAGTTAATAAAGTTGGAAATCCAGCAAATGTAGTGGTTAAACCATTTTTACACAATATGCCTGAGGTTTTAAGAGAAGTAGATTTAGTAGTGTCTAGAGCGGGGGCGACGACGCTTGCAGAATTAACCGCTTTAGGAAAACCAAGTATTTTAATTCCAAGTCCGTATGTAACAAATAATCATCAGGAAGTAAATGCTAGATCTTTAGAAAAAAATGAGGCTGCAATTGTTATATTGGAAAAAAATTTCAATAATGAATATTTAGTTAATGAAATTGAAAAAGTATTACTAAATCCTACTAAACTTGAAGAGATGAAAAATGCATCACTAAAAATGGGTGTACCAGATGCTGCTAAAAAACTAGTAAATGTTTTAGAAGAAATAAGTAAATAGAACTTGCACGAACAAGTTTGAATAACAATAAAAATGTATCAGAGGATGCTATTAGCTAAAGGGGGATATACATCGAATGTTTGAAACAAAATTAAAGGAAATATTAAATGACTCAAGTCTTCTAATAAATGAGCCTTTAGCAAACCATACGACTATGAAAATTGGTGGCCCAGCTGAATATATGGTCATTCCAAAAAATGTAAATGAGATAAAAGAGATTATTAAACTTGCAAATGAAAATGAAATAAACGTTACTGTGATCGGACGTGGCTCAAATTTACTTGTATCAGACAATGGGATCGAAGGTATTGTGATTAAAATAAGCGATTGCTTAGATCATATTGAATTAGATGGTACAAAAGTTCTAGTAGGTGCTGGTTATTCTGTCATTCGTTTAGCTACTCAATTAAGTAGAAAAGGATTATCAGGTCTTGAATTTGCGAGCGGAATTCCTGGAAGTGTTGGCGGCGCTGTATATATGAACGCAGGAGCACATCAATCAGATTTCTCAAATATTACGACAAGAGCACATATTCTATTTCAAGATGGAACAATGGAATGGTTAACAAATGACGAACTTGAATTTTCATATCGAACTTCTGTTTTACAACAAAAACGAAAAGGGTTTGTACTAGAAGCAGAATTAACTTTACAAGAGGGATCAAAAGAGGCATCAACTGCTTTAATGCAAAAAAACAAAGATTATAGAAGAGAAACTCAACCTTGGAATTATCCATGTGCTGGTAGTATTTTCCGTAATCCATTACCTCAGTATGCTGGAAATTTAATTGAACGTGCTAATTTAAAAGGGTATCAGATCGGTGGAGCGAAGGTTTCAGAAATGCATGGAAACTTTATTGTTAATGCAGGAAATGCAACATCAAAAGATGTATTAGATTTAATTGCATTTATTAAGAAAACTATATTAGAAAAATTTAATGTTCAGCTTGAAACAGAAGTTGAAATAGTTGGGAAAAAAATGTAAGTTTCTTCTAAACTAACCAAATTATATGCTATAATTTACATTAGCATATGATGACCAAGATAGAATGGCATTCAAATGCTATTCTATTTTTTATTATTCTTGAATTACTTCTGAACAATAGTATATTAAAATGGATTTAGTAGTTGAACATTGATAATGGAGGCATAATTATGCAGGAAAATAAGATTATTAGTTTAGAAGACCGTGTTCCTGTTTTACGTAATAAAAAACGTAAAAAAGCAAATATGCGATTACTTATGACAATTCTTGTGTTTTTTTCTTTGCTTTTATGTGTATTGTATTTCCAAACATCAATTGGTTCAAAAATTAAATTAGAAATTAAAGGAAATCATCTATATTCTAATAAAGAAATTCAAAAATTAGCCGATTTAAACGTTGATGACAGCTTTTTGACAATTAGGTCAAAAAAAGTAGAAGCAATGCTTGAAAGTCGAAATACAATTCAATCTGCAACTGTACATAAAAGATTTCCTAATAAGATAGAAATTGATGTTAAAGAATTTCAACCCGTTGGACAAGCTGTATTTAATGGAAAACGACATTTATTATTAGAAAGTGGCATTTTACTGAAAGAAAAAAATTCACTAGGAAATATTACTGTTCCTGAATTAATTGGTTGGAAACAAGGAGATGAATTACAGGAAATGGCTGCGGAATTACAAAAATTACCGAAGAGCATTTTCCATTCGATTTCAGAAATTGAATACACACCAAGTAAGGATGATCCGTTACTCATTACAATCTTCACAAATGAGGGTTATGAGGTAAAGTCCACCATTCGTAAGTTTTCAAATAAAATGTCAAATTATCCACTAATACTAAAGTCAATCCCTAAAAATCAAAAAGGGATTATTCATTTAGAAGTTGGCGCGTATTTTTCACCATACAATTCAAATAGTAAAAATGGTTCAAAATAAGTAGTCTATTATTCGTAAATTGCACTTTCAAGTCTTTTCTATCTTTTAATGATAGTGTAGACTAATAGTTAAATAGTTAATAATGAAAAAAATTAAAAAGATTATGAAAAATCAAATTTAAAAAGAGGAAAAAACCTTGTAAATGTTGAATAGATGTCATATATGATATTTAAGAATGAATTGATGTTCGATTATAATAGATAGAGAGAAAAAGGAGGTGCCATCATGAACAGCAATGAGATCTATGTGAGTCTTGACGTTGGAACTTCGACAATTAAAGTAATAATAGGAGAACTAGTTAATGACACGCTTAACATTATCGGCGTTGGTAATGTTAAATCTTCAGGCTTAAAACGTGGGTCAATCGTTGATATAGATGAAACAGTCAAATCAATTAAAAAGGCAATAGATCAAGCAGAAAGAATGGTTGGCATTCACATTGACAAAGTAATTGTAGGGGTTAGTGCTAACCAAGTGCAATTAATTAGTACTAATGGCGTAGTGGCAGTTTCTAAAGAAAATAAAGAGATTGATAATGAAGATGTTTTAAGAGTAATGGATCAAGCCCAAGTAATTTCAATACCACCAGAAAGAGAAATTATCGATGTTGTTCCACATGAATACATTGTAGATGGCCTTTCTGAGGTAAAAGACCCTAGAGGGATGATCGGTGTTCGCTTGGAAATGGAAGGTACTTTAATTACAGGTTCAAGGACTCTTGTACATAATATACTTCGCTGTGTTGAAAGAGCAGGCTTAGAAGTAACTGATATATGCTTGCAACCAATGGCTGCAAGTACAATCGCTCTAAAACAGGATGAGAAAAATTTAGGTGTAGCTCTTGTTGATATCGGTGGCGGTTCAACTACGATATCTGTTTTTAGAGAAGGAGTATTAATTGCAACTTCCGTACTTCCAGTTGGCGGTGAACATATTACCAAAGATATTTCGATCGGTCTTAAAACTTCAACAGAAGATGCAGAGAAAATTAAAGTGAAATTTGGACATGCATATTATGACACTGCTTTAACTGAAGAAGTATTAAGTGTTCCAATTATGGGAAGTGAGCAACATCACCAATACAGCCAACAAGAAATTTCAGACATAATTGAAGCTAGATTAGAAGAAATCTTCTTAATGGTTCAAAATGAACTAGGTAGAATGAGAGGAAGCAATTTACCAGGCGGCTTTGTGTTAACTGGTGGAACTGTTACAATGACAGGCGTAATCGAACTAGCTCAAAAAGTATTTAAAAACAATGTAAGGATTGCAACTCCGGATTATATCGGTGTCCGTGAACCACAATACATTACTGGCGTTGGATTAATTAAGTATGCTTTTTATAAATCAAAAATGCGCGGAAAAAAACTTAGCTCTAATATTGCATTCGAATCAAATGAACGAAAACCTGTAGCTGTTACAAATTCAAATACAAAACCAAAACAGCAGGATGAAGAACGCGTCATGAGTAAAGTTAAAAGCATTTTTAAATATTTATGGGATTAAATTTGTGATGAATTTGAATAGTAGGGGGATCAATCATGTTAGATTTTGATACAAACGTAGATGCTTTAGCAAAGATAAAAGTTATTGGTGTAGGTGGCGGAGGTAATAACGCCGTTAACCGTATGATAGAACACGGCGTACAAGGTGTAGATTTTATTGCAGTAAATACTGATGCACAAGCACTTAACCTATCTAAAGCTGAAGTAAGAATGCAAATCGGTGGCAAGCTTACTCGTGGTTTAGGTGCAGGTGCTAATCCTGAAGTAGGTAAAAAAGCAGCTGAAGAAAGTAGAGAACAATTACAAGAAGCTCTTAAAGGAGCAGATATGGTATTCGTAACTGCTGGTATGGGCGGAGGAACAGGAACAGGTGCAGCTCCAGTAATAGCACAAGTAGCGAAAGAATTAGGTGCTTTAACTGTAGGTGTAGTTACTCGTCCATTTACATTTGAAGGTAGAAAGCGTTCAACTCAAGCAGCAACTGGTATCGCAGCTATGAAAGAAAGTGTTGACACTTTAATTGTTATTCCTAATGACCGATTATTAGAAATCGTTGATCGCAACACTCCAATGCTTGAAGCATTCCGCGAAGCTGATAATGTTCTTCGTCAAGGGGTTCAAGGTATTTCTGACTTAATCGCTGTTCCTGGATTAATTAATCTAGACTTTGCAGACGTAAAAACGATTATGTCTAATAAAGGCTCTGCATTAATGGGTATCGGTGTTGCTGGTGGTGAAAACCGTGCAGCAGAAGCAGCTAAGAAAGCTATCTCAAGTCCATTACTTGAAACATCAATTAATGGTGCGCAAGGTGTTCTTATGAATATTACAGGTGGAACGAACTTAAGTTTATACGAAGTTCAAGAAGCTGCGGATATCGTATCTACTGCATGTGATGCAGAAGTTAATATGATTTTCGGTTCTGTAATTAACGAGAACTTAAAAGATGAAATTATTGTAACGGTAATTGCAACTGGATTTGAAGGTGTTGTGTCTTCACCACCAACTCCAAAACCAGTTGCAGCAAGACCATCAATTTCAACAAATAATACAACTGCACAACCAACGATTAAACGCGAACAAATTCGTGAAGAAGTCCCAGTAGTTGAAACAACTAAAAATATTACAAGTCTAGATGACTTAGATATTCCGGCATTCTTACGTAACCGTAAAAAACGCTAATAATAGTAAAAACCAAGAAAAGAGAACACTCTATTCTTGGTTTTTTTAATTCCTATTGTAATGATTTTGTAGCTTATCTATTTCGTTAAAAACATTTTTAAATTTAGAATAAAAGCCTTTAGGAAATAACACACCTAAGCCATGTGAGTGTTTAAAATCAAAATGTGGATACTGTTGTTTCATTTGATCCCAAAAAATATGAACTCCGAAATCTTGAAATCTAACCTCCGTATCATGAATTAAAACAATTCCTTCTTTTGAAACCTTAGGTAACCATGTCTTATAGTCATGTGAAACGGCCTCAAACGTATGAAAGCCATCAATATGAAGCAAGTCAATTGACTCATCCTCAAAATTTTGAATAGCGACATCGAAAGAAGATCGTAACATTTTACCGATCGTAGAATAATGTTTTTGAATGACATTCGAAACTGTATCAAAAACTTCATTTGAATAGTAACCACTGTGCATATCACCTTGCCACGTATCAATTGCATAGCATTCTGTAGATAGATTACTATCTTTTACGCTTTGACATAAGCAAAAAAAAGAGAAACCATAATGCGTTCGCCTTCCTCATTTCGTGATGTCTAGTTCCAGGCGTTAGCGCCTCGAGGTCATAAGCCAATGCCCAATAAAAGTAAAAAAACCAACCTTTATCGATGTTATTTTTTGTATATTTCATTCTTAATCATGTTTATAATAGTGTCTAGTTTCGCAAGTTAGCTCTTCGGTAATATTCCATCCAACTTCGAAGTGGAAAACCACCACTTCTTCAGCTGACTGGAGATATTCCCTTCAGAGCTGAACAAACTTGCTCCACATTTCAGATTTGTCGGGGCTGAACAAACGCCTTCCACATTTCAGGTTATGTCGAAAAACTCTTTAATGAATATTCCTTTTTTTGACAGACTTCTTGCTGTGCTCATCCTATACTTACATATAAATGAAATACTAAATAGGGGATGGCGACAAAATTGGTGATATATGGAGATCTTGTTTGGTTATTAAACTTGTTAATGGATTTTTTAATTATTCAATTAACAGGTTTAATTCTAAAAAGAAATGTATCTATTTTGCGTTCGTTATTGGGGGCATTATTAGGGTCGGTCGTTGTTTTAATGACGTTTACTCCATATGCTTATGTTGTTGGATCACCCTTTATGAAAATATTATTATCATTTTTCATAGTATTTTTGGCATTTGGAAGGCAACGGATTATTACTTTTTTACAACTTATTAGTATCTTTTATTTTTCTACCTTTATTTTAGGTGGCGCTTTATTAGGGTTACATTATTTATTTGAATCAGACTCTTCTAATTTATCTAAGACATCTTTTTATGGTGACCCAGTGAGTTGGTATTTTGTAATAGGAATGCTCCCAATTGTTATTTTTTACGCTAGAAAGTCAATCAATCAAATTTCTTTTACAAAATGGAAGTTGAATGAAATGTATGAAATGGAGATTGTATGGCGAAATACTTCGTTTAAGGTTAGAGGATTAATGGATAGTGGGAATTCACTTCACGAGCCGCTATCAAGGAAACCAGTCATTATCTTGGATTGTTCGATTAATGATTATGGATTGCCTTCAGAGCTAGTAAAGTTAGTAAGAGACTCAGGAAATACATTACATAACACTGAGGCATTAGATATTTTAAGCTTCTTTCAAGGGACGTATATACCTTATAAAAGCATCGGTCAAAGTAATCAATTTCTCGTTGCAATTAAACCTACTGTTGTTAAATTGAAAATTAATGGTAAATGGTATTCGTCGAAATCGGTTTTAGTTGGATTGAGTCATGTTACTTTGTCTTCAGACAATTTATATGAATGTATCTTGCATCCAAAAATGATGCAGGGAACGATTAATGAAATTGCATAGGAGGTAGAAAATGTATCGATTTTTCTTAAAACTAAAATTAGGTTTTTACAAGCTATTAGTTAAGCTTGGTTTGAAAGCCGATGAAGTCTATTACATTGGAGGAAGTGAAGCATTACCGCCTCCTTTGACAAGAGAAGAAGAAGAAAAACTTTTACAGAAACTACCGAATGGGGATTTAGGTGCTAGATCATTATTAATAGAGAGAAATTTAAGGTTAGTTGTTTATATTGCTAGAAAATTTGAGAACACAGGTATTAATATTGAAGACTTAATAAGTATTGGAACGATTGGACTTATTAAGGCAGTAAATACTTTTAATCCTGAAAAGAAGATTAAATTAGCTACTTATGCTTCAAGATGTATTGAAAATGAAATACTAATGCATTTACGCCGAAATAATAAAAACAGATCCGAAGTTTCATTTGATGAGCCATTAAATATTGATTGGGATGGCAACGAATTATTGCTTTCAGATGTGCTAGGAACTGAAGATGATATCATTACGAAAGATTTAGAAGCAAATGTTGATAAATCTTTATTAACGAAAGCATTAGATCAACTAAATGATCGTGAAAAACAAATAATGGAATTAAGATTTGGTCTTGACGGAACGGAAGAAAAAACACAAAAAGACGTTGCGGATATGCTTGGAATATCGCAATCATATATTTCCAGATTAGAAAAACGAATTATTAAAAGACTTCGAAAAGAATTTAATAAAATGGTATAGAAAGAGTTAAATAATATTAAAAAAACCAATTAGATTGAGTTTTGACTCGAGCTAATTGGTTTTTTACTGTTTCTGTTAAAAAAAATTGATTTCCGTTCCAGTATGTTCGCTTTCCATGGGGCGTGAGGCTTTAGCCTCCTCGGCAAGCCTGCGGGGTCTCACCCTTCCCGCTACTCCCATAGGAGTCTCCCACCTTCCACTCCAATCAATATCTTTAACTATTCTATAATTAAAAAAATATTAACAGGGATTTTTCCCAAAAATGTTAGATTATTAAATTCACTAAACTGTAAATAATAATTTTTTCCGATTCCCTAATCTTTAGGATCAAGGATAAATGAAAAGATAGTAAAAGACTAAAAGTATTTTATTGATTTCCTCTAAATTTTCTCTTCCAATATGTTTTTCCTACTTTACCTGCCTTTCCTGCTCTTAAGCATTTCTTAGCTCCTGTTCTTCCTTAATCTTGCTCTAAATTTTTCGTGCATAAATTTTCCACCGAAGGAGATACTTACCTATAGTACAGCAACTCCAAGTAGGAGGGAACATCATGACACGAAACAAAGTAGAAATATGTGGTGTAGATACATCAAAACTTCCAGTTTTAAAGAATGATGAGATGCGTAAGTTATTTCACGCAATGCAAAGCGGTGACAGAAGCGCACGAGAAACAATTGTAAACGGGAACTTGCGATTAGTTCTTAGTGTAATTCAACGTTTTAATAATCGCGGTGAATTTGTGGATGACTTATTTCAAGTAGGTTGTATAGGCCTTATGAAGTCTATTGATAATTTTGATTTAAGCCAAAATGTAAAATTTTCGACGTATGCTGTACCGATGATAATTGGTGAAATAAGAAGATATTTAAGGGATAATAACCCGATAAGAGTGTCTAGATCATTAAGAGACATAGCTTATAAAGCATTACAAGTTAGAGAGCGACTTTTAGCAGAGAATTCAAAAGAACCAACACCTGTTCAAATCGCAGAAGTATTAGGTGTAACACACGAAGAAATCGTCTTTGCATTAGATGCAATTCAAGATCCAGTATCGTTATTTGAACCTATTTATAATGATGGCGGAGATCCTATATTCGTAATGGATCAGCTAAGTGATGATAAAAATAAGGACGAGCAATGGGTTGAAGAACTAGCATTACGCGAAGGAATGAAACGGTTAAATGACCGTGAAAAAATGATCATCAGCAAACGCTTTTTCCAAGGGAAAACACAAATGGAAGTTGCAGAAGAAATCGGAATCTCACAAGCTCAAGTATCAAGACTAGAAAAATCAGCAATAAAACAAATGAATAAAAATATTCAAGGCTAAAGAAATGCGGAAGGCGTTCGCTCTGCCCCGACAAGCATAAGACGATTTCCGGTAAAGGTTCGCACTTTAACCTTTACCAGAAATTGGCTTATGACCTCGAGGAGCTAGGAGCCGTAGCTAGACATCGAACATACATGTTTCTCTGAAATAAAGAATTAGCTTTTCCACTAGACAATAACTTAAATAAGAAATTTTTTAGAAAAATAAAAAACAAACACGAAAAAAACCAAATTAATCCAATAACGAACAAAAAGTTAAATTGGAAGACTGACATCCGATAATAAATGTGTTAGATAATGATTGAAATTAAAACAACATTGTCTAGCACATTTTTATTTGAATTTTATCATGATGTTTGACCCTTACTTCATATATTTGTATAAAAGGATGGTGAAGTAAGAATGGCCAGAATTTCGGATTTTCAAGTAAAAGATGTAGTGAATGTTGCTGATGGAAAGAAATTAGGGAACATTGTTGATTTAGATATTGATCAAATGAGTGGGAGAATAACTTCGATTATATTAACAAAGCCAGGAAAAGGTTTGAATTTTTTTAGTAAAGAAGAAGAAATGACGATTTACTGGAATGATATTGTAAAAATTGGTGAAGATGTAATCTTAGTGAAGTATCGTTCGACAGTAGATTTAGAAGAAAAAGAAATAAATCCTGTTAAATTCACATAAAAAAATAGCGTGTTTTGTCAAAAATAATCAAAAAGATGAAATCTATGGTAAAATATAGGAAACCATAAAGTGGTTTACATATATATTTACTAAAATAGTTTTTGTGAGGTCTTATAATTATGAAAGAAAGTTTCATTCAATCGACTGAAAGTACTTTTAAGATTCAGCCTTGGGAAGACTCATTTAAACATTTAGTTGCGGGATTTACAACAAAAAATGACGGAGTTAGCCAAGGTTGTTTCTCTTCTTTGAATCTTGGGTTACATGTAAATGATTCACAAATTAGTGTTGTTGAAAATAGAGAAATTCTTGCGAATCGAATTAATTATTCAACGACGAAATGGGTTTGTTCTGAACAAGTTCATGGGTATAATGTTGTGAAAGTAACAAAAAAAGATTGTGGAAAAGGCGTAACAGATTACGAAAGCGGCATTCCAATTACAGATGGGTTTTATACAAATGAAGAGGATCTATTATTAACATCTTGTTATGCTGATTGTGTTCCAATCTATTTCATAGAACCAAATACGAAATATATTGGTTTAGCTCATGCTGGTTGGAAAGGCACTGTTCATAATATTGGCGGTCGATTAATTGAAAAGTGGTTAAAGGAAGAAAATTTACAACTTGAAAATATACAAGTTGCAATTGGACCTTCAATTGGAGACTGTTGTTATGAAGTAGATGATTTTGTAATGAATAAAGTAAAAGAAGTTTTCGAAAACAATATTCCAAATAATATTTTAACTTCATTATCAAATAATAAATACAGATTGAATTTAAAAGAAGCAAACAAACAATTACTCATTAGAGCAGGTGTACGTGAGGACAATATAGTCGTAACGAATTATTGTACAAGCTGTCACCCAAAGACATTTTTCTCACATCGAAGAGATGGCGGGAAAACTGGAAGAATGATGAGTTTTATTGGTTGGAGGAAATAACATCATGTCAGTTAAACAAAATTACGAAAGAATAAGTGAACAAATAAAAGCTGCTAAAATTCTAGCAAATCGAAATGATGATGTGACATTAATTGCAGTTACAAAAGAAGTGTCTGCAGATGTAGCGAAAGAAGTTTTAGCAGAAGGTATTATGCAATTAGGTGAAAATCGCTTTGAAGGTCTTAAAGATAAACAAGAACAAATTCAAGATGATGTTGTTTGGCATTTTATTGGTTCACTTCAAACAAGAAAAGTTAAAGACATCATTCATCGAATTGATTATTTACATTCGTTAGATCGTTTATCTTTGGCCGAAGAAATACAAAAAAGAGCAACTGAGCCGTTAAAGTGCTTTTTACAAGTAAATGTATCTGGTGAAGAATCAAAACATGGCTTAGATCCTAGTGAAGTATTAGAATTTGCTAGACAGCTAGCTGAATTTGATAAAGTAAAAGTTGTTGGTTTGATGACGATGGCGCCATTTACAGAGAATGAGTTAATCATTCGAAATAGTTTCAAAGGTTTAAAAGAGTTACAAGAAAAGGTAAAAGAATTACAGATTGCAAATATTCCATGTACTGAATTATCGATGGGGATGTCTAATGATTTTGAAATTGCAATAGAAGAAGGAGCTTCTTTTATTAGAATTGGTACAGATTTAGTAGGAAAGGGTAGGGTATAAAAATGAGTTTTATTGGAAAAGTAAGAAACTTTTTTGCAATGGATGAAGACGAGTATGAAGACGATTATGAATACACAGAACAGCAACAACAACAACCAGTTGCTAAACAAGTGCATGAAGAAATTCATCATGAACGTAATACTTCAAAGCAAAAACTAGTAAGTATACCAGGAGGAGCTTCTTTGACGTCAAAAGTTGTTTTAGTGCAACCGCGTGAATATGCAGAAGCACAAGATGTTGCAGACCATCTAAAATCTAAAAAAGCTGTAGTAATTAATTTACAACAAATGCAAATTGATCAAGCTAAGCGTTTTGTTGATTTCTTAAGCGGAACTGTTTACGCTATTAGTGGAGATATTAAAAAAATAGGAACAAATACTTTTATTTGTACGCCAGATAATGTAGATATTTCTGGAACGATTACGGATATGCTATTTGAGGAAGAACAATCCATTAAAAGGTGGTAAATAAATGGACTTCGTTTTAGTTTTATTAATACAAGTTATTAGTATCTATCGATATGTCATTATCATTAATATTATTCTGTCTTGGTTCCCACAAGTAAGACAATCTGGTTTTGGACGTTTTATCAGTACAATTTCAGAACCGTTTTTGGAACCATTTCGTCGGATCATACCGTCAATTGGAATGTTTGATTTCTCTCCAATTGTATCGATTTTTGCGCTAGAATTTGCTATTATCGGTATCGATAGTATTAGAAGTTTCATTTAAAAGAGAATCTATGTGGTTCTCTTTTTTATTAATAATGTATATTGAGGAAAGCAACTATGAGTATTTATGATCATTATCGAAAAGAAGAGCATGTTTTTGTTGACCAAGTAATGAATTGGAAAGAGCAAGTCATTGAACGCTATTCACCAAAGTTAACCGATTTTCTTGATTTAAGAGAACAAATGATTATGCAATCGATTATCGGAAATCAAACAGAATGTCTTGTTACTTTTTTTGGAGGATGTGAAAATTGTGAACGAAAACGTGCCATCATTTATCCAAGTTACTTCACTCCAGAGGAAAAGGACTTTTCATTAGTTGCATTTGATTTAAAGTATGCTACGAAATTTACTACAATAGCACATCGACAAGTACTAGGTACTTTAATGTCACTAGGAGTAACAAGAGCTAAATTCGGTGATATTTTAATAAAAAATGAAAAAATCCAAATCATTGTTGCTGATGAAATTGCAAGTTTTGTTGAAAATAACTTAAATTCTGTAGGTAAATCGCCGATTACATTAATGAAAATACCATTTAATGAATTGATTGAAACAGAAAATGATTGGGAAACTAGCAATGGTACAGTATCTTCATTACGTTTAGATGTACTATTAAGTGAGTTTTATAATGTGTCTAGACAGAAGGCTCAAGCAATGATTAAAGCTGAACATGTTAAAATAAACCAACGAATTATTGACTCAACTTCTTTTATTTGTGGAGAAGGAGATTTATTTTCAGTCAAAGGATTTGGAAGAGGATTGTTAATATCAATCGATGGTTTGTCGAAGAAAGAAAAATGGCGGATTCACTACGGTGTTAAAAAATAGTCAAAAATGATGAAGGAAAATCGTAGAAACTGTCGAAAATTTATAATAACCTATTATTTAAGAACCTACATGGAGGTGGCTTAATTGCCTTTAACACCACTTGATATTCATAATAAAGAATTTGGTAAAAGTTTTCGTGGATATGACGAAGATGAAGTAAATGAGTTTTTAGACCAAGTAATAAAAGATTATGAACTAGTTATTCGTGAAAAGAAACAATTAGAAGAACAAATTCTAGATATGAGAGAAAGATTAAAGCATTTTTCTACGATCGAAGAAACTTTAAATAAGTCAATTTTAATTGCGCAAGAAGCTGCTGAAGATGTAAAAGGAAGCGCTCAAAAAGAAGCAAAACTAATCATTAAAGAAGCAGAAAAAAATGCTGATCGTATTATTAATGAAGCATTAATCAAATCAAGAAAAGTAACAATCGAGTTTGAAGAGCTTAAAAAACAATCAAAAGTTTTCCGCACTCGTTTAAGAATGGCGATCGAAACTCAATTAGAAATGTTAAATCATGAAGATTGGGATCATATACTAGAAGAAAAAGAAACAGAAGAAATAGCAAACTAATTGGATAAGCCTTGACGATTTGTAAAGTTTTACATATAATTTATTAAATATTAATAGTAAATCGGAGATAGGGAAGAGTACTTCTACATAACTAGTTAGCGAGTCAAGGATAGTGTAAGCTTGATGTAGATAGTAGGAGGAAAATCACCCTTGAGTGCTTTTCTGAACAGTAGTAAGAAAAGACGTTTCATTCACGTTACGAATGCTAAGTGGACAATGAATAAATTTATTTATTGTCAATTAGGGTGGTACCACGGGAAACCTTTCTCGTCCCTTTTTTGGGATGAGAAAGGTTTTTTTGCGTTTATAACTTCTGAATAATCGCCGTTGAGCCAATTCAGAAGTAAATTGCAAACTAGGTCTCTGACTTAGACGATTGGATCGTCAATCAACTGGTTATCTTTCTCACGATTTATATTACATATTTAAAATCCATCCACAAAAAAATGAGAGCTTTAAAAAATCATCCGATATATGTTTAAAGCTTTTGTAATAGATAAATCCACTAATCATAAAAGGCTTGTAAGATGGATACAATGCGTTAATGTGGAAGCGACTGTATATTCTAAAATGTATCAAAATTGGAGGAAAGCAAAATGGAATACAAAGATACGTTACTAATGCCAAAAACTGAATTTCCTATGAGAGGAAATTTACCTCAACGTGAGCCTCAAATTCAAGAAGAATGGAACAAGAAAAATATTTATGCAACCGTCCAAAAACATAATGAAGGAAAACCGTCATTTATTTTACATGATGGACCACCTTATGCTAATGGTGATCTTCATATGGGTCATGCACTTAATAAAGTACTAAAGGATTTCATTGTACGTTTTTATAACATGAATGGATATCGTTCTCCTTATGTACCAGGTTGGGATACTCATGGCTTACCAATTGAACAAGCATTAGCAAATAAAAAAGTAAATCGAAAAGAAATGTCAGTTGCAGAATTCCGTAAACTATGTGAAGAATATGCTTATGAACAAGTAGAGCGTCAAAAAGAACAATTTAAACGTTTAGGAATTTTAGGTGATTGGGATCGCCCTTATATCACACTTGAAAAAGAATATGAAGCTGAACAAATTAAAGTATTTGGTAAAATGGCTACGAAAGGTTTAATCTACAAAGGACTTAAACCAGTTTATTGGTCTCCATCAAGTGAATCAGCATTAGCTGAAGCTGAAATTGAATATCAAGACAAACGTTCAGCATCAATTTATGTAGCATTTGCTGTTGAAAATGGAAACAATGTTTTAAATGGTGGCGAGAAATTCATCATTTGGACAACAACTCCTTGGACTATTCCAGCGAACTTAGCAGTATGTTTACATCCAGACTTAAGCTATGATGTAGTTTCTGTGAATGGGGAACAATTCGTAGTGGCAAGTGACTTAAGAGAGTCAGTTGCTAATGAATTAGGTTGGGAAAATGCAGTAGTTGAAAAAACATTTTATGGTTCTCAATTAGAAGGAATCATTTGTAAGCACCCACTTTATGATCGTAATTCAGTTGTAATTTTAGGTGATCATGTTACAACTGACGCTGGAACTGGTTGTGTTCACACTGCTCCTGGCCATGGTGAAGACGATTTCCGCGTAGGACAACAATATGGATTAGACGTACTTTGTCCAGTTGACGAGAAAGGTGTACTGACTAAAGAGGCTCCTGGCTTCGAAGGACTTTTCTACGAAGAAGCGAACAAAGAAATTACAAAAGCATTGGAAGAAAAAGGTGCTTTATTAAAACTACAATTTATTACACACTCATATCCACATGACTGGAGAACGAAGAAACCTATTATTTTCCGTGCTACTGCACAATGGTTCGCTTCAATTGAAGCAATTCGTGAGCAGCTTATGCAGGCTGTTCAAGATACAAAATGGTTCCCAGCATGGGGCGAAACTCGTCTATTTAACATGGTTCGTGATCGTGGAGATTGGTGTATTTCACGTCAACGTGTATGGGGAGTACCAATTCCTGTATTTTATGCAGAAGACGGTGAGGCAATTATTACAGAAGAAACAATTGAACATGTATCTAACTTATTTAAAGAACATGGATCAAACATTTGGTTTGAAAAAGAAGCGAAGGAACTATTACCTGAAGGATTTACACATCCAGGCTCACCGAATGGTAAATTTACAAAAGAAAAAGATATCATGGATGTTTGGTTCGATAGTGGTTCATCACATCAAGCTGTATTAACAACTCGTGAAGAATTATCTTTCCCGGCTGATATTTACCTAGAAGGTTCTGACCAATACCGTGGTTGGTTTAACTCTTCATTAAGTACAAGTGTAGCAGTAACTGGCCAAGCTCCATACAAAGCAGTAGTAAGTCATGGTTTCGTATTAGATGGAGAAGGTCGTAAGATGAGTAAATCAATCGGTAACATTGTCCTACCATCAAAAATTATGAATCAATACGGATCAGATATTTTACGTCTATGGGTAGCTTCAGTTGATTATCAATCAGATGTTCGTATTTCAGATGCATTAATGAAACAAGTTGCAGAAGTATACCGTAAGATTCGTAATACGTTCCGTTTCTTATTAGGTAACCTTGATGGCTTTAATGCAGCTCAAGATGCTTTAAAATATGATGAACTACGTGAACTAGATCAATATATGTTAGTTAAATTAAATAACGTTGTAAAAACTGTTCGTGAATCATATGAAAAATATGATTTTGCAAATGTATATCATACAATTCAAAATTTCTGTACGCAGGAATTAAGTTCATTCTATTTTGACTTATCAAAAGATGTTTTATATATTGAGCCAAAATCAAATAAAGATCGTTTAGCAATCCAAACTGTATTACATGAATCATTACAAGCACTTACACGTTTAGTTGCACCTATTTTACCTCATACAGCTGAGGAAGTATGGTCTCACATAGCGGATACATCAGTAGATAGCATCTTCTTAACTGAAATGCCTGATGTAAAAGATTTTGGAGATACTCAAAGCTTAGAGGCTAAATGGGAAAAATTCATGGATTTACGTGATGACGTATTAAAAGCACTTGAAGTTGCTCGAAATGAAAAAGTAATCGGTAAATCATTAACTGCAGCTGTTAAGATCTATCCTAATAATGAAGTAGCTGAGCTATTAAATTCAATTAATGAAGACTTTAAACAATTATTAATTGTCTCTCAAGTTGAAGTAGTGGGAAGTAATGAACAAGCACCAGAATCAGCACAAAAATTTGATTCTTTAAGTATCGAAGTAACTCCAGCTATCGGTGATACATGTGAACGTTGTTGGGTAGTTACAGAAGAAGTAGGAAAAGATGAAGAACATCCAACACTATGCTTACGTTGCGCTAGTGTTGTGAAAGAAATGTAATAAAGTATTATACCAAGAGTCGAAAGAGTTAACTTTCGGCTCTTTTTTTTATGATTTTTACATATATTTGAATGTTGAAAGGAAGGAGTTGGGCTGATGAAATTGTTAATTCTTATTCACGTGTTATCTTCAATCATAGGTGTTGGGCCGATCTTTTTTTGTCATGTGTTAACGCGATCAAATCAAACAGTAGAGGAATTAAGGTCAAGTTATCGGTACTTTAAGTATTTAGAACGATTCCCAAAAATCGGCGGAAGTATTGCTTTAATAAGTGGGATCGTGCTCTTTTTTTTAGGGAACTATGGTTCATTTACCCAACTCTGGCTCATTGGATCTTTAATTCTATATATACTGATTCAAATTGTAGTAATTGGCTTTATTACACCAAAACAAAATAGAATTTCAAAGTGGCTTTTTGATGAGAGGAATAAGGGTATTGAAATTTTGGATATGGAAATTTATATTGCCCAAAAACAAGTAAACAGATATTTTTATTTTGCTTCATTTATGGGTGTTCTATTATTTGTTTTTATGATTCTAAAGCCAATCGTATTTGATTAATTTAAAATAATGAAAATCATAGAAGCGCAGAACTTCTATGATTTTTTGTTTTGGTAAAAGAAGGAAGTGCAGGAAATTCTATGATTTAAAATGCTTTAAAGGTCTTAAAGATTCCATAACCCCTGCATTATCTATTGTCTATTATTATGAACTTTATCCATTTCCTTTAAAGGAAAAAGTTTCACCTATTATCGATTTCAATTTGAGGGAAAAGTATTTTTACACAAATGAATTGGGAGTGAAGAAGATGAGGAGCAATGAAATTTTCCATATTAAACAAGAGCTCGAAATGATAAAAAATGAATTGCTGTATCGTTTATTTTCTGAACCAATAAGTTCTTCAATGGTTGAACATCATTATTCAATATTTGAAGAAACAAATAAACACCAAACCCTCGTAGAAGACATGCAAAATGATTTATATGATATCGAGCTTGCTTTAGAAAAAATAAATAATGGTTTATATGGTTATTGTGAAATAACAGGTCAACCGATTCCAATTGAAAAACTCAAAGTACTTCCGACAGGTCGAACGATAGAGGATTTTAGTTTTGTAAGAAACCATTACTAATACTATTCATTGTATAAACGATTCCCCTATGCTAAAATTTTATGAGATATCTTATAAGGTAGGGGATAAATATGGCATATATTATTGCTTTAATTGTCATTTTAATTGATCAGCTTACAAAGTTGGCAGTTTTAAAGAAGATGTATTTAGGTGAAAATATTGAAATCATTAAAAATATTTTTTACATAACATCACATCGCAATAGAGGCGCAGCTTGGGGAATGCTTCAAGGTAAAATGGGATTCTTTTATTTAATTACATTTGTCTTTGTAGCAGCGGTAATTTACTTCATTCAAAAACACGCAAAAGGAGATCGATTACTAGGGCTATCACTAGGGTTAGTTTTAGGTGGTGCGATTGGTAATTTCATCGATCGATTTTTTAGAAAAGAAGTAGTTGATTTTATTCATGTTTATATTTTCAAATATGATTTCCCAGTATTTAATATAGCTGATTCAGCTCTATGTGTTGGGGTTGTTTTATTATTTATAATTACTTTAATGGAAGATAAAAGAGGAGTTAAGAAATGACAGTTTTTGCATTTACAGTTCAAGAAGAACAACATTTAGAAAGAATCGATACGTTTATCGCAGCTCAAAACGATGAGTGGTCAAGATCTCAAGTTCAAACTTGGTTAAAAGATGATCTTGTATTAGTGAACGGAGAAAAAATTAAACGTAATTATAAAGTAAAACAAGGCGATGAAATATCTGTTTCAGTACCTGAACCAAAGCCGTTAGAGGTTATAGCTGAAAATATTCCACTTGATGTATATTACGAAGATTCAGATGTAATTGTTGTTAACAAACCACGTGGAATGGTTGTACATCCTGCATTAGGTCATGAAACTGGTACTTTAGTTAATGCGCTAATGTATCATTGCAAAGATTTATCAGGTATTAATGGCGTTTTAAGACCTGGTATTGTACATCGAATTGATAAGGATACATCTGGCTTATTAATGGTTGCTAAAAATGATGTGGCTCATGAAAAGCTTGCAGAACAATTACGTGAAAAAACATCAGTCCGTAAATATATTGCGATTGTTCATGGCGTAATACCTCATGAAGAAGGTACAATTGATGCACCAATCGGTAGAGATAAAAGTGATCGTCAAAGCATGACAGTTACAGAAGAAAATAGTAAAGAAGCTGTAACCCATTTTAGAGTATTAGAACGTTTTGAAGAATTTACTTTAGTTGAATGTCAGCTAGAAACCGGACGTACGCACCAAATTCGTGTGCATATGAAATATATTGGCTATCCATTAGCAGGTGATCCAAAGTATGGTCCAAGAAAAACGTTAGACATTGATGGACAAGCACTTCACGCAGCTGTTTTAGGCTTTAATCACCCTAGAACGAACGAGTATTTAGAGTTTACTTCTCCAATTCCAGAAGTAATGGAAGATGTAATTGAACAATTAAGAAGATAACTGTTGACATTTATCGTGACATAAGTCATAATGAGGACAGTTGAATGAACCTTTAACACAACCCCGTGAGGTTGAGAAGGAAGCGGAAATATGAAAAGGGATAATTGTATCCTTTTGCGCTACCCTCTTGTCCATCGGGCAAGAGGGTTTTTTGCTTCTACAAAATAATAGTAGGAGGTAAGGGAAATGACTGAGAAAGCAATCATCTTAGACGAATTAGCAATTAGACGCGGACTTACGAGAATTGCACATGAAATGCTAGAAAATAACAAAGGCATTCAAGACATTGTTTTAATCGGTATTAAAACTAGAGGTGTTTACCTAGCAAAACGTATCGCGGAAAGAATTAAGCAAATTGAAGGTAAAGAAGTAATGATGGGTGACTTAGATATTACTCTTTATCGAGATGATTTAACAACTAAAACAGAAAACAAGGAACCGTTAGTAAAAGGTTCAAATGTTCCTGTTGACCTAACAAACAAAAAAGTAATATTAGTTGATGATGTGCTTTACACAGGTAGAACAGTTCGTGCCGCAATGGACGCTGTGATGGACCTTGGTAGACCTGCACAAATTCAATTAGCAGTATTAATCGATCGCGGACATCGTGAATTACCGATTAGAGCAGACTATGTTGGTAAAAATATTCCAACTTCAGGAAATGAAAAAGTAGTCGTAGCTTTAAAGGAAACGGATGACCATGATAAAGTAAGTATATTTGAAAATTAAAAGTCCCTTTTAAATGTGGTCCAGAGAGGCCGCCAAAGGGTCTAGTTAGTTGCAGCCTTCTTCCGTGCAACGTATTGGACTCTTTGTGTACAATCACAAAGAGTTTTTTTATTGAAAAAAATGGGGGTATCGTCATGATAAAACAAAAACCAGTTCTAGAGATAAATGAAAAACCTAGTGTGAGTCAATGGTTTTTCCTAAGTATACAGCACTTATTCGCAATGTTTGGAGCTACAGTGCTAGCGCCAATCTTAATCGGAATTAACCCCTCGATTGCACTGATATCAAGTGGGATTGGAACAATTGTATTCGTACTGATCACAAGAGGAAAAGTACCATCTTATCTAGGATCATCATTCGCATTCATCGCTCCGATGTTCTACGCTAAAACAAATCTCGGACCTGGTTCAGCTTTCGTAGGGGTTTTCATTACTGGAGTTGTTTACGCGATCATCGCACTTATCATAAATAAAGTCGGTGTAAATTGGTTGTTCAAAGTACTACCACCAATCGTAGTAGGACCAGTTATCATCGTAATCGGATTAAGCTTATCATCTGTTGCAGTAAGCATGGCAATGAATGGAGCGGACAAAAAATATAGCTCAACATCAATCACAATCGCACTAATCACATTGGCAATCACAATCATTACAGCGTTATTTACAAGAGGTTTCTTATCAGTCATACCAATCTTAGTAGGAATAATCGGTGGATACATTACTTCAATCTTATTTGGAGTAGTAGACTTCACAGGAATTGCTAAAGCTGATTGGCTAGCAATACCAGATTTCTCGGTACCATTTGTGAACTACACACCGCATATCACATTCCAATTACTTTTAATCTTCGTACCGGTAGCAATTGTAACGATTTCAGAGCACATCGGTCACCAAGTAGTACTTGGAAGTGTAGTAAATAAAGATTTAATCAAAGATCCTGGGTTAGACAGGTCATTATTCGGAGATGCAGTTTCAACAATGATTGCAGGTTTAATCGGCGGTCCAACAACAACAACTTACGGTGAAAACATCGGGGTTCTAGCAATCACAAGAGCTTACAGCGTCTACTTATTCATAGGCGCAGCAATCTTCGCGATGATCTTCGGATTCGTCGGAAAAATTTCAGCGATCATTAGCTCAATTCCAACACCAGTTATGGGTGGTATCTCAATCCTACTATTCGGAATCATCGCATCAAGCGGATTACGAGTTCTAGTAGAAAATAAAATTGATTTTTCTAAGCAGCGTAACTTAGTAATCGCATCAGTAATCTTAGTACTAGGAATTGGTGGAGCTGCAATTCATATCGGTAAACAATTCGCACTAGAAGGAATGGCTTTATCAGCACTAATCGGAGTAGTACTAAATTTAGTCCTACCAGAAAAAATTGGTGGCGATCGAAATATCCAAGAGGAAAATGAAGTATCACTATAAACAATAAATATGGAGCACCAAAAACTTGAGTGCTCCAAAAATAAAATACGAATGAAATTCATTTAGGGGGATGACGGATGAATCATTTATTAACCTTGTCTGATTTAACAAACGATGAAATTCAAGATTTGCTTAAGCAAGCACAAAGCTTTGCGAATGGAGAAACAACTAGCCTGAAACGTCAGACATTTGTAGCAAATTTGTTTTTTGAGAATAGTACGAGAACTCGCTTCAGTTTTGAAGTAGCCCAAAAGAAACTTGGACTTGATGTGATTAACTTAGCTGTGGAAAGCTCAAGTATTCAAAAAGGTGAGACTTTGTATGACACTGTTAAAACACTTCAAGCAATTGGAGTAGAAGCAGTAGTAATCCGTCATACAGAAGACGAATATTTTCAAGAAATTAAAGATGCGGGAATGCCAATCCTGAATGCCGGTGATGGATGTGGAAATCATCCAACACAATGTCTACTAGATCTACTGACGATCAAACAAGAATTTGGTCGATTTGACGGATTAAAAGTAGCAATTGTGGGTGACTTAAGACATTCGAGAGTTGCTCGCTCAAATGCTGAAGCACTAACTAGATTAGGTGCACAAGTATACTTCGCAAGCCCAGATGAATGGAAAGACGAAAAAAATTCATACGGAACATATAAAAACTTAGATGAACTAGTTGAAGAAGTTGATGTCTTAATGCTTCTAAGAGTACAGCATGAAAGACATGACTCTGAAACAAATCATATTATGGAAAATTACTTACAAAAGCATGGCCTAACGGTTGAAAGAGAAGCAAAAATGAAACCTAATAGCATCATCATGCACCCAGCACCATTTAATAGAGATGTTGAAATCGCCAGCGAGTTAGTAGAATGTGAACGTTCAAGAATCTTTAAGCAAATGGAAAATGGGGTCTATGTTCGAATGGCTGTATTAAAAAGAGCCTTATCAACTGTATGGGGAGAGATGAAAAATGAAGTACTTGTTTAAAAACGGTGTCATCTTACAAGAAAATGGTGAACTTCTAAAACGTGACGTATTAGTAGCAAATGGAAAAATCTCAGTCATTGCTGAAACGATCATTGATGAAGACGCAGAACAGATTGAATTAGATGGTAAATTACTATCACCAGGATTAATAGATGTTCATGTGCACCTTCGTGAGCCAGGTGGTGAACATAAGGAGACAATCGAAACAGGTACGAAAGCAGCAGCAAGAGGTGGGTTTACATCGATTGCAGCAATGCCAAACACTCGTCCAGTACCAGATACAATCGAGCACTTAACAGCATTAAACAAAAAAATAGAAGAAACAGCGGTTGTAAATGTATTACCATATGCATCAATTACAATTCGACAAGCTGGAGAAGAGCAAACAGACTTTGAAGGCTTAAAAGAAAACGGAGCTTTCGCATTCACTGATGATGGTGTAGGAGTTCAATCAGCAGAAATGATGTACAAAGCAATGCAAAAAGCTGCTGAACTAAATGTATCAATCGTTGCACACTGTGAAGAAAACACACTTATTCAAAAAGGTTGTGTTCACGAAGGAAAGTTTTCAAAAGAAAATGGTTTAAACGGAATACCTTCTATTTGTGAAAGTGTACAAATTGCTCGAGATGTTCTTCTTGCTGAAGCAACAGGATGCCACTACCATGTATGCCATATCAGTACAAAAGAATCAGTAAGAGTTGTACGGGATGCAAAACGAGCTGGAATAAATGTTACTGCGGAGGTTTCTCCACACCATTTAATTCTTTGTGAAGATGATATTCCAGGATTGGATACAAATTTCAAAATGAATCCACCATTACGAAGTGCAATCGATAGAGAAGCATTAATTGAAGGATTACTTGATGGAACAATCGATATGATTGCGACAGATCATGCACCTCATACAGCAGAAGAAAAAGCTCAAGGGATGCAACTTGCACCGTTTGGAATTGTCGGTTTAGAAACAGCCTTTCCATTACTAAACACACACTTTGTTGAAACAGGAAAAATGACTTTACAGCAATTAATAAACTTTTTAACGACTAAGCCTGCTGAAGTTTTTAACCTAAATAAAGGGAAAATTGAAGTTGGAGCGATCGCGGATTTAACAGTAATCGACTTAGACTTAGTTGAGGAAATTGATTCAGCAACATTCCTATCAAAAGGTAAAAACACACCATTTAATGGCTGGAAATGTAAAGGTTGGCCAGTAATGACGATGGTAAATGGCAAATTAGTATATGAAAGAGAGGAACTAACAGTATGATGCGTCAATTAATATTAGAAGACGGAACAGTTTTTGTAGGAGAAGGATTTGGTAGCGAAGTTGAAACAACAGGAGAAATCGTTTTTACAACAGGTATGACAGGATATCAAGAGGTATTAACTGACCCATCTTACTGTGGACAAATCGTAACGTTTACTTACCCTTTAGTAGGTAACTACGGTATCAATTTAGAGGATTTTGAAAGCATCGTTCCAGCGGTACACGGTTTAATCGTAAAGGAATATGCAGAGCATCCATCAAATTTCCGAAATAAAATGAGCTTGGATCAATATTGTAAAGATAAAGGAATCCCAGGTTTAGCAGGGATCGATACACGTATGTTAACTAAAAAACTACGTGAAGTTGGAACGATGAAAGGGAAGTTCTGCAGCATGGAAGCAAATGTTGACGAAGTAGTTGCAGAATTAACAAACACACCATTTTTCACAAACCATGTAGAGCGAGTTTCAACACAAAAACCTTATAGAAGTCCAGGTAGAGGACACCGAGTAGTATTAGTAGATTTCGGTATGAAACACGGTATTTTAAGAGAATTAACAAACCGTAAATGTGACGTTACAGTAGTACCTTACAATATCTCAGCAAAAGAAATTTTCTTACTAGCTCCAGATGGAATTATGCTAAGTAACGGACCTGGAGATCCAAAAGATGTTCCAGTAGCAATCGAAATGATTAAAGAAGTAGTAGGCAAAGTACCATTATTCGGAATTTGCTTAGGTCACCAATTATTTGCTCTAGCAAACGGTGGAAATACTTCAAAACTAAAATTCGGACATCGTGGTGCGAATCATCCAGTTAAACACTTAGAAACAGGTAAAGTAGCCATTACTTCTCAAAACCACGGTTATGCAGTAGAAATGGATTCAATTGAAGGAACTGAATTAGAAGTAACACATGTTGCACTAAATGATGGAACAGTAGAAGGACTTAAACATAAAACGTACCCAGCATTTACAGTACAATATCACCCAGAAGCATCACCAGGACCAGAAGATGCAAACTACTTATTTGACGAATTTATTAACATGATGGAAGCACAGAAAAGAGAGGGGAACTTACAATGCCAAAACGCGTAGACATTAAATCAATCTTAGTAATCGGATCAGGACCAATCATTATCGGTCAAGCAGCAGAATTTGACTATGCTGGAACACAAGCTTGTCAGGCATTGAAAGAAGAAGGTTACAAAGTAATTCTTGTAAACTCAAACCCTGCAACAATTATGACGGATGTACAAACAGCAGATAAAGTATACATCGAACCACTAACAGTAGATTTCGTTAGCAGAATCATTCGTAAAGAACGCCCAGATGCACTTTTACCAACATTAGGAGGTCAAACAGGACTTAACTTAGCGGTAGAATTAGATAAATCAGGCGTGTTAAAAGAGTGTGGAGTAAAAATCTTAGGAACGACTCTTGAAGCGATTAACCGAGCAGAAGACCGTGACTTATTCAGAACATTAATGAACGACTTAAATGAGCCAGTACCAGAAAGTACAATCATCCATACATTAGAAGAAGCATATGACTTCGTAGAACAAATTGGCTATCCAATCATCGTAAGACCTGCCTTTACTTTAGGAGGAACAGGCGGAGGAATTTGTAACGATGAAGAAGAACTAAAAGAAATCGTAGCAAGTGGATTAAAAAATAGCCCAGTAACACAATGTTTATTAGAGAAAAGTATCGCTGGTTTTAAAGAAATTGAGTATGAAGTAATGCGTGATGCAAGTGACCATGCGATTGTAGTATGTAATATGGAAAACATTGACCCTGTAGGTGTTCATACTGGAGATTCAATCGTAGTAGCTCCATCTCAAACATTAAGTGATCGCGAATATCAAATGTTACGGAATGTTTCACTAAAAATCATTCGCTCTTTAGGAATAGAAGGTGGATGTAACGTACAGCTTGCAATTGATCCACATAGCTTCCAATACTATGTAATCGAAGTTAATCCACGTGTATCACGTTCAAGTGCCTTAGCATCAAAAGCGACAGGATATCCGATTGCGAAATTAGCAGCAAAAATCGCAGTAGGCTTAACACTAGATGAAATGATCAACCCAGTTACAAAGAAAACATACGCTTGCTTCGAGCCAGCATTAGACTATATCGTTTCAAAAATTCCACGCTGGCCATTTGATAAGTTCGAAACTGCAAACCGCAAACTAGGAACTCAAATGAAAGCAACTGGAGAAGTAATGGCGATCGGTAGAACACTTGAAGAGTCATTATTAAAGGCAGTACGTTCGCTAGAATTAGGTGTAAATCACATCGAACTTAACGCAGTAAAAGAACTTTCTAAAGAAGAAATGATTAATCGTATGGCAAAAGCGGATGATGAAAGACTTTACATCGTTGCTGAAGCAATGAGAACGGGTATGACGCTAGAAGAAATACATGAAATAACAAAAATCGATTTCTTCTTCCTACACAAAATCGAAAACATCATCAAAATGGAACAAGTAATTAACGAAAACCACTTTGATTTAGAAATACTTTTAAAAGCTAAGAAAATGGGCTTCAGTGATGAGTACATCGCAAGTAAATGGAACGCTACAAATAAAGAAATATACGAGTTTAGAAAACAAAATCAAATCATACCAGTATACAAAATGGTAGATACATGTTCAGCAGAGTTTGAATCGACAACTCCTTACTTCTACGGAACATATGAAATCGAAAATGAATCAATCGTAACTGATAAAAAGAGTGTAGTAGTACTTGGTTCAGGTCCAATCCGAATTGGTCAAGGTATTGAGTTTGACTACGCTACAGTACACTGTGTAAGAGCAATTAAAGAAGCTGGATATGAAGCAATTATTATAAATAACAACCCTGAAACAGTATCAACAGACTTCAGTATCTCAGATAAACTTTACTTCGAACCATTAACAATTGAAGACGTAATGCACATTATCGATTTAGAAAAACCAATGGGTGTAGTCGTTCAATTCGGTGGCCAAACAGCAATTAACCTAGCAGGTAAATTAGTAGAACGTGGCGTGAAAATTCTTGGAACTTCACTTGAAGATTTAGATCGTGCCGAAGACCGTGATAAGTTTGAAGAAGCACTTCAAAAATTAGGAGTACCTCAACCGCTTGGTAAGACAGCGATGACAGCGGAAGAAGCAGCAGCGATTGCTGATGAAATTGGATACCCAGTACTAGTAAGACCATCATATGTACTAGGTGGACGTGCTATGGAGATTGTATATCACCGTGAAGAAATTCTTCACTACATGAATAATGCAGTAAAAATTAATCCAGAACACCCAGTACTTATCGATCGTTACTTAACTGGTAAAGAAATCGAAGTTGATGCAATCTCAGACGGAATCGATGTATACATCCCAGGTATCATGGAGCACATCGAACGAGCAGGCGTACACTCAGGTGACTCAATCGCAGTTTACCCAACTCAAAATGTATCAGCGGCTGCTAAAGAAAAGCTTATTGATTACACAATCAAGCTTGCAAAAGGCTTAAACATCAAAGGTTTACTAAACATCCAGTTTGTTGTAACTGATAAAGATGAAGTATTCGTACTAGAAGTTAACCCAAGATCAAGTCGTACAGTACCATTCTTAAGTAAAATTACGAATGTACCAATGGCGAACATTGCGACGAAAGTAATTCTTGGTCAAACATTAGCATCATTCGGATATGCAACAGGCTACCATCCAGAAGGTGATGAAGTTTATGTAAAAGCACCAGTGTTCTCATTCGCTAAACTGCGCTCAGTAGATATAACATTAGGCCCTGAAATGAAATCAACTGGAGAAGTAATGGGTAAAGATGTGAGTCTTCAAAAAGCATTATACAAAGCGCTTGTAGCTGCTGGAATGCAAATCCCAACTCACGGATCAGTTATCATCACAGTAGCTGATAAAGATAAAGAAGAAGTAGTAAATATCGCAAAACGCTTCCATGAAATCGGATTTACAGTATTCGGTACGGAAGGCACTAAAAATCATTTAGAAAACCATGGTGTACCAGTAAAAGCGGTAAATAAAATAAACGAGCATGAAGACAATATGCTAGATATGATTAAACGCGGAGATGCACAGTTTGTTATCAATACGCTAACAAAAGGTAAAAAACCGGCACGTGATGGTTTCCGAATTCGTCGTGAATCAGTTGAAAATGGAGTAGTTTGCTTAACTTCCCTAGATACTGCAACGGCAATCCTATCAGTAATTGAGAGCTTAACATTCTCGACTTCTGCACTAACAAACAAAGAAATGAAGGCTGGCGTTCTAGTATGATAAAAAAGGAACTCATGACAATTGTCTCAAACAGAGAAATTGCCCATCAAATTGTCGAAATGACATTAAAAGGTGAACTAGTTCAGGAGATGCAATCTCCTGGGCAGTTTGTCCATATAAAAGTGACTGGTGGACTAACACCACTATTAAGAAGACCAATCAGTATATGTCGCATCGACAAAGAGAAAAGTGAGTTCACGATGATTTTCCGCGCAGAAGGTGAAGGAACAAAGCTTTTAAAAGAAGCAAGCGTTGGACAACAGGTTGATGTACTAGGTCCTTTAGGTCAAGGTTATGATATTGAAGCTCTTTCAGAAGGTGATACTGCACTACTTGTTGGTGGTGGAATTGGAGTACCTCCAATGTATGAACTTTCAAAGCAATTTAAAGCTCGTGGAGTAAATGTAATCCATGTACTAGGGTTTGCATCAAGTAACGTAGCTTTTTATGAAAAAGAGTTTTCTGAATTAGGGCCAACTTACATGGCAACAGTTGATGGAACTTTAGGTACGAAAGGATTCGTAACGGATGTAATTCGTGATAAAGAGCTTCAATTTGATCAATATTTTGCTTGTGGTCCAACCGTGATGTTAAAAGCCTTACAACAGCAATATAAAGGTAAGAAGGATGGCTATATATCACTTGAAGAACGAATGGGCTGTGGAATCGGAGCTTGTTTCGCATGTGTATGCCATACAGAAGAAGGGTCGTATCGTAAAATTTGTAGCGATGGACCAGTATTCCAGGCTGAGGAGGTAGTACTATGATCTCATTACAAACAAAACTTCCTGGCTTAGATTTAAAAAATCCTATTATGCCAGCTTCAGGTTGCTTCGGATTTGGTAGAGAGTTTGCAAATCTTTACGACCTAAGTATCCTTGGAGCGATTATGATAAAAGCAACAACAGTTGAAACGAGATACGGAAATGAAACTCCTCGTGTAGCGGAAACGCAAGCTGGAATGTTAAATGCAATCGGACTTCAAAACCCAGGCTTAGAAAAAGTAATAAACGAAGAATTAAAATGGTTATCAAACTACGATGTACCAATTGTTGCAAATATCGCAGGGTCTACGATTGAAGACTATGTAAAGGTTGCAAAAGAAATTTCACAAGTAAGTAATGTAAAAGCATTAGAATTAAATATCTCTTGCCCAAATGTAAAATGTGGTGGAATTGCATTTGGTACTGACGCTGCTACTGCTGCTGAAGTAACCAAAAAGGTAAAAGAAGTAAGTGAAGTTCCTCTATATGTAAAATTATCTCCAAATGTAACAAACATTGTTGAAATTGCAAAGGCAATTGAAAATGCGGGTGCAGATGGATTAACAATGATTAACACATTATTAGGAATGAGATTAGATTTAAGAACAGGTAAACCAATTCTTGCTAATAAAACTGGTGGATTATCAGGTCCAGCAATTAAACCAGTAGCAATTCGAATGATTCATGATGTGAGTCAGGTAGTCAACATTCCAATTATCGGAATGGGTGGTGTAATGAATGCAGAAGATGCACTTGAGTTTTTCCTTGCAGGAGCAAGTGCAATCGGCGTAGGAACAGCAAACTTTGTTGATCCATTTGTATGTCCAACAATCATTGAGGAATTACCTGAAGTACTACACAAATATGGATATCAATCAATTGAAGAATGTATTGGAAGGAGCTGGAAACAACATGTCATCACAAGTGGTCATCGCGCTTGATTTTTCATCGAAAGACGAAGTAATGAATTTTGTAAAAAAATTTCATCAATCACTTTATGTAAAAGTAGGTATGGAGCTTTTTTACAAAGAGGGTCCAGCGATTATAAAGGAATTAAAAGAACTAGGACATCAAATTTTCTTAGACTTAAAGCTGCACGATATTCCGAATACAGTTAAACATGCAATGAAAAATATCGCATCATTAGAAGTAGATATGGTGAATGTTCATGCAGCTGGCGGATCAAAAATGATGAGAGCAGCATTAGAAGGACTAGAAGAAGGTACTCCAACTGGTAAAAAAAGACCATTACTAATTGCAGTAACACAGCTAACAAGTACTTCAGAAGAACAAGTAATGCGTGAACAAGGAATTGCATCATTAAATGATTCGATTAAACTATACGCTGCACTGACTGAAGAAAGCGGACTTGACGGTGTAGTTTGTTCTCCACTAGATGTAGAACTAGTTCAAGCATCAGTTGTAGGCGAGAACTTCTTAACGGTAACTCCTGGTATTCGTCTAGCAGATAATAGCGTAGATGATCAAGTACGTGTAACAACTCCAGAAAAAGCAAAACAACTTGGAAGTAGCTATATTGTAGTAGGACGCAGTATTACGAAAAGTGAAAATCCAGTAAAAGCATATGAAGAAATAATAGCACAATGGGAGGGCGTAACAATATGAAAAAGAATATCGCATCTAACTTATTAAGCATTGGGGCAGTCAGCCTTCAACCTGAAAATCCATTCACATGGGCTTCAGGGATCAAATCTCCAATCTATTGTGATAATCGCCTAACTCTTGGCTATCCAGAAATTCGTAAAAACATCGCAGCGGGCTTAGTAGAATTAATCCAAACGAAATTCGAAAACGTTGATGTAATCGCAGGAACTGCAACTGCTGGAATTCCTCATGCAGCATGGACTAGTGATTTAATGGAATTACCAATGGTATATGTACGTAGCTCTGCAAAAGGTCATGGAAAAGGCAATCAAATCGAAGGCCCAATCAAATCAGGACAAAAAGTAGTAGTTGTAGAAGACCTAATCTCAACAGGTGGAAGCGTAATTACATGTGTAGAAGCATTACGCGAAGCAGGATGTGAAGTTGTCGGTGTAGTTTCAATCTTCACATACAACCTACCAGCAGCAGTTGAAAAATTTGAATCAAATGATGTAACATACTACTCACTAACTGATTATGACACTTTAGTAGAAGTAGCAAAAGAACAAGGTTCAATTAAAGAAGAACATGTATCAAAATTAACTGCATGGAGTAAAAATCCACAAGATGCAAGTTGGATGACAGTTGAAGTTTAATACTTGAGAGATGACTTTTTAAGAGGTCATCTCTTTTTTTATTTTTTTGGTAGTACATTGCAATTACAAATTTGAAAACTTCAATTAAAAATGGGGTAGTGCAAATAAAAAATGGAAAACTGCAATTAAGATTGAGCAAACTGCAAATAAAAAACGGGAATCACAATTAAAAATGGCTAATCATAAATAAAAATAACAAAATAGCTAACTAAATACTAAATAACCCATTCAATAGCACAAAAATGAGCTGTCATAACGAATATCCTTACATCAAATAGATAAAATAGCGCTTTAAGAAAAACAAATCAAATTTGTTGATGTTTCAATTAATAAGTTTTTATACTATTCATATAATTAAAAATAAGTGTCTAATGAATTGGAGTGAGTAGTATGTCGATCGCAAAGCATTTTTTATCAAATAGTTTAAAAGAGTTCCATGGAATAAAAAGACTCGGTGATCGAGCGATGGCTCAATTGAATAATGAAGAGTTACATTGGCAGCCATCTACTGAATCAAACAGTATCGCTATCATCGTAAAACATCTAAGTGGGAACATGCTTTCTAGATGGACAGATTTTCTCACGACAGATGGTGAAAAACCATGGCGAAATCGTGACGTTGAATTTGAAGGAGATTATCAATCGAAAGATGATTTATTAGCCGATTGGAATAAAGGATGGAATGTTGTTTTTTCAACATTAGAGGGGTTAACTGAAAAGGATGTCTTAAAAACGATAACAATACGAGGAGAAGACCATTCAGTCATTGAAGCGATACATAGACAGATTAGTCATTATGGATATCATATTGGGCAAATCGTTTTTATTGCTAAGCAAGTTAAAAATACAGAGTTTGAGAGTTTAAGTATACCGAAAGGAAAATCACAACAATTTTTAGAACAAAAGTTGAATGAAGCAAAGCAGTAAACAACCAAAAAATCTACTGTCCACCAAACGCTCGCTTTCTTCGTTAGTTCACCTGCTGAGCGGTGCTCATTACAGCCTAAAGGTAACTCTGCTCCTCGAAAGACAAGCGTTTTCAATCAGTCTGAAAATCAGATAAATAGGACTTTGTCTACACACTGA
>NZ_NCTA01000039.1 GCF_002156865.1 Gottfriedia luciferensis | reverse complement strand
TGTTACCCAATCAGAATCTACTTGTTCTTGATTGATATAGTGAAAGCATAAAGCCCATTATTCTTTTAATTTGATAACCAGTCTCCATGAACAAGCGAAAGATAATAATATAAACTGTTTTTTCGTTTGCCATTTCTTCTATTTCATTAATAATGGACTGTTGTCCTTTCCTTTCTCCTGCCTTTCCTTGTTCCTGCTCTTAATATAACGACCATCCTGTAACGGAAATCATCAACAATTTTTTGCAGTATCATTGATTAAAAGAGACAAAAAAAAAGACGCTTAAAACAGCGTCTTAAATTGTTTCATTTTTTTCTTCATAAGCTTCTTTTACTTCTTCGTAGAATTGAGCTAATGTCGCATAATAATATGGTCCTACGTAAAAAAGTGCTAGACCAAAAGTAATAATAACTAAAATTCCCCAACCAATGAATGAAAGTCCTAATAAAAATAGTTTCCATTTATAGCCATCCATCATTCTTCTGCTTAATGTAATCGCATCTAATGGCTTCATTTCAGGATGATCTTTTAAAATGTAACCAGTTTGTGAATACGCTAATGATTTAATAATTCCAGGAACAATTAATAAAATAGTCCAAAGAATCGTAAATATTGTTACTAAAATAAAAACTAAAAGTGCTCTTACGAATTGTTGCCCACTTTTAAAATAATAAAATAAGTCCGAAAAGCTTTTTTCTTCATCACGAATGATTTTAATAAAATAAACGATCAGTCCGTAACTAAATAATGCGTTTAATAATGTCGTTACAATCTGAATGACTGATGAAACCCCAAGTGGTACTGTTTCTGTTGTATTTGTTGGATCTAAAAATAGATTTCCTGTGTAATGATTATTTACTGGACCGTTTAGTAACATATGAATAATACCTTGTATTACGCCATAAATTACAAGCACTAAAATGGCTTTCCCCCAATTACCAGAAAGTCGATTTTTAGCTGTTCTTTTAATTGATGAAATTTTCATCTACTCATTCCTCTCCTTAAAAGTCACCTTATTGTACCATGTTTATTTCCATAATCTGAGAAATATTTTTAATTTTATTTTAATTTTAATTTAATTTTGTCCTAATAATTGTAAATATTGAATTGCAAAACACGTTTTCGCATCGTGTATTGAACCCTTTTTTAGCTCTTCTAAACATTCTTCAATTGTTAACTCGAATAGTTCTACAAATTCATCTTCATCTAATTGTGCGCTATTTTCTAGTTTTTTCAAATTTTTGGCAACATAAATATGTATGTATTCATCAGCGAAGCCAGGAGATGTGTAGAAAGATTGTAGATGCTCCCAATCGGCAGCTTCATATCCAGTTTCTTCTTCCAATTCTCGTTTAGCTGTTTCAAGTGGCTCTTCACCTTTTTCTAATTTTCCAGCCGGAATTTCTAAAAGACTTCTTTCTAAAGCTTTTCGATATTGCTCTACAAGGACAATTTTCCCTTCATCCGTAATTGGAATAATCGCCACAGCACCAGGATGCTTCACAATTTCACGTGTACTCGTATTTCCATTTGGTAATTCAACTTTTTGATGGTATAGCGAGATCACTCTTCCTGTAAAAATTTTTTCTTCAGCAATTGTTTTTTCTTCAAATTTTTTCATTTTTTTCATCACCTTGTTCTAATTTATATGGTTGTCACATACATTTTATCATTTATTCATTTAAATTACTTTCTGAAATGAGGTACTCCGATGAAAATGTCTATGACAGAAAATTCTGTTGTTCTCATTGGTTCAAAAACAGAAATTTTAAAAACACTTCAAACGATTGGCAAGCAATACAAAACTGTTCAAGAATGGATCCAAAATGCTGATGGTAAGTTACTCTATGTTGTAAAATAATCATCTTTTCCCTACAATTATAGTTGGAGGGATTTAAATGAAAAAACGTAATCTCGGATCAACTTCAATTAAAATTAGCGAACTAGGTTTAGGTTGTATGTCGCTTGGTATCCAAGAAAATGAAGCTATTTCTACAATTCACGCTGCTATTGATGCTGGTATTAATTATTTCGATACCGCTGATTTATATGATTTTGGTAGAAACGAGGAAATTGTTGGAAAGGCTTTAAAGGGCCGAAGAGATCAAGTAATTCTTGCTACTAAGGTCGGTAATCGATGGAATGAAATGAAAGATAGCTGGAGCTGGGACCCATCAAAGGAATATATAAAAGAAGCTGTTAAAGATAGCTTACGTAGATTAGATACAGACTATATTGATTATTACCAGCTACATGGTGGTACAATCGAGGATCATTATGAAGTAACAATTGAAGCGTTTGAAGATTTAGTGAAAGATGGGTTCATTCGACACTACGGTATCTCATCAATTCGACCTAATGTCATCAATCGATTTGTCAATCATTCGTCAATTCAAGGGGTAATGATGCAGTATAACGTGTTAGAACGAAGACCGGAAGAATTCTTTCCACTTTTCGAAAAACACAATATTTCTGTCATCGCACGTGGCTCAGTTGCTAAAGGTTTATTAACAAATCAATGGAAAAAGAAACTTACGAATAAAGGTTATTTGTCTTATTCTGAAAAAGAATGTGTAGATACTCTTCAAAACCTATTACAACTCTTAGGTGAAGAGCAATCTTTACATAGCTTAGCATTACAATTTTTACTTGAAAAAAAAGTTGTCTCTTCATTGGCTGTTGGGGCTAGAAATAAAGATCAATTAATCGAAAATATTAATGCCTATAATTCAAAACCATTAAATTCGCAACAACTCAAACAAATAAAAGAAATTTGCCACCTCACAAAATACGAGGATCATCGATAAACTACTCACTCCTTCCTTCTTTGGAAGGAGTCTTATTTCTTCCAATTTCCAGCTTTATCATCGATAACTTCTAAAAATTTTTTTCTTCCTTTTTTATATTCAGTTTTATTTTCCGGAAATTTTTTTGCAAGCTCCTTTTTTAGAGAAATGTACTCCATTGCTTGATCAGTATGAGCAATCATATATTCTCTAAATGCAATATTTCGTTCAATTATAGGGTTTCCTTTTGCAAAGACCTGGATATGAAAACTACAATTCTCATCACATTTAATAAAAAATCTTCTGTCTTCTTCCGATTCATCACCCATCTGTTCATAACCTAATGTTTTTAAGACATCACTATATTCATCAAACTGGCTCAAGCTTGTTACAACCAACATTAAATCGATGATCGGTATTGCAAACATATTTGGAATCGAAGTACTTCCTATATGATAAATTGCAACCTGCTCTGGTAATAATATTTCAATTGCTTTTTTTTCACTCTGATAATCTGCTTCCCATGATTGGCGATAAGGTACAATTTCAATCTTGTTTTTCATCGTCTACTCCTACACTTTTTTATTCATACCATATTGATAGGATGCTCAATTTTGTCATTACTTGCTCATCAAAACTGATGATTTAACCTTTTAAAAAATCAAAATTTAATACTAAATTAAATTTTGGTTAAAATACTCTCAATTTCTTCTTTAATTGGTTCCTTTGAATTATAATTATCTTAGTTTCTAAGAGTTTTAGTTATGTTAACTTTTTTATATGTACTTCCTATATTTTAAGGAGAGAATGATATGTCAGAAAAACCAATCATCAGAAGTGAATTTATTCCGTCCCTTATAATGGAATTTAGAAAATTCAGTACCTCAATCGTTCTTTTTAATGAAGGCCTTGCTTCAAACCTTCATTTAAATGCTACTGATTTAAGATGCCGAGAATTACTTTGTCACACCGGGCCGATTACAGCTGGAAAGTTATCCCAATTAACCCACTTAACTACTGGTGCGATTACTGGGGTAATTGATCGACTTGAAAGAGCCAATCTTGTCGAAAGAATTCAAGATCCCAATGACCGTAGAAGGGTAATTATTCAACCCGTATACGAACGTGATGATGAATTAGGAAATCTTTTTAAACCATTATCTGACTCTCTTTCAAATATTTTTAATCAGTATGATGATAAAGAGTTAACATTATTATTTAAATTTTGGAATGATATTAATGAGCTGATTCCAAAAGAAACACAAAAATTAAATAAAAGTGAATAAGGGGGAAACTTGATGGTTTCAAAAGAAAGTAAAGTCAGCTTTGTCGTCGCGGGTCTTTTATTAGGAATGCTGATGGCAGCTATGGATAATACAATTGTTTCAGCTTCGATGCCGACAATTGTTGGGGAACTTGGTGGCCTAGACCAATTTATTTGGGTTACTTCAGCATATTTAGTGGCTACGATGGCAAGTATGCCAATATTCGGTAAACTGTCTGATATGTATGGACGTAAACGATTTTATTTATTAGGACTTTTAATTTTCCTAATTGGTTCAGCCTTATGCGGAACTGCAAATAGCATTGTTCAATTAAGTATTTATCGTGCAATTCAAGGTATTGGTGGAGGCTCATTGATGCCGATTGCATTTACCATTATATTCGATATTTTCCCGCCAGAAAAACGAGGAAAAATGACTGGTTTATTTGGAGCAGTTTTTGGTTTATCTAGCGTTTTTGGTCCATTATTAGGAGCTTATATTACAGATCAAATCGATTGGCGTTGGATTTTTTACATTAATTTACCTTTAGGCATCATTTCATTATATTTAATTTCACAATTTTACAAAGAAAATCTTCAATTAAGAAAGCTTAAAATTGACTGGTTTGGTGCCATTACATTAGTAGGCTCTGTTGTCAGTTTAATGTTTGCACTAGAGCTTGGTGGTAATGAATATGATTGGAATTCAGTGCAGATTCTCTCTCTGTTTGCAATCTTTGCAGTATTGTTCGTTTCATTTATTTTAATTGAAAGAAAAGTTGAAGAACCAATTATTTCGTTTAGCTTATTTAGAAAGCAATTATTCGCAGCTACTCAAGGTGTTGCATTTTTCTATGGTTCTGCTTTCATTATTACAACTGTCTTAATTCCTTTATTTGTGCAGTCGGTTTATGGTGGAACAGCTACAAACTCTGGTATCATTTTAATTCCAATGATGCTTGGTTCAGTAGTAGGGAGCCAAGTAGCTGGTCAATCTGTACGTAAATTTAGCTACAGAAGTATCATGCTAGTTTCAGTTGTTCTGTTTTTCACTGGTATGGCATTATTAAGCACATTAGATACTGACACAGCTAGATCAACTGTAACATTTTACATGATTATTGCTGGTCTTGGAATGGGTTGTTCATTCTCACTTCTAAGTATGGCAACACAACATAAAATTGAACCTCAAAAAAGAGGGATTGCTACTTCAACAAATACTTTCTTTAGAACATTAGGTATGACAATGGGTGTTACAATTTTTGGTACAATTCAAAATCACGTTTTTAAAAATAAATTAAGTGATTTACTTGGTAATCTAGGTGCTTTCGGAGGAAAAATTGATTCTCGCGCACTATTATCAGCTGATGCAAGAGCGAAAATTCCACCTGAAGTACTTCATAAAATTACAGATGCAATGGCTCACTCAGTTGCAACTACTTTTAAATGGACTTTAATTCCAATCGCACTAGGCTTTATTGCGATCATCCTAATGGGTAAAGAAAGATTAACTTTTGAAGTAAAAGAAAACCGCACTAAAAAGGCTCAATAATAAAGTGAACTTGCCGATTGGCGAGCCTTTGTTAAAGACAGAAGCATAGTTGCACTTCTATTTAATCGCTAAAATTGCAACTACGTCGAATTTTCTTCTCCGCTGCCAATTTATACTTTCTTAAATTGAAAAAAAGCCAAATCCAAAATATGGATTTGGCTTTTTTTCATTTAGTTCGTTTGTTCATCTTTTGCAATTCCACTAACCGACCAATTTTCCTTTTGAAGCTCATTAATTAAAATTCTTACTTGAGATGGCTCAACATCTAAAGTGCGACAAACTATTTCATTCATTTCTCTCATAAGTTGCTTTTTCACTTCAGTGTTTCTTCCTTCAAGCAAATGAATTTGAATGATTGGCATGAATATCTCACCTCTTATTTCTTTACTTGAAGTGATACTTTTTCAATTCCTTCAAAGTGGGCTTCAATGATATCTCCATCTTCTACATGTACTGCTTCAGTGATTCCACCTGTTAAAATAATCATTCCGGGATCAATTTGTTCACCATTTTTACTAAGCATTTTTACTAATTTTACAACTGATTCAACTGGATGATCCAATACGTCAGAGCTAACTCCACTTTGTACTTTCACGCCATTTTTATATAGTTCAACCTTGATTTGATCCCAAGATGTATAGGTAGGTGAATTTACTTGTTTACCAACGATAAACTTTGATGAAGATGCATTATCAGCAACTACATCAGTAAGTGTAAATGAGAAATTTTTATATCGACTATCAATTACTTCTAATGCTGGAACGATATACTCAGTTGCATCCCATACGTCTTTCGCTGTTATGTCTTGTCCAAATAACGGCTTATTGATCATAAACGCTATTTCAGGTTCAACCCTTGGATGAATGGATCCTTCCATACTCAACTGATTTTCTTCTAATTCCATTGATTTTGTTAAGCGACCATAGATTGGTTCATCAACGTTCACAGATTTTTGTTTAGCGATACTTGTTAGTCCCATTTTCCATCCAATTAAAGGATCTCCATTTTTTATTGCCTGTTCAATACTTAATCTTTGAATTTCATACGCATTGTTCACATTTAGTTCAGGATACTCAATTGTGATTTTATCCATTTCTAGACCGTTTTTTTGGTGCATATAAATTTTATTTGCAATATCAGTAATCATTGTTAAGTCTCCTCTCAAAAAACAGACAATTTTTTATTTGCTATCATACAAGCAACTTCTTGAATCATATCTTCTTGCCCACCGACTACTTTTTGTTTTCCTAATTCAATCAATATATCTCTTGCATCTACATTCCATTTTTTAGCTGCTCGATTTGCATGCAATAGAAAACTAGAATAAACGCCAGCATAACCTAATATTAAGCTACCCTTTGTTATCTCTTGAGGTGTTTGGAGTATTGGTGCTACGATCTCTTCGGCTAAATCCATCATTTTATAGAAATCAATTCCAGTCTTGATTCCTAGACGTTCCAATACACCAATTAATACTTCGGTTTGCGTATTACCAGCTCCTGCTCCTAAACAACGAACGCTTCCATCAATTCTAGTTGCACCTTCTTCAATTGCAACTAATGTATTTGCCATTGCTAACGAAAGATTATTATGAGCGTGGAAGCCAATTTCAATCGTAAGAGACTGGCGTAATGCTCTAATTCTTTCTTTTACTTCATGCGGTAGAAATGCACCGGCAGAATCAACCATATAAACACTGTCTGCACCGTAGCTTTCCATTAGTTTTGCTTGTTCGACTAATTTCTCAACTGATGCCATATGTGACATCATTAAAAACCCTACTGTTTCTAAGCCAAGCTCTTTTGATGTGGAAATATGTTGTTTTGAAACATCTGCTTCCGTTACATGAGTTGCAATTCGTGCCATTTTCGCACCAATATCCGATGCTGTTTTTAATTCTTTTACAGTCCCAATACCAGGTAAAAGCAATACAGAAATCTTCGATTGAGTACATGCATTTACTGCAGCCTCAATCAATTCAAATTCATCTGTTGTTGATAAACCATATTGTAAAGATGAACCACCGAGTCCATCACCATGTGATACTTCAATAAATGGCATTTTTGCATCATCCAATGCCTTCGTTATACTGATCACTTGGTCAACTGTATAAGAATGGGCAATTGCATGACTCCCATCCCGAAGAGCTACTTCTGTTACAATGACATCTCTGTCCTTCATTGTACTCCCCACTTTCTTCCATACTTAGTTTATAAAGTTTTTACAAGGTCATATTGAGCAATTTCTTCTGCTACTTTCACTGCGGATGCCGTCATGATATCCAAATTACCAGCATAGCTCGGTAAATAATCACCTGACCCTTGGACTTCTAAATAAACAGTTATCATTGAACCTTCGATTATTGGATCCATTCTTAAACGATATCCAGGTACATATTCCTGCACTTTTTTCACCATTTGCTTAACCGAATTCATCATGATTTCTTGGTTAAATTCATCATTTGCAACCTTGCAATAAACTGTATCTCTCATCATAATTGGCGGTTCTGCTGGATTTAAAATAATAATTGCTTTTCCTTTTTTAGCACCGCCAATCTCCTCAAGCCCGCGAGCTGTAGTTACTGTAAACTCATCGATATTAGCACGTGTTCCCGGTCCGGCACTTCGGCTACTAATCGTTGCTACGATTTCTGCGTACTCTACTTCTGCAACTGTGCTGATCGAATGAACGATCGGAATTGTTGCTTGGCCTCCACAAGTGATCAGATTAACATTTCTTTCTACTATATGAGTGCCTAAATTTACAGTTGGTACAACAAACGGTCCAATTGCAGCTGGTGTTAAATCAACTACTCTTTTCTTTAGTTCACCAAGTATTCTCGCATGATGAATATGGGCCTTTGCGGAAGTCGCATCAAATAATAAATCAGCTAATTCTTTCCTCTCAATGAAACCTTCTATACCATTATCAATTACTTCAATGCCTAAATCTTTAGCACGTTTTAACCCGTCGGATTCTGGATCAATTCCAATCATCGTTGTAAGCTCTAAAAATTGATTATTTTGTAATTTCATCATTAAATCTGTTCCTATATTACCCGAACCAATAATACCAACTTTTAATTTTTTCATAATTCACCTCATTTAAGTAAATGAAATCGATACTTCACCTAATAATGGAAACTTCGCAGTAAAACAATCGCCTTCATTTGCATTAATTGCCGCAGATAATGCGCCTGATAAAATTACTTCTCCTGCATTTAATGAAATTCCAAACTCACTCAATTTATTTGCTAACCAAGCAACACAATGAATTGGATTTCCAAGTACTGCATCTCCCTTACCTGTATTCATTAATTCATCATTTCGATATAGATCCATCGTGACATTTGGTAAGTCGATTTCGTTAACATCATAACGTTCATTTCCAAGTACAAATAAACAAGACGAAGCATTATCAGCTACGGTGTCCTCTAAGCGAATTTTCCAATTTTCAATCCTACTATCAACGACTTCTAAAGCTGGTACGATATAGTCAGTTGCATCAATCACATCTTCAAATGTAATATTTGGACCAATTAAATCCTTCTTTAAAACAAATGCAATTTCAGCTTCTACTTTTGGTAAAATTTTATTTGCTAACGAAATTTCACCAAAATTAGGAATGTGCATATCCGTTAATAAATGGCCGTAATCTGGCTCATCTACTCCTAGTAGTTCCTGCATTGCAATTGAAGTTAATCCAATCTTTTTGCCAATAATTTTTTGTCCCTTTTTCACTTTTTCTTCGACATTTGTTAATTGGATTTGATAGGCTTCCTTCTCAGTTAAGTTTGGGTAAATTTCGGTTAAAGCTTTTACGCTGTTTCCGCTCTCTTCTGCTTCTTTTAACAGTAATGATAGTTCATCTACACTAGTAATCTTCATTTCGCTTATCTCCTTTGGAAGTTTATAATTTAATCGTGATATTCGATAGTTCACTATAAAACTCAAAGCTATGAATGCCACCTTCACGTCCTAAACCACTTTGTTTCATTCCTCCAAAAGGTGTACGTAAATCTCTTAAATACCAAGTGTTTACCCAAATAATACCTGCTTCAATTTGATGTGCAACGCGATGTGCTCTACGTAGATCGTTTGTCCAAATTGTTGCTCCTAAACCATAATGAGTATCATTCGCCCATTCAATCACTTCTTCTTCGGAATCAAATGGAAGGACTGTTACGACCGGTCCAAATATTTCTTCTCTTACACATCTAGAATCACGAGTTAAACCTGTAATGATTGTAGGTGAGATAAAACATCCTTTATCGATAGATTCTGGTCTACCTCCACCAGTTAAAATTTTTCCGCCTTCTTCTTTTGCAATTTCAATATATGATAATACTTTTTCATAATGCTCTTTACTAATAACTGCTCCAACATTTGTATCCTCTTTAAACGGATCCCCGATTTTTAATTCCTTTGTTTTCGCTACAAATTTTTCAATAAACTCATCAAAGACTGTTCTCTGAACATAAATTCGAGAACCACATAAACAAACCTCTCCTTGATTCATAAACGACGATTTTAAAGTTGTTTCAATCACTTCATCCAAATCAGAATCTGCAAAAATAATGTTCGGATTTTTTCCACCTAATTCAAATGATAATTTTTTTAAGGTTGGAGCAGCTGCCTTCATTATTGCTGTCCCTGTTTTCGTTTCACCTGTAAATGTAATTGCATCTACATTACTATGCTCTGTTAATGCTGAACCTGCTGCATTTGCACCAAAGCCGTGCACGATATTCACTACTCCATCTGGTACACCAGCTTCTTTACATATTTCAGCTAATACGGTTGCTGTCATTGGCGTCCATTCAGCTGGTTTCATAACTGCTGTATTTCCAGCTGCTAAGCAAGGTGCTAGCTTCCACGTTAAAAGTAATAATGGTAGATTCCAAGGGTTTATCATTCCCACTACCCCAACCGGTCTGCGATATGAATAATGTAATGCAGTTTGATCTTGCATATGAGACTCTGAACTTAAAGTTGTAATATAATCAGCGAAGAAGTAGAAATTATGAGCCGATCTTGTTATATCAACTTCTAGCGCAAGATTATATGGTTTTCCTGTATCCATTGCCTCCAACGCTGCTAATTCTTCTTTTCGAGCCAAAATCCCGTCACCGATTTTTCTTAATACTGCTGCTCTTTTTGAACTTGTAAATTGTTTCCACTCACCTTTTAATGCTCGTTTTGCAGCTTTTACGGCTAAATCGATTTCTAATTCTCCACCTTCTGAAACAGATCCTAAAACTTCTTCCGTTGCAGGATTAATATTTAAAAATGTTTTTTGATTAAATGAAGGAGTATATTGTCCATCAATAAAATGCTTACAATCAATCGGTAATGTTTTATTTCTTTTTTCTGTAATTTGCAAAATAGACACCTACCATTCTAATAGAATAAAAGGTGACACGAATGCCACCAATTTTTTTACTCTTCTATTTCTACAATCATTTCAATTTCAATTGCTGTGTTATTTGGAAGCTGAGCCATTCCAACAGCTGATCTCGCATGCTTTCCTTTTTCACCAAACACTTCCACTAATAAATCAGAAGCTCCATTCATAACTTTAGGCTGATCATAGAAATCTTCTGTACTGTTTACAAAGCCTAGTATTTTTACAATCCGTTTTACTTTCGAAAGCTCCCCTAATTCATGTTTTAATACACTAATCAAATTCAACATTGACTCACGAGAAGCTTCATATCCTTCTTCGATTGTTAGCTCTCTGCCAAGTTTGCCATGATATTCGTCAACTCCTTGTCCCGCTGTAAATAGTAGATTACCAGTACGAACAAGACTGACATAGTTACCAACTGCTGGTCTAATTGGTTTGATTGTGTAACCTAAACTGTTTAATCTATCTTCTGGAGTCAATACTTTGTTTTCCATATAGTAAGTCTGTCTCCTTTTTATTTAAAAATTCCAATGCATTTTTTCCTAAAATACAATCTTTCATTTCTTTACTAATTTCCATCTGATCAATGACTCTACCAGGTGGCGTTTCCCTTAATAAGAAAGGATAATCGGAACCCATAACAATCTTTTCGTATCCAAATCGATTGATTAAAAATTTGATATTAATTGGATCATAGTGTAGCGAATCAAAATAGAAATTATTTACATAATGACTTGGCGGATTTGCTGTTTTTCGCAAATGAGGCCATACTTTCCATCCTTGATCTAGCCTTGGTAGAATAAATGGGAATGACCCTCCGCCATGTGCAAAACAAATCTTTAAATTTGGATATTTTTCGATTACGCCACCAAATGTTAAGCTTGCTGCAGCTAAAGCTGTTTCACTTGGCATACCGACCGTATACATAAAATTATGATTTGGAGTACGATCCTTCGCTAATGTTTCCCATGGGTGAATAAATAATGGTACATTCCATTTTTCAGCCATTTCAAAAAATTGGCTAAACTCATCGCTATCTAAATTTGTTCCATTTACATTTGTTCCAATTTCAAGGCCGCTTAGTCCAAGTATATGAATACAACGATCCATTTCTTGAATTGCGCTATCAGCATCCTGCATTGGTACTGTCCCTAATCCAATAAACTTTGTAGGATTATTTTTCACTGTTTCAGCAATAAAATCATTCTGGATTTGTGCCATTTCTAAAGCAGCTTGGATAGGTGCCCAATAAGAAAATGTAACAGGAATTGGGGATAGTACTTGCATCGTTACACCTTCATTACTCATGTCTTCAATTCTTTTTTCAGGACTCCAAACTTGATCAGTTACTTCTCTAAAGACTTTTCCTGCAACCATAATATTGGCACCACATGAACATGTTGGTTGTAAAATTGGCCATCTTTCATGACCATATTTCTCAAAAAAATTCGGTAAATCGGAAGGAATGATATGTGTATGAAAATCTATACGCATACCCATTCATCCACTTCTTCTTTCATGACATGTCCACAGCTTTTACATGTTCTTAACTCAAGGCTACCATTAAAATTCTCAATGGCTTCTTTTACTTGTGTACCAATATCCGTTAATTGTACAGTTGTTTTATGCATTTCTTCATTACACTCTTCACAGAACCATACAAAGCTCTCTAATTCACCTTCTGCTCTTTTTCTTTCAATCACAATTCCATATGAATCTTTTACTCTATGAGGTGAATGTGGAACAAAAGATGGAAGCATAAAGATTTCTCCTTCACCCACTGTTACAACTTCACGTTTCCCATCCGGCGTAATACACTCAACATAGCAATTACCTTTAATTTGATAAAAAAATTCATCTGCAGGATCGATATGGAAATCTCTACGTTTATTCGGTCCCCCGATAATCATTGCAATATACTCTGAATCTTCCCAAATCACTTTATTATTAACTGGTGGTTTTAATAGCTCTTTATTATCCTCAATTAATTTGAAAATATTAAATACCCGACTTTTAAGATTCATCTCTATTCCTCCCAATTAATTTATTTTTATTCGCAATTAAGTAAGCGCTATTATTAAGCGTTAATATAACCTAACTGGTTTGACACTGTCTTAGCAGTTTTTACAACGTCTTGAATCATTCGACCAATATCTTGGCTCATCATATACGAAACAGGACCAACCATATTTAACGCTGCAAAAGTCTTGCCAGTATATGTTTGTAATGGAGCCGCAATTCCAAATAATCCTAGATCATTTTCATTGTTACTGATGCTGTAACCGTTCTCTCTAATCGCAGCCATTTCTTTGTTTAATGCATCAATATTTGTAATCGTATTTGTTGTAAAAGGTATAAATCCTCTGTCAATCGTCGTTTTTAAATAGGCAGGATTATAAGATAGTAAAATTTTACCTGTGCTCGTACAATATGCAGGTCGCTTAGAACCTATAAATGTCGGTACAGGTATCGAATGTTTAGAAGAAACTTTTAAAACAAATCGCACATCTCCTTTATCAAACATTCCGATATGAACTGTACTATCATAATTTTTTAGTAGATTTTCTAATAATGGAATCGCTTCACTATAAATGTCTTGTTGATGCATTACGTGATTACTCCATTCAAGTAACTTCCATCCAAGCCGATATTTTTTTCTACTATCTTGAATTAAAATACCTTCTGCACAGAGAGTCCGCACTAAATGATGGACTGAGCTTGCATTCATATTTAACTTTTCAGCTATTTCCAAATTTCCTAAGACTGGTTCATCTTCCGTAAAGCAATCCAATATTCTAGAAATCTTTTGAACTGAAGAGATCACTTAATTACCCTCCTCATTAAATCTAAAAAATTTCATAAATCCCCTGCTTTCTAAAATTAATCAGTTAATTTTAGAATTCGCTAGATTAGTAGATACTCCTTTTAAGTTTTTTGCACCATTTAAGGCATCATCAACCATGCTAAACGATTTTTTCCGTTTCATTTGGTTATAATAGATTGCTCTTTTTCGAATTGGATCACCTGTATAGTATCTTTCATATTGAAGTGCTCGTTGACCAAATGCTTCACCACATAAATCCCAAGCAAGTTTAAATAATTGGACACGTTCTAATGATGATATCCCTTCACGTCCAACATAGTATTTATCCATTGCATCTCTAAGCTCTGGATGTTCAAAGTCTGCTTCTGTTGGTGACATTAGTAGACCACCTGCTCCGATTGTTTGAATCACTTCAATTGCTCTCGGATACATTGTTGGAAGTAATCCACGAATCGTTTCTAGTGGTTCCCACGCTGGTCTTACTTCGCCCGAAGGTAGTGTCTCATATTCTGTTTCTGCTACTCTGAGTAGAGCACGGATTGTTTCAACTGATTGTAGAAGCTCACCTAAATCATTTTGTACATTTAAATAAACATCAACCCCAATTGAATCGGCTAGCTTACAAGCTACTTCCACTGCAAATGCTAATTTCACATAGCCTCTTACACCAGACTGATGCGCAGGCTGTTGCGCTATGCCTGTTTTTGGATATAAATTATTTGCAGCTTCAACATTATTATGAATAAAGACACGATTCCAAGGAACTACTACATCCTCAAATACAAGTACAGCATCCATCTCTTCAAATCTAGAAGCTAATGGATGATCAAAGAATGATCTTTTACCATCTTGCATTTGCTCTCTGCAAAGGATTTTTAATCCTGGTGTATCAATCGGAAGTGCAAATGCTAACGCATAACGCTCATCACCTTGGTGGAATCCAGGGAATGAATAAATAATTACTTCATCAGTAATCGGCGCTAATGTTGCAAGCATTTTAGCTCCTCTAACAACTAATCCATCAACCGTTTCTTCCACAGCACCTAAGTGAGTAAAAAGATCTTTTTGTTCATAAGATGGCTTACTGCGATCATTTTGCGGGTTAATAATTGCGTGTGTTAAGAAGACGTCATGATCACGAACATATTTAAAATAATTTTGAATATTTTTAGACCACTCTGGATTATATTTATCTAAAAACCATGAATTACTTGCCATTGAAGTTAATACAATGTTCAAGAAATCTGGTGTTCTTCCCATTAAACCGAATGTTGATTTTGCATATGCTTCAAACAATTCTCCACGAGCTTTAATATCTTCAAATGTTTTTGGTACTAAAAATGCATTTGAGATTCGCTCACCTGTTTCTTCACAAATATGTGTGATTTTGTCTTGATAAGCTTGATCAAATTGCATATCATATAATTTTGCAATTTCAAGGATTGGTTGCTTAAAAACTGGGTGGTTTACGATGTCTTCAACCTTTTCCCCACCTAACCATACTTCCGGCTTTCTAGACTTTAGTCCTTCAATATATTGCGCTCCTGTACGAATACCCATTTCATCATTCCTCCACTCCGATATGAAATTTTTGTTTTTTAAATCGAATTCGGAAAATTTTTAAAGCGCTTTCAAAATTAACAATTCATTTCACTATTCTATATTTTCCTCCTTCACAACATACTTCCTTTAATTTCACTATAAAAAATTATAAAATTTAGAACAATCAAAAAATTTCATAATATGAAATTTCCTAATTAAAAAAACATAAAATTTTCCTAAAAAAAATAAGCCGTCAATAATTGACGACTTATCATTTAAAATCCTTCCAAGAAATATTACTTTCATTTAATAACTCTTCAAATGATTTATTTTTCTCACGTAATCTTTTTTCTTCACGAATACGAGCTTCTTCTTCCTCTTTAAGCTTCGTTTCATTTTCTTGCAATTGTTTTTTTGTATTTTTTAATTTTTGAAGAATGTCTTCATTCATTAATGATCCTAATGATATTTTTTCTTTCTGTTCGTATGATGGTTTTGCAGATTGCTGCGGTTTTCTTTTTTTCATTTTATATCACCTTCCATTTCCAATATTTTATCATGAATTTCTAAGTAGAAAGAGAAGTATTTCAACTTTTTCTCATATTATAAAACGACTATTTCCCTTTCATCAAATGCTAAAATTCATGGATGTGATGAAATGTTGATTGGAGTGAAAAGTCCTTCATAAGAATAATAGGATGCCGCAGCATCCTATTGTTTATTTTACGATTAAATTAAAATTCTGCATTACCTGGTGTACGAGGGAATGGTATTACATCACGGATGTTTTTCATTCCTGTTAAATACATTACAAGACGCTCAAATCCAATTCCATAGCCTGAATGCTTTGTACCGCCGTATTTTCTAAGCTCCAAATACCACCAGTAATCTTCTTCATTCATACCAAGTTCTTTGATTCGATCTACAAGAACTGCTTCTCTTTCTTCACGTTGACTTCCCCCGATTAACTCACCAATACCGGGAACTAGTAAGTCTGTCGCAGCCACTGTCTTGCCATCCTCATTCGCTCTCATGTAAAATGCCTTAATTTCTTTCGGATAGTCAGTTACGTAAACAGGACGTTTGTAAATTTCCTCACTTAGGTAACGTTCATGTTCAGTTTGTAAATCTGTTCCCCATTCAACAGGGTAATCAAACTTTTTACCTGATTTCTGTAATAATTCAACAGCTTCGGTATATGTAACTCTACCAAAGTCAGATTCTAATGCATTCTTTAATCTTTCAATAAGCGTTTTGTCAATAAAGCTATTAAAGAATTCCATTTCTTCAGGTGCATTTTCAAATACGTAATTAATGACATACTTGACCATATCTTCACCAAGGTCCATGATATCTGGTAGCTCAGCAAATGCAACTTCTGGTTCTACCATCCAGAATTCTGCAGCATGTCGTGCAGTATTAGAATTTTCTGCTCTAAAAGTCGGACCAAATGTATACACATTACGGAAAGCAAGCGCATAAGCTTCTCCATTTAATTGACCACTAACTGTTAAATTAGTTTCTTTGCCAAAGAAATCTGCACTTTCATCCACTTTTCCGTCTTGAGCTTTTGGAAGTTGGTTTAAATCCATTGTTGTCACACGGAACATTTCTCCTGCGCCTTCTGTGTCGCTTCCAGTAATAATCGGTGTATGTACATAGACAAATCCTTTTTCTTGGAAGAATTTATGAATAGCATATGATGCAATAGATCGTACTCTGAAAACCGCTGAGTATGCATTCGTTCTTGGACGTAAATGAGCGATTGTTCTTAAATACTCAAGAGAATGTCTCTTTTTTTGTAAAGGAAAATCTGCATCCGATAACCCTTCAACAACAATTTTTGTCGCTTTAATTTCAAAAGGTTGTTTCATTTCCGGAGTAGGAATAAATTCACCTTCTACTAAAACAGTAGAGCTAATTGGTAACTTCGTAATTTCTTTGAAATTATCAAGGCTATCCTCAAAAACTACTTGTACACTCTTAAAGAATGTTCCGTCGTTTAACTCCATAAAGCCAATCGTTTTTGAATCACGAAGAGTACGGATCCATCCTGAAATTTGAATCGTGTTGTCTTTAAATTTTTCTTGATTTCTGTATAAATCTTTAACTACAGTCTTTATCATAATTAGCCTCCTTATATTAATTATCCAATAAAAAAAGCCTTCTATCCCTATAAAAAGGGACGAAAGGCTAACTTCCGCGGTACCACCCAAATTGTCATAACATGACCAACTTTAAAGCTAATATTGCTTATCCCAGTTCATAACGTGCTGGTAACGTCTAAGCCTACTAAAGATATCTCTTTCGGTTAGAACTCAAAGGTGTTCTTCATTCATGCTTCATCACTAGGCTTCCACCATCCCCAGCTCGCTATCGAATATAGCAAAAACTACTTTCCTTTTCATCGTTTTAAATATGTAATTTTTAAAGGAATTTTTCTTGTAATAATTTATCACAAAACATAATCTTTTGTCTAGTTTCCTTAAAATATATTCATTGGTATTTTACTTTGTTCTATACCTTAAAAGGTACAAAAAGTTACAACCTATTTACTTTTTGTCTTTAAAAATGTCCGAATTGTCAAAACTAATTTACAAAACTTCATTTTTTTTATGATACACTTTACTAAAAAGGAGGGCTATTATGGCTAAAGCTGAGCAATTGCTAAAGGATAAATTTGTTTGTTCAAAATGTAAACATACGCATGCAAAAATCAAAGAAGTATCAATGTCAGGTTCAGGTTTAAGTAAGTTACTAGATATTGACTATAATCATTTTTTATTTGTGTCTTGTTTAAATTGCGGTTTTGTTGAGGTTTATAACCCTTCAATTTTAGAAGGAAAAACTCGGGGAGAGTTAACTACTATTCTTGATATTCTTTTTGGATAAGAGAGTGATGATACTAATATGATCATATGGCTTGTTGTCGTTTTACTTTTTCTTGTTTATTTTATTGGAATTGGCTACTATTTTACGCAGCAAGTTTTGTTTATTAAAACAAATTCACTAGATTCTATTTATCAACGAGAGTTAGAAAATTCCCGTTTCGATGAAGACTTGTACCGCTCGTATTCTAAACAACCTTTTTCAGTTCAATCTCGTTATGGATATGAATTAAAGGGATATATATACGAGGCCTTTGAGACAAATAATTGGGTCATTATTACACATGGTGTAACGGTTAATAAAAATAATTCGATTAAATATGCTGAACTATTTTTAAAGCTTGGTTTTAATGTACTAACTTATGATCATAGACGACATGGCGAGTCAGGTGGACATACAACAAGCTATGGATACTATGAGAAATATGACCTACAAACCATTGTTCAATATTTAAAGCATATAAAAGGGGATATCGTTTTTGGTATTCATGGGGAGTCAATGGGAGCATGTACAATGCTACAATACGCTGGTTTTGTTGAGGATTCTGCAGCTTTTTACATCTCTGACTGCGCGTTCTCTACATTTGAGGAACAGCTCACATACCGGTTAAAAATGGACTATAAACTTCCAAAATGGGCAGTCCTTCCAGTTTCTAGCATTTGGTTAAAACTTCGAAATGGATTTTTCATTAAAGATATTTCCCCATTACTGGCAACCCATCATATTAAACAACCTGTATTATTTATTCATAGTAAACCAGACCCTTATATTCCTTATACACATACACTCAAATTATTTGAAGCGAAAAACCAAAATAAAAGAGAATTATATATTGCCGAAAATGGTGCCCACGCCATGAGTTTGAATGAAAATAAAGAAGAATACTATTCAATAGTTTCATCTTTCTTAAATGATATAGGTATTAAACATCATTCATTATAAAAAAATGGACAGAGATTTTCTGTCCATTTTTTTGTTTGAATCGATTATAGAGCTGCTTCTAAAATTTTCAAAGCATCTTCTTGATCTAATTTTTTAAAGTTACCAAACGGACCATACTTAACAGTCTTTGCAGCCATTTCAGAAAGCTGGTCTTTTGTAATTCCATACTCACTTAATTGACTTGGCGCGCCAATTGAATTCCAGAATGAACGTAAAGCCTTAATACCAGCTAATGCCCACTCTTCTTTTGACATTGAACCTTGTTCGATCTCAAAAACTCTTTCTGCAAATTGACAGAAACGATCAACGTTTTCACTCATTACATATTCCATCCAATGTGGGAAAATAATCGCTAATCCTCCACCATGAGGAATATCTGTTACTGCAGAAACTGCGTGCTCAATATTATGCGTTGCCCAGTCACCTTGTACACCCATGCTTAAAACACCGTTTAGTGCCATCGTACCGCTATATAATAACGTTTCACGTGCTTCGTAATTATTTAAATTCTCAACTGCAATCGGAGCAGTTTCAATTACCGTTTTTAAAATTCCTTCACAGAAACGATCTTGAATTTTTGTATTCGTTCCATGGTGGAAATATGACTCGATAACATGTGACATGATATCTACTGAACCATACACTGTTTGATCTCGAGGTACTGTATACGTATTTTGAGGGTCTAATATAGAGAATGTTGGGTAGCTAAATCGACTTCCCCATCCTAACTTCTCATTCGTTTCCCAGTTTGTAATAACTGAACCAGCGTTCATTTCAGAACCTGTTGCCGCAAGTGTTAAGACAGTTCCAAATTTTAATGCGTCATTTGGAACAGCTTTTCGTGTAATGACATCCCAAATCTCGCCATCAAATTTTGCTCCTACTGCAATTGCTTTTGTACAGTCGATAACTGATCCGCCACCAACAGCTAATATAAAATCAATTTTTTCATCTCTGCAAATTTTAATGCCTTTATGTACAGTAGATAGTTTTGGATTTGGCTCTACTCCACTTAATTCATGGATTGTTTTGTCAGCTTCTTTAAGAATGCCTACAATTTGATCGTAAAGGCCATTTCTCTTAATACTTCCTCCACCGTACACAAGTAAAATATTTTTTCCAAAGCTAGCCGCTTTTTCTTTTAATTTTTGTACGCTGTCTTTCCCAAAGATTAATTCAGTTGGATTTGCAAATGTAAAAAAATTCAAAAGTATCCCTCCTTTTATCATTTATAATTTTAACTTAAACAATCGAAAGGATGCATCTTAAACGACTTTTGTTTGGAATATTTTTTTACTAATTGGGAAAACTAAATAATCGTATGGATGATTCATAATCGATCTTACTTTTTCGTACTTAAATCCTACTTTTTCATATAATCGACGTGCAGATGGTTTATTTTGATCAACATTCAATGAAACACGGGTTACTCCCTTTTTTTCCGCAAAGGACAATAATCCCTCTAATAATTCGGTTCCAATTCCTTTGCCTTGAAAATCTGGATGCACTGACAACGTATCAATATAAAAATCTTGATCATCAGCTTCTCTATCTACTTTAACATTTTCGATATTTAAGTTTTTGCTAATTATTTTTAGCATCTCACGATCAAGTTCTGATAAATCTGAAGATGGATAGGCAACGATTACCCCCACTACTTGCCCTTCATGTTCCTTTACTAAACAATTACGATAGCTTAATCGATTTTGCTCAGATTGTACGTAATATTCTAATATCGGTGTAGCTTGGTCATATGACGATGTCCCAGTTAACATAAATACAATATCTTCAATTGCTTGTACAATTAGAGGGACAATTTGCTTTGTATCTTCTTTTTTTGCGAATCGAATCATAATTGTCACTCCTTACTGTGAATTTTGTTGTTTACGATCAAATTTGATTCTTAATCTCTACCAAATTCCTATTTTATAAAAATTTAGTAACAAAAATTAATAATTAATTAAATTTCCCCTTTTATTTTAACATAAAATTAAATTATAATATTTCTAAATGTGTGTAGGAGGTAAATGATATGTCAGATGTTCAAATTAAAGTTTTAGATAATGGTCCATTACGTGTAACAGGTACAGTTCAACTAGTCGATGCTGAAGGTAATACATATCCTCAAAAAGCAGCTTTCTCATTATGTCGCTGTGGATTATCTAATAACTTACCATACTGTGACGGTACTCATAAAGGAAAGTTCGAATCTGTTGTTCGAGCTCCAAAAGAATCAGAATAATCATTTTCTGACGCCGATTATTTATTTAATCAAAATAATCGGCTTTCTTATGCCCTTATTCATTTAGTACATTTGAATCAAATCAATCATTCATTTAGTCTAGCACTTTTACATTATTGGGTATCACTTTAAGGGGGAAGCAACATGAAAAAGGTTTTAGCAACAGTCGTTTTATCCGCAGCTTTAGTCACGCCAGGTATTACTGCATACGCAGCACCAAATGCAAATGAATTAAAAACTTATTTAACAAGTATTCATCTAACTCAAGAACAATTAGAAGATTACTTAAATACTTACTATGATGAGTCAATCTCTGATTTTGATTCAGTTAAAGAATTGAAAGACACTTTAGGTGAAAGACTGACACAAAAGAGTTTAAACGCAATTCTAAAAGAAAATGGATATACTGAACAAGAAGTGATCGATCTAGCAGTTAAATATGATGATATGGACAAAAATGCATCATTACTAGACACATATTACTTTACTTCTGATATTGAAAACTTAATCTATTTAGATCAAGATGACTCAAGTAGTGACGAGTTCCCATCAATGGAAGATATATCTAGTGTTCTTTCAGCGTTTGGAGTTACTCAAACAGAAATAACTAACTTATCAACATATTTAGAAAAAGTAGTAAATAATGATCCTACTATTGAAGCAAAATTACAAGCTTTAGCTGATCGTGCAACTACTTTAGAAGATAAATATGCAGATACTTTCTCAATGGATACTGCTCCAGAAGAATTACCAGCTGGATTAAAAGTAGAATTAATTAATATCATTAAAGAGCTTGAATCGACATTGAAAATTGATGTTAAAATTTCTATTGAACAAAATGGTGTTAAAACGCCTTTAACTTTTGCTAAATTACTTACGATGGATGACTCTATGGAATCTATGGAAAATGTAAAAGTATATTTAGCTATTTATGACAACAATGGTAATCTATTATTAGACGCTTTGTTTACAGAAGATGCACTTTTAGGTAATGATAACTTAGTAGATTTAGTTAAAGATACTCAAAAAGCAATTAAAAATCCGAATGTTACTGTTAGAACAGAAAAAGGCGGAAAACTTCCAACTACTGCAACTCACACGACTGAATGGACAATGGTTGGTATGCTTATGATGTTGGCTGCTGTTGTTTTACGTAAAAAAGTAATCGCTAAACGCTAAACCTATGAATCGTAAACGAAAAGTTCTACTTATTTTTTCAGCACTTCTTTTTATTGTAGGATTATTTTTTGCTTCAACAAATGCTTTTTCAATGATTAAAACCTATATTCTTTATAAACAGTCAAAAGATGATTTTAAAAAAGAAATTAATAAAGAAACTGCAAGTAAATTGAAGCAAATGAAAAAAAATGAACCTCTTTATAAGACTTACCCTAATTTTGGAGATGAAATGGGATCTCTAACAATTCCTAGAATTAAAGCAACTTTACCAATCTTCCACGGGACAGATGAGGATGAGCTTGCAAAAGGAATTGGTCATTACGCTAAATCTGTTATGCCAGGTGAAAGAGATAACAGCGTCCTTGCTGGTCATCGAGATACTGTATTTCGTCAGCTTGGTGAGGTAAAAATCGGTGATCCGTTAATTGTTACTACTTCTGCTGGTACTTTTACCTACAAAGTTCATAAAATTCGAATCGTTGATAAGGATGATCGTACTGTTATCGTCCCAAAAATAAGACCGACTTTAACCGTAAGCACTTGCTATCCATTTCGTTACATTGGACATGCTCCTCAACGTTATATACTTGTTGCTAATTTAGTTAAATCCGAAGTGAATAAATAAACAACTAAGATGCTCACTATTTTTAGTGAGCATTTCAGACTGCCCGCCTGCGGTGCTCATTACCGTTTAATGGTAACTCCGCTCCTCACCGGGCTTCGCGCCTCGAAAGACAAACGTTTTCAATCAGTCTGATATTCAGATAAATAAGACATTATCTACACACTGAAAAGCTCACTATTTTTAGTGAGCTTTTTCATGTTATTGAAAAATAATCGTGAACAAATGATTAATCAGTTTGAACACGACAAAAGATTCGAATTCATTTTTCTAAAAATTAGTATTTAATAGTTTAAACTTATAAATTCATAGCTCTTCTTTAAACGTCTAATGCCGCCCAAAATTTTTCATTATTTAAGTTACGAACACTCCATTGGTAGTGCCCATCACTGCAATCTGGAGAAAAGAAATTGGCTGAATAAATACTGTAAAAAAGAACGTATAAGTGAATTGTACGCTTAGCTTCGTCTCCTAATTTATTAACGATTTTATTTAAATATCTTTCTAATTTTACTTCTCCTAATTCATCATACAAATCAAATAGAATCCAACTTAGTGCTACATCAAATAATGGATCTCCATACAAAGTCATTAATCCAAAATCAATTACACCACTAATTTTTCCGCTTTTATTTACTAAAAGATTTGATGGATAAAAATCTCCATGGATCAATGAATAGATTCCTGTATATTCGATGGATAGGTCATCAAGTAATCGTTTTAATTTCTGTTCGTAATGAAAAACATCTTTTTGCAAAAAGTCTTCTACTTCTATATTTTTTCTGAGCAGTGACTGTTTTAAAAAACCATACCAGTCTTCAGAAGAGATTTCATAATCACTTAATAATTTGATTCCATTAAAACGTTTATTTAATTTAATTGTTTTAATACTTAATATAGTAGATAAATAGTCTTCAAAAAAAGAATCTAATTGTTTGTCATCATAATAAGATAAATCCTTTTGAATATTCCTACCTTCAATTCGTTTTTCAATTGTTAAAATAGCATCTTTCTCCTTTATGATCTCATGAATTTTTGGTAATTCAACCTTTACATTACTTGGATTCATTGATTCATAAAATTGCTTCAAAATTTTTAGTTTTGGATATGCTGTTGATTTATATAATTTTATCACTCTTTCATGATCAAGCGAGTAAACTTCTGCTTCTTGCCCTTTCCCTAAAAAATCTGCTTCGTTAACATTGTATTTTTTCAAAATGTGAGACTTAACATTTTGTGCAATCATATTTTTATCTCCGTTTTCTTTATTTTTTCTCAATGGATTCTTAATCCTATTTTTCAATTCTCTTTCTATCTATTCCTGCTTTTTTTTAATAGAGCCCTTTATTTCGATTCATTTAATAAAGAAAACTCGGAGCAGTCAATGTAACTAATTATACCATTATTTCCCACTGTATTAAGAGCAGGAACAAGGAATGGCAGGATTAAGGAGGAAGTAAAAGATATTAAAAGACCTTTCTACTAATCTCTTATTTTCCATGAGCCTTGGGCTTTTCGAATGTAAATGATTTGCCCTATATGATAGACATTATGAGTGCATAGATTAGACAATGCCCTCCACCATTCTGCATCTACTGGAAAGTTTGGAATCTGTTCATAAAGCTTTGCTTCAGTTGATTCCATTATAACTTTCTGCCAATTTGCTAAATTCTCATCTAGTCGGTTAACAAGTTCTAGCCAACTTTTTATTGTAAAATTTTCGATTCCTCTAAATGTTGAAGCATTACTTTCAATCACTTCTTCAGGTATTTCTCCTTTAAACCTTTTTAACCATCTTTCATTATAAAAGTATAGATGATATACGATTTCACCTATTGTATGCGAAGACTCCTCTTGCCTCCACATAATATCTTCTAAGCTTAAATTTTCTAATGCTATACTTAATGGTTTAATCCAACTTTCAGCATTACGACAAACTTCTAACTGATCTAGTATAAACTCCTTTTTACTCAAAGAAATATTCCCCTTTCTTTTATAACCTTCTCTATTATGTAGGTTCGCACCTTTCATTCGATTCCCCTTTAATACTCTATGTTTTTAACTCATTAAAAAATGCACTACTTTTTAAAAGCAATGCATTCTTGCGATATGATAGCAACCTAGTCAAATTTTTACTTAATGTATTTTGAAAACATTTAGTGTTGCTCCAGCGCCTTGTAGCAGCGTAACTGTTCCTTCAAAATCAAACAATTCAAGTGAAATTGTATCGTCAGCTTCTAATGGTAAGATCATTTGACTAATAAAGATTGATCTATTCACTACAGTTGCAATTGTTGATGCATTGATTGGTCTACCATTTACTAGAATTCTTGTAGATACATTTAATAGTTCAGTTAAATTTACAGAGTAAACAATAAAGTAATTACCTGGTTGCTCAACAGTTAATCGATCATTTTCTTGATTAATTGTTATTCCTTCACCTAGATATTGAAATGATGGGAAGGAAACTTTTGTACCTTCTTTTACAACTGGAACTGTCCCTCCACTATTTGTTACAAACGCAAAACTTTCGCCAGGAGGTATAGGTGGAAATGGGTGTGGGTGTCTTGGCAATCTCGGATCTCTCATACTATCACCTTTCTTTTATTAATAGACGATATCCCCAAAGTAGCATTATAAAAGCTTGTCTATTTTGTTAATATATTCTATTAATATGAAAACTTTTGCTTTTCGTGACAGCATGTCTAAAAGTTTTTAAACTTTATTTTATTTAGATTTTAATAGATTAAAAAAACTCAATCTCAGGACTCTGTTTTTTTCACGCTGTTGAAAAATAAGCGTGTGAAATAATGACTAAATTTTCGTAAAGGAAGTTGGGTGATGTTTATTTCCACTACAGGATGCATGCTTAAGAGCAGGAACAAGGAAATGCAGGATTAAGGGGAAAGTGAAAGGAAAAGATATTAAAAGACTTTAAAGCATTTTATTGAATTCCTCTATATAATATATTTCCTACCTGCTTTTCCTGTTTTTCCTGCTTTTCCTGCCTTT
>NZ_NCTA01000038.1 GCF_002156865.1 Gottfriedia luciferensis | reverse complement strand
CAGGCTTGCCGAGGAGGCTCAGCTCTCGCCCCATGAAAGCGAGCACCCTGGAACGGAAATCATCAACATTCTTTTTTACCAGAGCCATTTAAATAAAATAACTCATTAACTAGCCTTTGATGCTTCTTTTTTTATTTCCAAATCCATCTAAAAAAATTAACTTAATATAAATTATATATACATGTACTGTAAACTTAACAAATATGAGTTATTTTTAATCTAATCAACCTTTCATATTAGTTCGTTTTCAAGTAAAATGATAAGTATTGTGAATAATTCTACTAAGACAAGTATTTTGGAGGTATTTTAAAATGTTACCTGATTGGTTAATTGGATTTATTATGGGTATGGTAGAAGGATTAACAGAATTTTTACCTGTTTCCTCAACTGGCCATATGATTTTAGTTGCTGACTTAATAAACTTTACCGGTGCGAAGGCTTCTGTTTTTGAAGTAGTTGTACAGCTCGGTTCAATATTAGCAGTAGTAGTAGTTTTCTGGAAACGCCTTTGGTCAGTACTAGGTGTTAAATCTGAGGGGTATAGAAAAACAAACCTTAATTTAATTCATATTATAATCGGTGCTATTCCAGCAGGTATTGTAGGTGTAATTTTCCATGATTTTATAAAAGATGTTTTATTTTCACCTAAAACAGTTGTAATTGGATTAATTGCTGGTGGTATTTTACTGATTGTTGCTGAGAAAGTTTCTAAACAGCCTAAATCATCTGATTTAGATCATATTTCTTATAAACAAGCTTTTATTATTGGTTGCTTTCAAATGTTAGCTCTATGGCCTGGATTTTCTCGCTCAGGTTCTACAATCGCTGGGGGATTATTATTTGGTCTAGATCGTAAAACTTCTGCAGAATTTACGTTTATATTAGCTGTTCCAATGATGATTGCTGCAAGTGGTTTAGATTTAGTAAAAAACATTGATATCCTAAGCGCGTCTGACTTACCTTTATTCGCTACAGGATTTATCACAGCTTTTGTAGTAGCTTTACTTGCAATTGTTACTTTCTTAAAACTATTAGAAAAAGTAAAACTAACTGGATTTGCAGTGTACCGTTTTATTGTTGCAATTGTTTTTACAATCGTATTTATCTTTTAATAAAAAAAGGACAACTTCTTGGTTGTTCTTTTTTTATTCATTACTTACTAAATTGAAAAAGGCTATTCGTACAACGTATACGAATAGCCTTCTTTTAATATATGTTAGTTAATTATAATTTAAAATTGTTGTCTATTGGCGAAAGCCCTACCTCTCTTTCGCAATTCGGCTCCAGGGCCGTTCCATTAGGCAGCTTGTTTCACAACAATCTTCACTAACAGACACTACTACCATCTTGAAATAGGTTGAAATAGCTGACGCGTCATGGAATACGTCCAATTTTCTTCCAAATTTCATAGTAATAATATCGTTTTTCTTCTTTAATCAGTGGCGCAGATAATATTATAGCACACTAAAAATAACAATGCAAATCAATCTAGCTTTTATCTCTTAGCTAGTGCCTAAAAGTGAAAAACGTTGCCTAATTAGACAACGCTTTTTAATGACATATAATTGCAATTGCGAAAAATACAGAAGATCTCATTTGAAGTTATTCGCTATAACGGAATGTCGGTGGAATCACTTTTTGAAGATAATCGAATTGTATTCCATTTTTTTGTGGAAATGAGACAAAAAAATTGATTAAGAAGCTTTATGCTCTAATCGTAATTTATCAGCTACCATCGCGATAAATTCTGAATTTGTTGGTTTTGCGAAAGTTGATAAGACGCTATTTAGCACGGTTTCCTTATGCTTATTCCGATAAATTCATCGGCAAATTCATCGGTCTTTATCGCCATATTCACGGCAAATTCATCGGAATTAGGAGGCGAATAAATTGGCGAAAAATCAGACGTCAAATTCACGCAAATTCACTTTTAAGGCACGGACTAAAATTCCGGCTAGGTTCAATCTTGACGAAGGGATCGAGTTATTTTTATCCGCTAAACGGTTGGAAAATAGGACGGAGAAAACTTTAAAAACATACGAGCAGTCTCTATCGCATTTTAGTAAATGGTATTACTTAGAGGAACACCGCGAACTATCTACTGAGACAATCCGAGAATATATCGAATACATGAGTTTCGATAAGGTAAAATGGGATGACCATCCTACGAATAGTTCCGAAGTAAAAGGAATCTCCCCGCGTTCGGTAAATAATATCATTCGGATTCTACGCGTATTCTTTAATTTTTTAGTTAAAGAAAAGCATATATCGGTAAATCCAGCGTCTTCAATTAAGTATCAAGCCGAAACAGAAGATACGTTTCAAATATTTACAGACGACGATGTATTAAAAATGCTATCTGCTCCAAATATAAAGACATATACAGGTTTCAGAGACTACGTAATGATGCTCGTTTTGTGTGATTGCGGAATTAGGGTCGGAGAAATGACGCAGTTAAAGCTACATGATATTGACTTCTCATTACGTCAAATAACTTTACGTGGGGAAATTACTAAGACAAAGCGATCACGCATAGTACCTATTTCCAAAAAAACCGCTACAGAATTAGCTTCACTTGTTAATTACATTAACGTTGAACCAACTGATTACCTCTTTTTAACATCATTTGGGGAGCGTTATATGGCGGATACTTTTGCTAAAATGTTAAAAAAATATGCTTTAAAAGTCGGTGTAAAAGGAGTCCGCGTAAGTCCTCATACATTCAGACATTATTTCGCTGTTAAGTTTTTACGATCAAACGGAGATACTTTTGCATTACAACGTATTCTAGGTCATACGGATATGGCGATGACAGAACGATATGTAAAATATGCTCAAGCTGATATTAAAGAAAAGCACGAAGAAGCTTCGCCTGTTACTAATTTGTTCGAAAAGAACAATATAAAAAAACGTGGTAAAAAGTTGTTCAAATAAAAAAAGGGACGGATTTATAGTCCGTCCAGTTTCTTCTATTATATAAGTTCGTTATTCCTCGATAGATTTCGTTAACTTTTCTAACTCTGCTTGTATTTCGTCATCACTTAAATACGTAGTAACTTGGCGGACTTCAGTCGTTTCTGTCTTCGTTACTTTACGGCCTAATAACGTATAATACAAATCGAGCGCCTTCGTATATCCTTTTTCGACTAGCTCAATGAGCATCTTATCGGCTTTACTTCGGTAAGCTTCGAGATGTTGGTCGGATAATGCGCTTTGATACGCAATAAAATCCGGCTTTCTGCGCCAATCTAATAGAGTTCTACGTGATATACCGACTTCCTGTGCGATTTCCTCTTGCGTTTGCTTACCGCCTTCGAAATCATTTAGCACGATTAGATACGCTGCTTTCGCTTGTTGATCCGTCAATCGCTTCTTATAATCAATTGCTTTCATAATATCTCTCCTTAAATTAAATGTTTAATTTTTTCGTAATGTGCTCTCGCCAATTCTTCATCGTCAAATTGTTCCGGTACTTCTTCGATAAGCAACGGTCCCTTTTCGCACAACTCAATATTTGTATATAAGTCACGCATTAAGTCGCTAGCTTCAGCTTCTTCCGATAGTTGTGCCTTTTCGATTTTATTCAAACAGTCGAGCAGCATTACGCCGGTCAATCCGCTAAGCATTCCTACCGATTCAGTAAGCAGCGTTAAATCATCCGAATATTTATCTCGCAGTTTCTTAACGTCCAAATCGAGAATAGTACCTGATGCCGCTAGTAATGAAGCGTATTTAACGATTAAATTACGTAATGGCCAAACCCGTTCAATTAATAATTCCGTAAGCACCCTCGAAACAAAATGCGGTGGCCTTTCTGCGGGTAGTCCTTTTGCAACTCGATCCTTTTTTAGTTCTTCTAATTCTTCGTTGAGTTTGCGGATGTCTTCTTCTAACTTCTTTAGGTCTAAATCCATTTTTAACCTCCAAATTAAAAGCGCCCCTCTTTAGAAGGACGCCGTAATTTTAATCTTCAAAGCCTACCACGCGATCTAATACAATAAATCGCTGACCGTTGTTATAAGATACGACGACAACTCTATCCTCGACTTTTAATTCATCTTGGAATTCTAACCCAACTACTTCACCGCCACTAATTCGAACCTGGCGTTTATGCTTTGATAAATACTCGCAAATCTCAAAGTCGTCAGATTCTAGATCAAACCTCCATCCGTCTATTCTAAGTTTGAATGGATTAACTGCGGTAATCGTCGCGTAATCTACGTTCATAGAATCGTTTTTCCCGTATATTTGCATTAACCTTATAAATCTTGAAGCTCCATTACCTTCTAATCTTCCCATCAAGCAAACGCCTCCCTTTCGATTAACTTAGCTAATTCGTACGCTATTTGTTTAATATCGGACTCTTGACGAACATGGAACGTATTACCTGATATAGTTATGCCGGATTTACCGCGACCTTTTTTGTATTCGTCGTTTTCTTCAGGCGTCAATACTCTTTCACCGCGATGTAGTCTAGCGTGATATCCGTTGTATGGGACATTAGAAATTCCGCCCGCTTTTGAATGCGATTGACCGCTTTGAATCAACCCATTACCGCCAAACATCTTCGGCATTCCTATACTCGGCATCCTAAAGTTCGAAATTGAAGCCTTAAAGCCGTTCCAATGGGATGTAAGCGATTTGATTGCGGAAACTACCAAACCGATTGGACCTAATAACGCTAAAAATACACCTTTTAACGGTCCTAATTTATTCCATAACTCAACTGTCTTCGCTTTCACTAAATCCCAGTTTCGGTAAAGTAACACGGAAATTCCGACTAATGCAGATATCGCTAATATAATAGCGCCGATTGGATTGGCGTCCATTGCAACATTTAGCGCCCATTGAGCTCCGGTCAGTAATCCGTAAGCTAGCCGTAGTCCATTTACGACACCTATCAAGGTATTAATTATCATTAATCCGAGCACGGCTGACTTAAAAGTTACCATTGCGGCACCGAGAGCGAGTACGACCGATATTGTTCCGGACCAATGACTCGTAATTAAATTAGCTACGCCTTTAACACCGGTTAATATCGCGCTAAATCCTGATTTGATCGGCTCTAATGAATTATTAAAGTCTACGAATTTCTGCTTAATTGTCGGCCAATTACCTTTAATATAAGTCCCGAGCTCGACCGCTTTCGATACGGCGCTAGCAAGAAAATCGCTGCCTTTTTCCTTCAAGAAGTTTAATCCGCCGTTCTGAATCCAGTTATTAATATCGGTCAATGGCCGCTTGAGCTTTTCGAGTGCAGCTCCGGCCATCTTGGCGAGTGCTGTGGTAACATTCGACTGCAATGTCTGCCATTGTGCGGAAGATGAAGTATTAACTTGATTAACGAATTTCTGCGTAAATCCCAGTTGATTTAATACCTTATCTAACGCTTGAATTTTCTCGGTCGCCGTGTCAGCGCCTTTAAACGTAGCTTTTAACGTTGATCGCGGGATATTGAATCGTTCTTGTAACGATACCAGGTCGCCACTAAGAGCCTCTCTGATCGCGAAACTTGCTCCGACCATACCTTCCATCGGATTAGAGCTCGCTAATCGTTCAGTTATTCCGAGCAAACTATTAATTTGCCCTAAATCTTTCGTAATTGGAAGGAACGCTTTACCTGCTCCCATAAAATCGGAATCCGAGAACACCGATTTAAGTCCTTTTTGTTGAAGCATATCGAAAAGCTTATTCGCTTTTTGAGTATCGTTAACAAGCGCAGAAAGTGTTAATTTATCGGTCTCCATTTGCATAGCACCCTGCATACTCGTCTTCAACGTATCTACTGCGAAAGTTGCCGCTTTATAAGTTGCGCCAAGTTTAACGATTTGACTTGTTAAGCTGCTCGAGCTCGTTGCCATTCTTGAAACTGCTCTATTTGCACGCGCCATTCCACTCGTAAATCCATCATCCCTTAATCTTAAAGCAGATGTTAAACTTATCATTTACTTTCACCAACCTTCCCTTCTTAATTCTTTTTTTATTTCGTCTTCTATCCACCGCATCCATTTTGATTTATTAGATTCAGCAGATTTGTCTAGATACTTCTTTTCAACGTTAACTCGAGCTCCGCCAGCATCTAACTCGTGAATATAGTACGCATAATTGAAATTACCACTTTCACCTGCTTCAATCGCAATCGAAGATATTTCTGCTGTTAAATTTATATCATTTCCGGTTATACCTTCAGCTTTTATCCCGCGTCTTAGTGTACCTTTATCGATAGGAGCGATATCTACTGCTTCCTTCTTCCAATCATCAAGCGCATAGTGTAATCCACGTTTAGCACCTTTTGCAGCCGCTTGCGGGGATCGTTTTAATAATAATTGGAGTCTACTTACATCTATTTCGAATTCATTCGCCATAACTCTAATTCAACTCTTCCACTAAAGCGTAAATTAAATCATCGCTTTTTTCGTGTAAATCAACTGAATTACGTAAATGATCCTTTGCTAGAGCCGCATTTCCTGCGTTAACCGCTTTAGCGTATAAAACTACTTCATTAATAAACTGGATATTTAGTTGTGCAATCGACTTAAAGCGTGGATCATCACGCATAGATTCTAGCGATAACTTAAAATCTTCTAATCCTTTTATTAAATTCGTAGGAACTCGTTTCGATTTATCCCCTTTTGTGACGATATAGTTCGCTAAAACACCGAGTTCAAATAAACGCTGACTACGTGCATTGAATTTTGCATCTAATTCGTTCATTAATTTAACCTCCTTTATAAATAAAAAGAGGGCTATTAAGCCCCCTCTAAGTTATCCTCTAAAATAATTTTCTTTTGAGTTTCATACTCATCGTCTGTAATCGTACCTTTTTCTTTTAATGCATCTAGCCTATCTAAAAACAATTTATTTGTATTACTAACATCTTCAGTCAATTGACTATTAAATCTTTGTTTAACTGAAGCATAAGTAACACGAGATTCAAGTGAACCTAATGCCTTAGCAGCCGCAGCGATATTTTTTAAGTCATCTTCAGTAAATTTACTTTCTTCGCTTAATTTTTTCCTCATTTCATTAAGAACAATATGTGAATTCATTATCGAACCTCTCCTTGCTGAATGAATATTTTTTCGGCTTTTTGAACGTTCAATTCGTTTTCTAAACGATTAAGCTTATAATAGTAAAAGCTACTTAAATTACGTTGGCACTTGTTTAGTTCCCATTCGAAATCTTTTATAACACCTTGATATTCTTCTAAAGCTGCAAAATAATCCTTTTTACATTGTTCAATTTTCTTTAACACAGGTTGAAATATCTCTTCGTTATACTTAGGGTAGAAAATCTCATTAAACTCAACTAATACATCGTTAGCAGTAATTTTTTCTGTCGATAATGCCGAAAATACTTCTGTAGCTTTTTTACATCTTTCATATGATTTTTTTGCTTCTTCAATCTTTATTTCTAGTTTATCTAACTCTTCAGTTGCGTCTTTTCCGTTTTCAATTGAACTCATCATACAAATTTCAAATTCTCTTTTAGCAGCTTTTAAATCAGATAATACTTTCTCTTCTTGATCGATTAACTCCTGATGCTTAGCTTGACGATTTTCTCTCTCTTCTAAAAATTGGTCGATAAAATTAAATTTCATATTCAAACATCTCCTCTAAATTTGTAATTTTGTTTTTTAAAACTCGATATATCCAAGCATTAAACTTTGAAGGTTTTCGCTTAGGAATAATCGGTGGAAATTCGTACAATTCTCTAAGTAATGGCAGTTCCTGTTTAACTAGGTCGTCAATTTCCGGCATCTCGTATATATAATGAACTGTAATACCAGGCATTCCTCGGTAATGATGAAGGTACGAAATTATGTCCGAAGCGACTTCGTAGTTATAAAATCCGTGATACTGAACGATAGTCTCTACTCCTTCGAAAAAAATATCTTCCGTTTCAAATGAGCCGCAGATACAATCGCAAAGCTGACCGTCATTCCCAAAAAATATAGCGCAGTAAATTGTAAGCCCTTCAACTTCCCGTTTTGAAACTTTTATATAATGTCGCAACCTTATCACCTCCGTTATTACTTTAACTTCTCAATTCACCCAAAGCATTGAATTCGTTCTCAAAGCGAACTTTCATTTCTTCAACCTCTTCAGCGCTAATATCCCTTGAAATTAATTTCGAAGTAAAATCTCTTACAAATTTACTCCATAATTCATCCGTAAACTTTTCTGAATCTTGATAGAACTCGAAAACGTGCTTACGACCTTTCGCAGAATTACAACTTCTACAACAAACTGTTAATGTTGAGGCTAAATTAATTCCTCCATAAGTGTGATCAATCGTTGCTTGTTGCGTATGTCCTTGCTCACCGTTTAACTCGCAACCGCAATATGAACAATTTCTCTGTTGCAACAACACTTCTATTTCTTCCACCGATATATTGACGGAAGTACTATTTCTATAACCGTATTTGCGAATACGTTCCATAAAGTACGAACCATTTTGACGCCTAGCCTTGCACCTACACGCTTTACAACGTGATGTATATCCGGTAGGAGTCCTTTTATCTACTTCGAACTGATCAATCGGTTTTGTTTCGTTACAATAACGGCATTTTTTCATCGTTTAAACCTCCTTGACAATTATTTGATATTGACATAAAATTAAGATGGATAAGTATTTACAATTTTTTCATAAGCTTTAAAAAAAGCTAAAAGTTCCTCGTTTACCGCAATTCTTTCTGCTAATTTTCCGCGTACTACGTCCGAAATCACTCGTCTATTATTCTCGATCGCTGCTACTGTTGATTCCGAAATACCTAAGTATTCAGCAAAAGCCGCTTGCGACATACCAAGTTTTAACCTCGTCGCTTTAAATGTTTGCACTCTCATTTATAACCCTCCTTTTCCGTACATTTTCCGTAAAAAAATACTGCCCTATCATGGGCTTTCCTATCTATACCTTTTTGTCGCCATTTAAAATTCTAGCTCTCTAGTTTTCTTTTTACGATTACCTTTTCCGTAAAGCGCATTCTTCGAATCTACATAATCCATTAACGCAATACCTGAAGGCTTTTCATATTTCCATCCGATCTTAATCATAGAGTATTCGTTGATCCAAAACGGGTATTCAAGCCACCAAATGTAATCGTCCATAAGCGTATGCTTCTTTTCTTTTGGCTCCGGGTTCAATAACGCCTCTTTTGCGCGTCGTTCGCTTGTATGCAATGATTTAATTTTTGTTCTACATCTGTCCGAGCAAGTTCTTTTGTTATTACGTAAGCTATCATCACGCCACCAATAACTGCAATAGTCGCATTGTTTAACACGATTATCTGTCGGATTATTTAATTCGCCTCTCATTAAGGCCGCGATAATTGGCGCAGCTTCTTCGCGTGTTAACCCTACCGTTAAATGCTTTGCGTACTCAATTGCGCCAGCACCTGGTTCTACGTTTTCAATTTTTATTGTTTTAGCCGTTTTAGTCGTTAACATAATTAATCGCTCCTTAGTCGTTTAATCGGTTGTTTGATACTATTTTCTTAATTCCGCTAATTCAACAATAAGTTCCGGTGTTTCTTCAAATATAAATACTAATTGACCGTTCACCTTTCGGCTTGGTTCAATATCAATTACTTGGAAACCTTTCGATAATAAATGACGCGCTACTCGTAAAGATAATATACATTTCATACCATTACCTCCCTAGTTCAATTATTGAACTACCTTTGTAGTTTTATATTGTTTCTTTTATTTTCGATAAATATATAATTTAATAAGATAATAGATAGCGACAAATTTATTTGGCGCCGTATGTTTATATAAGTAGGTCTAAGTAAGTAAGTATATATAGTGTTCATTAATTGAACTACCTTGGTTCAAAAATTGAACTACACTATTTCAATAATTGAACTACCTTCCTTTTTCTTACCTCCTTTTGGCCTTTTCTTCCCACTAAGTTCCGCGATTTCTTTCTCAAATCTCATCATAAACTCGGCTTCATTTTCGATTGGCTTATTGAACGTGTATATCTTATTACTGAAGTCGCCGCCATTGTTGTGATTAAAGCGATTAATCAATCCTAGTTCTTCTAACGCAACAAGTCCCGCGCTCACTGTACCCTTAGATAACGCCGTCTCCCTGACGATACTGTTCCAAGACGGAAAGGCATAGCCATAATTAGCGTTAAATCTCGATAGCAAATAACGATAAAGTCGCTCGGCAGACGGGTTAAACTTCGGATGCCTTACGTAAAATTGACAGACTGCTTTCGGTAAAGCCGTGAAGCCTAGTTCCGTATCGAAAGGTAATACTTTGTTTTCGCCCATTTTTAATCCTCCTTAATTATTTTCTTCCAAGAACTTGCGGCAGTTTGATACGTATTCAATACCGAAAGTTTCTCGTAATCTTGTATTTACTCTATCGCTAATGTTCTTCTTGTTCTGCTCGATAAAACAGATTAACGGTTTGCTAACTCCTAGTAGGTCTGCCATTTCTTGCTGCGATAATCCTTTCGATTGGCGAATGAACTTCATTAACTTCGAATTCATAGAATCACTCCTAGTATTATTTTGTTTACCCTCAAATAAAAAAATAAGGAAATTGGAGGGCACCCTTATCTACTAATACCTTTGTGTCGCCATTTAAAAATAATTTAACAGAAGAACTAGAAAATATTGAGAAAGTAAACTAAGTTTCTATTTTGGATTTTTGTTTACTCCTTTTAAGGTATCATTGTAATTAAAAGAGCTACGAAAAGTTTAGTAAATTTTTATTTTCGAAATTTATTAAACCTATACCCAATAATACAATTACAACTAAATTTCTGGACGGTATTTCCGAAAATAAAAAGGTCCTATCGATCACGATAGACCTTTGTAAATTCCGTAGATTGTAAATTTACTGGCCGGAATCTTGTGCCGGGATAATACACAACGATTGGTTGCCGCCAATTAACGCTCCATATTACCTCGTGTTCCATTTAGACCGCTTGCTGACGTGTTTACCTACTACACGCCAACATCACGGCTCACCTATTACAATCCTTTCAGTTTGTTTCGGTTAATTTGCGATTAAATTAATAAGGAAATTTTCGTCATCTTGCGGAAAATAATCCGTACTATTATTATCGAGGTCGACAATGTATATATTCGGATCGCTCGTCGCAATTGCTTCATAAATTCCGAAACTATCCTTCGTAACTAGAACGCGATTATTAGGAAGTAATACGCCTTGTTCGTTCTCATGATCAAACTGCTTACCCTCGAATATATACTTTACGGTTACCAATTGGTTCTTCATTAGTTTTTCCCTCCGTTTAAAATAAGATTAACTACAAATTCCTGATTCTCTCCGTTTAAGTTTTCTTCATGCGGATCAATTACGACGAAATCATCGCCTTTTGTTGGATGCGGATGTGCGGTATAAATTTCGATAAGTCCGTATGGGTCAACTACTATTACGGTGTCATTCTCGTATAAAACTCCCATATCCGGATACTCATTACTTACTTCCCCTTGAACATAATGTTCAACCGTTACTCGTCTCATTTTTGAATCCCTCCTAAATATTCGATTGCTTTAATGAATGGGTCGCTTACTATTAATTCCTGATGTTGTTCTATAAAATCGATATCCCACCCGTCAATATAACCGCCAACAGTTTTAATGTACTGATTGTAATTTTCATCATCTATAACAATCTCATCTTTATTGCGGTATAGTTCTTCATCTAAGATGCGGAAGACGAATTCGTCACTATTTCCGTCATATACGTCCAAGATAATATGTGGTGCGATACGGTATACTTCCCTCTTATCGCTCCAAGGATCGCCGTTTGTCTCTTTGCCTTTGTATGTAACCTTTATTTTTTGAAGTGCCATTTCTACGCCCCCTCCATCTTCATAAGAAATCCAATTAAACATTCTTCGACCTCCTGTATTCAATTTTATAAACTTATCTTTAACTTTCTAAAGTTATTATATACTCTTTAAAATATTTAAGTCAACAATTTATTTTACTTTTTTAAAGATATGATATACTAAACTAAAGATAAGTTTAAAAGGAGGTAAGTCATGCTTTCTTATGCACCACTGATATCTACATTACACAAACAGAAAATTTCTAAAACTGAGTTACAAAAATTAATAAATGTTTCTTCTGCTACTATCGCTAAGATTAGTAAAGACGATTATATTTCGATGAAAGTAATTGATGATATTTGCAGGGTTTTAAATTGTAGAGTTGAAGATGTTATTGAATATGTAGTCTCGGATAATAGTAATGAAATTAAATAAAGGACGGCCAATGAGGTCGCCCTTTTTATTTTTGCAATGCGCTAAGTTGAAGTAACTCTTTTGCTGATCTATATTGATAAATTTCGAGGAATGAATCGATTTCGTAATGAGTATCCGAAAATATTGCGATAGCAGGAAAGAAAGGCTCCTTCGGTTGCCAAGGAAACTTACGCCATTCATCGGAGTAGTAGAAATTCTCATATCGTTGAATCTTCGCTTTCATAGTCTTAAGATCATATTTCGTTAATTGTGATTCACAAAAGTACGGACTGTTATTGAAAATCATAAAGGCGTCGGGTTCAACTACTCCCTTTTTACCTAACTTAGGTTCTATATCAAAAGCGCTAATATAGTTCCGTAAGGTTATGAATAGCTGCGCGATACTTTGGAAGTGGGCTATTTTTTGGGAGTTTTCTTTTATCGTCGAAGGATTCGGAAAGTAGATTGCGGGATTATGACGCTTAGATTGTTTAATATGGCCACGGTCACGAAGACGGCGAAGGACCGCGTTGCAATTAGAGATAGGACTCTTTTTATCTTTAAAGAATAGCGTAATTAAGTCGTCACGAGATAAGCACTTAAACCTTTCCAACGTACTTATTATTTCTTGATCGCGGTTTTTCATTTGAATGCACCTCTCCAATCAATGACTTTTGAGTTTCTAACTTTACGAGTCGATACTTTCTTTGTTGATACCTTTTTAGGTGCTTCGACTTCTTCCTGCTTTTCCTCAATTTCCTCTTTAGGTATTTTCAACGGCTCTAACATTGCTTTTACATGTTCACCTTCTAATAAGGGAACCTTTACGTCAATAATCCCCTTCGAAGTTTTAGCTTTCATATGCCCCGAAGTTGTTAACGTTTCACATCCGTCAGTATCTATAATAATGCGGCTGTTTGTTACGTCTTGAACTCTTCCGCCAATTCTAACCGTTAAATGTACTTTAAGCTCACCTTCAAGTATCTTAGCCGAGGGTCTTTGCGTAGATAAGATAACGAACACACCTAGCGCTCGGCCAATCGCAGCAATTTGCTGAAGCATATCGTTAATCATCTTATCGTCAATAAGCGAAAATTCATCTATAAATATCGTAATAAATGGCGGTCTAATTTCCTTTGGTAATTCATTTACATGCGAAACTTCATACTTTTCTAATAAATCACCTCTCGCGCCAAGTTCCTTTTTTATCTCGTTAAAGCACGACTTAACTTTCGATTTTTCATGAGTGACAATCTTAACGTGAGGCATCCGCTTGTAATAGAAAAACTCCGATTTTTTCATATCGAACATATACACTTTTAAATCGTCCGCAGATTTCGCAAGCAAAAGCGTAGTGACAATAGAACGAAGTATTACGGACTTTCCGCTTCCTGTTTCCCCCGCGATTAGTAAGTGCGGTTGATCTACCATATCGTACGATAAACTTCCGGCCCTCGCCGTATGTCCAACGTAAATCGGTAAATTGTATTTCATTATTTCGGTATATATTTTCTCAAAGTCGTACATAATCGTCTCCTTAAACGGATTAAACGACATCACGTAAAGGACAAACGTAGAAGCTGACACGCGTTTTAGTTCGATATTCTGTCCGAAACTCTGCTCGAAAACCCACGATTTTTTAGCCAAGTCTTCCGGATTAAATCCGCGAGGTAAGTCCATAACTGCTTCGAGACAGTTATCGGATAAGCCTATTCGGACAATCGTAGGATAGACGATCATGTCTCCGTATTTATGCGATATTTCACCTAATCGAAAACATTCTTTTATTTCATTTTCAAATTCAGTCCTTAATTTCCACTCTCTATATCTGCTATATAAACTCTTCATATAATCTCTCATAAGATGACTCTCCTTTTTTGTTTTAATTGTTTTAAACCATTTTCCCCTTCTCATCTTCCTTCTGCCCTCTTATTACATAATTTAGAAATATTGATTTCCCAATACTTAAAACCTTAAAAAGTTAGTTATCATTAATTAGTTAGATACTTAGTTAAATAGTTAGTTAACTCATCATTGTCCTTCTATTCTTCTGGTTAACTAGTCGCGACTTAAAATTAATGTATTAAAGTTAACTAGCAGATTTGCATGTACTCTTTAAAATTTTTTATAGGACTTTCTAGCAAGTTGTCTAATTAATACTAATAAGACGAACTATCGGAGGATCAGTTATGAAAGTAAAGACGAGGTTAAAAGTAATAATGGTCGAGCGTGGAATTAGTCAGACGTCTTTATCAAAAAAGCTTGGAATATCGATGGCAGCATTAAATAGCCTGGTTAACGGACGATCATTTCCGCAGCTTCCATTGGCGTTAAAAATTGCCGATGAACTTGGCTTAAAAGTCGAAGATATTTGGATACTTGTTAAAGAAGATGTCTAAAATAGAGGATATTGATATTTAGACAAGTGGTGATTTTTTGGGTAAAAGAAAACGTAGAAGTTATAGCAGAAAAGGATATGGTAATTGGGGAGGCAAGTACACTTTTTACGGAGTATTACTTGTTTTCGGAGTTGTAATTATCTATAACCTATTTATCACGTTTGTACATAATTTAAAAATTGCATTAAGTAAAATTCCTACATGGGGCCTCAAAGAATGGCTCATTTGTATATTTATTGTAGGAGGATTAGCGACACTTTACATCTTAGCTGATCGACAAACTAAACGTCGTTATTTTACAGACCAAGCGTTTAGGCCGTTCAATCCGAAAAAAGGACGAACTATTTTCGAAATTACCGCGGGTTTCTCATCGAGGGATTTCGAGATATTTGTTGCGGACCTATATAGGTACTCCGGTTATCATACTGAAGTAACCCCGCAGTCGAACGATAACGGTAAGGACATAATATTAACGAAGAATAAAGAGATCACATACGTAGAATGTAAGATGTACTCGGAAGGTAATAATATCGGAAGACCTCCGTTACAAAAGTTACACGGAGCGATGTCAAAAGATAAAATTGAGCGCGGACTATTCATTACTACTTCCGCATTTACAAAGACCGCTCAGGATTACGTTAGAGGTACCGGAATTGAACTTGTCGATGGATACGATTTAGTTAAATTAATCGGAAAGGTTCGGCCGGAGCTGATTTACGAAGATATTGTACCGGAAACTGAGCCGATATTATGAGCGTCCAATAAGGGCGCTTTTTTCTTTATAAAGGATAATTATCGGACTAGTCGAATAAGGTAATTATGTAAATGGAAAATATTAGGAGGATTATAATGAGACGATTGATTAAAATTATCCTATTAGGAACGGCGATCGCTACCGGATTAATTTTCGCTAGTGGCTGCTCAGCTACAATAACGACCGATGCTCCGGCTAAAGAAAAGTCCGGTAAATCCGTTGTTATAACGAAGGCAGAGTTCGATAAGATTCAAAACGGTATGACATCGAAGCAAGTATTCGATATTATTGGCGGTAAAGGCGAGGTTATGAGCGAAGCTGGCGAGAAAGATAAGCCTGGATATACGATTATGTATATGTATAAAGGAAAAGGAGCCGCAGGAGTTGCGGGAGCTAACGCTAACTTTACGTTCCAAGACGGTAAGCTAATGGCGAAAGCACAGGTCGGATTAAAATAGCAGCCATATATCATCAGCCTGTTGAATTTGGGTTCTTGATTTTTTGAGATATTAAAATATCCATGAATATTATAAATAAAAGTAAAGCAAACCCGAATATTGCTAACTGTAAGTTTTTTTGCGTGTAACTCAGAAACATACAAAATATCACAATTGGTAACACTGCTAATGTATTCCAAAACCATTTCATTAGATTATGACCACCTTTGTACATTTTTTTATTTATTTGCATTTATGATATTACGTATACATTTGGCCCAACGGAGTTTATCTTCGAGGGCTTTTCTTATTCTTTTAACTTTACATTTGTAAAGCCCCTAAGTTTAATTTATTTCGCAGATTTTTAATTGACCAGGAAACGACTATTCGAGGTATTGGGTTGGGGCAACGAAAAAAAGCCGGCTCATTAACGAGTCAGCCCTCTTTCTTTTATATGGCGATACAATACCGACTTACTCACGCCAGTACCGTCTTCAATCTCGCCTATTGTTTTCTCCCCCGCTTGCCATAACTCTATCGCTTGCTCAATCCGCTTCTTACTCATACCCGGACGTCCAAACTTAACGCCGTTATTCTTCGCTAACTCTCGGCCTGCTGCGGTCCGTTCGAGTATAAACGTACGCTCCATCTCTCCGAATAATCCTAGCATAGTTATTAGAGCTTTCGTCATAATATCGTTACTCCTACGCGTGTCTATTCCTTCCGATATCGATACGAAATGAACTCCGTTAGCTAATAATTCCTCATATATACTGACTACATCGGAAATACTGCGCCCTAAACGATCCAGCTTATAAACGATTATTACATCGCCTTCTTTTACTGTTTTCAGTAATTCCGTTAATTGTGGCCTAGTTTTCGCTGACTTACCGCTTAGTTTCTCGCTAAATAACACCTCAATACCCGCCGACTCTAACGCGTTAATTTGTACGGTTAAATCCTGTTCTAACGTACTTACCCTTGCGTACCCATATACCGCCATACTATCGTCCCCTTCCCATTCTAATTATAGTCTATCACACTTTAGGGAATAAGTTTAGGGAATCGTTCGACATTGATTTTATGGTCCGACGACTTTCTTGCTCCGGCATAATCCCACCTTCCCTTTAATCGAGAGTTTAGGGAAAGTTTCAGCAACCCCGAGTTTTAACAGATAGGCGTCCGCTAGGAGCTTCGTGCTAGTCAAATGACAAGTGAAATATAGCCCCGTAGTTCTTATATTTGCGAAGTTTTGCGAATAAAAAACGCTCCGTTAAGAGCGCTTTTAAACATTATTTAAATATCATCTTACCGCCTACTTGTTCAATAAAAAGAGTTTCTAGATCTTTGTAACAATCAGTAGTTGTATAATTTACTCCATTTACACTGCTTATTCTATAGAATACATTCGCAAGTAGATTCTTAGCATAGCCTTCACTCATATTTTCAATTACTGAATTAATTTCGTCTTTTGTATTCATCCGAACACCTCCCACGTATTAATTCGCTATAAATTCGATTATTTCCTTCTTAGGTTAAGTTTTATACGTTACCTCGACGATATCTTCCGGTGAAATCGTATCTTCTAAGTAATCTCCATCAACCTCATATTCGACTATGTAACATTGCGGATTATCTACACACATTAAAATAACGGCTTTTCTTCCGTCCTTTAATCGAACGACTGAATGTTCGTTAATTCCCATCGTTAATCCCTCCTTAGAAATACTTACGTAATTCATTTGCTACTTCCTCTTTTTCCACACCTAAATACTTGGTTGTTACCGCTAGATCACTATGCCCTAACGCCTTCGAAATAAGCACTATATCGGCTCCCATTTTACGTAATCGTACTGCAAATCCTCTTCGTAATGCGTGTGGATTAATATTTGTAAGCCCGAACTCCTTAGTGTATTTGGTTAAACGCTTTTGTATAGCGTTATTTGTTCCCTTTATTACACATTGACCTTTACTGGTTATAATAACATAGCCGTTAGATTCTCGGTGTTCTCTTCGTATCTCTCGATTTCGATTTATGAGTTTTCTTAAAAGTCTGGCGGCATAATCATCGAATGGTAGTATTAATTCTTGACGATTCTTTAAGATGTCGCCACTTATTCGCAAGAGTAAATTATTTAAATCGATATGCTTTTCTTCGAGAAGCGATAATGTACGTATTCTTAGTCCGCATTGATACATTAACATTATGGCGACTGTATCACGTAGTCCTATGAAATCTGATATATCTATTTTCGCTATTAGAGAATTTACATCTTGTTCGGAAGCTCCGATTTTAACTACGTTATCTATTCGTATATTAACTTTGCTCCAAAATTTAATACTATACCAGCCGTTATCATAGCAACGACTTAAAAACGCCTTGAGGCACTTTAAACGCGTTAGTTTCGTTTGACTACTTACGTTCATAGTGTCGAGCCAATTCAGAATATACTCATTAGAAATGTCCGTTAAGTAGATAAGGTCCATTTTATCGGCAAATTGATTTACGTATAAAAAATAATCATTTAAAGTACGTTCTCTATAACCCATTATCTTCATTTGATGAATTACTTTTCCTAACGCTGTACGGATAAGCATATTTCTCCTCCTATTATTATTTTCGTAAATCCTTCGTAAAATTCGTTTATCCCTAAAAATAACAAAAACGCCGCCCATATGGACAACGTTTTTTGCGTATTGTATAATGTCTATGCGATAAATACCGAGGACTTTACGTAAGAAGTTAGTCGCTATAATGAGAGAAAATTCATTGGAATTATCGGCTAAAATTTATCGGAATTAAACGGCATATTCCCGTTCAAATTCCCGTCAAATCAACGTTCAGCTAGCTTTATGCTCTAATCGTAATTTATCAGCTACCATCGCGATAAATTCTGAATTTGTTGGTTTTGCCTTAGACATAGAAATCGTGTAACCAAATAATGTAGAAATGCTATCAATATTGCCACGGCTCCACGCTACTTCAATCGCATGTCTAATTGCACGCTCAACTCGGCTAGCTGTTGTATTAAACTTCTTAGCGATATCTGGATATAAAACCTTAGTTATTGAACCTAACAGTTCAATATCATTGTATACCATTGAAATCGCTTCACGTAAATACATATAGCCTTTAATATGTGCAGGCACACCAATTTCATGAATGATACTTGTGATACTCGCATCTAAATTACGTGGTTTGCTTTCGTAATTTGAAACTAAAGATGGAGCGTTACGTTTTGTAACAGCACTTCCTTTTCCAACTACTTGACGGATATTACTAATTAAATGTTCCATATCAAATGGTTTTAATATAAAATATGATGCCCCAAGATCTACCGCTTTTTTCGTAACGTCTTCTTGGCCAAATGCAGTTAGCATAATTACATTTGGAATTTTTTCAACTAAGCCAGCACGTAAGCGATCTAAAACTGCCAATCCATCTAAATGAGGCATAATAATATCTAACACTAGTACATCAGGCTTTTTATCCTTCACTAGAGGCAAGCAATCTTGTCCATTAAATGCAACACCAACAACTTCCATATCTGATTGTGCGTTAATGTAGTTTTCTAACATGATAACAAGTTCTTTATTATCGTCAACTAACAATACCTTTATTTTCTCCACGCCCGTTCCTCCCTACATCCTCTATAGTGAATTTCTCATTATCGATAATTTCGACAATAAAAATCTATTTCCTGTTTTTATTATAAATTCTGAATATTTTTATTAATATAGATAGTTTTCTTCATTTTCTTCTAGCATTCGACGATTGAAATAAAAACTACTATGTATTAAGTCGAATAATATCTATTTCATTATATAAAAAATGAAATAGTATGTAAATTTATAATTTTTAATAAAAATTTACATTAGGTTAAAATTAAGAGCAGGAATTAGGAAAGACAGGATTTACAAGAAAGAAAAAGATATTAAAAAATTCCATAGAAATTCAAGTTTTCTCAATGCATTTCCATCCTTTATGCTTTCCTGCCCTTCATTGCTCTTTCCAGCCTTCCCTGCGTTCCCCGATCTTCCTGCCCCTTTTTGGCCCTTCCTGCCCTTCTACGCTACCTGCCCCTAAAAAATACACCTATCTAAATTCGATAGGTGTATTTGGTATAAAATTTAATTAAACTTTTTATTTTAAGAAGCTTTATTTTCTTGATAATCATAAATCGGTACTTTAGCCTCATCTAACATCCATTCAATATGAACTCCGTACCCACTTGTCGAATCATTTACGAAAACATGTGTGACTGCTCCGATTAATTTACCATTTTGAATAATTGGCGATCCGCTCATTCCTTGAACAATACCGCCAGTTTCTTTCAGTAAACGCTTATCTGTTACTTTTATGATGATTCCTTTTGTAGAAGGAAATTTCTGTTGAATACTACTCACTATCTGTATATCAAATGCTTCTACTTTATTATCATGAATAACTGTAAGTATTTTAGCTGGTCCTTTTTTAACTTCGTTCGATAATGCAATTGGCAATGGTTCTGACATAATTCCATTGTCTATTTTATAGTTCACTTTACCAAATATCCCAAATGGACTATTAGATGTAATATTTCCTATTGTTCCTCGATCTAAAGCAAAATGAGCTATCTTTTCTCCTGGCGAACCATCTGCACCTTTTTCAATTGATGTAACCGTTGAATAGACGATATGTCCATCTTCTACTTCAATTGCTTTTCTAGTATCACTATCTGAAATAACATGACCTAGTGCACCATACTTTAATGAATTTGGTTCAATAAAAGTCATTGTCCCAATTCCAGAAGCTGAATCTCTTATATATAAGCCTATTCGATAACTATTTTGACCTTGATCTCGAATGGGTTGAAGCATTTTTGTATAATACTTTCCTTCACGCTTTACAGTGATTTTTATTGGTTTTCCATTTTTTCCTGCTCTTTGAATAAACGGCAATACATCTGACATTTTTTCAATTTGTTTACCATTCATTTTTATGATCATATCTCCAACCTTAATACCTGCAATTTCTCCTGGAGATTTTTGTCCTGAAGTTGTATTTACTAAATGATGTCCAACGACTAAGACGCCTACAGAGTTAAGCTTAACTCCGATTGATTGCCCCCCTGGTATGATCCTTAAATTGTTTAATACTTTAACATCTACCTTTTTACTAGGTAATTCATTCATACCAAGTGCTACATTAACAATTTCACTCTGTTTATGATCAATGGTAGATGAAAACACATTATTTTGATTTATATTAAACACGCCAATACCAACTATAAATAAAAGGAGAAGAAATTTTATTATTCGTTGAACATTTAAATTTTTCACAAGCGAATCACTCTCCTTAGTGCCAAATTCATTTTTTTATTTCGTGGCTATGTAGTTAATGTTAGCTTCATAAAAGCAAAATATGATTGTAAAAATATGATAGATACTTAAACGTATAATGTTGTCTTAGTATGTTTCATTTATCATTTTCCAATTACTAATTTATCAATAATTCCCATAAAAAAAAGAGAATATTTAATGGATAGATTTTATCCATTAAACATCCTCTTTTTATTGTCAGTGAGATTGATATTTCGCAGAAGCTGCTTGTTCAATTAATTCCTTAGCGTGCTGAACAGTAACATCTGTAATTTCAACTCCAGCAATCATTCTGGCGATTTCATTTATTTTTTGTTCATTTTTTAATGGCGTAACAGAAGTCTTCGTTCGATTTCCATCTATTACTTTTGCAATGAATAAATGTGTATCTGCCATTGAAGCAACCTGCGGCAAGTGAGTAATACATAGGACTTGTGAATCAATCGATACCTTGTGTATTTTCTCTGCTATTGCTTGTGCTACCCTTCCGCTAACACCAGTATCAACCTCGTCAAAGATAATTGAAGTAATCCCTTGATGTTTTGTGAATATACTTTTTAACGCAAGGAACATTCTTGAAAGTTCTCCTCCTGATGCAACCTTCGCTAAAGGCTTTAATGGTTCACCCGGATTTGTTGAAATATAAAATTCGACTAAATCAAAACCATCTTTTTTAAATTTCACAAATTTATCAGCCATCAATGGATCTGATTCTGTACCTTCTTCAACTGAGAACATGATTTCAAATGTAGTCTTATCCATATAAAGTTCTTTCAGTTCTTTATGAATGTCTGCAGTCAATTTTAACGCTAGTTCTTTTCGCTTATCTGAAAGAGATTTTCCAGCTTCAATTAGTTTTCTTGTAACATTTTCTAATTCTTTTTCTAACTTTTCAATATGCATATCCTTATGCTGAATCGTATCTAACTCTTTTTCAATACCTTCAGCATATTTTAAAATATCAGCCACACTATGCCCATACTTCTTTTTTAGCATCGATATTTCACTTAGACGTGTTTCAATTTCATTTAGTCTATTTGGATCATATTCCATTTGTTCAATCGAATCACGTAATCGATATGATATATCTTCAAGTAAGTAATAACTACTACTTATCCCTTCATGCATTTCTTTTATATCCGTATCGATATTCGTTACAGATTCTAAAGAATACATACTACTTCGAACAGAATCTAAACCTGAGCCATCTTGCGATAAACTTTGGTAAGCTTCAACTAGCGATTTATATATTCGTTCAAAATTTGAAATTTTTAGCCTTTCTTCCATCAACTGCTCATCTTCGTTTTCTTTTAAATTCGCACTTTGAATTTCAGTTAACTGAAACTGAATTAAATCTAATCGGTGTGCCATTTGTTGTTCATTCTCAGTCAATTGCTTTAACTGTTTTTTTAAAGATGTATAGTTGTTAAAAATATCTTGATATGCTGCATATAGTGGAATTATCGCTTTTTCATCATACTGCTGTAGCATCGATAAATGATGTTCTTGATCCATTAAATCTTGACTCTCATGTTGTCCATGAATATCAACTAATAGCCCGCCAACTTCCTTTAAAATAGAAGTTGTCACTAATTTGCCGTTTATACGACATATACTTTTTCCAGATGCAGTTATATCTCTTTTTAAAATGATCATCTCATCTTCAATTTCAAAACCCAATTCCCTGCACTTAGAATAAATTAGATGATTTTCATTTTCGATATGAAATAAGCCCTCAATTTCTGCTTTTTCAGTATCATATCTTACGAATTCTGCAGAACCACGACCACCAAGCAGTAGACCAATAGCATCGATAATAATTGACTTACCGGCACCAGTTTCACCACTTAGTACAGTTAATCCTTTTTCAAAGGAAATAGAAACTTCCTCAATGATTGCAAAATTTTTAATGATAATTTCAGATAACAATGAGTTTCTCTCCTCTATAAAACCATTCTCCTATTGAAGCATGTCAATAAATTTTTCTTTTAAATTCTCTGAATCTTCGGGTGTACGACATATAATTAAGATTGTATCGTCTCCACATATAGTCCCCATTATCTCTGTCCAATCTAAATGATCAATTAATGCACCAACAGCATTGGCATTACCTGGCAATGTCTTCATTACAATTAGATGGCTTGAACTATCTATTTTTATAAACGAATCAATTAAAAGCCTTTTTAATTTTTGTAAAGGGTTAAATCGTTGATCTGCAGGTAAACTGTACTTATATCGACCATCTGATAACGGAACCTTTACTAAATGTAGCTCTTTTATATCACGTGAAATCGTTGCTTGTGTAACTTTAAAACCTAGATCTCGTAAAGATTGAACTAATTCATCTTGTGTTTCGACTTCATTTTTTGCGATTATCTCTCGTATTTTTATATGACGCTGACCTTTATTCATAATACACCTCTTTGCAAATTCCGACAAATATCTTACTTATTTAACATTATCTTAACTAATCTACTAAATATTGTATACATTTTTTTAACCGTTTTCACAAATTGCATTTTTGCGTATAATTTTTGCTAATATTTTTTGTTTCATTCAAATGATGCCCTAAAAATGAAATTTATTGTTTTTCTCTAAAAAATACTCATATTAATTGGGCAAGTGTATTCAATAATGAAAAAGGAAACCTGTTTGGTTTCCTTTTAATGTATATCAAAGTCCCATAAATTGAAAACGCTTGTCATTCGAGGCGCCAAGGCTGACGAGGAGCTAAGTTACCAAAACGGCAATGTGCACCACAGTCAGACGAAGCAACGAAGAAAACGAGCGTTTTTCAACAGTTTGAAAGGAAACCTATCTGGTTTCCTTTACTTAACTTTCTTTAATTCATTATGTGCTTCATTTACAATTTCCATTGGTGTCTGATTTAATTCGTTATTTCCAATTTCCTTTGAACCTTCCCAATGAAGATGAATTAAAAATTCAATATTCCCGTCTCCACCTGTAATTGGAGAAAAAGTTAAAGCTTTTACATCATATCCTTGACGAAGTGCAAAATCAATCATCATCTCAATCACTTGTTCATGTACTTTTGCATCTCGGACAATCCCTTTTTTACCAACTTGCTCTCGACCAGCTTCAAATTGTGGCTTAATTAGGGCAACAACATCACTAGATGGTACTAATAAGGTTTTTAGTACCGGTAAAATTAAGCGTAATGAGATAAAAGACACATCGATTGAAGCAAACTGGGGTAATCCTTCAATTAAATCTTCTGGTTTAACATAACGGAAATTAGTACGTTCCATGACGATAACACGATCATCTTGTCTTAATTTCCATGCAAGTTGATTATAACCGACATCAAGTGCATACGATTTTTTCGCTCCATTTTGTAATGCACAGTCAGTAAATCCACCAGTTGAAGAGCCAATATCAATCATAATTTTATCTTCTACCGATACATCAAATGTGTTTAAAGCCTTTTCTAGTTTGTACCCGCCTCGACTAACATATGGCATTACTTCCCCTTTTATTTGTAAAGGTTGTTCTACATCAATCTTCTCGCCTGGTTTATCTAGTCGCTGCTCATTCGTATAGACAAGTCCTGCCATAATTGCTCGTTTTGCTTTTTCGCGTGTTTCAATTAGTCCACGCTCTACTAACAGTACGTCTACTCGTTCCTTCTTTGCCATTTATACGTCATCCTCTTATTTATTACAAACCATTTCTCGGATTTTCTTAACAGATTCATCTTTCGTCAAGTGAATTTCATCAAGTAATTTATCAACATCTCCATGTTCAACAAATAAATCCGGAATCCCGATTCGTTCAACGCGTACGTTTTGATAGTTATTAATGCTCGCAAATTCTAATACTGCGCTTCCAAAGCCACCTTGTAACACTGCTTCTTCGATTGTTAAGATTGGCTTACCATCTTTGAAAATATCATTTAACATCGCAGTATCCATAGGTTTAATAAATCTTGCATTAATTACTTTTACAGATATATTTTCCTTTTCTAACTCTTCAGCAGCATCCATAGCCATTTTAATTGTTGTTCCAAAAGTTAGGATTACTGCATCTGTACCTTCTTTTAGTACTTCCCATGACCCGATTGGAATTTCTTTTAATTGCTCATCCATCGGAACACCTAAACCATTCCCCCTAGGGAAACGTAGCGCAATAGGACCATCATCGTATTTTATCGCAGTATTGACCATGTGTTGCCCTTCATTTTCATCTTTAGGCATCATTAATACTAGGTTTGGGATATGTCTTAAAAATGCGATATCAAACACACCTTGGTGTGTTTCACCATCTGCACCAACAAGTCCAGCACGGTCTATACCAATAAATACATTTAAATTTTGTCTACAAATATCATGTAAAACTTGATCATATGCTCTTTGTAGGAATGTTGAATAAATTGCTAAAAATGGTTTCATTCCTTGCGTTGCTAAGCCAGCTGCTACAGTTGCTGCATGTTGTTCTGCGATTCCAACATCAAAAATTCGATCAGGTAATTGAGCTTGGAAATTTTCAAGCTTTGATCCAACAGGCATCGCTGGTGTAATTGCTACAATACGTTCATCATTTAAAGCTAATTTTAATACCGTATCACTTACAAGCTTACTCCAAGCAGGAGGCGCTTTATCAGGTTTAATCAGCTTACCTGATTCAACTTTGTAAGGTCCTGTTCCATGCCAAGTTCCAATATCATCACTTTCGGCTGGTTTATAACCTTTTCCTTTTTTAGTTAAAACATGCACGATTACAGGACCTTTTGTTTTCTTTGCATATTCAAGTGATTCAAATAAATCTTCAAAATTATGTCCATCTACTGGACCAAAATAAGTAAAGCCCATTTCTTCAAAGAACATTCCTTGTGTAACTAAATACTTAAGGCTATCTTTTAATTTTTTTGATGTACTTGATAACTTATCGCCAATACCAGGGATTTTTTTGATTACACCTTCTAGTTCACCTTTAGCCCAACGATATTTCCCAGTTGTTCTAAGTCTTCCTAAAATACTATGTAATGCACCTACGTTCGGAGCGATTGACATTTCATTATCATTTAAAATAACAATTACATCTTTTTGCTCATGTCCAATATGGTTCATCGCTTCAAGTGCCATTCCACCTGTTAATGCACCATCGCCGATTATAGGAACAATAAACTCGCCCGTCTTTTTAATATCTCTAGCGATAGCCATCCCCATCGCTGCTGATAATGAAGTCGAACTATGCCCAGTCTCCCATACATCGTGTTCACTCTCAATTCGCTTTGGAAAACCACATAATCCTTTAAATTGTCTAAGTGTTGTAAAATCCTTCGCTCGACCTGTTAAAATTTTATGTACATATGATTGATGACCTACGTCCCATAAAAACTTATCTTTTGGTGAATCAAAGACTTTATGTAAAGCAATTGTTAATTCAACAACTCCTAAATTCGGAGCGATATGTCCACCAGTTTCAGAAAGCTGTTGAATTAAAAATTTACGAATTTCCTCACTTAAAACTTCTAATTCTCCGATCGATTTATTTTTTAAAAAACTTGGATTATCAATTGTCGTAAGATCCATCTTGGATCACTCACCTTCCTAGATGTTAAATCTATTTAAATAATTCATTAATATGTAAATTTATCTTTAAAATGATTTTACCATACTTGTTGTTAAACGCTAACTTTCTAAAGTAACTTACTCTTAACACCATGTATCATAATACCATTTTTATTAAAATCTGTTTAATGTTTTTTTTATTTTTTAACTCTGTAAAAAAAAGTTATTGATTTCCGTTACAGGATGCTCGCTTTCCGTGGGGCGTGAGCTGAGCCTCCTCGGC
>NZ_NCTA01000037.1 GCF_002156865.1 Gottfriedia luciferensis | reverse complement strand
ATTGATTGGAGTGGAAGGTGGGAGACTCCTATGGGAGTAGCGGGAAGGGTGAGACCCCGCAGGCTTGCCGAGGAGGCTCAGCTCACGCCCCATGGAAAGCGAGCATCCTGTAACGGAAATCAATCTTCTTTTTTACAGAGCCTTAAAACAAAAGTGAAATCGCTATTTACTAGGGTTAAGGCTTAACATAAAACAAGCTTTTTTATTTTCGTTCTGATACTTTACTTAATAACTCATATGAATATAAGCGGGCTGCATGATCGAAAACAGAACCATTAACCATGATTTCATCTGCTTTAGTCTCCTCTAAAACACTTTGTAGCTTTTCAGTGACTGTTTCAATGTTACCAATTGCAGATAATCTCATTTGTTTTTCTAAAGTTTGTTTTTCGTATGGGCTCCAAATCTCATCCATATCTTCCACTGGTGGTTTCAATAAAGCTGGTTTGCCACCTCTTATTAAATTTAAAAATGATTGCTGTTGAGTTGTAAATAATTTTTTTGCTTCTTGATCTGTATCTGCAACTAAAACATTTAATCCAATCATTGCATAAGGTTCATCTAATACCTCTGAAGGTTTAAAGTAATTATGGTAAATTTGCATTGCTTGTACTGTATAGTCAGGTGCAAAATGGGCTGCAAATGCGAATGGTAATCCTAGTTCGGCAGCTAATTGCGCACTAAAACCGCTAGAACCTAGTAACCAAATTGGTATATTTAATCCCTCTCCAGGAACTGCTTGAACACTAGCTGTTCCAGCACCATTTATTGGATTGAAATAATTACGTAATTCATCTAGCTGTGCAGGGAAATCTTCCCCACTGCGTAAATCTCTTCGTAAAGCTCTTGTCGTTAACATGTCACTACCAGGAGCTCGGCCAAGTCCTAAATCGATTCGACCTGGGTAAAGTGATTCTAGCGTACCAAATTGTTCTGCTATGACTAATGGTGCATGGTTTGGTAGCATAATTCCACCTGAGCCTACTCGAATAGTTGATGTACCACTTGCAATATGACCAATAATGACAGATGTTGCTGAGCTCGCTACTGCTGGCATATTATGATGTTCAGCAAACCAGTAACGGTGATATCCCCATTTTTCTGCATGCTGAGCTAAGTCAAGGCTATTTTTAAATGCATCGGCGGGAGTGCTTCCTTCAACAACGGGTGCTAAATCCAATACAGATAAAGGGACTTCATGTAGTTTCTTTGCCACTTTATTTTGGAAACGATTATTCGTCATATAATTTTCCTCCTAAGAAAACTAGAAATATAATTTATAGGAAATACGTTATTTAAAAAACAAACTGTGTCATAAAATTATACAGTATGGAAAGATTATAGAAAATAAAATGACATTTTACAAGTTTTTGAACTCTAAAAGACTCAGACAAGTAATCTTATTTTTGGTAACAAACAGTACTTTTGGAAAAAGTAAAAAAATTTGTAAATATATGTATAGAATAATTTTTTGGATTCATACTATCATTAATCTGATAAACAACATCAGAGCATCCAAAAGACAAAGGAGTCGACAATATGGCAAACAGAAGATCTTCAAATCAATATGTTGCACCAAATGCATCATCAGCAATTGAGCAAATGAAGTTCGAAATAGCTTCTGAATTTGGAGTGCAATTAGGACCAGACACAACTTCACGTGCTAACGGTTCAGTAGGTGGAGAGATTACAAAGCGTCTAGTTCAAATGGCAGAACAAAGCCTAGGCGGATATGCTCGTTAAATAAAGATTGGGATGGAAAGTAATCTTTCTATCCTTTTTTTATTTCTTTCAAAATATAAATACCTTCCAGAATGGCTATATAATTTAAGAATAAAAGGACATTGAAAACTACTTATACTTGCAAGGGATTCATAAACGAGAGATAATAATGTCACTGGATGGTGATAAAATTGTCAAGTTGTAAAAATTCCGTTACTCCAAAGTGGTTCGGATTTGCTATTCAGGCATTAGTTTTACTATCAACTACAGAAGGTGTTACACCAAGTAAAGCAATCGCAAAACATATAAGATCAGGTGTATCATTTATGAGAAGAATTATGGCTCCTCTCGTAAAAGAGAAAATTGTAGAAGCAAGAGAGGGACGAGATGGTGGTTATTTACTAGCTAAGTCACCTGAGGAAATTACCTTAAAACAGGTTTATCTAGCTCTGCAAATGACAGAACCTCTTTCAACCGCATTAATTGAATCCACATCTGACTGTACTAGTGGACGTGTAATGAATAATGTTTTTACCGACTTTGCAATAGAAGCAGAAGAACACTTACTTGGCTTTTTATGTAACTATACATTGGCTGATTTTGTAAAACGTGCTAGTCATAAATCAATCGAATCACAGTAAAAATATCGTACAAAATAATGTACGATATTTTTATTTGGTTTCTTTTTTGGAATAGATGTGGGAAATAGAGAAGTGCAAATAAAAAAGTCAAAACTGCAAATAAAATTAGTGAAGTGCAAATAAAAAAGGTGAAACTGCAAGTAAAATTAGTGAAGTGCAAATAAAAATATCAAAACTACAAATAAAATGCTAAATCTGCAAATAAAAAGTCCAAAACTGCAAATAAAATCACCCAATCTACTTAAAAAAGTTATATTTCATAAAAAACATAATTAATAAGCAGTTAAGTAGTTTCAAAGCCACTCAAAAAGCTCTAATTTTTTCAAAAAATACCTTAAATCAACCCTGAAACAAGCTTTTACACAAAAAATAAACAAAATGCACTTGAATTGAGAACAGTTATCAGATATACTGTTCTTAAATCAAGTGCACTTAAAACAAAACACAAGAATAACAAATTTTTTTAAAGATTACTGTCTTCAAAGGAATAATTACGTTAAGCTAATTATTTTTATCTATGAATAAATTTTACGCTTAACTGTTCTTAAGTTAAGTTCAGTAATCTACGCTTAACTGTTCTTAAATTAAGTTCAGTAACAAAGAAATAAAAAAAGGGAGAGAAGTTTATGAAGTGGTTTATTCGTATTATCAAAGCAATTTTAATAATAGTTTTCTTAATGTCAGGGATTGTGAAATTAAGTGGTAATGCACAAATGTTACATGATTTCAAAGAGGTATATGGATATTCAAAGGGCATGATGTATTTGATCGGTGTGTTTGAAGTTATAGGAGCAATTGGTTTATTCGTAGGTTATTGGAAGAAAAATATAGGTAAGCTTGCTTCGTCAGGGCTAGCTATTATCATGGCTGGAGCGGTATTTACTCATTTACATTCAGGGCAAGGCATGAATGTTGCATTGACTCCTTTAATTCTGTTAGTGTTAACATTAATTGTACTATTTTCAAGAGGAGGTAAATGAAATGAATTTTCATCAAAAACCAAAAGTTTATGCTCCAACAGTTGAATTGAAAGTTGCAAGCCTAGAGCGTTCTTTAGCGTTTTATCAAGAGGTAATTGGATTAAAAATATTAGATCAATCAGCTACGAATGCAAGTTTAACAGCAGATGGTGTAAATGCATTGCTTAAATTAGAGCAACCTGAAAATATAACGCCAAGAAATGAACGAAATACTGGATTATATCATTTTGCGTTATTAGTGCCAACTAGAAAAGATTTAGGAATTGTTTTAAAACATCTTATTGAAACTAGAAACCCACTACAAGGTGGATCAGATCATTTAGTAAGTGAAGCAATCTATTTAGCGGATCCTGATATGAATGGTATTGAGATTTATGTTGATCGTCCATCTGAGGATTGGCAATGGAATAATGAGTATGTCGTGATGGATAGTAGACGATTAGACGTTGAAGGTTTACTAGCCCTTGCAGAAAATGAAGTTTTCACTGGACTACCAAAAGGAACTATTATGGGACATATCCATTTACAAGTTTCTGATTTAAATAGTACGGAAAAATTTTATTGTGAAGGCTTAGGCTTTGATGTCGTTACGAAATATGGTAGCCAAGCCTTGTTCATTTCAACTGGTCGTTATCATCATCACATCGGTTTAAATACATGGCATAGTGCAGGGGGCTCAGCTCCTAGCGAAAGTAGCGCAGGATTAAAACAATATACATTGGTATATCCAAGCGAAGAAGAAAGAGCAAATGCAATCAATCGATTAAAAAATATGGGGGCTTTTGTATCCGTAGAAAATAATACTACTCTTACAAAAGATCCATCAGGTAACACAATTCAATTAGTTGTCGGATAAGTATTTCATAACTTTAGACTGGCAAAAAAATAAGAAGACATTTACAACTGAAAAACAGTTGTAGATGTCTTTTTTTTATTCCTAATTAAGCTAGGGTGATATATCCTTGACTCCATTCCCATAGAAAAGTGCCAAAAAATTAAACGTTCTTACTACTTCTATACATATTTTTTCAAAAAAAATAATATATTTGAACAACATGTACATTTACTAACTTTTGGTGATGGGAATGAAAAAGGGGAGTGGAAAAGTGTTACATATTGTAGTTTGTATAAAACAGGTACCCGACACAAAAATCATTAAGATGAATCCAAAAACAAATACGATGGATCGTGCAAGTGCACCTGCAATTTTAAATCCATACGATGCTCATGCAGTTGAGGAAGCTGTACGAATTAAGAATAAATATGGTGGGACAGTTTCTGTTGTAACGATGGGACCGCCACCTGCAGTAAAAGCAATCCGTAAATGCATCGAAATTGGAGCAGATGAAGGATATATGATATCAGATCGAGCATTTGCTGGTGCTGATACATTGGCGACAAGCTATGCATTAACGAAAGCGATTGAAAAAATAGGACAAATTAATGAAATTGATTTAATCATTTGTGGAAAGATGACAATCGACGGTGACACTGGACAAGTTGGACCAGGTATTGCACGTCGTTTAGATATTCCGCCTTTAACATCGGTAAAGAAAGTTGAAGAAATAAATAAGGATGAAGGATATGCAATCGTTCATCGGAAAATTGAAGATGGTCATGAAGTGATTAAAACGACTTTACCTTGCTTATTTGCAGTGGAAAAAGAAATTAATGAAGTACCTTACTCCTCTTTACCAAATATGATTAAAGCTGCTAGATATAATCCAACAATTTGGGCAGTTAAGGATTTGGAGGATATCGACATTAAACAATTAGGTTTAAAAGGGTCGCCAACAATCGTATCAAAAGTTTGGGCTCCTCCAAAAGCAAAAGGTGGCACAATCTTTGAAGGAACTTCTGTGGAACAAGTAAATGAATTAATGAAAATATTAAATGAGAAGAAAGTATTATTTGAAGTGAAAGGAGGGGTTTAAGTGGATTTCTCTGAATACAAAGGGATTTGGGTATTTATTGAAGAGAACGATAAAGTCATTGCTCCAGTGTCCCTTGAACTTCTTGGTGCTGGAAAAGAGCTAGCAGAAAAACGTGGTTGCGAATTAGCTGGATTATTAATTGGTGAAAATGTGAAACCGTTAGCCTCTACTTTATTTGAGTATGGAGCGGATATCGTCTACGTATATGATGACCCAGTATTTAAAGATTATCGAACAGAATCCTATATGAAAGCTGTTCTCGAATGTTGTAACAAATACAAGCCAGAAATCTTATTATATGGTGCGACTTCTAAAGGGAAGGATTTAGCAAGTGCAGTAGCAACTGACTTACCGACAGGTTTAACAGCGGATACGACTGTATTGGATGTTGAGGAAGATACAGGTTTATTATTAGCTAGCCGACCTGCATTTGGTGGAAATATTATGGCAACGATCCTTTGTAAGAAATATCGCCCTCAAATGGCAACAGTTCGTCCAAAGGTTATGAAAGCGCTCACCCCTACTCCAGGTGCTGAAGGGGTCGTAATAGAAGAAGAAATTGATTTAAGAGAAGAAGATATTCGGACAAAAGTATTAGAAATTGTACGGGCAACAACAAAGAAAGTTCGAATTGACGAAGCAGATATTATCGTAGCAGGTGGAAAAGGATTGGGGAGTAAGGACGGCTTTCAACTAATTCATATGTTTGCCGAAACAATTGGCGCTGCTGTTGGGGCGAGTCGTGATGTAGTAGAAGCTGGTTGGGTTGAACATCATCATCAAGTTGGTCAGACAGGAGTAACAGTTACACCTAAAATTTATTTTGCGATTGGGATATCGGGAGCAATTCAACATATAGTTGGAATGCAAAATTCTGGTCTCATTATCGCAATTAATAAAGATCCGAATGCGGCAATATTTCAATCCTGTCATTACGGCATCGTAGGAGACGCATTTGAAATTGTACCAATGCTGATTAATCAATTCCAAGAAAGTATTTCTTTAAAGGAGGAAAATCACGATCATGCCGGAAAAATTTGATGTAATTGTCGTTGGAGCAGGACCAGCAGGAATTTCATGTGCATACGAACTTGCTAAAAAAGGTGTTAATGTTGTCCTAATTGAACGAGGAGAATATCCAGGTTCAAAAAATGTTATGGGTGGCGTATTATATCGCAAAATGATGGAGGATATTATACCTGAATTTTGGAAAGATGCCCCAATTGAGCGCGTAATTGTAGAGCAACGAGTTATGATGCTTGATAAACAATCAGCTACAACTTTTGGATATAAAGGACTGGAATTCGCTGAGGAGCCTTATAATAATTTCACCGTACTTCGTTCAAAGTTTGATCAGTGGTTTGCTCAAAAAGCAGTTGAACAAGGTGCTCTATTAATTAACGAAACTGTCGTATTAGAGTGTATCGTTGAAAACGATCTTGTAGTCGGAGTAAGAACCGATCGACCAGACGGTGATTTATTTGCAGATGTAGTCGTGTTAGCTGATGGTGTAAATTCACTCTTAGGAAAATCTCTAGGTTTTCATAAGGAATGGAGACCAGATGAAGTTGCACTAGCAACAATGGAAATTTTAAAACTTGATAGTAAAATTATTCAAGATCGATTTGGACTTGAAGGAAATCAAGGTGTTGCAATTGAGCTTTTTGGCGATGCGACAAAAGGAATAGTAGGAACAGGATTTTTATATACGAATAAAGATTCACTAAGTATCGGGGTCGGCACATTATTATCTGGAATGATTGAAAATAAATTAAAGCCATATGAGTTACTTGAATATGTAAAAAATCATCCAATGATTAGACCATATATTCAAGGAAGTGAACCACAAGAATATCTTGCACATTTAATTCCAGAAGGTGGTTATAAGTCGATACCTAAACTAGTTGGCAATGGAGTTATGGTAGTTGGAGACGCGGCGCAGTTAGTTAACGCAATTCATCGAGAAGGATCAAATATGGCTATGACTTCAGGAAGACTTGCAGCGGAGACGATTATGGAAGCAAAAGAAATTGGTAATTACTCTGATGTTGTCCTCAAATCATACGCAGATAAATTATTAAATAGCTTCGTAGGTCAAGATTTGAAAAAATATAAAGATGCAACACATCATTTTGAAAAATTTCCTCAATATTTCGAGCAATATATTCCACTTCTAAATAAATCTGCAAGCCAAATGTTTACAGTTGATGGTAAATCTAAATGGGAAAAACAAAAGAATATTATGAGTAATATCGGAGGTGCAAAAGCTAAGTTTAAGCTTGCGAAAGATGTATATAACGCATGGAAGGTGATGAAATAAATGAGTGAGACAAAAAAAGAAAGTACTATCGAGGAAAAACAATATCTCGTTCGTTTTAATGCGGATACAAAATCGCACTTAACTGTACTAGATTCTGATATTTGTATGACAAAATGCCCAGATAAAATCTGTACAATATTCTGTCCTGCAGAAGTTTATAAATGGGAAAATATACGAATGCACGTTGGATACGAAGGCTGTCATGAATGTGGAAGCTGCAGAATTGGCTGTCCTCATCAAAATATCAAATGGGAATATCCGAAAGGTGGGCACGGAATTATCTTTAGATTGGGGTGATAATCATGTTCTCTATAGGCAACTATGTTATGTTTAGCTTAGATGGTGCTGTGGGAACTGTTATGGAAACTAAAGACAATCAATGTTTAGTAGCCTGGGAGGATCGAGTAGTAAGTTGGGCAAGCTTCGACCTTCTAAGGAAAATTAGTTGCGCAGAACTAATTCAGATTTTCACTCCGAAGAAATAAATTACTTTGTTATTTGCACTTTACTTGTTAATTGTAGATATTTGATAAAACATATTTACGAGATTAGATAGAATTTTAAATATAGAATAGTTAAAGACATTGATTGGAGTTGAAGGCGGGAGACGAAAGAGCAGGAATGGCAGGAAAGCATAAAAGAAAAACAGGCTTAGAGGAAATCAATAAATATCTGTTCCCTTCTCCTGTACCCAGCATTTCCTTGTTCCTGCTCTTTAGCTAGTGAGAATCCTGTAAAATCAACCTTCTTTTATAAAGAGATTTGTTCTTTAGATTAGCTATTCAATTATAAAATACGTATAAATTTTGTAAGACTATTAAAAGATATAGTATCTATAAACTATATCTTTTTTATTTTTGCAAACTTAAGATGAAGTTGAATTAGGATAGACTATAAATCTCTTCACGAATACAGAGTAACTTTGTCTTTTTGTTTGTCAAAAATAATAAAATTAAAAGTTAAATTAAGGATAATTTTGAGTTAATAAAACTGTGAATATCATTATTGACTATTGAATAAATTGAACTTATATTTAATTTTAAATATTCTTACAATTAGGGGTGTTTAGATGGGTAATGCATTAGTGTTTCAGTCAGACTTTGGATTGCAAGATGGAGCAGTTAGCGCTATGTATGGAGTTTCTTGTAGTGTAAATCCAGAAATCAAGATTTACGACTTAACCCATGATATACCTCAATACAATATTTGGGAGGCTTCTTATCGCCTCGTTCAAACAATGAATTATTGGCCAATTGGGACTGTGTTTGTTTCTGTTGTAGATCCAGGAGTTGGCTCAGATCGTAGAAGTATAGTTGCACGAACAAAAACAAATCATTTCATTATCACGCCTGATAATGGAACCTTGACTCATGTTGGTAATATATATGGAATTAACGAATTAAGAGTGATTGATGAAGAAATCAATAGACTGCCAAATTCAAGTGAATCATATACATTTCATGGCAGAGACATATTTGCTTTTACAGGGGCAAGATTAGCCTCCGGTATCATCGACTTCCAAAATATTGGACCTGAAGTCGATCCAAATTCATACATAAAACTACCAGTTAAAGAAAGTTTCACAAAAAATAATTCAATTACTGGAACAATTGATATACTTGATATCCGATATGGTAGCATTTGGACAAATATTGGTCGAACTGAATTTTTAAAGCAAGGAGTAAATTACGGTGATATAGTAGATGTAAAAATAACACATCAAGGTAAAACCGTATTCAAACAATCTGTTAAATATGGAAAATCCTTTGCTGACGTGGCGGTTGGTGAACCAATTCTGTATGTAAATAGTCTTGATCAAATGGCAGTAGCAGTTAATCAAGGATCATTTACAAATGAATATGGAATCAATACAGGGATCGACTGGGAGATAAAGCTAGGATAAAGGGCACAGTATTAGTCGGAAAATCAAGGATACTTCAAATGGTACTCACTATTCTTACTTGAGCCACGATCCTACCCTTAATTCTTTACTAATTTTCAATCAGAATTTTACTTTAAAAGTTTACTTATATTTAAGTAGACTTTTTTTATTTGGATGAAATAGCTATGGTAATTTTAGTTTAAGGATTGGAAAAAAAGTATTTAAGTGAAATTATTCACAAAAAATACTTATTTTGCTCTTTTAATATGATTGTGAACAGGGGATTTGTAAAATTAAAGGTAAAATTTTAGTGAACGTTTTCACAATTTATTCACAGACAATTTAATTGCTCTTTACTATAATTGGCATTAACTTCATACAAGATGTCTCGATTATAGGTCGGGATCGTCTTTTGATGAAGATTATTTTTAAAGGAGTTATGTATACATGAAGTTTTCGAAAATTGTAGCAATCGGGGTAGTAAGCGTCGTTTCAACAGTAGGAGCACATTCAACTTTTGCAGCTGAAACATCTAAAGGAAGTTCTAAAGTCGGTGTTGAATTTATCGCTGGATCTGGTCCAGTAACACCAGTCGATCCGGTAGACCCAGAAAAACCACTTGATCCAGGTCCAACTGATCCGACCGATCCACCAACAGGGGAAACTGGTCCACTAACTTTAGACTATGTTTCTTCAGTACATTTTGGAACAAAAGAAATTTCAAGTAATAATCAAGTGTATTTCTCTAAATCTAAAAAGCCATTTATTCAAGTTACAGATCGGCGTGGAACAGGAGAAGGTTGGAAAGTAACAGCTAAAGCTAGTAAATTTTCCAATGGATCATACGAATCCCTTCCTGGAGCAGTTATATCTTTTAAAAATGGAACTGTCGCGTCAGCAAGTAATGGAAATGCTCCAACACCATCTCAATCGATCACGTTGAATGCGGATGGGTCAACTGCTTCAACCGTCGTTACAGCAGCACCTAATTCTGGGTTAGGTACATGGTTAACAAGATGGTTAGGACCGAATCCTAATGTAAATGATGGTGCAGAAAATGAAAATGTCACATTAACAATTCCAGGTGGATCAGCAACAGTTGGAAATCATGAAGCAACGATTACTTGGACTTTGACTGATGCTCCTGGTTTAGAGTAAAACTTAAAAATATTACATATAACATACATTTAGCTTGATCATTGGACATTGAACATTTGATCAAGCTTTTTCTATTAGTAACTTTTACTAATATTTCCTTATAATTTATAATGGATAAGATTTTCTTTTTTAATTGCAGATAAGTAAGGGTGGAGAAGTATGGAAACAAATACTATTTTGGCAAGTAGATCAAGTAGGTTTTTAGCATTTTTAGTAGATATATTTATCAGTTTTCTTTTTACAGTCATCATTTCATTTAGTACAGGGATTGCAAATCCGTCATCATTTTATAAACCTAGTGCTGTCGATCACTTTCATTTTTCGGATTTTTTAGTTTCAATCATATGTACAATCATTTTTTATATACTAATTCCTACATATATTTGGAAAGGACAAACATTAGGTAAAAGGTGGTTAAGCATAGCAGTCGTGACTGAAGATGATCAAGAAGTAAATTTAATGACAATGATTTTAAGGTCGATTTTTTCACTTTTAGGAAGCTTAAAAGTTCCTGTACTTTCTATTATCATAGGTTTTATTGCATTTATCGATCCATTTTTTATATTTAATGCAAAAAGAAAAACTCTTCATGATCTAATTGCAAACACAAAAGTTATTGATGTTTAAAGTACGAAAGTAAACCTTTTGCGCAAATATACACATTGTAAATTTAAGTTTTTTAAAGCATTTCTTTTTATGAGAAATGCTTTTTATTTTTGTTGAAAGTAAACGTGTGTTTTTATAATAATATAATACAAAACAATACTAATTTATTGTAAAACGATAAATTACATGATAATATCATTTTATCATTAAATAAGTGAAGTGCTTTAAATGAATGTTAAACGAGGTAAAATTTAATTAACGAGGTGCTTTTTATGAAACAAGCAACGACACTCTTTTTAAAGCTAGCAGTTTTTTTTATAGGTATCCCAGTTCTTGCATTGTGCATTTTTTTGGTACCTAAGATTGGGAATTTTGCTGGAGAAATGTATCCAGATCTTACTTATATCAAATCTCTAGTTTTAATCGATATGTATGCGGCAGCAATACCTTTTTATTTTGCTTTATATCAAGCTTTTAAACTTTTAAGTTATATTGATAAAAACCAAGCGTTCTCGGAATTATCGGTAAAGGCTTTAAAGAATATAAAATATTGTGCCATCACGATTAGTAGCTTGTACCTACTAGGTATGCCACTCTACTATCTTATGGCGAAAAAAGTAGACCCTCCAAGTTTCATCCCAATCGGATTGATCATTATTTTCGCCTCTATGGTGATCGCCGTTTTTGCGGCTGTTCTCCAAAGACTGTTACAAGAAGCTATTAATATAAAATCAGAAAATGATTTAACGATCTGAGGTGAGTATCATGGCGATTATTATCAATATTGATGTGATGTTGGCAAAAAGGAAAATGAGTGTAACGGAACTTTCGGAGAAGGTTGGAATTACGATGGCGAATCTTTCTATTCTGAAGAATGGGAAAGCAAAAGCGGTTCGTTTTTCAACATTAGAAGCGATTTGTAAGACTTTGGATTGTCAGCCAGGTGATATTTTGGAGTACAAAAGTGATGAAGACAATTAAATAAAAACATACAAACACACTGAAGGGATAGCTAGTTTAAGCTATCCCTTCAGTGTGTTTGCAGCTTGATTTATTTTAAAATTTTCATTTGGCGAATATGGTCGCGTGTTTCTTCGGAACCTAATTCATAAATCATTTCATAGGCTTGTTTTAAAAAATAGTCGTATCCATTGTATAATTCAAGGCTTTTGTTTTGACTGTCTGTTGTAAAAGAAGGAAGGAATGCAGCCTGAACACCAGTAGCTTCGTCGTAACTATCGATTTCATGAAAAATTCTTTCAAGCCGATGTTTTTCATCGATTGTTGCATCAATTTCTAACTCATAAGGTGCATCACCTTGATTAGGAACGATTGTTTTTGCTTGAACTGAAACAAAATATCTCCTTTTTTCCATATATAACTCCCTTTTAACTATTTTGGTTATCACTACATCTTTATTATCTTCCCTTGAGTTGGCTTTATTCAGAATTAGTAATCGACTAAATAAAATCACTGTTCATATAAAGGAATTTCTGAAATGATATTGAAATATAAATTGATATTATGTTTAATAAGCGATAGATAAGGGGGATTGAAATATGAAAGGGTTATATCGAGATTTTTTCCTTCATTTCGATATTATAGTGATGGGATTACTTTTTTTGATTGGATTTATTTATAGTGTAGGGTTTCATTTTTCTTGGGTCATATTACTCGTTTTTATTGTAGGCTTAATCTTTTTTATGTTTAGTGAATATATTACACATCGGTTTTTATTTCATTTAAAAACACCTGAAAATAAATTGATGCTTAAATTTTTGAAACGAATTCATTACGATCATCACACTTATCCAGACGAACTGAAATTGTTGTTTTTACCGATTTGGTATAGCATTCCTAACCTAGGTACACTTTGTATCATTTATTTTTTGATAACAAGGGACTTAACACAAACGATTGCTTTCGGAGCAGGTTTAGTTTTTATGCTGCTAGTATATGAATGGAAGCATTATGTAGCGCATCGACCAATAAAACCGATTACGAAAGTAGGCCGTCATATTAAAAAACTGCATATTCTACATCATTTTAAAAATGAAAACTATTGGTATGGCGTATCTACACCGATATTTGATGGGATTTTTGGAACTTTAAAAGATGAAAAAGAAGTTGTAACTAGTAAAACTGCGAAAGCTTTAGAAGAAAGAATGTAAAAAGTTAATTAAAAGTACAGTGATATATTCACTGTGCTTTTTTAATGAGAATTTGTCATTCAAAAGTTTTTGCTTCTGTAATTTTCTTTAAATAAATTACAAATATTGACTATATTAATGTTTTATTAAAATTGAAAATATGGTAAATAATTAGATGTTTTGCTCACTATACTGAGAGTAGGGAGGGATGATTGTGGTAATGAATCGAACTCATCTAAAGAAAAGTATTAGAGGCAATTCAGAAAAGGGAAATTTTAATGGATAAGTTCAATTACAGAAAAATTTTACTGCTTGGTTTTGGTTTTTTTGCAATTACTGTTACTTGGTCGGTTTATAACGCATTTATGCCAAAGCTTTTAAGTGAATACATCCGATCATCTGCATTAATTGGGTTTATTATGACATTTGATAATTATTTTGCATTATTTTTACAACCTGCTGTAGGAATGTATAGTGATCGGTTAAATACAAGATTTGGTCGAAGGATGCCATTTTTAATGGTGGGCATGCCACTAGCAGCTTTATTTACATTTTTAATTCCCTTCCATCAAGCCTTACTTATGTTAATCGTTTTTATTATTTTCATGAATTTAAGTATGAGTATTTTTCGTTCACCCGTAATTGCTTTAATGCCCGATTTAACGAGAGTTGAGCAAAGGAGTAAGGCAAATAGTGTAATTAATTTCATGGGTGGAATTGGTGCTTTAATTGCCTATTTTATTGGTTCAAAATTGTGGGACTTTAATAAAGGTTACCCTTTTTATTTAGCTGGGACTTTAATGTTGCTTAGTTTTGTCATTCTTTTTTATTTTATAAGAGAAAAAAGAGACGTATTAAATTATGAACAAGCTGAAGAAAGTGTTCAATTAAGAGAAGGCTTTCGATCAGCTATTCAAAATAAAAGTGCTTTATTTCTCTTATTAGCCATTTTAAGTTGGTTTACAGGGTTTAATGGAATTGAAACTTTTTTTACTCGTTATGGGGAAGTATACTTAGGGGTAAAAATTAGTGATGCTTCATTTTCATTTGCGTTCATCTCATTGGCATTTTTACTATTTGCCATCCCAGCAGGATTTATTGGCACAAAAATTGGTAAGAAACGAAGTATCTTAATTGGAATTTTTGGGATTATAATCGGATTTATTGTTTTATTTTTCTTAAAAGATTTATTGATCATTCGAATCATTTTTTTGATTATGGGATGTTTTTGGGCATTAGTCAATATCAATTCGTATCCATTTTTAGCAGAAATGGCTCCAACTGGTTTTATTGGAACGTATACTGGTTTATATTATTTATTTGCATCAATTGCGAATATTATCTCGCCTCCATTACTCGGAGCAATGATGGATTTAATCGGATATAAAATTATGTTCTTATATGGTTGTTTCTTTATTATTATTTCATTTTTTATGATGCTTCAAGTAAAAGATCATCATATTAATTTTAAGAGAAATTCAAATGCATCTATTTAATGAATGCATTGAATTTCTTTTTTTTGTATTTTTTTTGTACTAAAAAATATAAATAGGAAGTTCTTTCTTACGTAAATCGTCAAGTTTTCTATATTTAGTAGCCTTACATCACATAATTAGTTCTGAATAAAGAAATACTAATTTTGTAAAACTGAAATCTCTTTGCAATGACGAGACTTAAAAGAAATTATTTTGGTTAGGAGAATTAAATCATGACAACTAATATCAATAAATTGATTGATCATACAGTTTTAAAGGCCGATACAACAAAAGCACAAATCGAAAAATTATGTCATGAAGCAAAAGAGCATAATTTTGCTTCTGTATGTGTAAATCCAACTTGGGTAAGTCTTTGTGCAAATTTGTTAAAAGGTAGTGAAGTTTTAGTTTGTACTGTAATCGGCTTTCCTTTAGGAGCTAATACAAAAGAAGTTAAAGCATTTGAAACTAAAAATGCCATCGAAAATGGTGCGCAAGAAGTGGATATGGTTATTAATATAGGAGCTCTAAAAGATAAAGACCATGATGCAGTTGAACAAGATATTGCAGCTGTAGTAAATGCAGCAAAAGGCAAGGCTTTAGTTAAAGTAATTATTGAAACAAGTTTATTAACAAATGAGGAAAAAGAAATTGCATCTAAGCTTTCTGTAAAAGCAGGAGCAGATTTCGTTAAAACTTCTACTGGATTCTCAACTGGCGGCGCTACTATTGAAGACGTAGCATTAATGAGAAAAGCAGTTGGACCTGATATTGGAGTAAAAGCATCTGGCGGCGTTCGAGACATCGCAAGTGTAAATGAAATGGTTAAGGCTGGGGCAACTCGAATTGGTACTAGCAACGGTATTACAATTGTGCAAGGAAATGTAGCAACAGAAGGGTATTAACGATCCTTTTCCAATAGAGGTGTGTTAAGTTTCAAACTTGACATTTACCTGTTGACCTATCAATACTTTATGTATTATAATCGTAAAAGACATGTAGAAAAGTGTTCTTTTTTGCAGTGTTTTATGAGTTGTAAGTGGTAGCTTGGAGGGAGGGAAAAGTAAGATGTCTAAAACAGTCGTTCGTAAAAACGAATCTTTAGAAGATGCTCTTCGTCGTTTTAAACGTTCAGTTTCTAAAACTGGTACGCTACAAGAAGCAAGAAAACGCGAATTTTATGAAAAGCCAAGTGTAAAACGTAAGAAAAAATCAGAGGCAGCAAGAAAACGTAAATTCTAAGAGAGGGTGTTACTATGAGTCTTCTCGAACGTTTGAATTCAGATATGAAACAAGCGATGAAGGAAAAAAATAAAGACAAGTTATCAGTTATCCGAATGGTGAAAGCATCATTGCAAAATGAAGTAATCAACTTAGGGAATAATGTAACATTGTCAGCTGATCAAGAGTTAACAATTTTAACTCGTGAAGTGAAACAACGTAAAGACTCCCTCCTGGAATTCGAAAAAGCTGGTCGTTCAGACCTTGTGGATAAATTAAAGCAAGAATTACTTATTTTAGAAGAATACTTGCCACAACAATTATCTGAAGAAGAACTTCTTGAAATCGTACGTGCTACAATTTCAGAAGTTGGCGCTACATCAAAGGCTGACATGGGGAAAGTAATGAGTGCAGTTATGCCTAAAGTAAAAGGACAAGCTGATGGCTCTTCTGTGAATAAAGCTGTAGCAAGTCTGTTAAAATAAACGTCTATTTTAGACGTTTATTTTTTTTGTTTGTTGGAGTAATTGTAAATGCGATGGCAACCTGATAATTTGAATGAGGAATCTGAAATAAAAAGGTAAATCGCGAATAAGAATGAGTAATCGCAAATAGAGAGTCAAAATCGCAAAAAGGAGGAATCGTAAATAAAAATGTGTAATCGCAAATAGAGAGTCAATATCGCAAATAAATTGAGGAATCGCAAATAAAAATGAGGAATCGCAAATAAAAAGTCAAAATCGCAATTAAAAATGGCACTTCGCAAATAAAATTAAGGAATCGCAAATAAAAAACGAGGAATAGCAATTAAAAATGGAAAATAGCAAATAAAAATCAGGAAATCGCAAATAAAATACAAAAAAGAAGGTTAAAAGTTGAAATCCTGCATGTTTTTAATCAGTTTAACGTAAAAATGGTTAAGTTTTCATCGTTGTATAACCAAAAACAATAAAAAATGACTCGAATTGATCAATTTTTGATGATTTTTTCAACATTTATAGATGAATCTATTATTAGCGAGTTAGCAGGCCAACTAAGTTTGTGAAATCAGTAATTAACTGAGTTAGCTGTGCAAATAATTGAGTTAAAACTGCAAATAACAAACCACTGTAAATAAAATACCCAAAAGTGCAATTAAAATTACCAAATCTACAATTAAATTCTTTAAAACTGCAATTAAAATTACAAAAACTACAATTAAATTCTTTAAAACTGCAATTAAAAAATTCAAAACTGCAAATAAAAACTCCGAATCTGCAAATAAACCCTAAAATCTAATAAAAATCCACTTAAAAGTTTCCAAAAACCATTCAAAAAATAAGCTTTTACAATAAAAACAATAATCAACTCTAATTCCCCACATAAACAAATCCAGTCAAAACAATTTTCCACCCCTCAACAGTCCCTAATACCAATATTCACCATAAATTTTGTTTCCCTTATTCTTTTTGTATCATAGGTTCTTAAAAAACATCATAAATATGATATGAAAGGGGGAGGAGTCTATCTTGAAAAGATTAGCGCACAATTTAAAAACATGGATGTCAAGTAAGATGGACTTACCACCAGATGTATTATTAGAATTGCCTCGAATTACGATGTTAGGACAATTACATATTTATATTGAAAATCATAGAGGTTTACTTGTTTATTCAGACAATGAATTGCGTTTATTAATGAAACAAGGGCAGTTGTTAATTAAGGGGAAGGACTTTGTTTTAAAGACAATGTTACCTGAGGAGATATTGTTAGAAGGAGAAATCGAGCACGTTTATTTTATTAATGAATGACAACTAGAACCTACACCATGATCAGTATAATGAACATGGGGGATTAATATGAAAAACCAATGGACATCAAAACTTACTGGGATGGTTCAAGTAAAGGTTATTGGACTTGGGCCTGAACGTTTTTTAAATGAGTGTATGCGAAAGGGAATTCCACTAAAAGATGTGAAGAAAAGTGGAACGAATTCGATTATTTTTTCGATTGAGTTAAAAGATTATAAACGGATAAAAAATATTCCGCGGAAAAAGGAATATAAGGTTTATTTTATTGGTAGAAGAGGTCTACCTTTTGAGGTCAGACGAGCATGGAAGTATTTTGGTTTTGTACTAGGGATTGTTGGTTTTTTAGTTGTGTTATTTTTACTTTCTAATATGGTTTGGAGAGTTGATATTAAAGGTGCATCGCCGGAGATTGAATATAAACTTCGGAAAGATTTAAGTGCGATTGGTGTAAAACCTGGTGCATCTCAATTTTCTCTACCTAAAATGGAAAAAATCCAGAAAAAGCTTCAGGATGAGAATCCATCGCTTACATGGGTTGGTGTCCAATTAAAGGGGACTACCTTTCATTTTGAGGTAGTTGAGAAGCATCTTCCTAAGAAAGAGGAAGCATTACGTCCTCGACATATCGTTGCAAGTGAAGAAGCGGTTATAACTAGTATGTTCGTTGAAAAAGGTAAGCCGCTTGTAACGAAGAATGATTTTGTGAAAAAAGGTCAAATTTTAGTATCTGGAATTATCGGGACCGAAGAACATCCTATTTTAGTACCTGCTGTTGGGAAAATAATGGGTGAAGTTTGGCGAGAGGAAATAATTAGTGTTCCTTTAGATACCCCGTTTACTGTGTTAACAGGTGAAAGAAAAACAAGATATTATATTGGGACAAAGGATTCTAAAATAAAATTTTGGGGTTTTGATAAGAATAAGTATAAATCTTTTGAAGATGAAAGTAGTTCATATCAATTTAAATTTCTGAAATGGAAATTGCCGATCTACTTCACTAAAAAAACAATTCTTGAAAGTGAAAATTATGTTAGAACATATTCTAAAGAGCAAGCTTCTGAACTTGGAAAACAAATTGGTATAAAAGATTTAATGAAAAAGTTAAGTCCAGATGCCAAAATTTTACAAGAAAAAGTTTTGCACGAGTCAATAGACAATGGTAAAGTTAATTTAAGAATGTATTATAAAGTTTTAGAAGATATTACTAAAACGAAAACTATTGTTCAAGGGGACTGAGTAATGCCAGAACAACTACTAACGATTAATCAACAAATAGAGGATCCAAACGAAGCAATTGCCTTATTTGGTACAAATGATAAGCATTTACAAGTAATTGAAAATTTACTTGATGTTAAAATTGTGTCACGCGGACAATCTGTACAAGTTTCGGGTGCAAATGATGATGTGAAAACAGTTGAACAAATCATTCAAGCTCTTTTAGAGGTAATCCGAAATGGAGTAAGTATAACTTCAAGAGACGTAACTTATTCAGTTCAAATGGCGAAAGAAGGAAGAATAACATCGTTTGCTAGATTATACGAAGAAGAAATCATTAGAAATTCAAAAGGAAAACCAATTCGAGTTAAGACTTTTGGACAAAGACATTATCTTCGTGCTATTCAATCAAATGATCTAGTATTTGGAATTGGACCTGCTGGTACAGGGAAAACATATCTTGCAGTTGTCATGGCTGTTCAAGCTTTAAAAAATAATAAAGTTAGTAAAATTATTTTAACAAGGCCTGCTGTTGAAGCTGGTGAGAGCTTAGGTTTTTTACCAGGTGATTTGAAAGAGAAAGTTGATCCTTATTTAAGACCACTATATGACGCTCTACATGATGTTTTAGGGCAAGAGCATACTGTTCGCTTAATCGAGAGAGGGACAATCGAAATTGCTCCTTTAGCGTACATGAGGGGTCGTACATTAGAAGATGCGTTTGTTATATTGGATGAAGCCCAAAATACAACGATGGCACAAATGAAGATGTTTTTAACCCGTTTAGGATTTGGTTCTAAAATGGTTATAACGGGTGACCCTTCTCAAATTGATTTACCAAAAGGAGTAAAATCTGGTTTAATATCAGCGCAAAATACACTTAAGGGTGTTGAGGGTATCGGTATGACGATATTAGAACAAACTGATGTTGTTCGTCACCCACTTGTACAAAAGATTATTCAAGCTTATGATTTAGTAAAAGAATGATTCGTTGTGACCCTACAATATGCTAGGGTCATTTCGTATTTTTATGATGAGGTGCATTTCTAGAAAGGGGAAACAATGAATAGTTTGCAAGCATTAATTCAACGTTTTAAAAATCAAACACTTGTCATAACACTATGTATTATTGCATTAGGCTTAACAAGTTTTCTTCTTTTAATTAGTCATGTTAGACCAATAAAATACGATATTCAGCTTTTATCAATCGCTCATGACACAATTTATTCACCAATTACAATTGAAGATAAAGTAGCCACAAACAAGAAACGTCAAGAAGCTGCAGCGAGAGTAGAGGATGTATATAAATACGAGGAGAATTACACTCAAAATCGCATTGATATTGTAAATACAATTTTTGATATTGTTTTGGAAGTGAAAAATCAAAATGCTAAAAATGAAAATTTAAAAGGACAAGCGTTAATTGATAAGGAAGTTGGTGACGTTAAGAAGAGACTTCCAGACGAAATGCGAAAAAACTTTGATGATAGTGTTTTTAGTGCTTTGTTAAAATCTTCTCCAGAACAGCTTAATATTGCTAAGGCATCATTAAATACAACGATAAATAACGTGATGTCTGAGGAGATCACGACTAATCAAATTGAAGATGCTAGAGGGAAGTTAAGAACCGAATTATCATATGTGAGTGTCAATCCAGCCTTAAAGGATGCGATGATTTCAATTGGTGAATTTGCGATTGTACCAAACTACTTTTTTGATGCTGAAGAGACAAAAGAGAGAAAACGTCTTGAAAGTGAAAATGTAGATAGTGTTTATATTTTACAAGGACAAGTTATCGTAAAAGCTGGCGAAACAATTACGAAGGAAAAATATGATCAACTAAAACTAGTTGGCTTAATAAAAAGTAATCAATCGATTCAACCATATATCGGTTTAGTTTTATTAATTAGTGTATTAAGTTATTTTGTATTGAAGCAAACAGAAACCTTGAAAGAAAAAGGGAATATCTATATTGTTGCATACTATAGTATCGTCATTTTTACTTTGTTAATTTTAAAAATCGTAAGCTTGTTTCAAAAAATTGAATTTTCGGGGCTTGTTTATGTTGCACCTGTAGCAATAGGAACTTTGTTAATTAAGTTTTTATTAGGTAATCGTTATTTGATGGTTACTTCAATTATTTTCTCTATTTGTGGCAGTCTTATGTTCAATGAGGATGTCAATGGTGCGATCAACTACTCAACTGGAATTTACATTTTATTTAGCTCCATTGCAGTTTTATTTTTGAATGAGGAAAAAAATAAACGTTCAATGATTCTTCACGCTGGTGTTTTAATATCTTTCGTAAATATTGCAACTTTATTTTCTTTAATTCTAATTCGTAATGGACAATATTCATCAGTTGAAATTGGAATCTATCTTTTAATGGGGTTAACTTCAGGCGTATTATCGAGTGTTATTACAATGGGGATTTTACCTTTTGTAGAGGATTCGTTTGGAATGGTGTCTTCGTTTAAATTAGTTGAGCTAGGAAGCCCTAATCATCCGTTATTACGTAAAATTTTATTAGAAGCTCCAGGTACATATCATCATAGTATAATGGTAGCGAATTTGGCTGAGGGTGCTTGTGAAGCAATTGGAGCAAATGGTTTGTTAGCTAGAGTTGGTGCATATTATCATGACATTGGTAAAACAAATAACCCAGGATTTTTTATTGAAAATCAAATGGGTGGTATAAATCCTCATGATCGAATTAAACCAATTCAAAGTAAAAATATTATCTTAAGGCATGTAAGTGATGGAGTAAAAATACTAAAAAAATACAATTTGCCAAAAGATATTATTGATATTGCAGCTGAGCATCATGGAACTACATTGTTAAAGTATTTTTATTATAAAGAAAAAGAAACGAATCCAGATGTAAAAGAAATTGATTTTCGCTATCCAGGTCCTAAAGCGCATTCGAAAGAATCTGCTATTGTTGGAATTGCCGATAGTGTTGAAGCTGCAGTTCGTTCTTTAAAAGAACCGGATATGGAAAAAATCGAAGTATTAGTGTCTTCGATTATGAATGATCGACTAAATGATGGACAATTTGCAATGTGTGAGTTAAATCTAAAAGAATTACACATTGTTGAAAAATCATTATGTGAGACTTTAAAAGGTACTTTTCATTCAAGAATACAGTATCCAGATGAAAGATAAGGTGAAATAAATGGTTCAATTAGAAATTGATTTTATTGATGAAACAAATGAGGTTACTGAAGATCAGCAATCTGATATAAAGGGATTAATTGAGTGTGCACTAGAATACGAAGGTGTAACTGGTGAAGTTGAAATTTCGATTTCATTTGTCGATGACGAGAGAATTCATGAAATCAATAGAGATTATCGTGATAAAGATCGTGCTACTGATGTCATTTCGTTTGCGATGGAAGAGTTGGGTGAAGGTGAGATGGAAATCACCGGAGTTGACTTACCACGTACTTTAGGAGATATTGTTATTTCAATACCTACTACAATCAGACAAGCTGAAGAGTATGGTCACTCCTTCCGACGCGAATTAGGTTTTTTAGCGGTACACGGGTGCCTGCATTTATTAGGTTATGATCATATGAATGAAGCAGATGAGAAGGTAATGTTTACTAAACAAAAGGAAATATTAGAAAAATATGGCCTTGAGAGACTCTAAAAAAAGCGCATCTTTAATTAAGTCTTTTGGTTTTGCATTTAGTGGGATTTTTAGAGTAATTAAAGAAGAGCGGAATATTAAAATTCATTTGGTTGCAGCTGTTTGCTCAACTGCACTTGGTTTTTATGTTCATATAAGTCGGATAGAATGGTTGATCCTATTACTTACAATTACAATTGTTATATCACTTGAGCTTGTTAACTCTTCGATTGAAGCAGTAGTAGACTTAGCATCCCCAGATCAACATCCTTTAGCAAAAAAAGCAAAGGATGTAGCTGCTGGTGCAGTATTAGTCGCGGCGATTGTATCTGTCATTATAGGTGTTTTGCTATTTTTACCTTATTTTACTATACTACGGTAATAAGACCACAATTCGTAATCGGGCGATATAGGAGGCTACATAATGGATAAACAAAAACTTATTAATGAAGCAATACAAGCTAGACAAAATGCTTATGTACCATATTCAAAATTTCAAGTTGGAGCTGCTTTGCTTACAAAAGATGGCCAAGTGATTCGCGGCTGTAACATAGAAAATGCATCTTATGGTCTAACAAATTGTGCAGAAAGAACTGCTGTGTTTAAAGCATATTCGGATGGGATTACCGAATTTTCAGCTATAGCAGTTGTTGCAGATACAAAAGGTCCAGTTCCACCATGTGGAGCATGTCGACAAGTTTTATTTGAACTTTGCGGTCCAAATACAGTAGTGTATTTATCGAATTTAAATGGAGATATCCATGAAACAACAGTAAAAGAATTATTGCCAGGAGCATTTACATCGGAGGATTTGAATGAATAAAGAAAGTTATAAATCAGGTTTTGTTTCAATTATAGGAAGACCAAATGTCGGGAAAAGTACATTCCTTAATCGAGTAATTGGTCAAAAAATCGCTATAATGAGTGACAAGCCTCAAACAACTCGTAATAAAATTCAAGGTGTATTCACAGAAGATGATGCACAAATTGTCTTCATTGATACGCCAGGTATCCATAAACCAAAACATAAACTTGGTGATTTTATGGTAAAGGTAGCACAAGACTCAATAAAAGATGTTGATGCTACATTATTTATGGTAAACGCCAATGAAGGATTTGGTCGTGGAGATGAATTTATTATTGAGAAACTGCAAGGAAGTCGCAGTCCAGTTATTTTAGTAATAAATAAAATTGATACTATTCATCCTGATGAGTTATTTGATTTAATTAACAAATACAAAGATTTATACCCATTCGCTGAAATAGTACCGATTTCAGCTCTGCAAGGAAATAATGTAGACCGTTTATTAAAAGTTATTAAGACTTATTTACCTGAGGGTCCGCAATATTATCCAGCAAATCAAGTAACAGATCATCCAGAGCGTTTTATTATTTCTGAATTAGTTAGGGAAAAAGTATTGCATTTAACTAGAGAAGAAGTTCCTCATTCAATTGCAGTTATAATTGAGCAAATTGAAAGAAGACCAGAAGGAAATGCAATCTATGTTAATGCAACAATCGTTGTTGAAAGATCTTCACAAAAAGGAATCATTATTGGTAAGCAAGGCAGCATGTTAAAAGAGGTTGGCAAACGTGCTCGTTTAGATATAGAAAACTTGTTAGATACTAAAGTATTCCTTGAATTATGGGTAAAGGTTCAAAAAGACTGGCGTAATCGCATGTCCCAATTAAGAGACTTAGGTTTCCGCGAGGACGAGTATTAAGAATGTAAGGGAATAGCAAAGATTGTTTTGCTATTCGTTTTACTTTTTAAATCAAGGTTAATTGAATAAACATTCCCTTCACATTTTTTAGTAATTTGCAAGCATTTTATTTCTTTTTTTATAAATTTAATACACATGAAAACCGGGAGAGAAGGTCACATTATTAGTAAGCAGGGAAAGTAATTGGCTATAGGTAATGAGCAATGAGTTGTAGCTATTCTTGAAAGGTGGTTTCTCAATGTTGAATTTTACCTGGGATGTCTTTTCTAAAACTGGAAATGTTGAGACATATTTATTGTTTAAGCAGCTTGAACAGGAACATGTGGAACAGAAAAGTTACATTGATGAAGAAATAGCTGATATCGATTCCCTACATACTTAACCTTCATCCAAAATGGATGGTGAGTTGTTTTGTTACAGCGTGTAGAAGGAATTGTATTACGAGCAAACGCTTATGGAGAATCGAATGTTATTATTACTCTCTTAACAAGAGAATTAGGTAAGATAGGAGTTGTGGCAAGAGGAGCAAAGAAGACAAATAGTCGACTTGCTTCTGTTACACAACTCTTTACATATGGGTCGTTTTTAATACAAAAAGGTTCTGGTTTAGGCACGTTAAGTCAAGGAGAATTAATCGATTCATTTCGTGATTTAAGAGGTGACCTAATTGCAACTGCATACGCATCGATCATTGTAGAGCTTACAGATAAAGCGATTGATGAGAAGAAAAATAATCCTTATTTATTTGAGTTAGTACTTCAACTACTTCAACATATGAATGAGGGAGCAGATGCAGAAGCTTTAACTTATTTATATATGACGAAAATGATTCCTGTGCTAGGTTATCATCCTTTTTTTGATCAATGTGTAAGTTGTGGATGTAGTGCAAATGATAATGTTTTTGTTGCCTTTTCAGTGAAAGATGGCGGTTTTTTATGTCAGAGATGTAAGCACAAAGATCCATATGCGTTTTCTGTAACTGAAAAATCGGTAAAACTAATGAGATTATTTTATCATTTTGATATAAATCGACTTGGAAAAATAGAAGTAAGTGAAGCAACGAAGAAAAATTTACAACAAATCCTATTTTCTTACTATGATGAGTATAGTGGCATTTATTTAAAGTCTCGAAAGTTTTTAGAACAATTAAAAGTAATGGACAATTTTCTGAAATCAGATAAAAATTCCGAAACCTAAGGAAGGAAATAGGCTAACTATTTCCTTCTTTCTTTTGTATATACTAAAAATAGTATATAATATTTAGTTAGAGAGTATAACATAATGGATAGTTAGGGGTGAGGGAAATCGAACTGACAAAAAGACAAACTCAAATTCTTGAAATAGTTAAATCAAATGGACCAATTACAGGTGAACATATAGCAGATAAGCTAGCTCTTACTAGAGCTACGCTTCGCCCAGATTTAGCTATTCTTACAATGACAGGATTTTTAGAGGCAAGACCTCGAGTAGGTTATTATTACACAGGAAGAACAAGCGGTGCGCAAGTTATTGATAGAATAAAAAAACTAACTGTTAAAGAATTTCAGGCTATTCCTGTTGTAGTAGATCGAAGCTCTTCAGTTTATGATGCAATTGTGACAATGTTTCTTGAGGATGTAGGAACATTATTTGTTGTAGATCAAAATTCAGTGTTAACTGGTGTGCTTTCAAGAAAAGATTTACTTCGAGCAAGTATAGGAAATAAAGATTTGCATACATTACCTGTTGATATAATTATGACTAGAATGCCAAACATTACAATTTGCTATAAAGATGATACAATTTATAATGTTGCTAAGAGTTTAATTGAAAAACAAATTGATGCTGTCCCTGTTGTTCGTGAAAGTGAGCATGGACTTGAGGTAATTGGTCGATTTACAAAAACAAATTTTACTCGTGCGATTGTAGACTTAATGAACAATGATATGTTTTAGTATAGTTAAGAGGTGAAAACATATGGGCAATTCAATCGTTTATGTTGTATCGGATTCTGTAGGTGAAACAGCTGAGCATGTCGTTAAGGCAGCGATCAGTCAATTTCATCAAAAGTTTGAAATTAGACGTGTTCCTTACGTTGAAGATAATGCAACACTAATTGAAATCGTTCAAGTAGCAAAAGAAAATAATGGTATTATTGTATTTACTTTAGTAAAACCAGATATGAGAAAGAAACTTTTAGAGGAATCTCAAAAAGTTGGAGTAATCGTTTATGATTTAATCGGTCCTTTAATTGATACGATTGCAAAAATTAATCAATTGGAACCAAGAAATGAACCAGGAGTTGTTCGTAAGCTTGATGAAGATTATTTCCAACGAATTGAAGCAATTGAATTTGCAGTGAAATATGATGATGGAAGAGATCCAAGAGGTATTGAGAAAGCTGATATTGTTTTAATCGGTGTTTCACGAACTTCAAAAACTCCATTATCTCAATATCTAGCACATAAAGGATTTAAAGTAGCTAACGTGCCTTTAGTTCCTGAAGTAGATCCGCCTGAACAATTATACAAAGTTCCAAAAGAAAAATGTATTGGGTTAATGATCTCTCCAGAAAAATTAAACAATATTCGAAAAGAACGACTAATTTCGTTAGGTCTTCATGACGGAGCTAGCTATGCTAATATATCTAGGATTGAAGAAGAATTAAAACATTTCGATAACGTTGTTAAAAAAATTGGCTGCCGAGTAGTTGATGTTTCAAGTAAAGCAGTTGAAGAATCTGCAAACGTTATTTTGAACTATTATTATCAAAGTAAAAACATGATGTAAAGGATTGTATTCAGACTGCTTAAATGTCTTATAGATCAGTCTGAATATTATTTTTTGCTTTGTCTACACACTTAACACATTAGATGATTCTAATGTGTTTTCATCTTTTTTTAGAAAGGCTTCTTTAATGTTATTTATTGTTTTTTACAAAAGATATCTTTCGAAAAAGATTGTATAGAATTTAAAATATAGACTATTTAAA
>NZ_NCTA01000036.1 GCF_002156865.1 Gottfriedia luciferensis | reverse complement strand
GTTTACCCAAAAGATGATTTAATCGTCTTGGTAGATTATAATAATGATGTTATTAATGATGCTTTAAAAGTAGCGCGAGAATTTGGCAATAAATTAAAGGCGGTACGTGTTGATACATCGAAAACAATGATTGATCAGTATTTTATTTCTAATCCGGAATTGTTAGGAACATTCGACCCACGAGGTGTTAATCCACCATTAATTTATGAATTACGAAAAGCACTGGATCAAGAAGGGTATAATCATGTTCAAATTGTAGTAAGTGGTGGATTCACAGTAGAAAGAATCTTATCATTTGAAAAACAAGGTGTACCAGTAGATTTATATGGTGTAGGTGGAAGTTTATTAAAAGTTAATATAGGATTTACAGGGGATAATGTTGAGTTAAATGGAGAACCACAGGCAAAAGTTGGTCGAAAACTCCGTGAAAATCCTCGCTTAGAAAAAGTAGAAATGCGTCCTAGATTATAAAAAGATTGGCTTTGTTAATGTTAATTGTTGATTTCTTACAAAACACATTTTTGAATAAGATTTTATACAATTTAAAGAGATTGATTGGAGTGGAAGGTGGGAGACTCCTATGGGAGTAGCGGGAAGGGTGAGACCCCGCAGGCTTGCCGAGGAGGCTCAGCTCACGCCCCATGGAAAGCGAGCATCCTGGAACGGAAATCAACCATCTTTTTCAACGTATTTTCAACAATTTTTTAACATCATAGATTTAGAAAACCCTTCCATTCCAACAACTCATTTTTATAATTTTTACAAATAATTTAATCTTTTTATCGCTTCATATAAATAACATAATTTCTTAAAAATTTGTATTGATAAAGAGTGTAGTTCATTGTATAGTTACATGATGTTACATGAGTATAAAAATGAAATTTGAAATGCCCTTGTTAGTAAATAAGATCATCACTTTTCATAAGTACTTCATTTAACAAATAGAAGTTTAATAGTTAAATAGTTAAACGTTCATATTTCATTACAAGCAATTAAGCTAGACAAACAAAAGGAGTACAAAAATGAGATTAGGAGCGCGTGTTCTAAAAACTGGTATAGCCATTACGCTCGCCATTTATAGCGCGATGTTTTTTGATTTATCAACAGCTTCAATAGCGGGTATCTCTGCTATTTCAGCATTAAAATCATCAGTTAACCAATCGTATAAATCGTTAATTGAACAACTACAAGCTAACTTAATTGGAGCGATCCTAGCAATTATTGCAGTTATTACTTTAGGAAATAATCCAGTTATCATAGGATTTACATGTATCCTAGTCATAATCATTACACTAAAACTAAAACTTGAAAATACAATTGCCACAACATTGGTTACTGTAGTCGTTATTATGGAAGTAAGTACTAGTACTGAACACTTTGCTATCTTTACATTTGATCGTATCGTAGCAGTAATGATTGGTGTATTTGCTGCTTCATTTGTTAATATTTTCTTATTGCCTCCGAATTATGAAAAAAAATTATCTCGCGGCATGATTTCTGCTACTGAACAAACAAATAAATTAATGATGATGGCTTTACACAAAACAGTTAGCCACAATGGCTTAAAAGATGAAATTTATCAATTAAAAGAAATAATGAGAAATGTTACGAAAATATATCGTCTATATAAAGAAGATCGTATTATCATTGTTGGTCGCAAGAAAAAAGAGCATGAAAAGTCTCGAAAAATCGTACTGTTTAGACAAATGCTTGTCACAGCCGATAACGCATTTGATACATTAAAAGCTTTAAACCGTCTTGAATATGAAATAAATGCTTCTCCAAAAGAGTTCCAAGATTTACTCAAAAATGAATTAACGTGCTTAATGCAATATCACGAGCATGCTTTAATGAAATTAATTGGAAAAGTAAATTTTGACCAAACTGCTCCACTTCATAGAGAAGAAAATATATTAAAAGATAAATTAACAAAAGCGTTCTTAGACCACCATGATTTAAATGACGAAGAAAAGCAAAAAACTTGGTTACATTTATTCCAAGTCGTATCAACTATTTTAGAATACAGTGAGAATGTCGAGCACTTAAACACTATCGTTGATAGCCATCAGACTTATCACAAAGAATATCAAGTACAAGTTGAACAAGCTGAAACGATGTAATACTAAGCCTCCAATTATGGAGGCTTTTTTTGCACTTAAAAACTGAAAGGTCGATACTTTATCTGGAGATTTGGGTGTAAGAGGGGTATCTCAGAGGTGTTCAGTTGAATTTATCGTCCTTTTTATAAATAATTAGCAGATTTCTGCTCATTTTTATTCGAATTAGAAAAGATTTGAGCAATTTTGCTAGTTTTCCATTTCAAATTACTACTTTTATACAATTTCAAACACATAATACTCTAACCCGTATACGTAATTACTTAACTTATTTGCGATTCTTGCTATTTTAATTGCTATTTTGGTAAATTTATTTGCGATTCTCTAATTTTATTTGCTATTGTTCCAACTTTATTTGCGATTATCCCCTTATTTGGACTGTTTTCTTCCTTATTTGCAGTTCCCTCACACTTATTTGTGATTCTCTAATTTTATTTGCTGTTGTTCCAACTTTATTTGCGATTATCCCCTTATTTGCACAGTTTTCTTCCTTATTTGCAGTTCCCTCACACTTATTTACGATTCTCTAATTTTATTTGCGATTATCCCCTTATTTGGACTGTTTTCTTCCTTATTTGCACCTCTCGCAGACTTATTTGCACCTCTGACCTACTAACACTTACCTTCTTTCACTCAGTTTTTAAAATAAAAAAAACACACAAAGAAAATCTCTTTGTGCGTTTTAAAAAAGCTTCTGAATTGAATAGCCCTTTTTTTAAACTGTACTACTCTCTAAATTTTGAATTTCAAACAAATGATAATACGCTTCTTTTTTAGCCATTAATTCATCATGCGTGCCGATCTCAACTACTTGACCTTGATCAACATATACTATTTTATCTACATGTGTAATTGTTGATAATCTGTGTGCAATAAAAATTGTTGTTCTGTTTTTTGCCAATTCTTGAATTGCGTCTTGAATATACTTTTCATTTTCTAAATCAAGAGCTGATGTTGCTTCATCAAAAATAAGAATCGATGGATCTCGTAAGAATACACGAGCTATTGCAACACGTTGTTTTTGACCACCAGAAAGTTTTACGCCTCTCTCTCCTACAAGCGTGTCGTATCCATCCGGTAAACTCATAATAAAGTCATGTGCATTTGCTGCTTTAGCAGCTGCAATAACTTCTTCTTCACTTGCATTTGGATTGCCGTAATGAATATTTGATTTGACAGTATCACTAAATAAGAAATTATCTTGTAAAACAATACCGATTTTTTCCCGCATACTTTTTAAGTTATAATCTCTCACATCAACACCGTCTATTTCAATTGAACCTTTTGTTACATCATAGAAACGTGGAATTAAACTAACTAGAGATGACTTCCCTCCACCACTTGATCCAACTAAAGCAATTTTTTGACCAGGTTCAATCTGGAATGTAACGTCCTGAATCACTTCATCATCTTTTGAATTATATTGAAAAGATACATGATTAAAATGGATTTGACCTTCTAATTTCTTGGTATAAATTGCATTTTCTTTATTAACGATATCATATTTTTCATCCATTAATTCAAAGACACGATCCATCGATGCAAATGATTGTGTTAAAGAAGTAGACGAATTCGCTAATCTTCTTAACGGATCATATAATCGATCAATATAACCAACGAAGGCAACCATTTCTCCTAATGTTAAGTGACCATGAATGACTTGATATGCTGAAAAACCAATAATTAATAAAGGGCCTATATCAGTTAATGTATTAATAATGGTAAAGGTTCTCGCATTCCAACTTGTATGCTTTAGAGCTCGATTTAAAAACTCACCGTTTTTCTCTTTAAATAGCTCGCTTTCATAGTCTTCTAATGCAAAGCTTCGTGTAACTTGCATCCCTTGAATTCTTTCTGTTAAGAATCCTTGAAGAACAGCTAAAGCTTGCGATCTTTGTCGCGTTAAGAAACGAAGTCGTCCGAAAAAGTATTTTACTGCCAATGTATAAAAAGGCAAAACGATTAACGATACAATTGTTAACTTCACATCCATTGTTAGCATGATCGTAATCGTAATTAATATCGTAATTAAATCTAACCAAACATTCATTAGTCCCGTTATGACAAAATCTTTTGTAGCCTCAACATCGTTAATTACACGTGAAATGACTTCACCAGTCTTTGCATTTGCATAATATCTAAGGCTAAGTTTTTGTAGATGTTTAAATAAATGTCCCCTAATATCAAATAAAATTCGACTACCGATATATTGAGCATAATACTGTCTGAAATACTCTATTGGTGGCCTTAAAATAACAAATAATCCAAACGCAATCAACATGATATAAATTAGATGCGTGCTCTTTGTTGCGATCGGCAAAGAGGAATTAATAATGTTATCTACTACATATTTTAATAAAAATGGTAATACCAATGGGATTGCAAATTTAACAATACCAATTGCAATCGTTAAAAAGATATGAAATCGATACGGTTTAACAAATTTTAAATAACGTCTTATACTACCCATATTTTCTCCTTTCATATCATTCAAAAAGAAACTGTTGAGCATCGAAATCATACTTTCGAGATTAGATCCCTAGAGTATAAGTCCGCTCAACAGTTTCAATTAATCACGATACATTAAGAAACGTTCATACCAATTATCAATAAAATCAGTAGCAAACGGTCCTTTTCTTTGATGAATTAATTCCTTTAAATAACCTAAGTTCTTTTTTAAGATTGGGTCAATAATAGGAGGATAATTCATTAATTGTCGATGATTCTCATATTCATCTTCATCTAACAGCACGTAAGTCATATCTGGAAAAACTTTAATATCTAGATCATAGTCAATATATTTAATGGCACCATCTTCAAACACGAAAGGCGAGCTAATATTACAATAATAATATACCCCATCTTCTCTAATCATGCCGATGACATTAAACCAATAATCCATATCAAAGTAACAAATTGCTGGCTCTCGTGTAACCCAAGTTCTACCGTCCGATTCAGTTACAAGCGTGCGATCATTTGCACCAATTACTAACTGCTGCGTCCCTTTTAAAATGGTTGTCTCTTCCCATATACGATGAATATGTCCATTATGTTTGTAACTATGTATCTGTATTTTTTCTCCCGGCTTGGGAACGTTCATTGTTTCTCCCTTCTTTCTAGTGTGGACGCATTTCAACACTTTATTTATACTTTACATTTCTATTATAACTAGTTCTTATCCATTTTTAAACAAAAGGGAGAGCAATTTGGTAATATGACCCACAATTTTTATTTTAGTGCTATTTTTCTTTCATCTGAAAAAGATTTTATAATTTGCTGCGTTTGTAATAAAAAGGTGTTTTGGATCGCTTTTAATTCAGTTCTCATAATATGTATTTCATCTTGGATAGACGACAATTTTGACAAGTCTTCTAACTCAAAAAGTTGGTTTTCAATTTCTTGACAACGTTCAATTTCTTCTTGAATTTTTATTAACTGATCCATCGTTTCAAGTTGACGGCTTACCAATTCATCGAATACTTGCATACCATTCACCATCCTTCATTCGTTACTACACTATTTCTTGATAACTAACATAATCCCTTTGACTACATTTGACGATATTTGGCTTTTAACAGAAATATTCCTACATGAGACAAAAAAAGAACACCCTTGTATAAGGGTGCTCTTTTCGAACGTTCTTTATTACAAAACTAGACTGCATGATCTCTCATCAAACAGGAAGATGAATTTAATATAAGTTTCTTCCACTTACATAAATCATCAACAGCGCACTTCTAGCACATCATTTTTAGTTAATTATTATTGTTGGTTTTGTTGTCCAAAGTTTTTAGAAGCAGCTTTTTGTGCAGATTGTGCATTTGCTTCTCTTACCGCTTGAACATCAGTTTCGCTTGAAAACTCTTGTCCAAAACTTTGGTTTTGTTGTTTAACTTTACCAATGTTTGTTCCTGAAGCTGTTTTTCCAGCATTGAATTGGTTGTTGTTGTTGTTCATGATTTATCACCTCCACGAATAATATGATGTCCATTACTCGAAGTAATATGTAAAAAAATTTCATTTTCAGTTTTTTGTTTAATGAACCTATTGGGTGGGAAACTATATATGATATTGCGAGGAGGTTACTATATGTACGTTGGAAGAGATCTTTCAGAATTATCTATGACTCCAAAAACCGAATGGAAAGATAGTGAATTAGAATATTTCCACCACTCGTTTCAACAAATTACTGGTTATTTAAATGTTGAAGGAAGCACGATGCAAAAGGAAATCATAAAAGAAATTGAATCACGCGGTGGTTTGCAAAGAAATGAAGCAGACTGGACTCATGGTTCTAGACCTACTTATGATTAATTTAAAAAAATCCCAACTTATATCTGTTGGGATTTTTCAATTTGTAAATAAATTTTTTGATGAACGACTGGAAAAGGAAGTTCTTTACACTCTTCAATTGTCACCCATTTTTGATTCGCTAATAGCTTTCCTTCATTACTTGCTTCACCCATAAATACATCCATTTTCCATACAAGATGTGAAAAAATATGCTCAATATCAAACTGATAGCTTAATCCTTCAATATCTAAATCAAATTCCTGTTTTAAAAAGAAACTTAAAGTGTCACTTTTAGATAAGATCGTTGATTGAAGTTCCGCAGTAGGAAATTCCCACATATTAGCAAGTAAACCACTAGATGGTCTTTGTTGAATTAAATATTGATTATTTTTATTTTTAATAATTCCAACAGCAAGGTTAACTGGTTTAGGTGCTTTCTTTTTACTTTTGATTGGCAATTCAGCAACTACTCCAGTATCAAAAGCTAAACATTGCTCTCTTACAGGGCAAAGTAAACAAGCAGGATTTGTCGGCGTACAAATGAGTGCACCTAATTCCATCATTCCTTGATTAAAGGAAGAAGGGTCTTCATGACTAATAAGGGCTCTTACAGCCTGTTCAAATATTTTTCGGTTTTTAGGTATTCCAATATCTTCCCAAATGGTTAAAATTCTAGATAATACCCTCATAACATTTCCATCAACAGCTGGCTCTGGTTTACCATATGCGATACTTAAAATAGCACCTGCAGTATATGGACCAATTCCTTTTAATTTACTAATTAATTCAGGGGTATCTGGCACCTTCCCTGAATATACTTCTTGAACTTCTCGCACAGCTGATTGCAAATTTCTAACTCTAGAATAATAGCCAAGGCCCTCCCATGCTTTTAGAACTCTTTCTTCTTCAGCATTTGCCAAATCAGCAATTGTAGGGAAATTTTGCATAAACTTATTATAAAAAGGGATAACTGTATCTACTCGTGTTTGCTGAAGCATTATTTCCGAAACCCAGACTCGATATGGATCTTTGTTCTTTCTCCACGGTAAATCTCTTTGTTCTGCTAAAAACCAATTAACTAAATTATTTTTAAAGTCACTTTTGGGGAAAACTTCTAATGTCTTATTTAAATCATCATTCATAACTTATACCTTTCTATAAAAACGTAATGTCTTTGTTTATAATCTATATTATGGAAATATAAGGGTAAGTAAAGGGAGGAACGTAATGGATACTGGTACTCATCTCGTAATGGGATTTACACTTGGAGGATTAGCAACCCTGAGTCCAATTGTCCTACATGACCCACATTTGACAAACTCAATTTTGTTAACAACAATCATTGGATCTCAATTACCTGATAGCGATACAATTCTAAAACTAAGAAATAATGCAAAATATATTAAACATCATCGTGGAATTACGCACTCTATTCCTGCAGTCATTGGTTGGACATTATCACTATCTACCATTATGACATTATTTAATAAAAGTGAACATTATGGCCTTTATTTATTCTGGGCATTTCTCGCTGTCAGTGTCCACGTATATGTCGATTTATTTAATGCTTACGGTACACAAGCTTTACGGCCATTTTCAAAAAGATGGATAGCATTTGGTATTATTAATACGTTTGATCCAATCATTTTCGCAATTCATTTAATTGGAGTACCATTTGTTATTTTCCACTTTAGAGCAGGACCGATTTGCGTCATGCTTTATCTCATTATGGTTTTTTACTATATTTTTAGGTATCGACAAAAACAAATTGTCATTCAAACTGTTCATCAAAAATTACCTGATGTAAAACGCGTCTATGTCTCACCTTCTATAAAATACACGCATTATCATATTGTAGCAAGTACTGATACACATCACTACGTCGGGAAAATAAAAAAAAGATTATTTAAAATTCATGATGTATTTAAAAGAGTTCCATTACCTGTCATTGAAGATGTAAAAGCAGCATTTAAAGACGAAAATGTAAAATCATTTCTTTCATTTTCTCCAGTCTACATTTGGGAATTAATTGGACACGACGACCATAAAGAACTTAGATTAATCGACTTACGATATCGAACCGAAACGTACTATCCTTTCGTAGCCGTTGTTAAATTCGATTATGAACATAATATTATTAGCTCATATACAGGATGGATTTTTAGTGAAAAGAAATTACAAAAAAAGTTGAAAGTGGAAAGTTAAAAGTTATTTGAATACTTTTTTTTGAAGAATATGTTGATTGGAATGAAAGGATACTCGACTCCTATGTGAAGGCAGGAAAATCAGGAAAAGCAGATAGGAAATATATTATATAGGGATTCAACAAAATGCTTTAAAGTCTTTTAATATCTTTTCCTTTCGCTTTCCCCTTGAACCTGCATTTCCTTGTTCCTGCTCTTAAGCATGCATACTTTAATGTATATGAACATCACTCAGCGATTATTTGACACATGAAATAACCCTTAGCATAATGCTAAGGGTTATTTTCTAATGAATTCGATTATCTTTTTCTTTAATTTCTATATTTTCTAATCCAGGTGGTTTTGCAATTTTAATATCAGTTTCGTGTAAATACTTTCCATATTGTAAAATAAATTGTTGAACAACTTTTTTAGACATTTGTTCACCGTGATATTCTCCTGCTTTTGCATATGTCGCTTCAAAATCTTCCCAAAGCCACTCAACCCAAATTTTCGCTTGTGAATATGTTAATTGATTATTTTCTTTCAGTAATAGTTCAGTTAATTGCTCTAAATATTTCTCCATAATTACACCTTCCAATTTTTAAACATTTAATCTGTTCATAACTGAATTTCAAAATGGTCATCATATTGTTGATGATTCATTTCATCAGTTAGTTTTAACTTCCAGGGGGTATTAAAATGACAACAAAAAGTGAACGTTTTTCAGCTCAAAAACATGATACGAAAATTGATGGCTCAATTGATTACAAATCAAAAAATGCTTCAATACGTCCAAACGGTCAAATAAATACTAGTCCACAAAGAAGAATGGCAAAAAGCGATCCTAGTAACGATTAATTAGTAGAAACGATTTAAGGCGAAAGCCAGGGTTAATTAATCCCTGGTTTTTTTAATAACGCAATTGGGATTCCTATTTCCTCTTCACTCGAACTTTTATTTCCCCAAGCAAATATACCGTTCATATATGAAATCAAAAATAAAACACCAGGTTCTTCAATTAATTCATACTGCTCGCCAGGAATAAACTGACTTGCGTCTAATAAATATGATTGAGCCATTATTTTTTTACGTAGAATCACTTCAAGCTCATTAATCATATCCATTTGTTCTGCTTTTCTAGCTTGGTGATTCAATTCACTGATTTCTTGAACTAATTCATCTTTTGTTAAATCACTGTATCGTTTTGGAATTTGCATATTATGTCTCCCTCTGTATCGTCTTATCGATAAATTTATTATACCAATCGAATGAATTTCAACCAATTAAATTAGTTTTCTTCCTCCTCTATGATTAAAAGGGCTTTTTCAATTAGTTCTAGAGGGAATCCTTTTCGAAACAAGGTTGTCTTCATTTTTTGTGCATATTCCCAACCAGTAAATTTTTCGAATTTCCTTTTAGCTTTTCTTGCATGTACCAATAAAGCTTCTAGTTCATCAGCTTCTTCACTTTCATATTGTGTCTCTTCAATAGCAATTGAAACAACTTCCGTCGAATAACCTTTTCTTCTTAATAATTCTTCAAGCTTAGCTTTCTTTTGGCTTGTTGAGTACTTAGAAAGTGACGTAACCTTTTTTTGACAAAGTTGAATTGCATGATGAATTTGTTTATCTTTTTTATAAAGACCTAAGCTTTTTTCGATAATTGAATGATGAATTCCTTTTGCTAATAATTCATTTTTTATAATTGTCGGTCCCTTTAAAGTTGTATTAATTGTAGTACGGACAAAACTATCAGCATATTTTTCTTCGTTAAGGTATCCTTCTTCTTCGAGTCGAATAATCGTTTGCTGGATTGTTTCATTCAAGTACTCATGCTTTGCTAAATATTGTTCAATTTCTTTTTTTGTCCTCATCATTCGAGACAAATATACAATACTTGCGAGATATGCTTTTCTAAGTTGATCAGCATTTAGAATTTCTTCTAACTCATACGGCTCAAAAGATATACCTTTTTTAATATTGAATTTAACAAGCGTATCAGCATCTACACTAAAGGCATATTCTTCCCCGTCACCACTATCGGTATAAATATTAAAGCGATCATTATTTAATTTTTGAACTTGAATTTTCGTTATAATAGACATAATTTACCTCAAAATAAATTTTGATTTTTGATACACATAAAAATAATAATATCATATTATGTATTAAGGAGATGCGTGGATGAAGATTCTTCTTACAGGCGGTACAGGGTTTATTGGATCTCAATTAATAAAAGAATTTATTCGAAATGAATATCAATGTTATATTGTCACAAGAAATATAGGAAAATCAACTAATCCTTTTGTTACTTATATTAATTGGGACCAATTAACCTCGAATTCTTTTCAAGAGTCGATTGATATCGTAATTAATTTAGCTGGGGAATCAATTAACAGCGGAAGATGGACTAAACAATTAAAAGACAAAATTCTACAAAGTCGTATAATGTCAACAAATACTCTAATTACATGGTGTGAAAGACAAGCCCATCGTCCAAACCTATTCATTAATGCTAGTGCAATAGGATACTATGGAACCTCCAATTCAATTACTTTTAATGAACATGACAAGCCTATTTCAAATGACTTTTTAGCATCAACTGTTAGGGAATGGGAAAATGTTGCCAAGAAGGCGGAAGAACTGGGGATTCGGACGGTTCTAGTTAGAATTGGTCTTGTATTAGGACTAGGCGGTGGAGCACTTCCAAAAATGATATTGCCGTATAAATTATTTATTGGTGGCCCTATAGGAAAAGGAACTCAATGGATTTCTTGGATTCATGAAAAAGATGTAGTTGGATTGATTCTTCATTCAATAAAACATACCGAAATTCAAGGACCTATTAATTTAGTTTCTCCTAACCCAGTGACGATGAACGAATTTAGTCAACTCCTTTCTTTGACTTTACATCGACCAAATAAATTAAAAGTTCCAGATTTTGTACTTCAAATATTACTAGGTGAAATGAGTATGCTAGTTTTGGAAGGACAAAAAGTGGTGCCTACAGTAGCTTTACAAACTAATTATAACTTTCAATTCCCATCTTTAAAAGAAGCTTTAAACTTAACTTTAAATTAGTAATTTGAAAGGATTTAACATGAATTTATTATTTAAAAATGCAACCATTTTCCCTATTACATCTCATGTTCTATATAACCATGATTTATTAATTGAAAATGGGAAAATTAAAGAAATTGCACCAGAGATTTTTTCTATGGAAGATCAAACGATTATAATCGAATGCGCTGGTAAACCAGTTTTTCCAGGGTTTGTTGATGTACACACACATTTAGGTCTTTATGATGAAGGTACAGGTTGGGCTGGTAATGATGCGAATGAAACGATTGAAGTGTTAACACCACATATTCGATCATTAGACGGGATATTACCTCTTGATGTTGCATTTAATGATGCTAGACAGCATGGAATTACAACTGCTCATATCATGCCAGGAAGTGGAAATGTAATTGGGGGAACAACTTGTACAATTAAAACATATGGTACTAGTATAGATGAAATGATTATTCAGGAACCATCTGGTTTAAAAATTGCATTTGGAGAAAATCCGAAACGTACACATAGTAATGGGAATAAAGAATCTATCACAAGAATGGGAATTATGGGAATGCTTCGAGAGGCATTTTATGAGGCAAAAAATTCACATAACCCAGATGATTTTCGTATTGTACCAATCATCAAAGCTCTAAATAGAGAAATTCCTGTTCGTATTCATGCTCACCGCGCGGATGATATTTTATCAGCAATTCGTTTTGGTGAAGAGTTTAATCTTGATATTCGAATTGAACATTGTACAGAAGGTCATCTGATTGTTGATCATCTTAAGAATCGAAACCTGCAAGTGAGTGTAGGTCCTACATTAACTAGACGTTCAAAAATCGAATTAAAAAACAAATCATGGTCTACATACAAAGCTCTTGCTGATATTGGGGTAAGTGTTTCAATCACTACTGACCATCCATATACACCAATTCAGTATTTAAATGTATGTGCAGCTATAGCGGTTCGAGAAGGTTTATCAGAATCAGAGGCATTAAAAGCAATCACGATAAATCCAGCAAAAAATCTTAATCTATCACATAGAATTGGTAGCTTGGAAATAGGTAAAGACGGTGATGTTGTGTTATGGTCTCACCATCCTTTTCACTATATGGCAAAACCATTACTCACTGTCATAGATGGTAGAATTGTGTATAAAAATATCGAATAAAATTAGTTTGCAAATTGAAAAAAATCGTTTATTATAGTAGAGTAAGACTTTATGCGGTAAATTAAATAGATAGTGAGAAATCACTATTCTTATATAGTATTTTAACGGGAAAGGCAAATGGTGAGCCACCAGTAAATCGCTGGTCCTAGTGGGTTCGATTCCCACCCCGAAATTTTAGGGTGCATTAAAAAATTATTCTTAATCTATTCATAGTAATGCACTTCACAGGACTTCAATTTTTTTTAGTCCTCACAAAAATTTCGCGGGTGGCGTAACCTTCTTTCGCTACCCTTATTATGAGGAGGAGTAGAGATGCTAAAACAGCGAGATTTACAAGATTGTTCTATACTTTTTGAACTAATGGCGCATCCTGATGTCTTTCCCTTTGTGCGTCATAAAGCAAATTCGTATGAAGAATTTCTATTCATTACGAAGCAAGCAATTGAGTTAGAAGAACAGGGAAAAATGATTTCTAGAACGATCTTAGATGAGTGGGGTAACCCTATAGGCAATATTTCTTTACACGATATCGAAGACGGATATGGATTTTTAGGCACTTGGTTAGGCAAGCCTTATCACGGCATGGGCTATAATAAACCAGCAAAAGATGCTTTTTTCCATGAGTTATTTCACGATGTAGGAATAAACTCTATTTTTATGCGTATTCGCAAAGTGAATAAACGCTCTTTTTATGCTGCAAGTAAACTACCATATGCAACTTTAGCAAATGAATCACGTAAATGTCTTTATGATGAGATCAATCAAAATGAAGAAATTTATGATCTATTTGAAATTACTAAAGACAATTATTTATTGCATACGATGCGTGAAGATTACCAACAACATGAGGTAACGCATTTAAAAGAAGCTTAATTTAGTATAACGCCCACAAAAAATGGAAAGACTTACTAAGGATTTTATAACTTAGCGAGGTGTTTTTTGTGGAAAAACGAAAAGATAAAACAAGACGTAATTTAAGTTCTACTCAAGAAGTATTATATGCTAAAGAATTTAAGCGAGCTGACCGTGCTGCAGGTTATAACAATTTTAATGGAGTCGGTAAATAATTTATTTCAAAAGGCTTTCTATAAAGAAGCCTTTTTTTATTTTTATTAGTTTTTCAATTTATTTATCGGCAAATTACAAAGCATTTGAATAAAACACATATTTTTTCTCAATTCATTTCACTTGATTCTGTAATATAAACTGAAGAAGGTCGAACAAAATATTCTCTGCTTAGTTTTTCCTTCATTCGAATAATTTCATCTTCAATTTTTTCTCCTCGAACCAAAGATCTACCTTCAACACCAACTTTTTCATCAATTAGAACATACCAGGAAAATCGGAATTCCTTCATAATCCTCCACCCTTTTAATTTAAATCATTAAAAATAACTATTTTTCATTATATTCATTTAATTTAAATTTATTTTAGTCAAACGTCTAAATAATAAATAAAAAGCTATCTATTAAAAAGCCTTTATTATGTTTTAAGAAAACAGGCAATAAATAAAAACTGCCAGGTAACGGTTAGTTATGTCTAACTTTTACCTGACAGTTCAAAAAGGTACGTTAACTGGTTTGTAAAAATTTCTTTTGAGTTAATAGTTGATAAGCATGATTAACACTTTCCTCAGTTGGTGGTTGAATATCTTCCAAAGGATATTTCAAGCCTAATGCTTGCCATTTATAAACACCAAGTTGATGATATGGTAAAATTTCTACCTTTTCTACATTATTAAGAGTATTTATAAATTCACCTAAACAAATTAAATTCTCATCTGTATCAGTGATTCCAGGAACTAGTACATGTCGAATCCAAACTGGTACGTTTTTATCACCCAAGTATCTTGCAAACTCTTTAATCTGTTCATTCGATTTTCCAGTTAGCTTGATATGTCTTTTTTTATCAAAATGTTTTAGATCTAATAAAACTAAATCAGTGTATTCTAATACCTCATCTAATTTTGCTAGAAACTGAGAATCAGTATTGAAACAACCACCAGAGGTATCAATCGTCGTATGGATACCAGCCATTTTACAAGCTTTAAACATTTCTAAAAGAAAGTCTAATTGTAACAACGGTTCTCCACCACTAATTGTAACCCCACCTCCAGAAGCTCGCATAAATGGTATATATGTCTTTATGTCTTTCATTAATTGATCTACTGACATTTCTTTTCCAGCACCGATTTTCCATGTATCTGCATTATGACAATACTGACATCTTAATAAACATCCTTGAGTAAAAATCACATATCGAAGACCCGGTCCATCAACTGTTCCACAAGTTTCAATTGAATGTATATTTCCTGAAATCATTTTGCCATTCACCTCTTAATTATATTTGAATAGAAATTTTTATATTGGATCAGTTGTTCCAAATTAGAAAGTCAAAATACGAATAAAAATCAATGTCCAGTGAAGATTTTTTCTCCACTAGGCAGTTAAATTTATTTTATTTACATAGACTCATGGAACGTTCTATTAATAACATCAATTTGTTGTTCTCTTGTTAGTTTAATGAAGTTAACAGCATAACCAGAAACTCTTATTGTTAATTGAGGGTACTCTTCAGGATGCTCCATCGCATCCAATAGTGTTTCTTTATTGAACACATTTACGTTTAGATGATGACCACTTTTTTCTGTATATCCATCTAGCATTGCTACTAAATTTAAAATTTGAGTATTCTCATCTTTTCCTAATGCCTTTGGAACAATAGAGAATGTATTCGAAATCCCATCTTGTGAATCCTCATATGGCAGCTTTGCTACAGAACTTAATGAAGCTAGTGCCCCATTTGTATCGCGGCCATGTAACGGATTTGCACCTGGAGCAAATGGCTCACCTGCTTTTCGTCCATCAGGTGTATTACCTGTCTTTTTACCATAAACAACATTTGACGTAATTGTTAGTACTGATGTTGTATGAATTGAATTACGATACGTTTTATGTTTTCTAACTTTTGCCATAAAGCTTTCCACAAGTTCAACAGCAAGATCATCTACACGATCATCGTTATTTCCGTATTTTGGATAATCCCCTTCAATTTCAAAATCAACAACAATTCCATTTTCATCACGAATTGTTTTAACTTTTGAATACTTGATAGCAGATAATGAATCAGCACATACTGATAATCCAGCAATACCTGTAGCCATTGTACGTTTTATATTTACATCATGTAATGCCATTTCTATTCTTTCATAACTATATTTATCGTGCATATAGTGAATGCAGTTTAACGTATTTACATATAGTCCTGCTAACCAATCTAATAAAACATCAAATTTCATTTTTACTTCTTCATAATTAAGGTATTCGGATGTAATTGGTGCATAATTAGGCGCTATTTGTACTTTTGATTTTTCATCTTTCCCACCATTAATCGCATATAATAAAGCTTTAGCTAGGTTTGCACGTGCTCCAAAGAATTGCATTTGTTTACCAATTGTCATAGCTGAAACGCAACAAGCAATTCCATAATCATCTCCGAATTCTGGTCGCATTATATCATCGTTCTCATATTGAATTGAGCTAGTTTTAATCGACATTTTTGCACAATATTGCTTAAAGCCAACTGGCAATTTTGATGACCAAAGGACAGTTAAGTTCGGTTCTGGCGCTGGTCCTAAATTATCTAATGTATTTAAAAAGCGGAATGAGTTTTTAGTTACAAGTGGGCGACCATCAATCCCTATACCACCGATTGATTCAGTTACCCAAGTTGGATCTCCAGAAAATAGCTCATTATAATCTGGCGTACGAGCAAATTTAACTAATCGTAATTTCATTACAAAATGATCAACTAATTCTTGCGCTTGATGTTCAGTTAAGCTATTTTCTTGAAGATCACGCTCAATATAAATATCTAAAAAGGTTGAAACACGACCTAAACTCATAGCTGCCCCATTTTGTTCCTTTATAGCAGCTAAATATCCAAAGTATAACCATTGGAAAGCTTCTTTAGCATTTGTAGCTGGCTCAGAAATATCAAAACCGTGTTTCGATGCCATTTGTTTTAATTCATTTAACGCACGAATCTGCTCATTTATTTCTTCTCGATCTCGAATGTTTTCTTCTGACATAACAGAAGTTGTTTTATTTAACGCATCAATTTTATCTTTTATTAGTCGATCAACACCGTACAGTGCTACCCTTCTATAATCACCAATAATTCTTCCACGACCATATGCGTCGGGTAAACCTGTAATTACGCCAGATCGACGTGCTGCTTTCATCTCATCGGTATAAACATCGAACACACCTTGATTATGTGTTTTTCGATAGTCTGTAAATATTTTACTAATTTCTTCATCAACCTTATATCCGTAAGACTCACATGCTGCCTCAGCCATTCGAATCCCACCAAATGGTTGTAAAGATCGTTTAAATGGTTTATCTGTTTGGAAACCAACAATTTGCTCAATTTCTTTTTCTAAGTATCCTGGTTCATGTGAAGTAATAGTCGATACAATTTTAGTATCCATATCTAATACTCCGCCTTTTAGGCGCTCTTCTTTTGATAATTCGAGTACAATATTCCAAAGCTTATTTGTTGCTTCTGTAGGGCCAACTAGAAATGATTCGTCCCCAATATAAGATTTAACATTTTTTTGAATAAAGTCTCTTACATCAATTGATTTTTCCCATCGTCCAGTTTCAAATTGTCTCCATTGTTCCATTGTATTACTCCTCCTCTTCTGTATTAATACAGAAAGTTAATTAAGTATATAACAGATTACATATATAAATTTAACATATCCATAATCGATTCTTTCACTGACATTTTGAACATATTGTGAAATATTGAACATACTTAATCGGACGTTCATCCTACATACGTTTATTTCTTTCCACTATATTACAGTTGCTTCATATATCTAGTAATTGATTCTAGAAACTTTTCAGTTACATCACAAACTGTTATACTCAAAAGATAACATCTGTATTATTAATATCTTGCCACTAAATGATTCCAAAACTAACACATTCACAATTTCGAGGTAATACTATGGATAGTACAAAAGGTTCGTCACATAGTGAATACCGTCTAATAAAGGAGTAAAAATGCATACACAATTAAATCTTTCTAATTCAATTAACGAGAAATTAAATTCAATATATAATGAACAAATTCAAAAAGTACTTCAAGAAGACTTATTATTAATAGGAACAAAACAATATGTATCTCAAGACAAAACAATTTTAGAAGATGCAATTACCGCACTTCTTCTTGGTAAAAATATATTACTGAAAGGACCAACTGGTAGCGGTAAAACGGTTTTAGCCGAGACTCTTTCAAAATTACTGTATCAACCAATGCATAGCATTAACTGTTCAGTTGATTTAGATTTAGAAGGAATTGTTGGATATAATACGATTGCTTCATCGGCTAATGGATCTGAAGTTACATTTATTGATGGGCCTTTAATGAAAGCTATGAAGAAAGGTCATATTTTATATATAGATGAAATTAATATGGCAAAACCTGAGACATTACCACTGCTTCACGGTGCACTTGATTACCGAAAAATGATTACGAATCCATTTACACAAGAAGTCGTAAAAGGAAATGAAAACTTTAGAGTTATTGCTGCAATTAACGAAGGATATGTTGGAACTAGCGAATTAAACGAAGCGTTAAAAAATCGTTTCATTATTATTGATGTTCCATACATTAGTGGTGATTCTTTACTTCAACTTCTAAAGGATGAGTCTGAATTAAAAGATGAAGATTTACTAAAGAAATTCACAAGTTTTTCAAGCGATTTAATTCCTTTAGCTAGTGAAGGAAGAATTAGTGAAGATGCTGCTAGTATTCGTGGTGTACTTGATGCATGTGATTTATCTGTTCATATTCCAGTACTTCGAGCAATTGAGCGTACAATTATTGCTAAATTAAGTGATGATATTGAGCGTGAAACTGTTCGAGAACTAGCTGAAAGCTATTTTCTTTCTTGAAATGAGTGATTATTAACATATGAAACAAATCGTTTTTAATAATAAGAAAATCGATGCAGCCACATTTCTTCAAATGGAGAATTTATCGATTTCGCTTTCAAAAGATCAACATGCATTTTTAGAGTTCGATTTTCAAGCCTACTACGATGATGAAGAACAAAAATTTACAGTTAGTCACTTTTGGGATAATCAAGATAAAATTACCCAATTACAAGGACTAAAATCAGATGTTTATCTAAAAGCACTAGGTAATAAACATTTGACAGATTTTAATGAATTTAAAGAAACGCTAAAAGAACTTCAGGAAACACATTTAAAAAGCTTTATGTCACAACTTTATGTACTTCTTGAGGACATCCGATTAGAAGAAATGATTGTTCATCAAAGACCAGGGACAAAACAAATATTTTCTACTCGAAAAAATATTTACAGACACTATTTCCAATCGCAATTTAAAGGAAATGAAATTCGAAATTTCCAATTGGATCAATTATTTTGTTTAATTTATCTTTCACTTACTTCTACTCAGTTAACTTATCAAACAAATGATCAATTAGAAGATATTTTACCAATTCTTTTTCAATCCTTTGAGGCAAAGAAAACAAGTGATATTTCTTCTATTATATATAAGGTTCAACAGAGATTACTTTCAGTCTATAAGGAAGATATGATTCACACATATTTTGGGTATCTTCCATTAAATAAACTAAGTGAATATGCTTCATGTAACAGTAAAGTCAAGGAGCTTCAAAATGACGATCAACAAGATGGTCTTGAAGAAAGAAACAGTGAAGATGAAAAGTTCTCTACATGGCATAGAGAAAGTAAAAATAATGAGACCGACGATAATTTCCTTCGATTTGAGGTAGAAAGCGGAACAAAAACTTCGATTAAAGCAAATTTTGCTAGAGAAGAAGAAGCAGGAGATCAGGCATTAGGAAATGCATTCGGTTCTTCTAAGCAAGGAGAGAATAAGAAATCAAAACAAACAGATTCATTCGAAGCATCAAATTCGTCTACTTCACAGCAAAATCCTTATGGCAAATATAATAGTAATGTTTCAATAAAATATGTTGAAGCTACAAAACAAACAGTAAATGAAAAAGTACAATATTCTACATTATCTGCAATGGTGTCAAAAGATGTCAAAGAGTTAAGAAAAACGATTGAAAAATCATTAGAAAATAAACAAAATGCTCCTTCTGACAAATATTATGGCAGACTTAATAAAAAGTGGATTCGACTTTTCACTGAAGAAAAACCAAAAATGTTCTATAAAAAACAAACAGAATCAAAAGAATTAGACGCTGTTTTTTACTTATTAGTTGATTGTTCGGGATCAATGTTTAATAAGATGGATGAGGTTAAAAAGAGCGTTATTTTATTCCATGAAACATTAAAACAATTAAAAATTTCTCATAGTATTAGTGGTTTTTGGGAAGATGCTTCTAATGCTACAAAAGAAAATAAACCGAATATATTACATCAAGTAATTCCGTTTTCTAGTTCACTCGCTCAATCAAGTGGTCCAAATATTATGCAGCTTCATGAAGAAGAGGATAATCGAGACGGATTAATGATTCGAATCGTTTCAGAAGAACTCGCCAAGAGACCGGAGAAACATAAATTTTTACTTGTCTTTACAGATGGAGAACCATCTGCACTTGATTACTTCCAAGACGGTATTATCGATACTCATGAAGCAGTTAAACAAGCAAGGAAGCTTGGAATTGAAGTAATTGGAACTTTCATTGAAGAAGATGAACACCAAGATGAAACAGCACAATTAATGAAAAATATTTATCAATACCATTATTTGATCGCCTCTGGCACTGAAGACTTAAGACTTCAATTAAAACCAATGCTAAAAAAATTATTATTAAGAAGCATAGAATGATATAGTTGTCCATAAAATGAAAAAGAAATAGGCTAACGATTCAGTAAGCCTATTTCTTTTATTTCTAAAGTAGTTAGAATTTTTTGTCGAAAGGATTTACAGATCGAATCCGCATTTCCTATTGCTTTTTAAATTTAAACGGAGTACGATAAGTTTTGACGACTTAGAGAGACGCATATTTAAAGAAAAGCTAGTGAATGAAACACTAGTTTGTTTTGTATTTAAGGGGGATAGATTATGCCTACTTCATTTAAGGCAACATTTTCTCGAGTACGATTCGTATTACTGGTTGCGTTAGTAGTTTGGCTAAAAACGTATATTGTTACTCTTTTTGGATTTGATTTAAAAATTGATACAGTTTTTCAAAATGTAATATTATTCATTAGCCCATTAGCATCCTCTTTATTTCTTGTAGGGATTGCACTATTTTTCAAAGGAAATAAGCGTAATACAATCGCGCTATTAATTAATCTTATTTTGACGTTAATATTATGTGGTAACGTCTTGTTCTACGGATTCTTTAACGATTTCGTTACTTTACCAGTTCTATTTCAAACAAGTAATATGGGAGACTTAGGTTCAAGTGTAAAAGAGCTAGCAAGCTTCAAAATTATTTTTATGTTTGCAGATATCTTTATTCTTTATTTCCTATCAAAGAAATATCCTAAGCTTTCAAACACTGGTCGAGTACCGTCGTTTATGAAGTCCACTTATTATTTAATTACCATTGCCATCGCAGTGGTAAACTTAGGCTTAGCGGAAATGGAAAGACCAGAATTGCTTACTCGTTCATTTGACCGAGAAATGCTAGTAAAAAATCTTGGCTTGTATGTTTATCAAGGGTATGATTTATCACTTCAAACAAAGACATCAACTCAGAAAGCTTTTGCAGACAGTAGTAAATTAACTGAAATTGAAAACTATGTAAATACCAATGGTGTAAAAACAAATGCAAAGCTTTTCGGTAAATATAAAGGTAAAAGTGTTATTGTTATTTCGTTAGAATCAATGCAAAATTTCACAATTGGTGCAAAGGTTAACGGTAAGGAAATCACGCCATTTTTAAATCAGTATATTAAACAAAGTTATTATTTTAACCACTTCTATCATCAAACAGGTCAAGGTAAAACTTCTGATGCTGAATTTATTATCGATAACTCATTATACCCACTTGATCGTGGTGCAGTTTATTTCACACATGCAAATAATGAATATATGGCGACACCTGAACTATTAAAAGACCAAGGCTATTATTCTGCAGTATTTCATGCAAATAATAAGAGTTTTTGGAACAGAAACGTGATGTATCCTTCTTTAGGCTACGACCGCTACTTCAATGAAGTAGACTTTAATATTAATGATGAAAATTCAGTTAACTGGGGATTAAAAGATGAGGATTTCTTCCAACAATCAATTCCTCTTTTATCACAAGTAAAACAACCGTTTTACACTAGATTTATAACTTTATCTAATCATTATCCATTCGTTCTTGATCCACAAGATCAATATATTGATCAATATAATTCTGGGGACGAAACGCTAGATCGTTATGTAACAACAGTACGTTATATGGATGAAGCAATTAAACATTTCATTGAAGGTCTGAAAAAATCAGGTCTTTACGATAATACAATCATCGTGATGTACGGTGATCACTACGGTATTTCAGAAAATCACAATCGAGCAATGGCTCAATTTTTAGGTAAAGAAGAAATTACTCCGTATGATCATATGGACTTACAACGTACACCACTAATCATTCATTTACCAAAACAACAAAAAGGTCAAACGATCTCAAAAGTTGCTGGACAAATTGATGTGAAACCTACTATTCTTCACTTATTAGGTGTTGATACGAAAAATGATATTGAATTCGGTAAAGACTTATTTAGTCCAAATCGACCTGAATTTACTGTATTCCGCGATGGAAGTTTCGTAACGAGTAAATATTATTATGTAGCTGGTTCAAACACTTTCTATAATCGTCTAACTGCTGAAAAAGTAGAAGTTAGTGATATGGAAGCTAAACAACTGATTGATAAAGCGAAGAAAGAATTAACTCTTTCAGATAATATTGTATACGGCGATTTATTCCGATTCTACAGTTACAACAAGTATAAAACTGGTACAATGAAAACAATCACTGAACCAAATCAGTAAGAGGTGCTTTTACAAGCATCTCTTTTTGTTATAATATGGTATTTATACATAAGTTTTTAATAATTGTTAATACAAACTCGAGAGCTGTTTTCGGACTATTTGTTACTCTTTTATCAACAGTTTAAATTATCAATTCCTGTTAAAAAAACAACGTTCCTATGAAAAGAGTCTTTCTAAAATTAAGTAAAGGGGGATATTAATTGTTTAAAAACTCTAAGTTATTATTTTGGACGGTCGAACTACTATTATTATTTTTAGTATTATTTGTTGGTACAAAAATTTCATTTCTTTTTCAACCAATTGCGATCTTAATTAGTACTTTATTTGCACCAATTCTAGTATCAGTCTTCCTGTACTTCTTATTCGCTCCAATTGTTGATTTTTTAGAACGAAAAAAAGTACCTCGATCAGTGGGAATATTAATTCTTTATATTGGATTAATTTTAATTGCCGTAATCTCTATCATTAATATATTCCCAACCTTAGTAGAACAATTTAAAGATTTAGTAAATAATATGCCATCGATTGTAAATCAAGCAACCGATAAAATTGGCTTATTAGAAAAATGGTTAGGAAGTCAAAATTACGTTGAAATTAAAGATTTAGAAAAGAAAGTAGCGGACTATGCGCTTGTATTTATCGGTGGAATTACGGGTGGAATCGGTGCATTCTTCAATATACTAAGTAATCTAACACTAATCATTGTAACAGTACCATTCATTCTGTTTTATATGTTTAAGGACGGTCATAAATTCCCTTCAGCTATGTCTCGCTTTTTACCTCAAAGTTTACGAAATGAAGCGATTCATATAGCAAAAGAAACAAGTGAAACGTTAGCTTCATACATTCAAGGTCAGACGATTGTTTGTCTCTTCATCGGAGTTGGAACATTTATCGGTTATAGTATTATTCATTTACCGAATGCTTTAATATTGGCGATGGTTGCAGCAGTTACAAATATCATACCTTATTTTGGTCCATTTATCGGAGGAGCACCAGCAGTAATCGTAGCGGCTCTTATCTCTCCAAAATCAGCTTTATTTGTTATACTGATCATTGCAATTGTTCAACAAATTGATTCAAACTTGATCTCACCATATATCATGGGGAAAAAGTTAAATATTCATCCATTAACGATTATCTTATTATTATTATTTGCTGGAAACTTTGCTGGTGTATTAGGAATGGTTTTAGCAGTACCTACTTATGCAATCTGTAAAGTTGTTATCATTAATATCATTAGGATAATTAAATTAAGAAAAAAAGCTAAATTTGCCGATAAAATTATAGATGATGACATAGACAATGACATCGAGATAAACATCACTAACGATATCGATCAAAAAGACTAAATAAAAAGAGCATGAATAAGAAAGCAAGGGAAGTGATTAACTTCTAATCCTTAACTTTACTTATTTCTGCTCTTTCCTTTTTATCCATACATCTTTTAATTGCACTTTTCCCCCTACTTATCCCTGCTCAGGCTTTAATAACGGCGTATTCTGTAAGTTTTCCATTTTATAGTTAGTTTAGTTCGGAATTACTTTTACTTTGGAACGTACTCCATCGGTTCGATACAATGATGATAATCATTTTTTTTATAAAAATTAACTCCTTGCTCACTTGGCCATACAATGACGAACTCATAATTCATTTTGGCTATCCACTCATTTACAAAAGAGATTAATTTACTACCAATTCCATTACCTCTATGTTTCTTATCCGTGTATACATTTGTCATATAAGCAAACGGATTCGTTACTCTACCTGGTCGAGGAACTTTTTGAATTAGTTCAATATAAATATGCGATACGATTGCTCCTTCTTTTTCGGCAACCCAAATAAACCACTGCTTACTATTAATTGCAGTTTTTAAAAATGCATGACATTCTGAATGAAAATCATTGTAATCACTCTCTTTTATTCTTCCCGTTCGATCCTCTTCTAAAGTAAAATCCCATCTCATTTTTATCAATTGATCTATATCTTTATCTTCTGCAATTCTTAATTCCATTTTGAATCTCCTAATCTTCTGTACCAATTACATCAGTATTTGGTGGAACATAGCCCATTTGACGGGCCATCGATACGATTTGACCTTTATGGTGATATTCGTGTGTAATTGTATGAATTAGTAGCTTCATTGGTGTGATCGAGATATCCTCACTAGTCTCTCTCCATGGAATTTTTCTTACAATTGGTTCATTCATTTTCTCTGATGTAAACTGCATTAATTCTTTTACAAAAACATCTGCTTGCTCAAATCTCAATTTAATATCGTCTAGATTAAGACTCGCAATCTCTACTTTTGGCGTAATTGGCGATTTCGTCTTTAATAAAATAAATGAACCAATCCATGCGATATAACAATCTGCAATATGTAATAGTGTTTCTCTTACACTTTGGAAGCCAAATCCATCTAATTTACGAGTAAAATCCTCTGGCTTTAATTGACTACAAAAATCTAATAATACTCCACGATTTTCTTTAACCCACTTATATTCCTTCTGATTCACCTTATTCACCTCTTAATTTATTAATTCTAACTGCAAGCTTCTGTATTATGCTATTCGGCTAAACAGCTCAAATTACCTTTAATTTCCATTATAAAAAGGCCTGTGGAAACAGACCTTTCAGAGTATAGACAAAGTCTCATACAAGACTTCCGCAACTTTATATAAATATCTTCAAACTTACTTGAACAATTAACAAAACAGAGACTGAAATTAATAGAATACGAGCAAGCTTCATTGGTACAAACTCTGCAAATCTTAATCCAACTTGATTGCCAACAATCGAAGCCGCCGCCATTGTCACTGCGATTTTCCATTGGAAATGCCCAGTTACATAAAAAATAATAAATGCAGATAAACAACTTCCAAAATTTAATACTCTAGCTAACTGAACTGAATTCACATAAGTAAAACCTTTCTTTAGGAAATATAAAATCGCAAATGTTGATGAACCTGGACCAAAGCCACCATCATAAATGCCAATACCAGTTAGAATACTATTATCTACTAATGATTGTTTTTCTACACTAGCTTCTTTCATGGTTTCATAGTTCCATTTTTTACTAGCTAAAGTTAACAATAATGAGCCCGTTAATAAAACTAAGGCTACAATATTCATCACATGTTCATCTAGCATACTTGTTACAAATGCTCCAATGCCACCACCCAGAATTGAAACGAGTATAAATTGAATAATGACAGAAGCCTTAAAGTCTTTTTTCTTAATTGTATAAAGAATGCTACTAAATGATCCTAAACCTGAGGCGAATTTATTTGTAGCAATACCTGTTTGAATCGGAATTCCAAGAAAAATCATCATCGGAAGAGTAATTAATCCTCCTCCCCCTGCCAATGTCCCAACTATTGCTGCACCTGCCCCTAAAATAAATAGTAATAATAACGAGTCCATTTCTCTATCTCCCTCTTTCCTGCTATCTTTACTATACACAACAATTCAGAAAAAAGGGAAAACTAAAATCCTCACCTTTAATGAGATGAGGATTTTGAATGGTTGTCATTGTCTATATACATAAACTTACAACATGATAAATTAATTCGTTAAAAAATATTCAAATTATATCTAGAAGATAATAATTCTAATAATTTAATACCTGCTATGCTATTTCCTTTTTCATCAAGTGAAGGACCATAAACACCAATACCAAAGCGACGAGGAACCGCACCCATTACGCCTCCAGAAACTCCACTTTTTGCAGGGATTCCCACTTTTATCGCAAATTCTCCTGATGCATTATACATCCCACAAGTAACCATAAATGTATTGCAAATTTTAGCAATTCTTTCGGGAATAATTTGTGTTTTAGAAACTGGATCCCATCCATCTAAAGCAAAAATAAGTCCTATTCTTGCCATTTCAACACAATTTACTTCAATCGAGCATTGTCGTGTATATAAATCTAATAATAACTCGACATCTTCTGTGATAATACCATGTTCCTTCATAAAATAACAAAGCGATCTATTCAAATGAGCCGTTTCAAATTCTGATAACGCAACTTCTTTTGAATAAGAAAGATCTTTATTATCTGTTAAAACTCTCATAAAATCTAGAAGACGATGAAATCGATCATTAATACTATGACCTTTTATCATACTCGTTACAGCTAATGCCCCTGCATTAATCATAGGATTTAAAGGCTTTCCTGCCGATCTCACCTCTAATTTTGCGATCGAATTAAACGGATCACCTGTTGGTTCCATCCCAACTCTCTCAAATACATAATCTTCTCCACGATCCATTAAAACTAAAGCTAAAGCAATTACTTTCGATATACTTTGTAAAGTAAATCGAGTACTTGTATTACCCGCTTCAAAATGTCGTCCATCTGGCAAAAATACAGAAAGTGACAAATCCTTTTTATTCGCTTTCGCAAGCGCAGGAATATAATTCGCTACTTTTCCATATTGTATAAATTCCTTTGCCTCTTCAATCAGGACTTTTAATTCCTCCATTTGGTGAACTTCTTTTTCCTCTCGAAATCCATTTTGCTTCATATAACCACCCAATCTTTTCTATCAATAGTAAGGTAAATAATACCAAATTGACAAGTGAAAATTCTATCTACCCCTTCTACTAGATCTTCCAGAATTCTCGACCTTATTTCCCCTACCTGTATTTCCTGCTCTTCCTGCATTCCCTGCTCTATCCGCTCTTCCTGCATTCCCTGCTCTTTCCGCTCTTCCTGCACTTCCTGTTCTTTCTGCTCTTCCTGCATTCCCTGCTCTTTCCGCTCTTCCTGCATTCGCTCTATCCGCTCTTCCTGCACTTCCTGCTCTTTCCGCTCTTCCTGCATTCCCTGCTCTTCCTACACTTCCTGCATTTCCTGCATTCCCTGCTCTTCCTGCACTTCCTGTTCTTTCCGCTCTTCCTGCATTCCCTGCTCTTCCTGTTCTTTCTGCTCTTCCTGCATTCCCTGCTCTATCCGCTCTTCCTGCA
>NZ_NCTA01000035.1 GCF_002156865.1 Gottfriedia luciferensis | reverse complement strand
TTGTCTTTCGAGGCGCGAAGCCTGGCGAGGAGCGGAGTTACCCTTAAACGGTAATGAGCACTACAGGCGGGCGAAGCAACGAAGAAAGCGAGCGTTTATCAACAGTCTGAAAGGCACTTTTCAACGTGCCTTTTTTTATTGGGAACCTTACGTCTTAAACAAATGAAGTAGAATTTATTTTGACTGAGAGAGTACATAATGAAAATACTTCTGTGGTGTACCATAACGCATGAGTTCCTGAATGAATTCTTCATCTGCATTCGTAATAGATCTTTTTTCTGCTTCACTACCATCTTGAATTGATACAGGTAATAAAGCTCCATTTTGATAATCAAAGTTAATGATTTTTCCTATACCTTCGCCAGTGATGCTTAACGTAACTCCCTCATTTACCATAGCATAACCAACAATGTCATACATTTTCTTAAACAATTCCTCTATCTCATCAAAGGCAACATATTCTTCTTCACCCTCATTAAATACATTATCCTTATCAAATTTAACCGTAATACCAACAGGTTCTTTTTCTGGCGATCTATTTAAATCTTCATAATCGATTTTTATGATCGTCCCTGAATGATAAATCGGTTCTTCTTCGTTAATACAATAAACGTCACTTCTTTTAATAATTTCCACACGATCGCCTTCACCAACTGTTAATTCCCGTTTTGTTCCAAACCTATTGTAGTACATCAATTTAAATTCCTCCTTATAAATTTTTTTGACTTACAAATTATCCCCTAAAATAGTCAAGAAATACTTAAAAGAGAATGCCATATTTTAATTTGAACACTGTAATAAATTTTTATTGTTGTTAACTAGTCAACATCTTTTTATAATTCTTTTAACAAAATTCATGCAGGTTAGTTATAGAAAATAATATATATTTATTAATGAATTAATGAATTTGCAAAAAAGGGTGGTGAAAATTGGACAAGATGGAATTTAGTACAGAAGAGAAACAGTTGAAAATTATTAAGGAAATAAATGAAATCTGTTTAAATCACAATTTTCAATTATGGTTAAGAGGAGGTTGGGCGATTGATTTTCTTCTTGGGAAAATTACTCGCTCTCACTCCGATGTTGACTTAGTTACTTGGATTGAATATCGGGAACAGCTAGAACAAGCAATGGTCAATGCTGGTTATAAGAAAATACCGGTTAGTGCGTTTCAAACGGACTTCCTTAAAAACACGATTGATGTAAGTTTTGTTTTTATTAGACTCTCAGAAGAAGGAGACATTACAGCGAATGGTTTCCCAGACTGGATCTGGAGAAAAGATGCGCTACCAACAAATAAGTATAATTTACAAGGTATATCAATAACTGTCTTAAACCCGCAACAATTACTTGACGAAAAGATCGTTTATGAAAAAGGTACTGGACGTAAGCTTCGTGCAAAAGACATAGAAAGTATGAAAATTATTCAAGGGATAATAGAAACAATTAGATAAAATGGATAACATATATTTTATGAAGCAAATGCATTAGTCCCCTTCAAATTTAAGTGAAGGGGACTAATATTATTTTTTCTCAATCATTATAAATAACACACCTGTTAAAATTAAAATGGAGCCAACCCAAAACATTACACCAATTCTCTCTCCTAGAATAAGCCATCCTAGTAATGTTCCAACTAAAGGCTGAAAGAAGAAAAACATACCTCCACTTGAAGCATTCAGCATTTGTAATCCACGATTCCAAAGTAGAAATCCACCTGCTGTTGAGACAATACCCAAATACAAGACTCCTCCCCATATGGTGGGGTGAGTCAACTGAGTAAAATGAATCATGTGTATCCGTGGTAAAACAAAAGGAGTTAGCACGATTAGGGCTACCAAGATGGAATAGGTCGTAACCACAATTTGCGGATAATCACTAGGCAAACGCTTTACAAGCACGGACATGAGTGCCCATGTTAAAGCAGCGATAAGTAGTGAAATACCCCCAAGTTTACTAGACATGTTCACATCACCTATTCCAACAATTAGAAAAACCCCTAATGTTGCTAAACATACAGAGATTCCTTGTCTTAACGTCAAACGATCTTTAAGTAGAAAATGTGCAAAAATAACCATGAAAGCAGGTGTCGAAGAAGTTATGATCGCTCCCATTTGTGCTGAGGATAACATTGTACCAGTTTCTTGCGTAACGATCGAAATGGCATTCCCAATAACTCCAATGGCTATGATTAAAAGAAAAGAACGTTTATCGATTCGCCAATTTTGGCGCTTTATGAATCCGATAAGAAGAAGAGCGACAATTCCTACTAAATATCGCATCCACACAAGTTCTAATGGAGGTATGATCGATACTACGATTTTAACAACAACATACATACCACCCCAAATACTGGAAGCTAAAGTTAAATAGATAGAACCTAACAAGGTATTTTTCATTTTTATATCCTCCGTTTTGTAATAGGGTCGAGAATGCCCTTAACGGAGAGCTGTAGTCACCTTCACTCCATTAAGAGCAGAAGTGTGCTACTGGTACATCATTTTCAAATAAAGGAGTCCAATACATATTGATTCACCTCAAACTAATATTGATATTTATTGTTTATTGTAACAAGGAAACTGGCTTTTAAAAAGAGTTTAAGGGAATATTCTGACATTTACTTCGGTTAAAAAACTACTGAAATTTAGTTCAAAAGAAAAGGAGTTTATGAAATTAAATGGAATAAAATAAAAGTAATAACATGTCTACTATACGATACAATAAGAAATTAAATAGTTGGAGGAATGTTACGGTGAAAAAAGATCATCAAAATAATGTAGATTTATTTGATCGAAGTTTTGTTGGTAGACCGACCTGGTTTTATGTTCATATTAATTGTAATTGTCGTTTTATTTTTTACAATAAAGTCATTTCTTTAAACATTCATAATCTACTTATTCAGACTTTTTCATATCTTTTTAGCTACTTCGGTAGTTTTTTTATTACACACTAGGTAGTAGTTAGTTGACATAGACAAAATCACTTATTTAAATTTTTATGCGATTCTTCAAAAGAAGATCGCTTTTTTATTGAACTATAGAGAAAAGAAAGAATTGAATTGAAAATCTTTTGAACCAAATACATTTGAATTTGTTACAATTAGGAACAGTAGGAAGGGTGGAGTATATGACAAAATTTATGTATTTTTTTTGCTTGATTGTATGGGGACTTAATTTTATTGCTGTAAAAATTCAAGGAACTCCAGTAAGCTTGGAATTATCTTTAACATATCGTTTAGTTATAACAGCCTTTTTATTTTTGCTTCTTGTTTGCCTCATTCGTCCAAAAGGAAGACCAACAAGAAAAGATATCCCATTTGTAATGGCGTTTGGTATTTGTAATTTTGCATTAAGCTATCTGTGCCTTTATTACGCTACTATTTTGAGTTCTGCAGCGATCGTAACATTAGTTTTTTCGTTAAAAGTGATTTTAACTCCGATTGCTCTTCGAATTTTTTTAAAAGAAAAATTACATTCTCGGGTTCTAATAGGTGGAATTCTTGGTGTAGTTGGAGTATGTATTCTCATTTATCCGACTTTGGAAAACTTTCAAGGGTTCCATGACTTAAAAGGAATTATACTCGCTTTTCTTGGTACTCTTCTGACAGCAGTTGGGGACGCCAGCTCGGCAAGAAATGCAAATCGAAACGTTAATCCCATCTATGCAAATGCAATTGGATTTACAGTTGGCAGTATATTAATGGCGGGAATAGTGTTGTTTCAAGGGAAAGAATTTATTCTTCCAACATCTGTTTCGTACTTATCTGCATTGATCTATTTAACTTTGGTTGCTTCTTTTGCTGCATGGTTATTCTATTTGAAGCTAGTCGAAAAAATTGGAGGAGCTCAAAGCGGTTATATGGTTGCCCTATTCCCGGCGATTGGTGGAGTAGCTTCTGTTTTAATTGGTGAGTCTGATCCTACAGTGTATTTGTTTGCCGGTTGTCTTTTTTGCTGTATTGGCGCTGCAATTGCTTTAGGATTAGGGATGAGAAATCAGAATAAGAATCAGAAGTTGCCAGTGCAGGGTTAATGATGACTTTTCTTATTATTTATACGTACATAATCGGCATATGAAGTAGGTGGAATATTTTACCATTCATATTGAATATATTTAGTATTGTTTGAAGAACACTGATTTACCTTTCTTGTTTTTGGCGAAATGGAATTTTGTCATTATGAAATTCATATGCGTTCTGAAATTAGTTTAAAAGGGGGAAAAAGCATTATGTGGACAATATCTGCAACTGCTCGCACAAAAGCTACGGCTTCAAGTGTTTGGTCAATCTATTGTGATTTCGCCAATTGGACACGTTGGGATTATGGTCTTGAAAAATATCAACCAGATGGTCCCTTCGTTTCGGGCACTTCTGGAAAATTGCAACCTGTTGGTGGACCAGAACTCCCTTTTATGCTCACACTTGTCGAGGACGGGCATAGCTTTGTTGATCAAACACCCATTGGTCCAAAACATGCAATTATCGGTCGCCATGAGTTAATCCCTCTTTCAGATGGAACTCAGATTACACACACTATCGAAATTCACGGTCCTGATGCTGAGAACCTCGCTCAAGAGATGTCATTTACCCAAGAAGAATTATATGAAACAGTCTCTAACCTGGCTCGATATGCTGAGGAGATTCAACACAACTAAACCTAATTTGAGCAAGTGTTGTTTGGACTTTAATTGGATAAATTTTAAATTTATCATTAAAAAAGCTGATTTTCCTAAGATACAGGAGAATCGGCTTTTAATTTTTCAATGAAAATCGTATAAGACTTACTGACAGTTTCCCACGGTAAATTTCGTCTCTGTTGTGGAAGTTTATCTCGCAACTTCTTAAAATCAACAATTGGGGTGCATTTCACAATAACTCATTTTTGTTTGCATTCTATTAAAAAATATTGTATTGATCATTCTTGGTCGATAGGAGAAGTGATCTGATCTTTATAGGTATCTATATAAATATTTCCATTTGCTGCAAGAACAGCGTACACTACATCTTTAGTTTGGAGTTTACGTTTTTTTAGCTCATTTTGCAACATTGATTCAGACAGATTGTTTTGTCTTAAATTTTTTGAAATAATTTCTCCGTCCATAACCAACTCAATAGGGAGATTACTTTCCTGTATTGTCGATATATTTAAATCCTGTTTTGTTACGTTTCGGAATTGAGGCTTTTGTAAAACAGATACTCTACCATTTGTTTCAACAATAACATAAAGAACTTCATCGATGTTAAATATCCCTTTTTGTCTTAATTGTTGATTTAAATAGTCAAGAGAATACCGCATTTTTCTCATATTGGCTTCCAGAATCTTTCCATCTTCAATAATAACAGTTGGATTTCCCGCGAGTAAATTCCTCCCAATTCTACTTTTCATGGAAACATAGCTAACAAGTAAAATGATCGATACTAATATGATAAAAGCTATAACTGAATGATGAATTTTTATATTTAAATTAAATGCTAAGTTGGCAATGATTGCTCCAATTGATATCGCTCCAATAAAATCAAAAGTATTCATTTCAGCTATCATTTGTTTTCCTAAAAGTTTGGCACCGATGAATAATATTAAAAATGCTAACAACGTTCTTGAAATAATTTCAAAATGTTCGGGCATGAGCAGTTTCTCCTTTTAGCATTAACTTACATTTATATTTAGTTATTATTATCAAAATAGTATTTATGTAATCTCATGACTTGCATATTCAATTATCTACGGGCGAAAGAAAAAACGTATTACTTACACAAATTGTTTTTTAGAAATTCTACAATTTAATCAAAATAGGACAAAATTTTCATTTAGTTTTCATGTTTAAGTTGTAACTTGTTAGTAGAAATAAAATTAGCATGAATAAAAAAAATTCACCTTCAGAAGATGTAAAAATATGAAAAGGAATGAATTGGAAAAAATATATGCGAAGTAATTAAGAGGATTTTATTGTTTTACGACTGGAGGTATTTAAGTGGGGAAAATGAACAAAAAATGGGTCACTATTTGTTCAACTGCAATAGGTGCGATCTATGCAGCTGGCTATTTTACGACTGATATACAAGATTCAAAAGTAGTATCACCAAAAATTGAACAAGTTAATGTACCAATAAATAAAAATAAAAATAAAATTGTTAAAAAAAGCTTCTATAAGAATGGCATTTTTTATGGGATGGGTTCTAATCGTCGTGGATCGATTCAAATAGCCTTAAAGATAAATGAAGATAAAATTATAGATGTAGAAATAAGTAATTATGGCATGCATTATTCTGAGAAAGACATTGTAAATTTACCAAATGAAGTAGTACATGTTCAAAGTTCACAAGTTCAGAATGTGTCAGGTGCGACATTTAGTACACAAGCTTTTAAAGATGCTGTGCAAGATGCCCTATTAAAGGCAAGGAACGTATAATGAAGAAAATCGTAAGAAAAACAAAATTATTCATGGACACGGTTGTTGATATAAAAGTAGTCACATCAAAATCTAATGATGAAACAGAAGCTTCTATAAATCGTGCATTTGATTTTTTTCGACAAGTTGAAGATGCATGTAGTCGATTTAGTTTGAAAAGTGAAGTAATGAAGGCGTGTAAACAAATCAATACTCCAATAGCAATTAGTCCATTCCTGTTTGAACCATTAAAATTCGCTCTTGAGGTAGCGAATTGGACAAACGGTATATTTGATCCAACAGTAGGTCAATTAATGGAAAATGCTGGTTTTAATCAAAACTATTTAACAGAAGAGATGATGCGTAATGATACAGCGGATATTGTTACATACTCTGATATATTCTTGAATGAACAAGATAAAACATTACGATTGAATAAACCATTAATAATTGATCTAGGTGCTGTTGCCAAAGGGTTTGCTATTGATCTTGCAGTAAATGAATTGAGAGAATTTGATGGATTCATTGTCAATGCCGGTGGGGATCTTTATGCAGGAGGATTGGACGAATTAGGTGATAAATGGAAAATAGGGATTCAGCATCCACAAAACAAGGAAAAAATCATAAGTACAATCGAATTATCGAATATGGCGGTTTGTACTTCAGGAAGTTATGAACGTAAAAGTGATTTAAACCCAGAAATCCATCATATTATTAATCCGAAAAATAAAAAATCACCAACTGATTTGATTAGTTGTAGCATCATCGCGCCATATGCCATGATGGCTGACGCTTTTTCGACAACATGTTTTTTAATGGGTAGAAAAAAGGGACTAGCTTTATTAGAGGAAATTGAATTAGCTGGCATTTTAATTTCATCTAATTTACAAATTTATCAGAAAGGAGTAGATGACATTGACGATTAAACAATGGATCAAATCACCAAAAGGATATGTAATTGTTTCATTAATGATTTTACTTTTGATTGCTACTTTTGATTATAAAACTAGTAGTGGTGCAATTAACTGTATGATTGCCGTTTTTGTAGCATCCCTAACGGATATTTTATGTGCGTTAATTAAAAAAAGGAAAAATTATAAGCCTTTTGGTGCAGTTATTACTGGACTAATTGTTGCGATGATTTTAAGTACAAACACACCATGGTATGTGATTGTTATCACTACATCCATTTCAATATTGTCAAAATATTTACTTGTATTTAGAAGGAAACAAATATTTAATCCAGCTGTCTTTGGTCTTTTAATGTCTATCATTCTTTTTCATATGGAGCAAAGTTGGTGGGGAGCATTTGGAGATCTTCCTGATTGGACAACCATATTTTTATTAATTGCTGGATATATAGTTGTAAATCGTGTAAATAAATTTCCAATGCTATTTTCATTCTTAGGAACCTATTTCATACTCTTAACCATTACTGGATTTTTTCACATTGGAGATGCATCAGATGCATTTCGAAGTCCATTTATAAATGCTTCTCTTTTCTTTGCATTTTTTATGCTTACAGATCCTCCTACTTCACCAGCGAAAGACAAACAACAAGTTATTTTCGGGGTTATGTGTGCACTTGTTGGAGTAATGATCTATAGTTATTTTGGAGGATTAACCTATTTATTTACAGGCTTGATTATTGGGAATCTATTTCATTTATTTAAATCAAAACCTTCTATTCAAAGAAACAAACAAAGGAATCAATCTGTTCATAATGTGTGATATTAAAAAAATGACCGTATTCTAAAATTATTTGGTCCATTTAGCTCATTCTTTATTTGAAGTACATGAACATGGCCGTTTATATACGGCTTTTTTCATTTAATTTAAATGATAGTTTAATAGGATAAAGGATTATAGATTTGTGTACAAGCAGTTTTACTCTTTTAGCATATTATTTATGGATGTCTCTAATTTAATTGAAAGGAAGGATTTTATTGGGAAAAGACTTAGAAGAAATTTTCTTTGGAAAATATTCATCTGAAGAGTGTGATGATAAAAAAGGAGGTGATAGAGTCGTGAAAGCAATTACTACTGGTGTATTTCATGTACCTGTTGATAACCAAGTACCAGATAGTAATGATATAATCAACATTTATTTCAAAAATCCTAGTTCAAAAGTGCTTACAGCGAAATTCCTAGTTGAATTTTCCCCTCCTGGAGTACCGGCTGGTGTTCAAAACCCGGAAATTTCGTCCCCATCAATTGGTTACTGGACAGTAAAAGTTCTCCCTCACCATAGCCTCGTCATCGTAGTGACCGGTCCTTCTTCTCCTCCAGCTTTCGGAACATGGCGTTTTTCGTTTTGGGGTGATATTGACCGCAAAGAAAAGAAAAATAAACTTAGTGTTGAAGTGATTGCTGGGAGAATATTTGGCGGTGGACCAGATTTGGCTTTTAATAATGCGGGGGCGACTTTCCCTCATGCATTGTTTGTTGATGCAGAAATAGAAGTAAACGGTCCAGCAATCCCAGTCCCAGTAGGCGGTATCATTTCTGTCTCCTAATAAAGTAGATAGAATTTAGATTTATAGAAGAAAAAACAATAGACAAATTTGACAGAAAAGTTATAATAATATAAATAAAAAAAACGAAAAACTTTGAAGAGAAGAGTAAATAGAATTTATTCATTACAGAGAGCTCCGTTTGCTGAAAAGGAGTATGATTAATCTATTGAAACAAGACTCTGAGTTTCATATCGGACCAATGGTGGAGATGGTATGACAGGTGCTCCTGTTATAGAGCATAGGTATATTTTTAATATACTTATTGAGGTTAATATGATGACATATTAACGAACTGGGGTGGCACCACGATTTAGTAAACTCGTCCTCAAGACTACGGTCTTGGGGGCGAGTTTTTTATTTGCAAGAAATAAAAAAATTTTAAATCAGGGGTGAAAAAATGGAAAATAATAAGAAGCTAATATCCTGGAAAAATCCTTTATTATTACTATTTGGAATAGGTGTTTCAAATATTGGGGATTGGATTTATTTAATCGCATTAAATTTAATCATTCTTGATATGACAAAGTCTGTCATGGCGATATCGATTCTATATGTCTTAAAACCACTTGCAACTTTACTAACGAATTTATGGGCAGGTAGTTTAATTGACCGTATGAATAAGAGGAATTTGATGGTCATTTTAGATGTTTTAAGAGGATTGCTAATTCTTTTATTACCAAGTATTTCGTCTCTCTATCTCATTTTTGGAATCGTATTTATCGTGAATATGGCAAGTTCAATATTTTACCCAACATCTATCACGTATATTACTAAATTAATTCCTAAAGATATGAGGTTACGCTTTAATGCGTTACGTAGTTTAGTTCAATCTGGAGGATTTCTTACTGGACCGGCTATTGCAGGATTACTGTTTATGATCGGCACGCCAAAGTTTGCAATTTATATAAATGCGCTCTCGTTTATCATTTCAGGAATACTAACTGCTTGTTTACCAAATTTAGATGAGTTAATCGTACAAAATGTAAAAAAAGAGAAGCTGACATTCAGGCTGATTAAGAAAGATTTTACTGAAGTTTTACGATTTAGTCGTAAATCATCATACGTCATGACAATTTATTTCTTGTTTAATGGCTTATTAGTTTTAACGGCTGGTGTTGATTCATTAGAGGCAGTATTTTCAAAGACTGTTCTTCATTTATCTAATACAGAATATGGAATTCTTGTAAGTATTGCTGGTGCAGGGATCGGAATTGGAGCAATTATAAATACATTTTTTTCAAAGCAATTTCAAACTTCTTGGTTATTAGGTATTGGTACTATTTTTGTATCAATTGGCTATATTATCTATTCATATTCTAATACTTTTTCAATTGCTGCTCTCGGATTTTTCATATTATCATTTTCATTGTCCTTTGCTAATACAGGATTTGATACTTTTTACCAATCAAATGTAAATACGAACATTATGGGAAGAGTTGGAAGTATTTATGGATTCGTTGAAGCGGTTTTAGTAATCTCTACAACTATACTAATCGGATTATCTACTCATTTTATTACAGTTAAAATATCAGTAATTACTGGAAGTTTAATGATGCTATTTTTAGCTCTTTTATTAGGAGGATTTATTCTACGCCCCTCAGGGGATAGCTATTTCAGAATCATTGAGTATAAATTAAATAGTACTGATTAAAAATGATACTCTTTGAACTTAAGCAATTTATTCATTTGCGGGTCATTTTAGTATAAGTTACTTTTATCTAGTGATTTTGCAGAATTATTAAATAGGAAGAACGAAGCAATTATTAATTGGAAATATTTGTTAAAATTTAATTGGAGAAAATATACTCAATGAACTAGATCAAAGGAGAATTTATGCAAAATAAAAAAGTAAAGCTTGTGGAATTAAATGCAGAAAATTGGTATGAATGCTGTCAATTAGAGGTATCGGAAGATCAAAAGGGTTACATAGAACCTAATGCAATCTCGATTGCTCAATCAAAGTTTGAATCTTCTCTGCAACCATTTTTAATTCAACTTGAAGGTAAAACAGTTGGATTTTTAATGTTTAATACAATTGAAGAAGAGCTTGGGGGCCATTGGATTTATAGAATAATGATTGATAAAAACTTTCAGCAACAAGGATTAGGCAAAATTGCTACTCAGTTAATGATTCATGAAATTACTAAACTACCGAATGCGAAAAAAATTATTGTAGGTTATCATCCTGAAAACTTAGGAGCGCATAATTTATATTCAAGCTTAGGATTTATTGATCATGGCGACAGATTTGGTAAAGAAATGGCAGTTGTATTAGATATTAAGACGACTAAATAGGACAAATCAAACAACCTGCATTAGAATGAATGCAGGTTGCTTTATTATTTATTGATGTTTTGTATCCAAATGAAGTGGTGGTGGCACTAACCATCCTTTTGTTTTCATCATTTGAAGTAATTGGGCTCCATCTTTTGCTTTCTTAGCACCAAATCCTGCAAACATTAAACCAATGTCTTCTCGAATACATTGTGCCATTAATGCAGCATTGCCTGTAATGCCTGCAGCAATTTCTGCTGCAACTATATATGCAATTTGAACATCTTGTAATCTTGCACCAGGAGGAATTTTTTCTAAATCGGCCTCAGGTCTTTCTGCTGGATTAGGTGGGACTGCGATATCATTATGTATCAAGACTTCCTCAACCTCTTTAATTGCAGGTTTCATTGAAGTTTCAATAACTTGTTTTAGGAAAGATCGTAAATCTTCATCACCAGTATGATTGATATATACTTGATAAGTATCTACACCTGCTTTTGTAGTTGCTAAATGACTCCAAAGTCCATATACTTCACCGTAATGTAAGGGCTCATCTTTTGGATTTCCACTTAATATTCCCATAAATAAATTCCTCCCTATTGAAAAAAAATTCATAAAAGGCTCCTTTAAAAGGATTTTACAAAGGTATTATGTAACATCTGGAGGATTATATACTTTATTAAAAACTTTTACATTTAACTTTGTGAATGTACTTTTAAAATTAGACAAAAAAAGAATTATGTAAATGTTTGCATAAACAAAAATTCTTGTTAAAATAATAATGAAAGCGGTTTTATGATAAATAGACATGAACTCGTAGAAGTAAAATGTGCATACGATTGCACTAATTTAATAACAAATGTACATAATAGAAATTTCACGTACCTGATTTAAAGGCCCAATTTATTTTATTTAGTAGTTAGATAGATTGACAAAAGGGAGCGTAATTTCAAGAGAAAACAAAATTTACATAAAAGCTGGAGGCAATAAAATGGAGAAAAAATGGTGGCATAATAGTGTAGTTTATCAAATTTATCCAAGAAGTTTTATGGATAGCAATGGAGACGGTATCGGTGATTTAAAGGGGATTATTGAAAAACTTGATTATTTAAAGCTTTTAGGAATTGATGTAATTTGGTTAAGTCCTGTATATAAATCTCCAAATGATGATAATGGTTATGATATTAGCGATTATTGTGACATTATGGAAGAGTTTGGAACAATGAACGATATGGATGAACTGATTAATGAAGCAAATAATCGTGGAATTAAAATTGTGATGGATTTAGTTGTAAACCATACATCTGATGAGCATAATTGGTTCGTTGAATCTCGAAAAAGTAAGGATAATCCTTACAGAGATTATTATGTTTGGAGAGATCCTGTAGATGGAAAAGAACCAAATGATATTCCATCGGTTTTCAGTGGTAGTGCCTGGGAATATGATGAATTGTCAGGTCAATATTTCCTTCATTTATTTAGCAAAAGACAGCCAGATCTAAATTGGGAGAATCCTAAAGTACATGAAGAAGTTTATAACATGATGAATTTCTGGCTTGATAAAGGGATAGGCGGATTCAGAATGGATGTAATTGATTTAATAGGGAAACTACCTGATCAAGAAATTACCGCAAATGGTCCAAAACTACATGACTATTTACAAGAAATGAATAAAAAAACTTTTGGAAACCGTGACGTTTTGACAGTTGGTGAAACATGGGGAGCAACACCAGAAATTGCAAAATTATATTCTGATCCTGATCGACATGAATTAAGTATGATTTTCCAATTTGAACATATACTACTTGATCAACAAGAAGGTAAAGAGAAATGGGATTTAAAACCATTAAACCTTTTAGAATTAAAAGAAGTTTTTAATAAGTGGCAAACACAGCTCGATGGAAAGGCTTGGAATAGTTTGTTTTGGAATAATCATGATTTACCACGAATTGTTTCACGATGGGGAAATGATACGGAATATCGTAAAGAAAGTGCCAAGATGCTTGCTACGCTATTACATGTCATGCAAGGTACACCTTATATTTACCAAGGTGAAGAAATTGGAATGACAAATATTCAATTTGAAAAGATAGAAGAATATGATGATATTGAAACGAAAAATATGTATAAAGACCGTATTTCAAAAGAATACAAGCATGAAGACATAATGGAATCAATTTACGCTAAAGGTAGAGATAATGCTCGTACACCTATGCAATGGAGTGGAGAAATTCATGGAGGTTTTACGAAAGGTCAACCATGGCTAATGGTGAATTCAAATTATAAAGAGATAAATGTTGAAGAATCAGTTAATGATCCTGATTCTATTTTTAATCATTACCGTCAATTAATTGAGTTGCGTAAAAAATTACCAGTAATCGTATATGGATCTTTTGAAATGCTAGCAGAAAATGACGACAAAATATTTGCTTATACACGTGAACTGAACGGAGAAAAACTGTTAGTAGTTGCTAATTTTACGAAAGAAAATGCAGAATTTAGTTATAATCGTGGTGTACATGAAGTAAGTATCTTATTAAGTAATTACAAAAATTCTAGTTTTTCTATAGAGAACTTAAGTCTTAGACCATTTGAAGCAATTGTTTATAAAATTTAAATTATAAATTTATTAAAAATAGTTTGACATTTTTTGGTGCATTCGTATATGATAAGATTATCAAATAAAAAGGAGGTAGGTTAACATGATGATTGTAAGAAATTTAAATGGAAATGCAAAAAATAATTTCATAATGAACATGAACCCTATCTCTACGCAGGACGGACCACGTTGAAATTTTGATTTCATTTGACGATTTAGCCATGGGTTTATATTCCCCATGGCTTTTTTGTGTCAAAAACAGGTAAAGGTAATTTAGCTTGTTTTGATGCATTGCTTTTTTATGACCATGGGGATTGGAAAAATTTCCCATGGTCTTTTTATTGTCAAAAAAAGTGGAGGGTTGCGTAGAGTTAGGTTGATTGATACAAAGGAGGTACAAAAATTGTCACGAATTTTAAAATATGTTTTAAAACATAAGTTTTCATTTATTATTGGATCGATTTCAATGATTTTAGTAATTGGGGTAGATCACTTAATTCCTTATTTACAAATGGTTTTAGTCGATGATGGAATTACGAAAGGGAAAGCATCAGTAGTTGTTCCGGTAATCGGAGGAATTATTGGTGTAACATTAGTCAAATCAATTCTTGGTTATGTAAAAGAATATTTATATGATTTAGTGAGTTCTGAAGTTCATGAAGATATTAAGAATGATATGTTCAAGCATATTCAAAGCTTTGAGTTTAAATATTTTGACTCTATGAATACAGGGGAATTACTTTCAAGAATTAATGAGGATGTTGAAAATATCTGGCAAACAATTGCCTTTGGTTTAAGGCTATTTGTTGAAAATATGATTTATTTTATAGCAAGTACAATCATTTTATTTGTGATTAACTGGAAGTTAGCACTTATCTGCTTAGCGATTATGATTCCTATTGGATACATGGGAACTCGTTTAAATCGTTTACTAAATAAAGGTTACGGAAAAATAAGTGACCATACAGCTGAAATTAATACGACAGCTCAACAAAATATTGCTGGAGTAAGATTAGTTAAAGCATTCGCTAGAGAAAAACATGAAACATTAAAATTTTTGAAAATGAATCGCGGTTATTATGACCTAAATATGGCTCAAGCTAAAACAATGCGTAAATACTTCCCTAATATTGAATTTTTAACAAATGTTGCTTTAGTAGCAATGATTATAATTGGGGGATATTTTGTGTTACAGCACAGCATGACTTTAGGTGAACTGGTTGCGTTTAGTGGATACATTTGGAACTTAATCTGGCCAATGAGAATGTTAGGATGGTTAACAGACGTACTATCTAAAAACCAAGCTTCAGCTAAAAAGATTTTTGAAATTTTAGATCGTAAAACAGAAATTGAAAATAAAGAAGGAGCTTATACTCCAAATCTTGTTGACGGATCTGTTGAATATAGAAATGTAAGTTTTAAATATAATGAAGAGATCGTCTTAAAAGATATTAATCTATTTATTCCAAGTGGAAGTAAAGTAGCGATTATGGGGACGACGGGTGCCGGTAAATCTTCTATTCTTCACTTAATTGGTCGCTCATACGATGTGGCAGAAGGTGAAGTTTTAGTAGATGGGGTAAACGTAAAAGATTTTAATTTAACATCCTTACGCCAAAATATGTCACTAGTTTCACAGGATACATTCTTATTCTCAGATACGATTGAAAATAATATTAAACTAGGAAATCCAGAGGCAACGATGGATGAAATCCGAGAAGCATGTCGTATTGCTTGTTGTCTAGACTTTATTGAAGAGCTAGAAGAAGGATTTGATACCGAAATTGGTGAACGAGGAATTGGGTTATCGGGTGGACAAAAACAACGTATTTCAATTGCGCGAGCCTTATTACGTAAAGCTCCAATTTTAATTTTAGATGATGCAACGTCTGCTTTAGATATGGAAACTGAATACGAATTATTACACAATTTAAATAAACGTTTCTCACATAGTACAACATTTATTATTGCTCATCGTATTTCAGCGGTGAAAAATGCCGATTTAATTTTATTTGTTGAAAATGGAGAAATCGTAGAAAAAGGAAATCATAAACAGTTACTTGATAAAAAAGGTAAATACTTTGAAGTTTATGAAGAACAATTTAAAGATTTTGAAACAATGGAAAGTGGGGTGGTCTAATGGCACAAAATACGATAAATCGTGATGAAGACCAACTAAATCGTAGTAAAACTGAGCTTATTCTTAGGCTGGGGACTTATTTAAAACCATATAAATTAAAAACCTTCACAGTCATCTGCCTAATGTTATTTGTAATGGTGATTGGAATATTAAACCCTTATCTATTAAAAGTAGCGATTGATACAAATATAAAAAATCATGATGTCAAAGGTTTAATCATGATAGGTGCTGTATTATTAGGACTAAACTTTTTAGCGATGTTAGCATCTAAAATACGATGGACGTTGATCAGTTCAGTCACAAATAATATTTTAGTAAATATTCGACATGAATTATATACACATATTCAAAAGTTATCATTTACATTTTTTGATAATCGACCAGTTGGAAAAATTTTGGCTCGTGTTATGGGAGACATTAGTGCTCTTCAAAACTTATTCAACCAAAGTATTCAAACATTAATTCCTGAATTACTAAGTTTAGTCTGTGTTACGGTTGTAATGTTTATCTTAAACGTTAAGCTAGCAATTGCATCAGTATCAATTCTTCCATTTTTAGCTGTTGCAATGTTTTATATCGAAACACATGCACGTAAACGTTGGGATGATTATCGTAAAAAACGTTCAAATTTAATCGCGTTTATTCATGAAGATTTTTCAGGTATTAAAGTAGTTCAGTCCTTCGCAAAAGAAAAAGATAAGGAGAAGGACTTCAAAGAAAAGGTATCTGAGTTAATGGGTTCATTTATGAGAGCAGTTAAACTAAATGACTTCTTTTGGCCATTAGTTGAGCTATCATGGGGTGTCGGTACTGTAATTGTATTTTATGTAGGATATAAGTTAGTAACTAGTCAGGAAATTGAAGTTGGAACACTGATTGCATTTTCAATGTATATTGGGATGTTCTGGCGACCAATTATGAACTTATCAAACTTTTATAATACATTAATATCAAACTTCTCAGCAGCTGATCGCATTTTTGACATTATGGATATTGATCCTGAAATTATTAGTGAAGAAAATGCACAACCAATTGGACGTATAAATGGTGAAGTTCGATTTAATAATGTGACATTTGGTTATGATGAAAATTCAACAGTATTAAAAAATGTAAACTTCACCATTAATCCTGGTGAAAAAATTGCGTTAGTTGGTGCAACGGGTGCTGGTAAAACGACAATAGTATCGCTACTTAGTCGTTTCTATGATCCACTTAAAGGTGAAATTTTAGTAGATGGAAATGACATAAAAAAGGTAGATTTAGAATCTTATCGAAGTCAAATGGGGATCATGCTACAAGATACATTCCTATTCTCAACTTCTATTATGGAAAATATTCGTTATGGAAAATTAGATGCGACAGATGAAGAGGTAATCGCTGCAGCGAAAGCAGTTCATGCACATGATTTTATCATAAAGATGGAGAACGGATACGATACTGATGTAAATGAGAGGGGTTCTAGACTATCATTAGGTCAAAGACAATTAATCTCATTTGCACGAGCTTTACTTGCTAATCCTAGAATATTAATCTTAGATGAAGCTACATCGAATATTGATACTCATACAGAGAAGCTAGTACAAAATGGAATCGAGAAATTATTAGAAGGTCGTACATCATTTGTAATTGCCCACCGACTATCGACAATCCGTGACTGTGACAAAATCATGGTGATAGGAAATGGTAACGTCGAAGAAAGCGGAACGCATGAAGAATTATTAAGATTAAAAGGCCATTATTATAAGCTGTACATGGCGCAGTATAGCTTCATAAATGATGGTGCGTAAGATGCATTAAAAAAAAGCAAATCCGATTTGGATTTGCTTTTTGTCATTTAAATAGTAATCCTATTTTTTCACAGTTGAAATAAATAAATTTAACTTTTAATATATGACGTATTACTATGAATCTTGAAAAGGCGATTTAAAAAAAGTACCATAAATTTCTTTATACTCCTTTTAGCTCTAATGATAGAATATTGTTAATAAATTGAAAAGTGAAATGGGGGTAAATTATGAAAATTAATTATGAAATCAATTTGGAAGATTATATTGAATTTAATTTGCATCATCTAATGCACTCCAAAACTGTACAAAAATCTTTATGGAAACAAAGAATTGTCGTAAGTCTAATTTACTTGATATTACCATTTTTAATTTCCTATTTTTTTAATCTGCCTCTATTGTGGTATCTAATTACCTTTTCTTTAGCCTCAATCCTCTGGTTTCTATTTTTTCCAAAATATTTTTACCGTTCAGCTAAAAACAAAATGATTAAACACTTATCTGAAAAGGACGATCATGTACTATTCGGAGAACATTTGCTTAAAATTGATGAAAATGGAATGAAAGAAATAACTCAATCAAGTGTTCATGAAATTAAGTGGGATAATATAGTAGAAGTAAAAGGTACAATAGGTTATTTCTACATTTACTTTTCTAGTATGCAAGCTATCATAATACCATTAGAAGCAATAAAAGATGATATGGAGAAACTAATGCATTTTTACAGGGAAAATAATATCCAACTTTCATACATTTGAAAGTAATAACAAATAAATACAGTAACCAAGTTCAAGTATATTCGTAACTTGAACTTTTTATTTTTGTATGAGTGTAGGTACACTTTTTAAAAAAACTACATTTGAATTGTTTCATTTCGTTTCTTAATCAAAAAAGATGAAATATGTTAAAATGAACAAAAAGGGGGCTACTCAATTGGAAAAGTGTGTAAAAGTCTCAGTGCGTTCGCTAGTTGAGTATGCTCATACAGCGGGAAGTATTGATTTAACCTACAAAAGTTCAGTTTCATTAATTGAAGGAACGAAAGCCCATCAAAAAATCCAAAGTGAATATGGGGAATTAGATGTTAAAGAAAGGCAAATTTCTGGCATCGTTCAGTTTGATCAATTAGAGTTTAAAATTGAAGGACGTTGTGATGGATTATTACTTAGAGATGATGAATATATAATAGAAGAAATTAAATCTACAATGAAGGATTTAGAGGAAATAAATGAAAGTTCTTATCCAGTTCATTGGGCTCAAGCGAAAGTTTATGGATATTTTATTTGTGAAGAATTACAACTTGAAAAGATTAAAATTCTGCTTACATATAGTAATATTCTAAACGAGCAAAAGAAAAGTTTTACTTTAATTTTTACAAAAGATGAATTGACAAATTACGTATATAAAATGTTAGAAATCTATTATCCATTTGCAAAATGGAAATACGATCATATTGAGTTACGTAACCAAACGATTAAAGACTTAACATTCCCTTTTCCTTCCTTTAGAAAGGGGCAAAGAAAGTTAGCAGGTGCCGTATACCAAACAATTCAAGAAGGTAATAATTTATTTGCCGTCGCCCCAACTGGAATTGGTAAAACTGTCTCAACGATTTTCCCAACTGTTAAAAGTATAGGTGGAAATAATCTGAATCGGATGTTTTATTTAACATCTAAAACAATTACGAGAACGGTAGCTGAAGAAGCATTTAAACGAATGACGGATCAAGGACTTTGTATCTCATGTACAACGATTACAGCAAAAGATAAAATCTGCTTTAAAGAAGAAACGATGTGTCAAAAGGAATTTTGTGAATTCGCCAATGGTTATTACGACCGGATAAACGATGCTGTCCTAGATATTCTTTCATCTGAAAAACTTCTGACGAGAGAGAAAATTGAAGAATTTGCTCGTAAACATACAGTATGTCCATTTGAATATTCTTTGGATCTATTAAATTCTTCAGACGCAGTTATATGTGATGTAAACTATATTTTTGATCCTAGAGTTTCGTTAAAACGTTTATTTGATGAACACAAGCGGAATTCTGTATTATTAATCGACGAAGCTCATAATCTTGTTGACCGTGCGAGAGAAATGTATTCTGCAAGTTTATTTAAGTCTAAGTTTTTGGAATTAAAAAATGCATATAAAAATTCAAAAGATGAATTTTTTACGATAATAAATGAAATAAATAAACGATTTATTGAGATAAGAAAAAAATGGAATGAGGTAACTTCGCCGGTTTCAAAGGAATTAGATGAAGATTTAATCGAATTGTTGAACCAATTTAATGAAATAACAGAAATCAAATTACAGGAAATGGATGAAGATGAAAAGAAAGAAACTCTTTTAGAAACCTACTTTGAGTCACTTAACTTTGTGAAAATGGCTGAGTTTTATGACGAAAATTATGTTTGTTACTTTGAAATGTACAAGAGTGAAGTTCATTTGAAACTCTTTTGCCTTGATCCTTCTAAAGTAGTAAATGATGTGATTAAAAGGTTTCGTTCTACAATCTATTTCTCAGCAACTTTAACGCCAATTCAATATTTTCAAGATATGCTTGGTGATCAAAATCGCGATTATACAATAAATATTGATACTCCATTTAAAAAGGAACAACTAGAGGTAACGATTAATCCTTTATCAACAAGATTTCAAGACAGAGAAAGAAATCTAGAGAGATTAGTTGATTCAATCTATAAGGAGATTGCGAAGAGAAAGGGGAATTATTTAGTTTTTTATCCTTCTTATCAATATCTACTTCAAAGTATTGAATTATTTCAAGTGAAATATCCAAATGTAAAAACAATTATACAGGAAAATGGTATGACTGAAACGGAACGAGAAGAGTTTCTTTTGAATTTTGATAGCAATAATGAGGAAACGTTTGTTGGGTTTGCTGTGTTAGGTGGAATTTTCTCAGAAGGAATTGATTTAAAAGGTGATCGATTGAATGGTGTTATAGTGATCGGTGTAGGATTGCCTCAAATTTGTTTAGAAAGAAATATTTTAAAGGATCATTTTAATTCAGTTGGGAAAAATGGGTATTACTATTCATATGTATTTCCTGGTATGAATAAAGTAATGCAAGCAGGTGGAAGAGTAATTCGGTCAGAAACAGATAAAGGGACTTTATTACTAATTGATGACCGATATAAAAGTTCACTTTATCAAATATTATTACCTGATGAATGGAAATAAAAAAAAGTTTTTAAATAATTCGAAAAAATAATTGATAATTATCAGAGTTTTTAATATACTTAACAATATAATTTAATATTCTTATCAAGAGCGGTGGAGGGACTGGCCCGACGAAACCCGGCAACTCTAGTGAAAACTAGAAAGTGCTAAATCCTGCAGGTAAATTACCTGGAAGATAAGAACGATATGTTTATTTTGCTGACATAACCACTTCTTATTTTTTAGGAAGTGGTTTTTTATTTTGACTAAAATGGGGGATATAACAATGACAAATACGAAAGTAGCTCTAAACACGAATCAAAAATCAATTGAAACGATTGCTGTTCATGGAAGTAAAGGATTTGATCCATTAACTGGTGCGATTAGTTATCCTATTTATCAATCTGCTACATTCAAACATGCTGGACTCCATCAATCTACTGGCTATGATTATGCAAGGTTACAAAATCCGACTCGTGAAGAAGTAGAAAATACAGTTGCAAAATTAGAAAATGCTAATTATGGTGTTGCATTTGCAACGGGAAATGCTGCTGTTACTGCGGTGTTAAGCCTATTTAAAAAAGGCGATCATTTAATCGTATCCGACGACCTTTACGGCGGTACATATAGACTATTCGAAGAAATATATTCTCCATACGGATTAGAACATAATTTTGTAGATACGACTGAAATCGAAAACATACTAGATTCACTACAACCGAATACAAAAGGGATCTTTATTGAAACTCCTTCTAACCCAATGATGAAAGTGACTGATTTAAAAAGAGTCGTAGAAATTGCGAAGGAAAGAGACATTCTTGTAATTGTAGATAATACTTTCTTAACACCTTATTTCTTTAGACCGATTGAATTAGGTGCAGATCTAGTTGTTCATAGTGGAACAAAGTATTTAGGCGGACATAATGATACGCTTGCAGGTTTCGTCGTGACGAATTCAGAATCTACGAATGAAAGAATTCGTTATTATCAAAAATCGACGGGAGCAACATTAGCACCTTTTGATTCTTGGTTAATATTAAGAGGAATTAAAACATTGCATTTACGAATGGAATATAGTCAAAAAAATGCAATCGTACTGGCAAAGTTTTTAGAAAACCATCCAAATGTTACTGAAGTTTATTATGTTGGATTACCAACACATAAAGGCCACTCGATTATTAAAGAGCAGGCAAGCGGCTTTGGCGCAATGATTTCATTTAAAGTGAAGGATTTAAGCTTAGTTGAACAAGTTTTAGGAAGTGTTAAGGTTATTACATTTGCTGAGAGTCTTGGCGGAGTTGAATCACTTATTACTTATCCGCATACTCAGACTCATTCAGAAATGCCAGAGGAGTTTAAAAGAAAGCTTGGTCTAGATGACCATACGTTACGCTTATCGGTTGGAATTGAACAGATTGATGATTTGTTAAATGATTTAGAAAATGCGTTAGGGTGATGATGATGAAATTTGGTACGAAATTAATCCATAATGGGAATGAAGTTGATCCAACTACAGGTGCGTTGAGTATTCCAATCTATCAAACGTCAACTTTTCACCAGTTTGATATTGAAAATTTTGGAAAGTATGATTATGCAAGAAGTGGAAATCCAACAAGAGAAGCATTAGAAAATACGATTGCGATATTAGAGAATGGTGTGCGTGGCTTTGCGTTTTCGTCAGGAATGGCAGCTATTTCATCGGTCTTATCATTATTTTCTGCAGGAGATCATATTGTCATTTGTGAAGATGTTTATGGTGGGACGTTTAGAATCGCAACAAAAGTATTAAATCGCTTCGGGATTGAATTCACTTTTGTTGATGCATCAAATCTTGAAGAAATTGAAACAGCAATTAAACCAGCTACAAAAGGACTTTATTTAGAAACGCCTTCTAATCCTTTATTAAAAATTACAGATTTAAGTGGAGCAATTAAAATTGCTAAACAAAATGAAATGATTGTCATTGTGGATAATAGTTTCTTGTCACCGTATTTACAAAAGCCATTAGACCTTGGTGCTGATATTGTTGTTCATAGTGCTACAAAGTTCATTGCAGGACATAGCGATGTCATTGGAGGTTTGGCAGTTGTTAATTCTGAAGAACTAGCTCGTGATTTGTATACGATACAAAATTCATTTGGAGCAATTTTAGGTCCGCAAGATTGTTGGCTAACCTTAAGGGGGTTAAAGACATTAAAGGTTCGGATGGATGCGTACGAACAAACGGCTTCGAAATTAGCTCACTGGCTTTTAGAACAAGAAGAAGTTGAAGATGTATTTTACCCAGGTTTAAAACATCATCCAGGGAATGAAATCCATTTTGAACAAGCTACAGGCGGCGGTGCAGTGCTTTCATTTACGCTAAAAACGCTCGAACAAACAACACGTTTTTTACAATCAATTGAAAATGTGGCTGTTGCAGTTTCACTTGGTGGAGTGGAGACGATTGTTTCATACCCTGTAAAGATGTCTCACGCTGCAATTCCGATTGATGTACGTAAAAGGCTAGGAGTAAAGGATACTTTAATAAGAGTATCTGTTGGATTAGAGGATGTTGAAGACCTTATTTCAAGTTTCAAAAAAGCATTAGCATAAAAGAAAGAGGGTGTCTCAGTTTGGGAGATCCTCTTTTTTAGTGAGAAATAAAAGAGAAGCATGGCAAACTGCAAATAAATTCCGAAATTCGCAATTAAAAATGGCAAAATCGCAAATAAATTGTAAGAATCGCAATTAAATTAGTAAAATCGCAATTAAATTCTAAAGAATCACAAATAAAGTGAAAAATTTCCCATACCTGTTATAGTATATAACGCTGAAAAGTGTAAAATTTAGATTCTTACAAATGAAAAATAGCAAATTTTGCTCTAATTCTTTCAAAATAGCATAATAAATGGAAAATCATCTGCTACTAATCAATAAAAAGGTCTAAAATATCAACTACAATTGAAGAGTTCCTCAGAGATATCCCACTTATGTTAAAAAGTAATATCAAAAACTACATTCAATTTAGTTAGCCGTTTCATTTCATATAACGAAAAGAGGTGTCCCAAAGTAAACATTTTAAAGGCAACCTCAATTCAGTAATTCATAAGTATTAATATAATTCGCTATTATTATGATAGGAAAATTTCACCGTCACCAACTTCTTCTTGGATGACTTCAGCAGCTCCAATCAATGCTAATGCATTTCCGACTAATTGAATTGAGTCTGAAAGCACAATTTTTCTTTGTAATTCAAGTAAATCCTTTTTATTCGAAGTGAACAATTGCTTAGAAACAAAAAATGCAACGGAAATTTGACCAGCTGTACCAATCCAAATTCCTGATAAGATGTCTTTTTTTCCTTGAAAAATAGGGTCTTTGTCGATTGTATATAATTTTGATAATGCAATTGCTTCATATAATTGTGCGATGGTTTTAACCCAAGTAGCAGCAACAATTTGTCTCTCAAGTCCTAATTGTAACTCATCATCTTCTGTATTTGTTTTCTGTTCTTGATCTTGTTCTTGATTTAGGTCTTGTTCTGTACCTTCCTTTACGTTGAAATGTTCCTCAAGCATATTATTCCACTCCAATTTAAATATCTGTTATTCATATAACTATTCAAGTGAAAGAAAAAGTGTCTCTAAAAGAAAGGGTAATTTCTATTTCTGAAGTGAACGGTAAATGATTTATTTTTGTTTGAATTATCAAATTTCAAATAAAAAAATTAGTTTCAACTTATAAATAGATTTTGGAAAGGTTTTATTTTATAAATAAACGAATGATTTTTGAGTTAAATAATAAAAATGTTCGTATTTTCACTTGAAACGTTTTATGTTTGATGGTATTCTATTTTAGGTTGATTAAAAGTAAATAATTTAAGCCTTATTTGGGGGTATATATATGTATGATGTTATTGTTGTAGGAGCGGGACCTGCTGGAATCTTTACTTGTTATGAATTAACTTTAAAAATGCCGAATGCAAAAGTGCTACTTGTTGATAAAGGTCATGATATTTTCGCAAGACATTGCCCAATTTTACAAAAGAAAATTGAAAAATGTCCACCTGCTGCAGGTAAAAAAGAATTTTCGGGTTGTTTACCAGCTTGCTCAATTACGAATGGTTTCGGTGGTGCTGGAGCTTATTCTGATGGGAAATTTAATATTACAAGTGAATTTGGTGGGTGGATGACGGATTACTTATCAGATTCTGAGGTTATTGAATTAATAAAATATGTCGATGAAATAAATTTAGAACATGGAGCAACTGAATCCATTACTGATCCTTTAACTGAAGAAGTTAAAGATATCGAACGTCGCGGTTACGCAGCAGGACTTAAATTATTACGTGCCCAAGTTCGACACTTAGGTACTGAACAAAACTTAGAAATTCTAAAAAGTATTTATGAATTTTTAAAAACAAAAATAGAAATGAAATATAAAACTGAAGTAGAGGATTTACTAACTGAAAAGGTTGAAGGCACTCACATCATAAAAGGAATCAGATTAAAAAATGGTGAAGAATTACTTGCTGAGAAGGTTGTAATCGTACCAGGGCGTGATGGATCAAAATGGTTAACTGATGTTATGAAAAAACGTCGTTTAAAAATGACAACAAACCAAGTTGATATCGGTGTACGAGTTGAGACTTCAAATGTAGTAATGGAAGAAATTAATAAACATTTATATGAAGGAAAATTCGTATTTAATACGAGTGTAGGCACTAAAGTCAGAACATTCTGTAGTAATCCTTCAGGACATGTTGTCGTTGAAAATCACTCTGGAATTATGACGGCCAATGGACACGCGTATAAAGATCCAAAATTAGGAAGTCCGAATACAAACTTTGCATTATTAGTATCGCATCAATTCGCAGAACCATTTGATAAACCAAATGAATATGCACATGAAGTATCACGTCTTGCAAACATGCTTTCACATGGTGGAGTGATTGTACAAAAATACGGAGATATTCTAAAAGGTCGTCGTTCAACAGAAAAACGTATTAAAGAAGGATTCTTAGAACCGACTTTAAAAGAAGCTGTACCGGGGGATTTAGGATTAGTTTTACCATACAATACTATGAAAAGTTTAATTGAAATGGTTGAAGCGTTAAATCATGTAACGCCAGGTATTGCTGCAGAGCATACACTTTTCTATGGAGTAGAAGCAAAATTCTACTCAGCTCGTCCAAAATTAACGAAACACTTTGAAAGTGAAATTTCTGGATTGTATTTAGGTGGAGATGGAGCAGGTGTAACACGTGGATTAGCCCAAGCAAGTGCATGTGGTGTTTGGATTGCCCGTGATATCGTTACAAAAATTGGAAAGAAAGAGAAAGAATTAGTAGCATTATAATTTATTTTGAAGACCTCTAATGCGAATAGTATGCATTAGAGGTTTTTTGTATATTTATATTTAATTAATAAACTTATAAAGTATTTTGATTACTCTTTTTCTAATTTCTTTTTTATCCAAAACGGACTGTACAGAAGGTAAAAGCTCGCAATCATTACCAATTCGATGGAAAGAAGATACCATGGCCATGTCCCAAGATAATCTAATAGAGAAGCATTTTTTGGCTTTCGCATGATGTACAAGTAGTTTGCACCTAACGACTTATTAATGAAAAATATACAAGCTGCATAAATGTTTACAATGAGAACTGTCAGCCACATTGAAGATATAGTTGGTCGATATTTACAAGCCCAGACCATTATCAAGCAGGCAAGTACGACTCCACCATGTGAAACAAAAAACTGGATAAATCGAAAATGTGGAAACGAATACGGGCCTAAATCAGGTGTCAAGATGGCCTGAATGGAACTACCTAAACCAGCAAAATACATAAATTGAAACACTTTGAAGCTTTTCGTTAATAGCATTACGATTGCCAGAATGACAGCTATATCGCTCAGTTGAAGGGGCAAAGCATTTTTAACCGACCAAGCATTTTCATACAAAAGCCATAGATGATAGAAAGATTCAGAAGTTAATAAGAGAATCGCTAAAGTTAAACAAATAATTCGTACGTTCCCATGCTCCTGAAGTTGCTTTCTAAAAACAAACATAAGAGCAGCAAGAATTAAAATGATTCCAATGGTCAATAGGTGTTCACCTGAAAAAAGGCGAAACGGTTCCAATTTTGGATGAAATTGAAAATATTTTTGCAATGTTATACCCCATTACTAATTGAATTTATGAGAGAGTATACTTAGTTTAGGGCAATTTTTGCTAGTTCTATACAGACGTAAAGGTTCAAATAAATGGTGTCTTTCTTGAATGTGCTCCTTAATTGCCACTTTAAATAGAAAAACTCTGTTAGTATTAAATAGAAAGAGGAATACGTAGACTTGTTATTGTTGTATGTTTCTTCAGTAGCATTTGAGCATACTTCAAGGAAGAAACACGGAACCATGCAAATTTCTGATGTTAAAGAAACATTTCAAAGTGCGGACCCAGTTCTCTTTCCAATTCTTTTTAGTCTAGGTGAGGAAATGTTCTCAGGAGATACAAAATCAATGGAACGTTTTAACTGGGGACTTGAAGTTTTAATACACGAAATTCAACATGTTAATAAATAGGCGGGTTCATTCAAACTTTTAGTAAGAGAACAAGCAGTCAATTCATTGTGACTGCTTGTTTTTCTTTTGATTTGTATGTAATTACAAGGGTAATCTCAGCAAATTAAGTTACAAAAATTATTTGAAGAGATCGCTCTTTAAAGAATGGTAAAATAATAATAGTAGTTTAGTTGTTATATATGGCGAAATTGTTAATGACTTTTGATAAGTTCTTTTAAGAATTATGCTCTGTTAATGTTGATTGTTGATATTTTACAAAACACATTTTTGAGAAAGATTTTATACAATTTAAAGACATTGATTGGAGTGGAAGGTGGGAGAAGTAAAAAGCAGGAAGAGCAGGCAAGGCAGGGAAAGAAGGGGAAAACATCTTGATTGGAATAATGAAAGGAAATTAATAAAATTCTCTAAAGTCTTTTAATCTCTTTTCCTTTCTTTTCCTTTCTTTGATCCTGCCTTTCCTTGTTCCTGCTCTTTAGGGCATCCTGGAGCGGAAATCATCAACATTCTTTTTTAACAGAGCCAAGAATTAAACAGATTGCTTCATACAAAGAATGATAAAAAATAGATGGAAAAAGGTGCGATTTTTTTGAAAAAAGAACAAAAGACTTTATTTAAAGAAATTGAAAAAATTCAAGAAAAGGCTATGAGAGAGTTAGCGAAAGAATTTGGTTTGAAAAAAAGGTCAATCTGCTTATTTAAAAAAGTAGGAGATTTTTTTGTAGAGGGAGTCTATTCGACTAATTTTACAGACGATAATGAAATTTCAATTCGTATGAATTGTAATATAAAACCGTATAGTTATGATGATTTATTTTGGGAAATATTCGATATGAAGGAAAATGCAAAACAACCTATGAGCTTAAGAGCAATTGGAGCATTTGTAGCGCCAATCTATCCGATCAAAAGAATTAAGATTGTTGAAAATAGTTTAGTTAATATTGAAGAAGATATTCGACAAACTGTAATAGGATTTATTGATATTTTTAATACGTTTATAAATTCTATGGAAAATAATGTAGAGAATTTCAATCAGTTTGTTATACGACAATCAGATTTTTACCAAGAAGATCTAATGAAAATGTTAGCCTATATACATAGTAGGAAATACAATACTGCATTAAATAATGCTAACGAGTTCATAAGGAATGGTGACACAGGGCCCCTAGTAAATGGGGATAAAGGTATTTACGAATATATCGTAGAGTATTGCGAAAAAAAACATAGCATTCATTAACACTTTTCTTATTGAACTGATGGATGGATAGGAGAATTAGTTTGAAATTTATTGAGTTTGGGATTGGAAATACTTGGTTAGTCAGGACAGAAACAGAATTAGAGGATGGGACTGAATTTGAACAAAAGGGAATTATTGGACCTGTCAAAATTAATTCTTTTTATATAAGAATTTGGATCGCTAAAACAGTTATACTATTTGACACCAAAGAAGGATTTAAACGAATAAAAAAGAATCGTAATCGTATTAAATTTATTTTTGGATTTAGTAGTTATTAGAACCCTCATCCTATATGCTTTTCCTCCTTTTTCGTAAACTTAAGGTAAAGTAAGTTATCAATGGGGTAATAGGAAAATTGTACATTGATATCGAATTAATAGTTTATAAAGATGAGTTGCATAAATAAGGAGGAAAAAATGAGCAAATTTGGATTGTTTAGCAGATTTATCGCAAAAGACGGGGAACGAGACAAACTTGTACATATTTTAATAGAAGCTTCTGAATCATTGGAGAAATTGAAGGATTGCGAGTTATATATTGTAAATACTTCAGATAATGAACCAAATTCAGTATACGTTTATGAGGTATGGAGTAATGAAGATGCCCACCAAGCATCTTTAACACTTGAAACTACTCAAACATTAATTAAACGGGCAAAACCTATTATTACAGGAATAGAGAGAATCAGCACTTTAAATCCAGCGGGCGGAAAGGGAATTGCATCTAGTATTAAAGACATTTAGTATGAATACTCTATACACAGATAACACCGTTCAGAAATGGAACGGTGTTTTTATAAGAAGGTGCAAAATTAAATATCGAAAGTTTCTTTTAGTGGAAAAATATCATTTTGTCAAAATATGCATTAACACATCCACATCTGGAAGACCATACTCTTTATCCACTTCATCTTGAGTGAGAAGACTATTGATAATAGTAAAAAACCATGACAACATCTTTCGTGGTTCACCTGATGAAAATTCGCCTTTTTCTTGACCTTTAATAAAAATGGGAACAAGAGGTTCAATCAGAACATTTGTAGGAACCTCTTCAAAGATCATAGAGACCTTTTCTGGGACATCTTTTGCCTTTCGTGCCCGTTCCATTAGCATAAATGCGTACATATTATTTTCATCCATCATATTGTTTGCTAAGTATCTTATTTGTTCGAAGGGAGTTCCAGGTAAGTATTGTATATTATTAATTTCCCTTTTTGCTTCCTCCATCAATTCTTGAACAATTGTTGAAAAAAGCTCATTTTTAGAATGAAAATAGCGATAAATAAGTCCTTCGCTAATACCTGCTTCCTTTGCAATAATACTTGTTTTCGTTCCTGAATACCCATGGCGGGCAAACACTTTAAGTGCAGCCTGCTTTATTTGCTCTGTGCGTTGGTCACGGATTTGATCAAGCTGTTGTTTGTTTAATGGAGACACTCGTTCCAACCTCCAAATCTTTCAAAAATAGTATGATTATTATACCATTTATTCTAATTAGGGGTTGAAAAAGTTAGAGGACGAACCCTCGTGATCAACTCCTCTAGGAACTGATCAGGACGTGCAAAGCATGCTAAATGGCCAGCGTTTTTAATTAGGACAAAATCTTTTTGTGGAGCGTCTATTTCATCGTAAAAAACTTTCGCCAATTCAGTTGGAGTGATAATATCGTTATCTCCATGAAAAATATAGACTGGAATCTCAAATTGCGTTCCGTATTTTTTAATATCAAAAATTTTTAATTCATCATATAAATGGTCAAGGGTATGATTTATGCCTTTGAATATATCCAATAAATCACTTAATGTATGTTCAGGCGAAGAGAGCATAGAAGGTAAAAATAAGTCTGTAATCATATTCGGAACTTTATTGATTGTTTTTACAAGAATTCGATTCCTTTTATCAAAGTCCTTACGACTCCACTGGGATGGATCTGATCCAATTTTGTTAAGTAATTGAACACCTTTCGTGTTTCCTGCTGTGTGGACAGCATTCATTGTTATTTCATACAAAAGATTATTTGAATCTGGGGCATTCTGATCAGTCCCTACATATGCAAAAAAAAGTTCCGGTCGGAGCTTTGCCATTATGACACCAATTAGACTACCAACAGAACTTCCGATGAGGATAACTTTTTGTTGGCCAAGCTTTTCAGTTAAGTATTCAGTTAACTCGATCCCATCGTTTGCAAGACGATCAAATGTAATCGTTCCACATCCATCTTTCCCATTCTTGCTGAAAGTCTTTCCTGCGCCACGTTGATCCCATTGAACGACAACAAAGTGCTTTTCCCATGAACGTAATAAAGGACTGAAGATAGAATAGGTGGAAGCTGGGCCACCATGAATCAATAATAATATGGGATTGTTCCGATCCTCACCACGAATACTGATCCATTGAGAAATTCCACCAATTTTAATATAACAGCTTTCGACGATGCTATTCGGAGTATTGAGTTGTAGTATTTTGGCATTGTTTCGCTGATTTCGCTTTCGGAATAAGAGTTGCTGAAGGAGATTCGTTTTGCTCATTTATACATGACCTCTTTTCGTACATTAATGAGTGAGTAACTCACTCATTAATTAATATACTGAAGTATTTACAATTTTGTGTCAAATAATAGTTGATTTTTTTCCGATTTTTATTAGTAGGGATGTTTGTCCTAACTTAACTTTCACAACCGTGGTTATCATGTAATTTACATATGAAGAATTGTTTATCGATTTTGAGTATGTTCTTGCTATAGCATTAAAGTGAGCGAAAGGTAGGAGGAAGGATTTAATAGTATCTGTATAGAATAAGTCATGTATTAGCTGGTAAAAGTTTACAATTCAATATAGTGAGGTAATTTAATGGGATTATTCTTTTATGCAAATATGATAAGAAATATAATTATGACTTTCTTTCAAAATAGTATCTGGGTAGTAGGTTTTTTTTATTTATTAATTAAGACATTTGAAAATGAAACGCTTAAGTATTTTTCTAGATACTTTATTGGCGTTATTTTATTGTTATTATTTCTTTACTCAGTAGAGGGAAGCATCTAAATATCCAAATCTATTGATAGCAGCCATTAGCTGTTTTTTTTTTTTTTTTTTTGAGTAGTTGAAAAACGTTTTAATTAAGAAGAGTCGATTTTGTTTAATAAAATTTAATGATAAAATAGGAATATTCTTATATTTATTAATTTTCCATAATTTATATCTAATGATGTTTAACAAAATGAAAAGGGTTATTAAAAGTTTAGGTATCAGTTTATCTACCATATTATTAATCGTAATTTTATTTGTAATTGGTCTAAGTGTATTTGTACACAATACTTTGGAGAAAAAAACTCATAAAAATTCAACTTACTTTGAATCAATTAAGATGTTTCTGACTAAGAATTTTGATGGGAAAGCTGAAAGAGCATTAAAAGAAAGTAGATTAAAAGAAAAATTTCATAACATCACAATTTACTACCCAGAAGATTTTTCAGAACTCATCCCTATCACAAAGGAAACGTTAAAATGGGCGATAAATAAAAACAAAAGAGTACTAGGGATAGTAGAAGCAACACCTGTTGATCTTTTCGTATTTAAAGACAAGGAAGAGATGAACGCTCTAAGTAATCTTAAAGAAGTATCAGGTTTTTATTCGAATTTTGATAAGTTATTGGCAATAAATTACGACAATAAAGAAGCGATATTAGAAAGAAGAGAAACCCCACTGTATTTTTTTCAAAAATTTATTCTACATGAATACACCCATTATGTATTCAGTCAAATGATAGCAGGTTCAAAAGCTGGTGTCACAGCGTATCCATTATGGTTTAACGAAGGTATCTCAGAATACATCGGAAATGATAAAACAATTGTTGAGATTTCCAATATTAAAGTAGTACCTTTTGTTCAATTAATTGATGGGGAACAGTGGCAAACTGCAAGGTTTCAAGATGGGACAAATGTATATATGCAAAGATACTTTGCTATAAAGTTCCTTGTAGATAACTATGGAAAAGGAATTTTAAAAGAGATAATAAATTCAACAAATTCATCAGGAGATTTTAAAGGGAGCTTATAAAAATCAACTGGTCTAACTTTTAATAAGTTGGAAGAAAAATTTTTATCTCCCTATAAATGAAAGAAAGTTAGTTATTCCTTATACAACATAAGCATGAGTAAGTTATAGCAACGAAAATAATTCTAGGAGAATCACTATGGAAATTTCATTGATAAGACATGGTAAATCTCTATGGACTGAAGATAAGCCAATAACAAGTAAAGAGTTTAAAATTTGGATTCAAAAATATGATAGTAATGGGGTAACTGAAGAAGATACTTATCCTTCAGATACTCTCAAAAAAATAGAGGATACAAAAGTAATCATTACAAGTGATTTGAATCGATCTATTAAATCAGCGGAGCTTTTAAATCCTAAAGTTACATCTAAACCTGATTCTTTGTTTCGAGAAACAGAATTACCTACACCTTTAACAAATTTGTTAGGATTGAGATTAAAACCGAATATTTGGGCTGTGATACTAAGATGTCTTTGGTTTAGTGGCTATTCAACTAACTGCGAATCTTTAAATGAGGCAAAAACTAGAGCTAAAAAAGCAACAAATTTATTAATAAAATATGCTCAAGAATATAATGAAATTGTTTTGGTAGGCCATGGATTTTTTAACTTGTTAATTGCGAAAGAACTTAAAAAGACTGGTTGGAAGTCAAATAAAAAAATAAGTTCGAAACATTGGCATATAACTACTTTTTCAATCGACAATTAAAAGGTCTACCAAACTTGAATCAATTATCGAAAGGAGATAGCATAAATGGTTTCATTCATTTTAGTTGTTTTAACATTATTTTTAATACCAGGTCCGGCTGTATTTTTAACATTATCTCAAACAATGAGAGGTGGGAAATGGAATGGTATTTTAACAGGTGTAGGTATTGCTGTTGGTGATTTAATTCATACATGTGCATCGGTTTTCGGGCTTTCAGCAATTTTAATGACTTCTGCTTTTGCTTTTGAAGTAGTTAAATACTTAGGTGCAGCCTATTTATTTTATTTAGGAATATCCGCTTTAATTAATAAATCTAAGAAAAGTGAAAAAACACCAGAACAAAAAGAAGTAAATATGAAACTTTCCTTCCGCCAAGCTGTGTTAATAGAAGTATTAAACCCTAAAACTGCTCTATTTTTTCTAGCCCTATTACCACAATTTGTAAACCATAATGGACATCATCCTATATTCATTCAACTCTTAACACTAGGATTGACATTCGTACTCCTAAGTATTTTATACACCACATTACTTGTACTTCTATCGAGTGTTATCGGTAAAAAATTCTTTAACACAAAAAGTAAGGGCACAACACGGATGGGAAAAGTTATTGGATTAGTATATATTGGATTGGGTTTAAGAGTTGCTCTGCAAACACAATAATAAAAATGGTTATTGGGTATTGGTGATAAGAGTACAAATCTATAAGAGTATTATTTTATTAAACTCTTGATTCACAGAAGTGGCCTATGTATTGATTTCTGTAAACACCAATTTATTTTGATAACGATGGTAATAATATGATGAATGTATAAGATAAATAGAGGTGAGAAGATGAATGAAAAATTATTAAGAGTTGGTACTACTTATATACCAGTGACGAATGTAGAACTTTCCTCTGAATGGTATGTAAGTAAACTAGGTGCAGAGTTAAATTATAAAGATGCAGACAAAGTAATTCTTAATTTTGCGAATCAAAGTATTTTTCTTGTTAGATCAAAGGAAAACCAAAACTCCAACTTCTATGATATTTACGGTAAAGAACATTTCTCTATTACTTTTGAAGTAAATGGCTTAAGTGCCTTAGAGGCTATTCATAAAGATTTTATTGAAAAAGAAATGAAAGTAGGAGAAATTGAAAACAGAGGTCACAATGGAAGGAACTTTGTTTTTTATGATTTAGATGGAAATAAATTTGATGTATGGAGTGAGTTAAGTCTAGTATTTAAAGAAAAATATCTTATTAGATAAATAGAATGTACGATAATAATGTATCAGGTTCATTTTAACTTCTGAACGCTTTAACTAGGTAAATTTATAAAAAAGTTTTATATATTTCTAATTTTATAACGATGGCTACTACTTAAAAGGACACATACTCACTTACGGGGGGAATTTATGAACGCTTCTTCTTTTTACATGATTGTTATTGCAGTTGCTGCATTGGTTATATGGCGCAGAACGAGAGCTATGTATCGCCCAATTAAAGGTAATGGAGTTCGTATTCTCCTACCATTATTCTTTTTGCTAATCCCTAGTATTCCCATTATTTTGAATCCAAAGGCGCATGCTGCTAGCTGGGAATGGATATGCGCACTTTTATTTGGATTTATTTTATCTATTCCACTTATTTTGACGACCAACTATGAACTCCGATCCGATCATAATATATACGCTACAAAGAACAAAAGTTTCTTCATCACTTTTGTAATTATCTTTATTATCCGTTTTCTACTTCGTGATTATTTAAAATGGCTTGGACAGGAGACAGAGGCAGCATTGTTTATAACCGTTGCACTCGGTTATATTTTACCATGGAGAATTGTTTCATTTCTCAAGTTTCGACGAATCCATAAAAAAAGAAACTTTATAAATCAAGATACCCTTCAGAAAAATATCTGAAGGGTATTTTGATTGTTTCTGATTTAAATAATAAGTTATTATTTCTTGGAATAAGGGAGCACAATTCATTTTTGAATATGAAGAAAAAGGAGAATCGTATAGGCTCAGCTCTCGCCCTGTGGAATGCGAGTATCCTGTAACGAAATTCATTAACATTAATTTTTAATAGAGGCTTTATGATTATAAACTGATTACGAAAATATGTAGCTCACTAAAACCTTGTGAGAATTTACAAATGCATGTTGAAGATTTCATGACGGCATTTATAGTTCATAACATTAAATGGATATTTGTGAATATTAATAGAGATGATAGTATTCGTTCAAAAATAGAAAAAGAATAGTGAATCATAACGATTAAAGTAAGAAGCCGGAACAACTACGAAGGTATTTCTTTCATTTGGAGGGATAAGAATGGAGCAAACAGAACCAAATACAAAACCATTTTTAGGTGATATGTTCCCAGAAATAAAGGTTAAAACCACACTTGGTGATCTAGTTCTTCCAACAAGTTTTCAAGGGCATTGGTATGTATTATTTAGCCATCCTGGCGATTTTACTCCAGTTTGTACAACGGAATTTGTAGCCTTCCAAAAATTGATGCCAGAATTTATGAAGCTAAATACGTATTTGATAGGATTATCTGTTGAGCAAGTTTTCTCCCATATTAAATGGATTGAATGGATTAAACAAAATCTTAAAGTGGAAATCACTTTTCCTATTATTGCAGATAGCCTTGGCAAAATAGCGATTAGATTAGGGATGATTCATCCAACAATGGGAACAAAAACCGTTCGAAGCGTTTATATTGTTGATTCGGCAGGTACGATCCGTCTAATTCTAACTTATCCAGACAATGTTGGACGCAATATCCATGAAATTCTTAGAGCGGTAAAAGCATTGCAAACCGCCGATGCAAATAAAGCAGGGACACCAGCAAACTGGCCTGAAAATGAGCTAGTAGGTGACCGGTTAATTATGCCGCCACCAAATACAATTCAAGATGCAAATAAACGTATGGAACAAGCACAAGAAGGACAGATTCAATGTTATGATTGGTGGTTTTGTTCGAAACAATAAGTATAATAAACTGTTAGTCTAGTATTCGTTCATCATCTAAATAAATTCAAAAAGTAGCTACTAGTTATTTTAAGTGAATGAAAGTGGAATGCTCGTTAGTTGAAAAAGGAATCTAACTGATAATTGTAGAAATAAGTATAGTTTACAAATTTTGGTAATATTTTTTTAGGAGGGATTATCATTGAAGATGTTTTTTAGATATAACTGGTCGGTAAGAGAAGATTGGTATAGGTGGTGTGAAGAGTTAAGTGAAGAAGAACTTTTGTCAAAACGAACTGGCGGAATGGGGAGTATCTTGCACACACTTTTTCATATCGTTGATGTAGAGTGGAGCTGGATTCGGCTCATGCAAGGGAAATCTGATTTCCAGGAGAGTTTTAATGGATTTAAAAGCTTAAATAAGGTTCGAGAATTGGACGCTAAATTTCATATTGAAGTTAAAAATTTTGTAGATAACTGGGAAAATGAAATGGAAAATCGTTTATTTTATGATACACTCCCAGATGGAAGTATAGTGACGGATACTTGGGGGGAAATCATGAGACATACGATTGCTCATGAAATTCACCATGTAGGGCAAATATCAATCTGGGCAAGAGAAATTGGGAAACAGCCTATTTCTGCAAATCTAATTGGACGAGGTCTTTCCACCTATTCGAATAAATAATTGTTAATGTTAATTAGATTTTATTGAATTTAAAGACAAAGATTGGAGTAGAAGGTGCGAGACTGCTATAGCAGTACGGGAAGAGTGAGATCTCGCTGGGTTGCCGGGGAGGCTTAGCTCACGCCTCTTGGAAAGCGAGCATTCTGGAACGGAAATTATCAACATTCTTTTTTACAGAGCCTTGTTAAAAAAAATAATGACTAAGTAGCTTGACTGTTTGTAATCGATTACAATATAGTTAAGCACATGTAGTGTTTATTTAATAATCTAGAGAGGTGTGAAATGATATGGAAACAACTAAAAAAGTAACAGTTGAAACTACTATTCAAGCATCTGTAGAAAAAGTATGGGAATTTTGGACAGAACCTACACATATTAAAAAATGGAACAGTGCCTCTGACGACTGGCACACACCAATTGCTGAGAACGACCTTAGAGAAGGTGGAGAATTCCGTTCAAGAATGGAAGCAAAAGACGGAAGTATGGGGTTTGACTTTGGTGGGATTTATGATGAAGTAAAAAAACATGAGGTTATTGCCTATACTCTAGGTGATGGAAGAAAAGTTCATATCACTTTTAAAGGAAAAGATGACCAGACTGAAATTATTGAAACATTCGATGCTGAAACGGCTAATCCTGTTGAGTTTCAACAACAAGGATGGCAAGCTATTCTAAACAATTTCAAAAAATATGCAGAGCAAAATAAATAATTAAGAAGTAGAAAAGGGGATGTTAATTCGTCCTCTTTTTTTTGCTTTTCTGACTTAAAGTTCAAGCTGTAGAGTAGTATCTATCAATTTCATAATTTAAATTTTACGTTGAAATTCAACAACAAAATTTATTTTTATATAATTTAATGATTTATAAATGAATTAAAAAGTAGGGATTATCATTTTAATGCAGAATTTACATATTATGGAAATAACATAGGGAGGGGGATTTAAGTGAAAGGTAGAGTAATTAATAGTATAGTAGGGTATTTAATTTATTTGATAATATTGGCTTTTGTAATTGTAGTCGGTTTAAAGCATCAAAGTAATCTTTTTAAACAAAGTAGTATTTCCTATGATTTATTTGATTATTATAGATTTGAAATTTTATTTCCATTAATTATTGGAGCAGTGCTAGCGATTCCTTCTATTTTTAAGAACTTTCTCAAACAGGGAGTATGGAAATTAAATTGGGTTAAATTGATTGTACTAGGAATTCCAATTTTATACTTGGCTATAACACCATATTTATATTTAAAACGATTAATTTCTTTGAATTTTCCTTTTGTGAAACAGATTATGGGAGGTTATTTTGGAAATTCTACATCTACATTAATTGCAATAATAGGAATTGCAGCTGGTTATTTTGTGATTACAAGCTTTGAAAAACAAATAGTTCATGAATCTGTAAAAAATACACATTTTTAAAAGGAATTTATCATGATTCCAATAAAGTACAATTTTTTGAACAGATGAAAATCTTAATCAATATAGGTAGATTGCTATTACTTCATATTTGCAGAATAAATCTCATGTTGACTTTGTCTTTATTGAGTTAATCCATATAAAAACAAAAAAGGATCTTCAAGGAAGATCCTTTTTTCACGCTCTTGAAAAATAATCTTGTCAATTGAAGTTGAGTGATGTTCATTTCCACTACAGTATGCATGCTTAAGAGCAAGAACAAGGAAATGCAGGATCAAAGGGAAAGGGAAAGTGAAAGGAATAGATATCAAAAGACTTTAGAGTATTCCTATTTATAATATATTTCCTATCTGCTTTTCCTGTTCTTCCTGCTTCTCCTGCTTTTAACAAACCTGCATTTTATTTGTCAGATCGCGGGTCGACTTCAAACCATTCTGACATTGATAAATTTGTTGTTGAGTCTTCCCAATCATCGATGGACATATCAGAAAAATTTTGTTCTAATAATTGTTCTGATTTCACCTGATTTGTTTGGTCACTTTGATATTGATCGAAATGACTATTCGAATAGGTTGATGCAATTTCAGTGTAATTTTTTTGATTTAAACTTGTAATCCCTGAACTAATATCATTTGAATGAGTCAATTGATTTTGATCAATTGAACTTGCTGAATATTGATTACTTTTTTCATGATTCATATCATTATCATTTTCTTTATCATTGTATTTTCTTCTAGCTCTTCTAGAGTTATTTGACCTTTCCGTACTGTGTTCTTCATGGTTTGATTCGAAAATACTAGCAGAGAATTCTTCTACATTATTTATAAGATTTTGAGCCCAATTAGAATGTTCCTTGTGGTCATGATGCTCATGATTGTGATATTCATGTTCTTCCTGTTCTTGCTTGTGATTGTGATTGTGATTTTTATGTTCTTCATTCTGTTTGTGATCTTTACTTTTATGATTTTCGTATTTTTGCTCTAATTGATGTCTTGAATGTGCTTCTTCTTCACGGCTTATCATCGACAATGTCGTTTTAAGTTCTTTTTCTAGATGAATAATCTGATCGTCAAAATTATGTATTTGCTTTTTTATATTCGCCATATGAGATTCGATATCATCTATTCTTTTATTAATTTTGTGCATGTTTTTTTGATGTTCATTTTTCTTTAAATCAAATTGCTCTAATAATTTATCAAATGAAAGATCCATTTTTCTCACCTATCTCGTTTTTTACTATTATGTGTAAATCCTTTAAAATAATCCGAGTTCTCTCTTCTTTCTAGTAGTAACATTCACTTTTATAAATACAAAAGGGACTCCTATTAGAAGTCCCAAAACGAAAGATTATCATTCATATAATTTAAATAAAATTTTTCCTACTAGTACAGATACATTATTTTGATTTTTAGCTTCTACTTTAAAATGAAGCTTATTTTCTTCGACTTTTTCAAGCATTGAGTTTAATGAAATAACATCATTTAGGAATACCATATTTTTAAACCTAATCGAGTAATTTTCAATATACCCGTCTTCTAAATATTCCGAAAAAAGTTTCGCTAAATTTCCCATTGTCCACATACCATGCGCAATGACACCAGGAAGCCCAGCTTTTTTTGCTTCATCGTCAATCGTATGGATTGGATTAAAATCTCCTGAAGCACCTGCATATTTAATTAAATCCAGTCTGGATACAGGATCTAGTACGATTGTTTTCAGAGGATCACCAATTTTTAAGTTGATTATTCCGGTCATACTGCTAGCACCTTCCTAACTTCTTCCGTTATGATCACAATTGATTTTGCTGTAAAAACAAGATTTCCACCCTGGTCTTCTCCATTATCTGATAAAACTAAAAATCCCATGAATCCGTGTCCACCTTTTTTTTCGTAATAATCCTTAATTTCTGTATAACAATAGATTGTTTCGCCAACGAATAGTGGTCTTTTATATTCAAATATTTGTTCACCATGTATTAAACCGACATTAGGTAAATGAAAATTTTCGATTTTTCCATAATCAAACACCCTTGGAAAAGTTGTCGGTGCTATATTTTGTTTATATCTAGTTTCTTTTCCAAATTCTTCATCTACAAAAATTGGATGACAGTCTCCAATTGCTTCTGCAAATTTTTTTACAGCGCCACGTTCTACAACATTTTTTACTGAATTAGATCGTTTACCAATAAAGGCTTTAAACATTAGATCACCTCTTTTTTTTATGATTTAGGTCCACCAGCTACATATAAAACCTGACCATTTACATAGGATGATTTCTCATCAGCAAAAAACGCAACTGCATTTGCGATGTCTTCTGGTTTACCAGTTCTTCCTGCTGGAATTTGACTTAAACTTGCTTCAACCAACTGTTCAAATGTTATGCCGATCCGACTAGCTGTTTCCTTTGTCATTTCTGTTTCAATAAAACCAGGGGCTACAGCGTTTGATGTGATACCATATTTACCAAGCTCAATTGCAAGTGTTTTCGTAAGTCCTTGTAAACCTGCTTTAGCCGTCGCATAATTTGATTGACCACGATTTCCTAGTGCAGAAGTTGAAGAAATGTTAATGATTCTTCCGTACTTTTGTTTAACCATGTACGTTTGTGCTGCACGTACTACATTAAACGACCCTTTTAAATGAACATCCATTACAGTATCCCAATCCGAATCAGTCATTTTAAATAATAAGTTATCTCGAATAACACCAGCATTATTGACTACAATATCAATTGAACCAAATGTATCGAATACTTCTTTCATTGTATTTTCAACTTCATTAGCATTTGTTACATTCGCTATTTTTGTATAGATTTCAAATTCTTTAAATTCTGTCGCAGTTTGCGAAAGAGCTTCTTCATTCACATCAATAATAGCCACTTTTGCTCCTTCTTTTGCAAATAACTCTACGATCCCTTTCCCAATTCCACGACTACCACCAGTAACAAATGCCACTCTGCCTTCAAATCTCCCTGCCATTTTCCCCACTCCAATTGTTTAGTTTTTATTATTAAACGTATTGTCCTAATTTCACATGTCCTTTAATTAAATTACGGGATATGATTAATCTTTGAATTTCGTCAGTACCATCATAAATTCTCCATAATCTTGCTTCACGGTACCATCTTTCAATAGGAAGTTCTTTTGTATAACCAATCCCACCATGAATTTGAAGGACACGATCAACAACTCGGTTCCCCATATTTGAACCGTAAAGCTTCGCCATCGATGCTAAATGACGATTATCCTCCCCTTGATCCAATGTATATGCAGCGTTTAAAACTAACCATTTTGCAGCTTCGATTTCAACAGCTGAATCCGCAATTTGCCATTGAATTGCTTGTCGATCAGCAATTGGTTTACCGAATGTTTCTCTTTCTTTGGAATAATCAATTGCCATTTGTAATAATCGCTCTGCAGCACCAACAGCTGTTGCCCCTACAATCCATCGTGCAAAGCCGATCCATTCTAAACCTAAATGATATCCACCATTTAATTCCCCTAATATGTTTTCTTCAGGTACGCGAACATTATCAAATACTAAACCAGCCGGTCCCCATTCGCCCATTGTATGAATATATTCAGATTTCCAGCCCATTTCTCGGTCAACGATAAAGCAAGTTACGCCATCTCTACCACCTGTATTTTTGTGTTTCTCCTTATCTGTTATTGCTATTACCATTACAAAGTCTGCTTCGTTTCCACCCGTGATAAATGTTTTCTCGCCGTTTAATACCCACTCACTACCGTCTTTCACTGCTGTCATTTTTATATTTTGAGTATCAGAGCCTGCATTCGGTTCTGTCATAGCAAAGCATGATTTCTTTTCGCCATTTATTGTTGGTATCAAATACTTCTTTTTTTGATCCTCATTACAATAAAACAAGATATTATCCGCATATCCACCAAATTTAAATGGTACAAATGTTTTCGAAATTTCCATATAAATAATCGCCAGCATCATTTGGCCTAAATCAGCACCGCCGTATTCAGCAGGAGTATTGATTCCCCAAAAACCAGCTGCTTTTGCCTTTAATTGAAGCTCTTTTTCAATTTTAGGATCTAAGCCTGGTCTTCCTTCACGTTCATTTCTAAGAACCTCATTCTCTAATGGAATCAATTCCTTTTCTACAAATTTTCGGATTGTTTTTTGAATCATTTTTTGTTCATCAGTCAGGCGTAAATGCATTTAAATTCCCCCGTTTCATTATGATAAACACTAAAATTCAATTGTAAATATAGCAAATTATTTTCCCGGTTCTAAAATGACTTTTCCAACTGTTTTTCTTGATTGCAATAATGAATGAACATTTGCTGCTTCACTTAATGGGTAAACTTCACCAATTGTAATTTTTAATTTTCCTTCAGCTAAATAAGTAAAGATCTCTTCCAAACTTTGTTTGATTAATGCTTTTTTTCTCAAAAGTGGAGGTAAGAAGAACCCAATAACTGATTTATTTTTGGCCATTAAAGATGAAGGATAAAATTTGCTTTGTTGACCGCTTGCTACACCATAAATAACTAATCTACCAAAATAGGCTAGACAATTTAAAGTTTTATAAAAAACATCACCACCAGCCATCTCAAGTGCAACGTCCACACCTTTTCCATTCGTGGCCTCATAAACCTTCTTTTCCCATCCTTCTTCTGTATAGTTTATCAGCACATCCGCACCCATTTCTTTTGCAAGCTGTAACTTTTCTTCTGTGCTTGCCGTTGCGATTACCTTTCCAGCTCCAAATAATTTCGCTAATTGAACAGCTAAAGTCCCTACACCACCAGCCGCTGCATGGATTAGTACGGTTTCACCAGGTTCAAGCATACCCATTGTTTTTAAAATGTGGTAAGCACTTAGTCCTTGCACTGGCAATGCAGCAGCAGTTTTAAAATCTAGTTCGTTTGGTAAATGAATGATCGATCGTTCATCTGTAATTGCAAAATCTGCGTATCCACCACTTTCTAACATTGATACAACTCGATCTCCAATTTTTACAGTCGTAACTTCGTCTCCTATTTCTACTACCACACCAGCGACTTCAGCACCTGGAACATATGGCAATGTTGTTTCAACTACATATTGATTTTCTCTTCTAGCAGTGTCAGCATAATTAACACCTGCTGCATGTACTTCAATTAATACTTCCTTTCCTTTTGGCACAGGTCGATCCATTTCAATTTTTTCTAATACTTCTGGACCACCAAATTGGTTACATTGAATTAATTGCATAAGACATACCTCCGAGAATTTATTTTCCTGTAAAAATTGCTTTTCTTTTTTCTTTAAATGCTGCCACACCTTCTAGGTGGTCTTCTGTTGATACCATTAATGGCTGTGTAATTCTTTCAAGTTCAAGCATTTCATCTAAAGTAGCTGTAAAAGATTGATCAATTAATTTTTTCATCATGCCATTTGCTTTGCCTGGGCCAGCAGCGATTTTATTCGCAAATTTAATTGTTTCATCAACTAAATTCTCAGCTGGGACAAGAACGTTCACGATTCCTAATTGAGCCATTCGTTCAGCTTGAATTGGTTCTGCAGTAAAGAAAAACTGCTTTGCTAAATATGGACCAATTAATCTAGGCAAGAAGTATGAACCACCACCATCTGAAATTAAGCCTACTTGAGAAAAGCTCAAAGCAAATTTACTATCATCAGCTGCTATAATTAAATCGCACGCTAATGCTAAATTAACTCCCGCTCCGGCTGCAAAACCATGAACTGAAGCGATTACTGGTTTTTCAAGATCTCGAAGTGCTTTTATAACTTTATTTAAAAGTCCAATGTGATCGTATACATCATTTGGTGAAACATTCCCCATCGATTTAACGTCTCCACCTGCTGAGAACGAACGACCAGCTCCTGATAGAACAATCACTTTTATTTCAGGATTTATTTTTGCTTGATGAATTGCTTCAATAATGCCTTCTAACATATCATGACTAAACGAGTTTAAACTTTCCGGTCTATTTAATGTTAATGTTAATATTCGTTCCTTTACTTCGACTAATAAATGCTGATTATTCATCTAAACACTCCTTCTCTAGGAAACTATTTAATTACCAGATTGTAACCAATTTTAATCAGATTTTCTGCAAATTGATCGAACTTAACAAAACGTTGGTCATTTGTTTGTCCAGATTTAAATCGATAAAAGATTTGTTGAACAATTACGGCTAACTTAAAATAGGCAAAAGCTAAATAATAATGAATATTTGATAAATCTCTTCCGCTTTTCTTAGCATATGCTTCAATAAATTGATCTCTTGTCATAAAACCATCTTGAATTGTTACTGATGGATTACCTAAACCATACTTTAGTAAATCTGGATCATCATTTTGAATCCAATAACTTAAAGCTACCCCTAAATCAGCTAATGGATCACCGATCGTCGTCATTTCCCAATCAAATAATCCAATCAGTTCTTTTAAATCATGACTAAACATTGAATTATTCAACTTAAAATCATAATGAATAATCGCAGATTCGTGATTCTTTGGTATATTGTTTACTAACCAGCCCATAAACTGATCAACTACAGGAATCTCATTCGTTTTTGCTCGATTATAACGTCCGATCCAACCGTTTACTTGTCTATCCATGAAGTTTTCGGGTTTACTAATTTCGAGCAAATTTGTTTTTGTATAGTCAATTGAATGCAATTCAACTAATTTTTCAACCATAATATTGGATATTGTTTTACGATCTTCTTTTGTTACATTTAAATGTTCGGGAAATGAGGAATCAAATACTTCACCATTTTTTCTCTCCATCACAAAAAATGAACTTCCAACGATTGATTCATCTTCTGAAAATAGAATTGGTTTAGGTGCCGCTGAAAAATGAGGTTGGATTTCAGAAAGAATACGAAATTCTCTTTTCATATCATGAGCTTTTGGAGCAACTGGGCCAAGAGGTGGTCGTCTTAATACAACTTCCCAGTCCTTTATTTTTAGTAAATAAGTTAAATTTGAATGTCCAGCTGAAAACTGTCGAATTGATAATTCACCACTAGGGAGATCATCAATTTTTTCTTGTAAAAAATGATGTAACGCTCGAACATTTAACTCTTCACCTTTTCTGACTTGTATCGTTTCTAACATTACTTTTTCTGTCATATCATTACCTCCTTTTAAGAAAATTCAGTCTATTTAACAACTAAATGTCTTTCTAGTTCTTCTCTTAAATGATCAGGAAGCTCTTCACTTCGTTGTTCTTGAAAATTAAAAAATACGATAATTGCATTACCAGTTGCAATCATTTGATTCGTTTCTTCGCAGCAAATTTCATGTTCAAGATGAAAACTTTTGTTGCTAATTTTTTTTATATATGTAGATACAGTAAGTTTTTGATTAAAATGCCCTTGATTGATAAAATCACATTTCGTAGAAGCCAAAATAAATTTCCAATCAGATAGATTCATTGAATAACCGAGCGATTGGAAAAATTTAATACGTGCATCCTCTAAATAAATGAAATAACTAGTATTGTTTATATGACCTAACGCATCAGTTTCACAAAATCTAGGGGTAACTGTGAATTTCTCCATAACGGTCCCTACCTTTTATTATAGATTAAATCGATCAAATACTAACTAGTCGGTATGTTCGACAAAACAAAGGAGACGATCATTTTATCCCCTCTATTTTCGATCGATCCCTTTTAAAACCATTTCTTGAAATGCCTTTGCAATTTGATACTCATTTTTACTACCTTCAGGGTTATACCACTCGTAACTCCAGTTCATAATTCCTAATATGCCGAATGAAACGATCGGTACATCAAGATCTGAACGTAAGTCACCTTTTTGTATTCCTTCATAGAGCATCTTTTCAATATTAAATCGATATAAATCTCTTTTTTCTTTAATTTCTGTTAAACTTTCAGGACTTAAATGTCTCATTTCTCGATAGAAAACTTTCGCACTGGCACCTTGTTTCTTTATGTCTACTAATGCTAGACAAATAACTTCAAATAATTTATCTTGAATCGTTTTTTCTTCGTCGTTAATGATCTTTTCCTGTTCATTTAATAAATCATCAATAAAACGAAGATGTATTTCCTTTAAAAGTTCTTCTTTACTTGTATAATAATAATAAAATGTCCCTTTTGTAACACCAATCGATTCGACGATATCTTGAATAGAAGTAGAAGTGAATCCTTTTTTGTCAAATAACTGTATTGAGTGTTCCTTTATTTTCTGTTTCATAAGATGTCCTCGCAATCTTAAAATTTCCATTGAATTATATCATAGTACAAGTGAGATTTTATTATAATCAAATAAATTAGACGATAGATCAACAGAATCAGGAAAGGTAAGTTTCAAGGTGGAAACTAGATTAATTGTAAATAATCGTTCCATTCCTAAAATGAATGTTTTTTCTATTCTCTTTTCCTTATCTCACTTTAGAATTTTCTGATTCCCTAATTGCTCTTCTTAAAATCTTTCCAACATTCGTTTTTGGTAGTTCATTTCGGAATTCTATGATCCGAGGAACTTTATAGGTTGCTAGATTAATTTTGCAGTATTCCTTCAATTCTTCTTCACTAACTTGTAAATCTTCTTTCAGTACAATTACTGCTTTAACTGTTTCACCCCTATATTCATCTGGAACTCCAATGACAACTGCTTCCCTAACACAAGGATGTTCATAAATTACTTCCTCTATTTCACGGGGATACACATTAAAGCCACTTGCAATAATCATGTCTTTTTTTCGATCTAAAATAGAGACATAACCATCCTCATCAACACGCGCAATATCACCAGTGTACAACCAGCCATCTCTTATTGTAATTGCCGTTTCTTCTGGTAAATTCCAATAACCTTTCATTACTTGAGGACCTTTAATGATTAATTCGCCAATTTCACCGGCTGGAACCTCTTCTGTACCGTTGGCTAAGTCAACGATTTTAGATTCAGTAGATGGATAAGGAATTCCAACTGTTCCTGGTTTTCTTTTTGCAAAAGCAGGATTACTATGAGTCGTTGGTGAAGCTTCAGATAATCCGTATCCTTCTAAAATAGTCGCACCTGTCTTCGTTTCAAATTGTTTCATTAATTCTACAGGCATTGGAGCACTCCCGCTATTGCAAAGTTTGATTGTATCAATTCCATATTTTTCAGATTCTGGATGATTGATTAGTGCAACATACATTGTTGGAACTCCAGGAAATAATGTAGGCTGCTCATTTTTAATTGTATTCAAAACTTCTTGAATTTCAAAACGAGGAAGCATAATGATTTCATTTGCCATAAATACACTTAAATTAATACATACAGTCATTCCATAAACATGGAAAAATGGAATGATTGACAATACTCGCTCAAGGCCTCTATTAAATGCACCTTTAAAAAATTCACTTTGTTGCATAATATTTGCGTAAAGGTTTCGATGTGTTAACATAACACCTTTTGAACGACCTGTTGTCCCACCTGTATATTGGAGAACTGCAACATCTTCACTAGGATCAATCATTACAGGTGTCACTTTGTGGTTGCTACCTTGTAAAAATTTATCAAATGGTATTCCAGTTTCATATTCTTCATTTGTACTAGATAAATTTACAACAATAATCTTTCTTAAGTTCGTTTCTTCCAATATTGATTTTACAATTGGAAATAGACTATTTAATACTACAATCGTTTCTGCACCTGAATCATTTAATAATTCCTTAAGCTCTCTTTGAACTGACATTGGATTTACTTGCGTTACAATTGCTCCGATTGTAAGTATTCCATAGTATGAAATCACATATTGAGGACAATTCGGAAGCATAATTGCAACACGATCACCTTTTTTAACTTTATTATTCTGAAGTGCCGAAGCAAAAGACATTACTGCAGAATGTACTTCACTATATGTTTTTTTCATACCATAAAAAGATAAACAAGAATGATTAGGATAGTTTTCAACTGTTTCGTTGAACATCTGCGGAATTGTTTTATTTGGAATTGATAGTTCTTTTGCAATATATTCAGGATAATGTGATAACCAAACTTTATTCGTTAACATACATTACTCTCCATTTCTTGTCTCTATATTGATTCTAACTAGATCATCCTTATAAATTAAAATATTAAACCTCCACCATCCACAGATAAAGTAGTCCCTGTCACAAATGTTCGTCCGAGGCTAGAAATAATGCAGCAGATGCTATTTCTTCAGGTTTGCCAACTCTTCCTAAAGCATTTGCTTTTGACATGATTGGCCATTTTCTTTCGTCATTTTTCCATTGCTCAATAATATTAGTATCGATTATGCCTGGAGCAATTGCGTTTACACGAATATTGTACTTTCCATATTCTAATGCTGCATTTTGTGTTAATAGAATGACGCCACCTTTTGAAGCATTATATGCACTTACATATTTCTTTCCTTTTAAACCTAGTAAACTAGCGGTATTAATGATTACCCCATTACCGGATTTAATTAATTCTGGTATTGCATATTTAATCCCTAAGAATACACTTTTCAAATTTATGTCTATTACTGAATCCCACTCTTTTTCTTCTAAATCTACGCTACGAACTTCTGAGTTACCAACTCCAGCATTATTAAACAAAATATCGATACCACCAAAGCATTCAACAGCTTGATTCACCAAATTTTGAACACTTTTGCTATCAGCAACATTCGTCTTAACAAAAATTGCTTCTGAATTTTTTTCTTTTAATAAGCCTAGTGTTTCTTCTCCAGTTTTTTCGTTTCGATCTGCAATGACGATTTTTGCCCCTTCATTTGCAAAGCGAATGGCAGTAGCACGTCCAATGCCACTTCCACCACCTGTTATAATTACAATCTTATCTTTTAGTCTCATAAATAACCTCACAATGATAAAGTGTTTTTAAATTAACCTTTAATTGAAGTTAGACTTTTTTCATCTGCATATTTTTTTAATTCTAATTTTGCTAGTTGAGCACGATGGACTTCATCTGGACCATCAGCCAATCTAAGTGTTCTAGCATTAGCCCACTGAGAAGCAAGTGTATAATCATTTGAGACACCAGCAGCACCAAAGGCTTGAATCGCTCGGTCAATTACTCGTAATGCCATTGAAGGTGCAACAACTTTGATCATTGCGATTTCTGCTTTAGCCTCTTTATTCCCTACGGTATCCATCATATGAGCAGCCTTTAAAGTTAGTAATCTAGCTTGTTCAATCTCAATTCTTGAATTTGAAATCCACTCTTGTACTACCCCCTGATTAGCAATTGGTTTTCCAAATGCCACGCGGTTTTGTACACGCTTACACATTTCTTCGAGCGCTCGCTCTGCTGCTCCAATCAGCCTCATGCAATGATGAATACGACCAGGACCCAATCTACCTTGCGCAATTGCAAAACCTTTTCCTTCACCCCAAATGATATTGCTGATTGGAACTTTTACATTCGTAAAGGTGATTTCCGCATGTCCATGTGGTGCATGATCATACCCAAAAACTGGCAACATTCTTTCAATTTTTACACCTGGGGTATTTAATGGAACTAGAATCATCGATTGCTGTTCATGTCGAGGAGCTTCTGGATTGGTTTTCCCCATAAAAATTGCAATTTTACATCTTGGATCTCCTGCTCCTGATGACCACCATTTACGACCATTGATAATATAATCGTCACCATCTCTTTTAATACTCGCCTCAATATTTGTTGCGTCAGAAGAAGCTACTTCTGGTTCTGTCATTGAAAAACAACTACGTATTTCTCCATTTAAAAGTGGGACTAACCATTTTTCCTTCTGTTCATTCGTACCATATCGTTCTAAAACTTCCATATTACCTGTGTCAGGAGCACTGCAATTAAACACTTCAGGTCCAATCAATGATCTTCCCATAATTTCACATAGTGGTGCATATTCTAAATTTGTTAATCCAGCTCCTACATCGCTTTCAGGAAGGAATAAATTCCATAGACCTTCTTGCTTTGCTTTTTCTTTTAATTGTTCCATTATAGGGGGCACGTCACTCCAACGTGTTTCTTGTGAATTTAACTGTTCTTCATATAATTGTTCATTAGGATAAACATACATTTCCATAAACTTAGTCAGTTTGGCCTGTAGTTCTTGTACTTTAGGTGAATATAAGAAATCCATCAAATCATCCCTTTCAACATATCGTTCATGAAATTTGCACTTACATTAATTTCTCCAATAATCTATCGAATCGTATTCTGTGACTTATTTCGATTTACAACGCTTTTTCCACCCTCAAATATTGGAACTACATCATAGACGCTTTTCGAACTAACAAAATTGATTTCCTTTTCAAAACCCAAATGTGTTAACATCCTACCTACTCTTGATTGTGACAGGATCTCATTACTCTTATCTTTTTCACCTAAATAAAAGTAATAGGCTGATTTTGCTGCATCAGATAATGCTAGATTTAAAGATTCATTGAATAAGCAATCGATAAAATAGCCCGCACCATAAAAATCCTCCATGTTAAAATGACCTGATGAACCCGAGCAAACTAGTATAATTGATTCATCGTTATACGATTTACATAAATGATTACTTACAGCCTGTGCGTTTAAAATTGAAGCTGCATAAATACGCTTTGCATTTTGAGATTTTTTAAGAGCAACTGTTCCATTCGTAGTAGATAAGACGATTGATTGATCTGAAACAATTTCTTTGAGGTTTGAAGGGTTAGGTGAAAGAAAGCCATCAATCGTTGTCCCTTCATATTCACCAATTAATAGATACTCATTTCCAATATGCTCTTCTGTATATTGAATTGCTTCTTCTCCATTCATGACAGGTATAACTTCTTTAGCTCCAAATGCTAATGCTGCTGTAATCGTTGAAGTAGCAAGCAAAACATCAAACACGACAACTAACTTTTCATTATTAAGTTTTTGGTCATCTATTTCCTCTTTTTTCATCAATAGGTGAAGTTTTCCCATTTACAAAACTCCTTTTGATTATTCAATCATGAATTCGAAAACTTATACGATTGAAGTTCCACCATCTACTACAAGTACTTCACCTGTTACATAATTTGAAGCTGGTGCTGCTAAAAATAAAGCCGCCCCCTTCAGTTCGTCTTCATTTCCAAATTTCTTTAGCGGAATTCCTTCTAGAATCTCATCTACCCCATGAGAGATTATGTCCTTTGACATTTTAGTTGGGAAAAAACCAGGAGCAAGTGCATTCACATAAATACCACTTGGACCCCATTTGGCAGCTAAATCCTTTGTAAAACTAATTACTGCACCTTTACTTGCACTATACCCTACTGCATTCAATACTTTTGGATTCGTTCCTACTAATCCTGCAATTGAAGCGATATTAATAATTTTCCCTGCTTTTTGTTCTAACATTACTTTACCGACTGCTTGGGACATTAAGAATGTGCCTGTTACATTTACATTCATTACTTTATGCCAAGCCTCAAGAGGCATTTCTTCTGCAGGTGCTCCCCAAGATGCCCCGCTATTATTTACTAAAATATCAATTCGACCAAATTTCTCTTTCGTTTCGTCTACGACTCTTTGTACTTCCTCTGGTTTTGTTACATCGCACTTAATTGCTAAAGACTCAACACCAAGTCTCTTTAATTCTTCACTAATTTCCTGACAAGATTCAACATTACGAGAGCATAAGACGATGTTTGCCCCTGCTTCCGCAAAGCCTTTTGCAATCTGTTCCCCTAAACCTCTTCCACCACCTGTTACAATTGCTACTTTTCCTGTTAAATCAAATAACTCTTTAACATGCATCACAGATCCTCCTTAAATAGTGTTTATTTTTAAAAGCTAATTAACTAGTTTTTTACTTTTTGTTATGAAACAACCTTTTGGATACTAACCAGTCGGTATGTTTATTAATTTGATAATACAAGATAAATTCTGAATATTCAATAATAATTATTTTATATTTATTACTCTACACAAAATAATCATGCAGTTAATTGACAAGCTAAAGGATTTTCATTCGATAAGAAAGAATTATTTATTATCTAGACTCGGTAAACAAGTCCCAACCTTCATGATACTCCAATGGAAGTATAGACCCTCCACTCTTCAGTAAGGACTATGCTTGTTCATTTTTAGTTATTCGTTTATTAATAGAAAAAAAGTTAGTAGGTTTAAAATGAAAGAAAATAAGCCATAAAAAACACCCCTTAAATTCAATGTTGCCCAAACAGAGGGTTTTTTCAACATCTACTTTAAGGGGTGCAGTCTATGTACTGCTTAATTCTTCAATAAATGATTAATCACATCATCTAAAGTTTTTTCAGCCATCGAAGATAATCTTAAACTATAATTCTCGAACTCTAAATGAGTCGTTACACTATTTGGAACAATGACGCATTTTAATCCAGCTTTCCTTGCAGCTATTAACCCATTCAGTGAGTCTTCAAATGCAATTGCTTCGTTTACCTGTACACCCAATTCTTCAATAGCTTTTAGATATAACTCTGGATCCGGCTTTACTTTCGACACGTCGTCACTTGTTTTTATGACAGAAAAATAGTCAAAAATATTTAACTTCTTCAAAAAGCTTTCTACCCACTCCTTAGAAGAACTTGAAGCCAATCCTATTTGCAAACCTGCATTTTTTGCAGATTTTAAATAGTCCTCTACATTTTCTCTCAATACTGGCTTAATTAGCTTTTGTTTAACGATTTCTTTAACCAATTGTTCGATTTTTTCTCGAACGATAGGCACTTTTGCATTTGAATTGATATATTCATATAAAATTTCATCAGTTGTTCCAATAACTTCCGAAAACTTTTGAAGAGTTAACTCTACTTCATATTGGAGTAGAACTTCTTTGTAAGCCTCAAACCAAACTGATTCAGTATCGACAATTAATCCATCAAAATCAAAAATGATTGCTTTGATCATATAGCTCTCCTTTTTATTTTTCCCATTCTGGTTTGATGATTGAAAAAACATTTAAATCTCGGGAATGGTTATTTTGAACTAGATATCCTCTAAGTAATCCTTCTTTTTTAAATCCTAATTTCTCTACTAATGATGATGAAGCAATATTTTCAGGAAAAATAATGGCTCCAATCCGATAAAGCTCTAAATTTTCAAAGCAATATGACATAATTGCTTTAATTGCTTCTGCCATATAACCGTTTCTCCAGTACGTAGGCAATAAATCATAACCAATTTCTGTTCTTTTTGCATGTAAAACTAAATTATTTAATCCGATTGTACCAATTAATTGATTTGATTTTTTCTCAACAATTCCCCAGCGCATCCCTTGTAGATTCTCAAATCTTGTTTGAAATGATTCAATCATTTTGACAGCTTGATCTTTTTCAGTAAAAGGGCTCATGCCATAATATTGAATGACATCATCATTTGAAAAGATCGAAAAAATTTCATTTACATATTCTTGAGTAATTTGAATGAAAGATAATCTTTCTGTTTCTAAAATTGGAAAATCCATTAGCTTACTCCTTTCAATGAACACCTGATAAAATATTACCTAATTTTACCATACCCATTTGATATAATCTTCTTAATTTTTAGGCGATTATTCCCCCCCTTAAATGACTCATTTAAAAATGGCATAATCCATATTCGCAGAAATAAAAATAAATAGACTAATTTTAAAAGGGAGAAAATCAGATGAAAAATCAATTAAAAATTAACTCAGAGTTTTTTTATAAGGATCCCTATTCATTTTTTAGAGAGGCTAGAGAATTAAGTCCCGTATTATACACGGAGCTCTTTCAAAGAACAGGCTGGCTAGTGACAGGATACAAAGAAGCGGAGAGTATTTTAAAAGACTCTCGCTTTATTAAAGAGGAGACAAAAGTTGTACCACAAGACAAACAAACAATTCCGAAAAGTATTATGCCTGCAATTTCATTAAATCGAAAGATGATGCTGTTTCGAGATGCACCTGACCATACTCGTTTGAGAAATCTTGTAAACAAAGCATTTACCCCAAAAATGGTTGAAAATCTACGAACTACGGTAAATGAAATTGCTGATTACTTAATTACAAACATGAGAGGAAAAGCTACGCACGAACTTATAAGCGATTTTTCTTATCTATTACCTGTATTTGTCATTACTGATTTATTAGGAGTTCCGAAAGAAGATCGCGATTTGTTCCGTAGATGGTCTGATGCCTTTATTAAATTTATCGATTTTAATACAACAATTGAAGATTTAGAACTCGTTACGAAAGATATTGTTGAGGCAAGTAATTACTTTAGAAATCTTATATCTGAAAGAAGACGTCAATCAAAAGAAGATTTAATTAGCAGTTTAATTCATGCAGAGGAATCAGGAGATAAACTAACAGAAGATGAAATGATTGCAAGTTGTTTACTTTTATTAATTGCTGGACATGAAACAACCGTTAATTTGATCACGAATGGCTATTATTTATTATTAAAACACCCTCAGCAATATAAAGTTTTAAAAAATGATCGTTCACTAATCCCTTCGGCAATTGAAGAGATTTTAAGGTTTGAATCACCTGTCATTTTTACTTCGAGGTGGGCTGCAGAAGACTTTGATTTTTTAAGTAATTCGATTAAAAAAGGAGATTTATTCATGGTTTCATTAGGTGGCGCAAATTATGATTCATCTGTTACAAACAATCCGGAAGAATTTGATATCACTCGTAAAAATATAAAACATTTATCATTTTCTACTGGTCCACATTTTTGCTTAGGTGCTCCACTGGCAAGATTAGAAGGACAAATCGCAATTGAGAAACTTTTACACCACCTAGATAATCCTGTATTAATCGAGGAACCTACACGTCGTGCTAATGTTGCTTTTCGTGGATTTAATCATCTTAGGATTCGAGCAAATATTAAATAGAGAATATAAAAACTGACCTATTTATTTATTAGGCTTTGTTAAAAAA
>NZ_NCTA01000034.1 GCF_002156865.1 Gottfriedia luciferensis | reverse complement strand
CAAATCATTTATTTCTAACTATTAAAGGAAGTATTTGAAGTATTTCCCTTTTTCATACAAGAAAAGTAATTAGCTTTTGTTCATCAAAAATTGATAATTTGTAAATAAGCAGCTCTGTTGATTTCCACTACAGGGAACTCGCTTTCCGTGGGGCGTGAGCTGAGCCTCCTCGGCAAGCCTGCGGGGTCTCAGCCTTCCCGCATCTCCCAGAGGAGTCGAGTACCCTTTCGTTCCAATCATCTTCTTTTAAAAAATTTATTTTCATAGAGAATTCTTTAGAAATTTAATAATAACCAAGTTTCTTTTTTAAATTAATCAATATGAAAAAGATAAATTACTAATAATTTCTTATAGTTCTTTATGGCACCGTTATATTCTCAGTCATCAAGAAGCTATGTGTTGATTTCCAATTAAGGGTATTTAGTGCAGGAACAAGGAAAGGCAGAATCGAAGAGTATTGAAAAGATATAAAAAAACTTTAGAGAATTATATTGAATTCCTCGATATACCTACTTTTAATATGCCCTTTCCTGCCACTGCCTTTCCCTCCCTTTCCTGCTTTCCCTGCATTCCCTGCCTATAATTTTGCAGGATTTAAGGAAGGTTTTATCGAACATTTATTTTTTAGGCTTGTTAATGTTAATTGTTGATTTTTTACAAAACACAATTTGAAAATGATTTTATGCAATTTAAAGACATTGATTGGAGTGGAAGGTGGGAGAACTAAAAAGCAGGAAGAGCAGGCAAGGCCGGGAAAGAAGGGGAAAACAGATTGATAGGAATACTGAAAGGAAATCAATAAAATTCTCTAAGGTCTTTTAATCTTTTTTCCTTTCTTTGATCCTGCTCTTTAGGGCATCCTGGAACGGAAATCATCAACATTCTTTTTTAACAGAACCATTTTTTAAGAAAACAAATATTTATTTAATCACACTCAATCTAATGAAGAAATCATACTTATTTTGAAAGAGAGAATGAAACTATGAAAACTGATATTGTGCAATCAATCAATTATAATCAAGCGCCTGATTCTGTACGTCGTGAGATTGCTGGATTACTGCATCGGGTTTGGCCGAATGCTTGTCCAATGCCGAATGAAAAGATCCCAGAAGCCCATGGTAAAGAACTAAATGCACACTCATTTTATACTTACATAGATGGAAAGTTAATTAGTTATGCAGGTGTAGTGCAAAAGACGATTAATCACGTAGGACAAACATTTAGTATAGCTGGACTTAGCTGTGTTGCGACTGATCCCGATTATCGCTACCAAGGGTTAGGTTTACGTACAGTAGTTGCCGCTACCCAATGGATTGAAAAACAAAGTGACATAGATTTTGGCATATTCACATGTAGTCCATCTTTAGCTAATTTCTATCATAATAGCGGTGCTTGGACAGTCGTAGAAGATGTGGTGCTGATTGGCAGTCGAGATGAGGGGGCTTTATCTAGTCGATCAATAGATGTTGTCGTTTTGATGCGTTTGTTTTCCGAGAAGGCTAAAGTACAAGAATCACTTTTGCGTCATTCCACAATTAGTCTGGATCTGCCAGTTGGTCAGTTTCTATAGCAAATCATATTAATATTAAATACTTTTATATAAAAAAGGACCGCTATTAATTGCATCTAATTGTTCGTTATGTCTAACAATTGAGATGCAGTTTAGAATAGCTGTCCTTTTTATATAATTTTTAACATTTTAGTTGCGGATAAGTATTTATTGTTTTAGTAAGGTGTTGGCGTTGCAGTACCTGGTGGTCTCCACCATGATTCAACTGTTTTCCAAGCTGTATTGAAATCATAGCCTCTTCCCATTAAATATCCGATTGCTACAGCTTCAGTTAATGCATGTTGATATCCAAGATGTTGTGCTTCACGTAATCCATGGCTAACAGCTGGATTTATGATGGATAAAACTTGTTGCGATGTCATTCCGCTTGTTTGTGGATTTCGATAAAAATCATAATAGTCCATCTAACACACCCCTTTCCATTTAGTAAAGTACACAGAAAAAATGCTTTTTGGGTACTTTATAAGCTATGTTGATATGGGTTAATGCGGAATAGGCTATTAACCCAACACCCGTTTTTTATTTTTGGCTCTGTTAGATACGTAGACATTTTCGAAAAAGATTTTATGGATTTATTCTCCTTAAACTTGCTTTTCCTTGTTCCTACCCTTAATAAATAATTTAAATAAAAGGCTCTGTTAATGTTAATTGTTTATATTTTACAAAACACATTTTTGAGAAAGATTTTATACGATTTAAAGACATTGATTGGAGTGGAAGGTGGGAGACTCCTATGGGAGTAGCGGGAAGGGTGAGACCCCGCAGGCTTGCCGAGGAGGCTAAAGCCTCACGCCCCATGGAAAGCGAGCATCCTGGAACGGAAATCATCAACATTCTTTTTTAACAGAGCCAAATAAAAAAAAACGACAAACTATGAATTAAATTTATCGTCAATCATACGCTTATTTTATATTTTCAAAAAACACATCATATCCACGACCAATATCTTCTACACCATGTGAATCAGATCCATACATAAATTCGATTTTTAATGATTTTGCTAACTGAACAACATGGTTTGGGGGATATGTTTCACCACAGAATGGTTTAAATAAACCTGCTGTATTGTAGTCTAAAATATAATTTTTTTCTTTTACTAAATTTAATAGATCAGTTTGTTTTTTTATGATCTTTGCTGTGTCTTCACATTTTAAAAATTGCATAAATTTATTGCATAAAGTCATATGCCCTATTCGATTTGGTTTGAATCGTCCAAAATCATCTAAAATTGATTGCTTTACTAAATCGTAGTATGCGATTTGAAATGCTTCTGTACTTCCATAATGTTTCACTAGTCCAACTAATGTATCTTCTGCTGAATAATCAATACAGTGGTAGCCATTATGACCTTCTAAATAATGAACTGATAAAATTCCAGTATCACAGTATTTACCATATTCTTTTAAAAAGTTTTTAAACCAAACCTCTTCATTAGGCAAATAATCATATTCGAATCCGATTTTTATTTGAATACGATCTTTATATTTTTCTCTCACTAAAAACATTTCCTTTAAATATTCATCTACATTTTTTTCGGACATAGCTAACGTATTAATCGCTTCTTCAGGCTTTAATGCGTTTTTAAATGAATCTGGAACTGGCGTATGCTCAGTAATATGATATTCACTGAATCCCAGTGCGATTGCTCTCTCAATCATTATTTCTACTTCATCACCAGTTCCGTGAGGGCAGTATTGTGTATGTGTGTGACCGTCAACTTTCAAGACTTTATTTTCTCCTTTCTCTTAAGAAGACTTTCACTGATGTCCTCAAGCTTAACTCCTTTTTCGACCATTAAAACGATTGTGTGATAGACAAGATCACTAATTTCATAAATTAATTCTTCTGTTCCTTGATTTTTAGCTCCAATTATTACTTCACTTGCCTCCTCACCGATTTTTTTCAAAATCTTATCAATTCCTTGTTCAAACAAATAAGTAGTGTAAGAACCTTCAATTGCATTCATTTTTCGATCAAGAATAACCTCATATAAATTCTTTAATAGATTTTGCGATTCATTTTGAACCGTATTCGTTTCATTATTTAATCGTAGTTTATCAGAAAAACAACTATAGCTACCTGTATGGCAAGCAACTCCTACTTGCTTTACTTGAAGTAAAATTGTATCTTGGTCGCAGTCATATGAAATCGTACTTACATACTGGTAATTTCCTGAGGTTTCACCTTTTTTCCAAAGAGATTGGCGGCTTCTACTATAAAATGTTGCAACTCCTGAATCAATCGTCATTTTTATCGATTCTATATTCATATAAGCTAACATCAATACTTCTTTTGAAGTAACATCTTGAACGATAGCAGGAACTAAGCCTTGGTCATTAAAACGAATATTTTCTATTTGAAAAGTCACTTTGTCTCCCCCTATAATCGTACTGAAACGTTTTTATCTTTTAAATAATTTTTTAAGTCCTTAATCTTTATTTCTCCAAAATGAAAAACTGAAGCAGCAAGCACTCCATCAATATTTGCATATTCGATTGCTTCATAAAAATGTTCTAGTTTGCCTGCCCCTCCTGATGCTATGATTGGAATATTTACTTCATCCGTAATTTTTTTCAATAGATCGATATCATATCCTCTTTTCATGCCATCCTCATCAATACTGTTTATAACAATTTCACCAGCACCTAGTTCTACACCTTTTTTTGCCCAATCGATTACGTCCCACTCAGTTTCTTTACGACCACCATTTATAAAAACTTTATATCTGCCATCTTTATTTTTCTTTGCATCAATTGAAAGTACTACACATTGTGAACCAAAGCGATCTGAAGCTTGTTTTATTAGATTTGGATTTAACACAGCAGCAGAATTTACTGAAACTTTGTCCGCACCATTTCTTAATAATTTTGTAAAATCTTCAATTGTTCGTACCCCTCCACCAACACTAAATGGAATACGTAATTCTTTGGCAACCTCTGAAACAAAATGTAATGAAATATCTCTTTCTTCATTTGAAGCTGTAATATCGTAAAAAACAAGCTCATCTGCTCCATTTTCACTATAGTATTTTCCGAGTTTACTAGGAGAATCTACATCTTGGATATTTGAAAATTGTTTTCCTTTTACGACTCGACCGTTACGAACGTCTAAGCACGGAATAATTCTTCTTGCAAGCATTTTATAGCCTCCTCTACCGTAAATTTTCTTTCATACAATGCTTTTCCAGAAATTGCACCATATATATTTAATTGGCTTAGTGCAAGAAGGTCATCAATTGAACTGACTCCGCCTGAAGCAATAATGTTTAAGTTCGTCTCATCATTAAGTTTTTTATAAGCTTCTAGATTTGGTCCACATAACATACCGTCTTTTGAAATATCAGTGTATACAACAGTTTTCACACCGAGTAATTCAAGTTGCTTACAAAAGTTAAAGCTATCTAGATTCGTAGATTCTTCCCAACCATTTATTGCAACATGACTATTTTTTGCATCTACACCAACGATAATTCGATCACCGTATTTTAAAATAGCTTGTTCTACTAGCTGAATATTTTTAATTGCCGCTGTTCCTAAAATGACTCGTTTAATGCCTAATTCTAACCAAAACGTAATTGTCTCAAGTGATCGAATTCCTCCTCCTAATTGAATTTCTAAATTCGTCTTTTGAACGATTTCTTTTACGATCGCTGCATTCTTACGTTCCCCGGTTCTTGCCCCATCTAAGTCAACAATGTGCAAAACTTTACTGCCAGCTTTTTCAAAATCTAAAGCAACCTCTAATGGTGATTTCTCATAGATTACAAGTCTATTAAAATCTCCTTGTTTTAGTCGAACACATTTACCATCCTTCAAATCAATTGCTGGAAATAGAATCATATAGGCACATCTCCTTAAATGCTTTTAATAAATTAAGACCAGTTTCTGAACTTTTTTCAGGATGGAATTGCATACCATAAATATTTCCAGTTTGGATAACCGCTGGAATTTTAACCCCGTAATCACTATAAGCAACCAGTTCATCGTCCGTTGAATTGACGTAAAAAGAATGAACAAAATATACATAATCTCCGTCTTTTATATATTTAAGTAATGGTTCATTTTTACTGAAAATTAACTTGTTCCAACCCATATGCGGAACTTTTACAAAGTTAGGGATTTGCATTACTTTACCAGGTATGAGCCCCAATCCTTTTGAACCATTGTTTTCTTCGCTAAATTCATATAGTAATTGCATTCCTAGGCATATCCCTAAAATAGGAGTACCATTTTTTACTTTGGATTGGATAATCTCTGTCAAATTTAGACGATTTAATTCGCTCATCGCAGCTTCAAATGCGCCTACTCCTGGTAGAATGATCGAAGAAGCCTGATTGACCTTTTTTATGTCATTACTAATTGCTACTTCTAATCCAATTTCTTCAAACGCTCTTTTTAACGAATCTAAATTACCTACGCCATAGTCAATAATAATGTTCAATTTATAACATTCCTTTCGTCGAAGGTAATCTTGTCGAAGTGATCTCAACCGCTTGTTTTATCGCTCTTCCGAAGCCTTTAAATAACGCTTCAATTTTATGGTGATCATTTTCTCCGTACAATACTTCCATATGACAATTCATCTTAGCTTCAGAGCTTAGTGCTTTAAAAAACTCTTTGAAATTTTGTGTATCAATTTTTCCTAGTCTATCTCTTACAGTTCGATCATTATAAACGAGATATGGTCTGCCGCTAAAATCGACCACTACTCTAGCTAATGATTCATCCATTGGAACATAAGATGAACCATACCGATTAATTCCAATTTTTTCACCTAATGCGTCTAATAAAGCTTTTCCGATTGCAATACCAACATCCTCTGTCGTGTGATGATCGTCGACTTCAAGATCTCCATCACAAATAATTTCTAAATCTATGCCACTATGAAATGCAAATAATGTTAGCATATGGTCTAAAAAACCAATTCCTGTCTGGATATTATTTATTCCTTCACCGTCTAAATTTAATTTCAAGTTTATGTTCGTCTCGTTTGTTTTTCGTGAAATAATTGCTGTTCTCACACTTGCTCCTCCTCAAAACGTATACTAATTGCTTTTGCATGGCCGTATAAACCTTCTTCATTTGCAATTATTTCAATATGTTGTTTTGCTTCATTTAATGCTTGTTTATTGTAATAAACAACTGAAGTTTTCTTTTGAAAATCATTCACATTTAATGGTGAAGTAAACCTTGCCGTACCACTAGTTGGTAATGTATGATTCGTGCCTGCATAATAATCTCCAACCGGTTCTGGCGTATAGTCGCCTAAAAAGATCGCTCCAGCATTTTTTATTTTATGAACAATTGACTCAGGGTTATTAATCATCACTTCTACATGCTCTGGTGCAATTTTATTAACAAACTCAATTCCTTCATCGATTGTTTTTACGACAATTATTGCGCCATAATTTTCGAAGGCACTCTTGATAATTTCTTTTCTTGGTTGTTTTTCTAATTGATTCGGTATTTCTTGTAGGATCGACCTTGCGAGTTTTTCTGAATTCGTGATGACAATACTTGATGCCATTTCATCATGCTCCGCTTGAGCCATTAAATCTGCCACTATATACTTTGGATTTGCAAATTCATCCGCTAATACAACTACCTCAGTTGGACCGGCAACCATGTCAATACCTACAACTCCAGAAACATATTTTTTAGCAAGCGCTACATAGATATTTCCAGGGCCAACTATTTTATCTACTTTTTGAATGCTTTCAGTACCATATGCGAGCGCGCCAATTGCTTGTGCACCACCTATTTTTAATACTTTTGTTGCCCCTGCAAGTTTAGCAGCTACTAAAATTGAAGGTTTAATTTTCCCTTCTTTATTCGGAGGAGTAACAATGATAATTTCATCTACCCCGGCTAATTTCGCAGGAATTACATTCATTAAAACGGTTGAAGGATATGCAGCTTTTCCACCTGGGATATAAACGCCAACTTTTTCGATTGGATGAATGATTTGTTTAACGTAATGATTTTCCCCATTAATTTTATAGCCGTCTTGTAATTGTTTTTCATGATATTTTTCAATATTTTTCTTCGCTTGAATTAATGCATTGATCAATTCTTCATCTGTCTGTTCCATTGCTTCATTAAATTCATCTTCACTTACCTCAAAGTTTTCTAGTTTCACATCATCATAGATTAACGAGTATTGCCTTACTGCTTCATCGCCATTTTCTTTTATATTTAATAAAATCTTTTCAATACTTTTTACAATATCCAAAGTTTGTAAATTAGTTCGGTTAAGAATGTTTTCAAGCTTCTCATTTTGTTGATCAATTGATAAAATTTCCAACATATGCATCCTTTCCTTTCTTTACTTTTTCTAGAAATTGTGAAATTCGTAAATGATTAAATCGATAACTAACTCGATTTGAAATGATTCTCGCACTAATTGGAATCATCTTTTCTAAAATTACTAAACCATTCGCTTTTAAGGTGCTTCCAGTTTCAACTAAATCGACAATAATATCTGACATCCCTACGATTGGTGCTAGTTCTACTGAACCATTTAAATAAATTAATTCGATTGGTTGCCTATTCTGAAAATATTTTGACGTTATATTTGGATATTTTGTTGCAATTTTTAATGGTTCATCACCTCGATTTAGTAAAGTTCCTGGAAAACCCGCAGCTGCAAAAATACAATTGCCAAGTTCTAAATCCATCAATTCGTACACATCTTTTTCTTGCTCTAGTAAACTATCCTTCCCTACAAATCCGAGATCAGCCACTCCGCGTTCCACATATGTAGCGACATCTACAGGCTTAACAACTAAATATTTGATTTTGTTCATCTCATCTACAAAAATTAACTTTCTAGTTATCGAATCGATGACATTTCCATAACCTGCATGTATTAATATTTTTATTACTTCTTCTTCAAGTCTTCCTTTTGCTAAAGCTATCGTAAGCCAACTCATTTATCATCCCTCATTTGACTTGTAATCCAAGCATCTGTGTCGATTGAAAAACCAATCGCATCAAGTCTATTTTCCGAATCTTCAGACACTAAAAGATAGCGTCCTCCACTCAAAACCTCTTTGTTTAAATTGTCATAATATCCTTTGATGACAATCCCATCGTAATAATCAAATTTATTTACGATTGATAAATCTAGATGAATAAACGGACTAATTTCTTGTAATTTAATTAGTTTTTCAACCGCATTTTCCATCTCAACATTTAAAATGCAGCTCCTGATTATTGTATTAAGTTTTTCACCTTTACCTTGTAATTTAAAAAGTTGATCAAACACATTTTTACCTTGTAACGGTAGGTTGATCGACTGAATATACCGTTCTAATTCATCTTTGTTTTTTAAATAAATTAACTTCTTCAATTTTGCTTTTTGGGGTTCTGATAATTTACATGCTTTAAATAGCCCATCTAAAAATCCAGTGTGACCAATTTCCAGTATGAATGGAACACTACTTAGTAAATCAATTGCCATTACAATTACTTCAATCTCTGTTGACTCACTAATACTGCCTAAATTCTCAATACCAAATTGATTAATTTCTTGAATTTCTAAACCAAGATTTCGATAGATGGTTGATTGATAAAATACTTTACATTTTTCCTGCTTTAAAGCGATCGGGTAAATTTCTTTCATCAAAGCACTCGTTAAATCTGGTCTTAGCAATAAAATTTGCTGTAATCGAGTTAAAACAACTACTAGATCTTCGCGAGATAATCTAGGGTTTCTACTAGAGAAAGAGTCATACTCTTCAAAAAGCTGAGGACGAAACGGTATATAACCTCGTTCAATCGCATAATCTTCCATCTTTCGTTTATATTGATAATGCATTAAAGACTGTTTTAATTTCCCTTCCACTAAAAGATCCCCTTTCTTTGAAAAATAAAAAGGCCATACAGGTTAATGCCTGCATGGCCTTTTGGCACGACACAAGCACCTTTTTCGTAACACGAAGAGGGCTTGTATCTACGGTCAATTTTTATCCGTAGATTCAAACCCTGGGTGGATGATGATGTTGTAACCCAATAATCGTGCGTGCGAAAATCATGTTTATGTCTCCTTTATCTTTTTATTTTTATTCATATTAATGAATTTAATTATAGTTGTCAATACATTTTGACAAATTAAAATTTTAAAAAGGTTCACATTAAGGTTTTTTAATTAATAGCTCATTTTCACTAAACAGCTGCTTTATTACGTTTATGAAAATATTGCATGTGCTAGTACACTAATTTTTCTATCAGTTATTTTTTAATTTCTTTAAAGTTCTTTGGTAAAAAAGTTCATTAATTCCTTGAATTACAATCAACGTTAAAGCCATAGTAGATAAAATATTTGAAGGAATTTCATAAAAAGTATAATCAATAAACATTAGTAATAACACTATACATATTTTAATAATTTTAGCTTTAAAAGCTTCTTTTTTTATTAATTCAATATTATTCAATAAAAACCCTCTTTTACTATTTAGAATCTATTCCCTTTTATTTAAGAATTGGAACATTAACAATTTTCATTAGTCTTTCATGGTTACTACTTTTATGCCATTTATCATCCTTCCTATGTTATGTGATTTATTTCACTCTTCAAGCTTAACAAATATAAAATGGAATGATTATCCAAAAAATGAATACTTTATGTCGTTTTTTGTCATTCATCAAAGATTAAGTAATCAAAGTTTTTTTGCTAATTAATGAAATTAATTCACGCTTAAATTAAATGAATTCTACTAATTTAAGAAAACAAAAAATCGTCATTTTCAAATGACGATTAACTCAGAAATATATAATGGTTAATATGAATAAAGGTCATTAAAAAGACAATCCTTTTTTTATTTGTCGTTCAAACTGTTTATTAATTTGTTCTAAGTAAAGGTTATTTTTAATGTTTTTTAATGAATACATTTTATTGAAGTATAAGTTGATTGGAACGAAAGGATGCTCGACTCCTATGGGAAATGCGGAAAGGCTGAGACCCCGCAGGCTTGCCGAGGAGGCTCAGGTTTCGCCCCATGGAAAGCGAGAATCCTGTAGTGGAAATGAACATCACTCAACTTCCTTTACGAAAATTTGATCATTAGTTGACAAAATTATATTTCAATAAAGTAAAAAAAAATCGTCATTTTTCAAATGACGATTTTCTACACTCATTATATTTTCGAAGTATTTTTCGTTAACGCAGCTTTTAAATTTAAAATTAATCCTTCATTTTCAGCTGCAGTACCAATTGTAATTCGAATACCATTAGGGAATGCACGGATAATGTATCCTTTTGATTCCAAATCTTTAAAGATTTCTTGGCTATTTTCAACTGGAACAAAAATGAAGTTAGCTTGAGATGGATAGTATTCTATTCCATAATCATTTAAAAATGTTTCATATTGTTCCATACCTTTTTTATTTTCTTCAATACAGTTTTTGATAAAGACTTGATCATCAAGTGCTGCCATTGCTGCCACTTGGGATACCATTGATGTGTTAAATGGAAGTCTTGCTATATTTAATTCCTCAATTAATTTACTATTTGCAATCCCATACCCTATACGGAATGAAGCTAGGCCGTATGCTTTTGAAAATGTTCTTAAAACAATTAGATTATCAAATTGTTTTAACAATGAAATTGTATCAGGGAAATCAGATGCCGATACATATTCAACATAAGCTTCATCTACAACTACAAAAGTTGAGCTAGGGATTTTTTCTAAAAATTCTACTAGTTTACGAGTGCCTATATATGTACCTGTTGGATTATTTGGATTACAGATCCAAACGATTTTTGTATTATTATCTACTTCTGACAACATCGTGTCTAAATCATGAACACCATTTACTAAAGGTACTTTTCTAACTTCTGCACCTTCAATCACTGCATGATGAGCATATTGTGAAAAAGTTTGTGAAGCTTGGACAATATTGTGTTCACTCGTTAGCAATGCTCGACTAATCATTTGAATGACTTCGTCAGCGCCACTTCCAAATATTAATTGATTAGGCTGTATATTTAAGAAGTTCGCTAATTTCACGCTTATTTCTTCTGTCGCCCCATCAGGATAAATCGCAAATTTACTTACTACATTACGTAGTTCTTCAAAAACTTTAGGAGAACAACCAAACGGATTTTCATTTGATGCAAGCTTTACTACTTTTTCAAGACCATATTCTCGCATAACTACTTCACTTGGTTTACCTGGTGTATATGCTTGAAGGGTCAAAATTTGTGGTTTCACGTACATTTTGATTTCTCCTTTTATTCAAATTTTTGTATAATGTTGCTAGTTTATCATATTAAGTTGCTATTAATCTAGTTTTATTTTCAAGAATATTCCTAATTATCTAGTACTTATACTCACCGATGCTAGAACGAACAAAGGATAAAATACACTGTTTTACTTGAATACCTTTTATGTTTTTGGTACTGGATGAGGAGCTTTCGATTTCAAATAAAAAGTAGAATCAAAAGACTCTACTTTTCAATCCAACTACTCATATATGCAGGATCCTCAAATGGATGTGCTTCTTTTACTACATAAAGCGGTCTAAATGTATCGATCATAACCGCTAATTCTAATGTTTCTTTCTTACCAATACTACCTTCTGTTTTACCTGGATGTGGTCCATGAGGGATACCTGATGGGTGTAAAGTTATCGATTCTTGTTCAATTCCTTTCCTACTCATGAAGTTACCTTCAACATAGTATAGGACTTCATCACTATTTACATTACTATGAACATAAGGTGCAGGAACTGCTTCTGGATGATAATCATATAATCTTGGAACGAATGAACAAACAACGAAATTATGTCCTTCGAATGTTTGATGAACTGGTGGTGGCTGATGAATTCTACCTGTAATCGGTTCGAAATCCTCAATATTAAAAGCCCATGGATATAAATACCCATCCCAGCCTACTACGTCGAATGGATGATGTGTTAGAACATGTTTGTAAAGGTTTCCTCTTGCTCTAGTTAGAACAGTAAATTCACCTTTTTCATCAAAAGTTTCTAACGTTTCTGGCCCTCTAAAATCACGTTCACAAAACGGACTATGCTCTAGCATTTGACCATACTCATTCCGATAACGTTTTGGAGTCGTTAATTGGCTATTCGATTCTACAATTAAGAACTTTGTATCATCATTAGGAACTACTTTGTAAATCGTACCAATCGGGATCATAATGTAATCCCCTTTACGGTAAGTAATTGTTCCAAACATTGTTTGGATTTCACCAGAACCATAATGGACGAAGAGCATTTCATCGCCTTCACCATTTCGATAAAAATGGCGACTTTCTTCAGTTACATTCGCTACTGCTATTAACAAGTCAGAGTTCCCTAAAATATAAACTCTTCCTTCTAACGCATCACCAGATCGTTCTATATTTTTCGTACGAATATGACGATGTTGTAGTGAAGATTGTTCTTCAAATTCAATGTGAAGCGATTTATAAAATGCTGTTTCACTTACCGACGTTGGCATATGGTTATGATATAAAATCGATTGAGTACCCGAAAATCCTTTTGTACCCATTACTTGTTCTCTATATAATGAACCATCTTCTTTACGGAATTGAATATGCCTTTTTCTTGGTATTTTACCTAAACTACGATAGTACACAGATTTCCCCTCACTTTCTAACAGTATTTCGTAATGTACCTAATCCGGTAATGCTTAGCTCAACGACATCCCCATCTTCTAACCAGCGATGCTTCTCTTCACCAAGCTCTAAAATACAACCTGTTCCAACAGTTCCAGAGCCAATAACATCTCCAGGATATAAGGTGACATTTTTTGAAGCGTGAGCGATTAATTCAGCAACTGAATAATAAATTGAAGTAAAATTGCCACTAGAAATGACTTTCCCATTTACCGCAGCAGTCATTTCCAAATCATAGCTTTTTTCTGTTCTATATTGTTCAATTTCATCTTTTGTTACAATCCATGGTCCTAAAGAAGTTGCAAAATCCTTGCCTTTTGAAGGACCTAGGCCAACTTTTACTTCATGTGCTTGAATATCTCTTGCACTCCAGTCATTCAAAATTGTATAGCCTAGAATGTAGTCATCCGCTTCTTCAACTGAAATATTTTTGCCTTCTTTACCGATTACACAAGCGATTTCTAATTCAAAATCCATTCTTTTGCAATTAGTTGGAATGCTTACAGAATCATCTGGTCCAATAACCGCTCGATGATTTGTAAAATAGAAAACAGGAACGTCATACCATTCAGGTATCATTTCTAAGCCTCTTTTTCCACGAGCAGTTTTTACATGCTCCTCAAATGCATAAAAATCACGGATACTTTGTGGTTTTGGTAATGGTGCTCGCAATTGAACAGAAGAAAGTGGAATCCACTCTTCTGTTAACTCTGCAATTTCATTTTTATAGTTTTCATAGTTTTCTAGAATTGTTAGCAGATCGGCTGGAATTCGTCCATTACTAACCTTATTTAGGTCAATTACTTTGTCTTCAATTAGTAATCCTGCTTTCTCTTTACCATCATATTGAAAAGTAATAAGTTTCATACATTCACCTTTTTCTTTCAATTGCAAAAGTATCAGAAATAGCACGTGAATATGAATGTCCAGCAAGGCGACCTACAGGATTTAGCTTTTCAGTATTTATTTTGCCATCCTCATATAATTCATCATTTATATGAACATTAACAACTTTACCAATTACTAAACTACCAGCACCTTTGTTCTCACCAAAATGTAATAGCTCATGAAGCTCACATTCTAGTCCTACTAAACTCTCTTTTACTCGTGGAACTTGTACAGTTGTTCCCTCAACTTTTGTAAGGCCAACTTGTTCAAATTCATCTACTCCATATGGAAAATCAGTAGCAGCATTATTAACATGCTCGCAAATTTCTTCACTTACAATATTAATAATGAATTTTTTTGTAAGTTCGATATTTTTTAATGTGTCTTTTTTCTCGCCATCTGTTCCTCGAATCATCGGTGCAAAGCACACTAGCATCGGGTCAGCACAAATTGCTGTAAAGAAACTAAAAGGTGCAACATTCGCTACACCTTCAGTATTTACAGTTGAAACAAAAGCAATTGGACGAGGTAACACTGAACCAATTAACAGCTTATAAGCATCTTGCCATGGTAAAGTATCCGGTCTAATTTCCATTGTTACAACTCCTTATAGATTTCCTCGAAGCTCTTGCTCGCGCTCGATTGATTCGAATAATGCTTTGAAGTTACCATCTCCGAATCCTCTAGCACCTTTACGTTGAATGATTTCAATAAATAAAGTCGGACGGTCTACGATTGGACGAGTAAAGATTTGTAATAAATACCCTTCATCATCACGGTCTACTAAAATCTTTAATTCTCTTAATTTCTCAATATCTTCATCAATTTTTCCAACGCGCTCTGTTAACATATCATAATACGTATCTGGTGTTTTTAAGAATTCTACACCTAATGCTCTAAGTTTCGTAACAGTATCAACAATATCCTCAGTTAATAAAGCAATATGTTGTACGCCTGGTCCATTGTTATAGTCTAAGTACTCTTGAATTTGTGATTTCTTTTTACCATCAGCAGGTTCATTAATCGGGAATTTAATTCTGCTTCCATTTGTCATAACTTTTGACATTAATGCAGAATACTCAGTACTAATATCATCATCATCAAAATGGATCATTGATTGGAATCCCATTACATTTTCATAATAAGAAACCCATTCTTCCATTTTTTCAACGTTACCAACTACATGGTCAAGTGCGATTAAGCCAGTTTCATTTACTGGAATTGTGAAAGCACGATCTTTAAATCCTGGTAAGAAAGGACCATTGTAATCGCCTTTTTCGATTAATGTGTGAATTGTATCACCATAAGTTCCGATTACTGCTTTTTTAACTGTTCCATATTCATCACTAATTTCAGTTGGAGGTAAGATTTTAATTGCTCCACGGTTTACTGCCCCTTGATATGCTTTTTCAATATCATCAACTAATAAAGCGATATCTTTTACGCCATCACCGTGTTTTTTTACAAACTCAGCAATTTTAGAATCCTCTTTTAAAGTTCCAGTAATCACTAGACGGATTGATCCATTTTTTAGTACATAAGAAACTTTATCACGCACTTTTGTTTCTAAACCAGAGTATGCTACTGGCGTAAACCCAAAAGTGTTTGCGAAGAAATAAGCTGTTTGTTTCGCATTACCTACATATAATTCTAAATGATGAACATCTTGTACTGGAAAAACATCATAGCTAGTTTTTGCTTGTTTTAATTCATTTTGCTTCATTATAATTTCCCCCTATAAGATACGATTTTTGTGAAGAAAAAAACTATGTAAAAACGTTAAGTAAACGCTTACAAAACAAATAAACTGCATAATAAAAAAATTCTTAACAAGGATGACGAACCGCCAAGAATATCACTTAAAATTATATGGGCATTCCTCCTTTAAATGAACACACAACCTTTACTACTATATTAATGTAAAGATCAATTTATGATTCGATTTCACATTTATATAGTAGTTTCTAAATTAATTATTTCTACACTTTTTTTGAAATTCCTTCAAAAAAAATTCAATTAATTAAAATTTCTGTCGTTTTTTAAAATTCAATTAATTCTCCATCACATTTTGCTTTTTCTTTATATGATGACCACCCCATGCACATAATGCATCCAAAATTGGTTTCATTGATTCTCCATATTCATTTAATTCATACTCTACTTTCGGTGGTATTTGATCATACGTTATGCGATTAATCAGTCCATCAGCTTCTAATTCTCGCAATTGCTGCGTTAACATTTTTTGCGTTATTTTCGGCATTAATTTTCTAAGCTCATTCGTTCTCTTTTTTCCAGTTTCTAAATGGCAAAGAATAATACATTTCCACTTTCCACCTATTACCTCAATCGCAGCCTCAATTGGCATATTATAATCCTTCATAAAATCCTCCGTCATTCTTTCGTTCGTTTTTCGCAAATATAGTGAAACTTATTATCCCATTTGGAATTTAAAACTCTGTTAGAAATGAGTTCTGTGTAGAGAAAAGTCTTATTTAAACCAAATCTAACTTGTTCAAATATTACTAAATTAACATTTCTTCGTTAAATTATCCATAAATATAGCATAGTACTATTTTATTATCCACTTCATAACATAAGTCATTAGTTAACGAAGCTTTCCTAAATTAGTCAAACTTATTTCTTCTAATTCAATTCATTTTATAGGAACTTTTTAGTGCCTATGGAACTATTTAGTACGTACTTTATCTTTTGTCTGTTTTCCTTCATACTACTTAGGTTACAAAAAATATTCTTTTTATTTGAAAGGAGTCGTATACACTATGTTTATTCTTCATGGAAGTTCTAGAGAAAATGGTAATACTGAACAATTAACAAATTTAATCACGAAAGATGTAAAGACGACTGAAGTTCATTTACGTCATAAAAATATAAAAGCAATTAATGATCAAAGACACGAATCAACTGGATTTCAACCAATTGATGATGACTATGAAGAAATTATTAAAGAAATGCTTGATCATGAGACGATTATTTTTTCAACTCCTCTCTATTGGTATGGAATGAGTGGTTATATGAAAAACTTTATCGATCGTTGGTCTCAAAGTCTTCGTGATAAAGAGCTTCAATTCGCAGATAAAATGAAGGGCAAAAAAATGTATGTGGTAATTGTAGGTGGAGATAATCCAAAAATGAAAGCTCTTCCTTTAATCTTACAATTTAAACATATTTTTGAATTTGTTGGCGCATCATTCGAAGGGTATATTATAGGCGTAGGAAATACACCTGGAGCAATATTAGAAGATGAAGAAACAATTCAACAAGCAAAATTATTAAATGAATCTTTAAAGTAAAATATTCGTAACTAGTAATAGAAGGAGCAATACATTGATTTCATTTTTACAACATAATCCAACTAAATTATGGTTTGGGAAAAACCAAATCGAGCAAATTACAAGCGAAGTACAAAATTATCATCGTATCTTAATCGTTTATGGCGGTGGCAGTATTAAAAAAAATGGTGTATACGATGATGTAATGCAACAATTATCTGGAAAAACTGTGTTCGAACTTTCCGGAGTTGAGCCAAACCCAAGACTTTCGACAGTTCAAAAAGGTATCCAAATTTGTAGGGATGAAAAGATTGATTTCATTTTAGCTGTTGGTGGAGGCAGTGTTATAGACTGTGTTAAAGCAATTGCAATTGGGGTACCTTACGAAGGGGATGTTTGGGATATTATAACACGTAAATCTCAGGCAAATGATGCAACTCCTTTTGGAACTGTTTTAACTTTAGCAGCAACAGGTTCAGAAATGAATTGTACTTCTGTAATTTCTAATATGGAAGTGAATGAAAAAAGAGGCTGGAGTAATCCACTAGTTTTCCCTAAATTTTCAATTTTAGATCCAACTTACACATTTTCTGTACCTTTGGATCAAACCATTTATGGAATCGTTGATATCATGTCGCATGCTTTAGAACAATATTTCCATCGTGTAAGCAATACACCAATGATTGATCGTTTTATTGAAAGTGTTCTAATAACTGTCATTGAAGCTGGTAGTAAGCTTGTTAACGATTTAGAAAACTATGACTTACGTGAAACGATTATGTATGCTGGTACAACTGCTTTTAATGATACATTATTAAATGGAACAGATGGTGGAGACTGGGCTTCTCATCAAATTGAGCATGCTGTCTCTGCCATTTACGATATCCCTCATGGCGGTGGTTTAGCGATTATTTTCCCAAATTGGTTAAGCCATTGCTTAGACTTTGACCCAAGCAGAATTAAAATGCTTGCTACAAATGTATTTGGAATTTCTGAAGAAGGAAAAACAACGAAACAAGTAGCAGAAGAAGGTATTGAAGCACTTAGAAGTTTTTGGAACTCAATTGGAGCTCCAAATCGACTTGCAGATTACCAAATTGATGACTCTCGATTAGATGAACTAGTTGAAAAGTCATTCGTAAAACCAGTCGTTGGTGGATATAAAATTTTAGATAAAGAAAGTGCTAGAGACATTTTAGTCCGCTCACTTTAATTTTTAAGGAACCTTGTAGTATGTACAGGGTTCCTTTTCGTTGTATTAATTGTTTATATATATATGTACTAATTTATTTTGAGTAGAAATTGTTCAATAATTTGGTATTTACAAATGGTTTTTAGATATTTTTTTAAGAATATGAATGGAACGAAAGGATGTTCGACTCCTATGTGAAAGGCAGGAAATACAGATAGGAAATATATTATATATAGGAATTCAATAAAAAACTCTACAGTCTTTTAATATCTTTTCCTTTCACTTTCCCCTTGATCCTGCCTTCCTTATTCCTGCTCTTCATCATGAATCCTGTAGTGGAATTCAACAAGCACATACTTTTCATCACTAAGAATTAGTATAGAAAGAATCATTTTTCACCAACACAAAAAAGAACCTCGTCATGAATGAGATTCTTTTCAGAGTGTTGAAATATATATCGATCAATTTGAAAAAAGGTCATTAAGTGAACATTTTTGAAATAAAGTTAGTATTTTTGATCATCTATTTATGAATAGAAATGTTAATCTGTTTTGAGTATTTTTTTCATTAGTTAAAATATTAAATACTAATTTTTAGAAAATGAATTCAAAGCTTATAGGACGATGCTTTTTTTGAGTTTGTCGTTAAGCTGATTAATATTAACCTTTTTTAATGAATACTTTTTTTAAAAGGATAAGTTAATTGGAACGAAAGGATGCTCGACTCCTATGGGAAATGCGGAAAGGCTGAGACCCCGCAGGCTTGCCGAGGAGGCTCAGGTTTCGCCCCATGGAAAGCGAGCATCCTGTAGTGGAAATTAACATCACTCAACTTCCTTTACAAAAATTTGGTCATTATTTGACAAGATAATTTTTCAACAGTGTGAAAAGAACCTCATCATAAATGAGGTTCTTTTTTACTAAAATTTCATTTCTACCCAATTTAAATCATTTAAATGATGATCTACAACGTTACAGCACATATTTGGGTTAATTGTTTCTACATGTGAAATGGTAATTGACGACATTGTTACTGCAAATTTAACCGTGTCCACAATGTCCATATTATTCATGTAACCATAACCAATACCTGCTACTAGTGCATCACCGGCTCCAGTTACATTTACGACTGAAATACCGTCGGCTTTAATGATTCCCTCTTCTATTCCATTGTTGTAATAGATTCCTTCAGCATCTAAGCTTATAAATACATTTGTAACCCCTAATTCTCGGAAATATCTCCCTGCTTTTCGAACATCTTCGATCGATGTAATATCAAATCCACATAAAACCTCAGCTTCGTGACGATTTGGTTTAATCGTATGAAAATATTGAATGTAATCTTTAATTTTTGAGGCTTTTGATGCAGATACAGGGTCTAGAATAAATTTTGTATCTTTGTGAAAATTTGTTAATAAATAAGCTAAAATACTTGGATTGTCCGCGTCTACTACCATATATTCAGCATTTCTGATCACGTCTATTTTCTTGTTAATAAATTCTTCAGTAAAATTATTTGTAATCGTTAAATCAACTACTGCTGAAACCATCTCTCCAGACTCATCTAAAATGGCTAAATAGGTTGGTGTTGATTCACCTTTTATGATTAAAGTATCGTCCATATCAATATTAATGTTTCTTGCATGATTTAACATGTTAATCCCGTTTATATCATCACCAATTACAGAAATAAACTTCGTATTTAAGTTAATCTTTGCCATATTCTCGGCAATATTACGGCAAACACCTCCAAATGATACTTTTACACTACCTGGATTTGAATCAAATGGGCGATAATTCTTTTTCGTAAAACCAATAATATCACATATAGAAACACCAAATACTAATATATATGGATTCGATGAAGAAGGTATTGTCATTTTGTCAGTCCTTTCAGTCTAGATTGAAAGATAGATAATTACTTTATTTAGTCAATTATATCAGTATAGTAAAATTTTATTAAGATATTTTTATGATTTTTTTACAAAAATTAATTCTTTTTTATCATTGACTAATCCTCGCAAAAAGTATAATATATAAACTTGCGTTAAAATTTATATTTTTACGTGGTTCGAAAACCTCCCACGAAAAAAAACTAAGGAGAAACAAAATGAAATTAAAAACAATCGCTGTAAATGGAGTATTTGCTGCTCTTTATATCGCAGTAACATACTTTGTTCAACCATTCGGATTTACGAATATACAATTTCGTGTTTCAGAAATATTCAATCATTTAGTTGTATTTAATAAAAAGTACATATTTGGAGTAGTTTTAGGTGTTTTTTTAGCAAACTTATTTTCTCCACTTGGTGCTTATGATTTGATTTTTGGAGTTGGTCAATCGATTATTTCATTACTAATCACGATTGCTACATCAAAATTCATTAAAGGGATCATTCCAAGAATGATCATTAACACAATAGTTTTCACTATAACTATGTTCTTAATTGCAATTGAACTAAAACTTGCTCTTGGATTTCCATTTCCAATTACTTATTTAACAACCGCTGTTGGAGAATTTGTTGTAATGGTTGTTGGTATACCAGTCATGTACTATTTAAATAAACGTATTAAATTCGAGCATCTTATGTAATGAACGTGGGTTTGCATAGGTTGATGCTTTCAGAATTTCCGTTAGGTGAAAGTGGTTTACCTACTCAAAAAAGAGTTGTTTCCAAATTAGGAAACAACTCTTTTTAATTATGTATTATTTGTCTTCTCTTAAAATATATTCGTTACCATCTTGATCATAGAAAGAGAACATTGTTCCAAAAGGCATTCTCATTAAATCATCAACTTTTACGCCGTTTTGTTTCATTTTTTCATATGCAGCTTCAACATCCGTTGTACTAAATAATAAAGAAGGATGAGCAACTTTTTCTGGCTTGTGCTTTTCCATTGAAGATTTAGAGTAAAGAACTAATGTAGTAAATTCACTTTCACTTGGTGCTACTTCAATCCATTTTGCGTCTTGTCCCATTGGCATTTCATATTTTAAAACAAAACCGACTTTGTTAATCCAAAAATCTTTTGCTGCTTCTTGGTCTTGTACATAAACAGTAACTTTACCTATTTTGTTAATCATTTTTATAACTCCTTCTGGATAATATTACTAATCAATTTAATTTTATCAAACCCAAATCTATAAAACAAATCCATTTTCCTCACCATTACCTTCTAGTGATGACACTTGTTTTTTCATCTTTTCTCGATTGTCGGAAATTTTTTACTACAATTAACCATATATTGTATTTGTAAAGAACAAGAGAAGATTACTTTAAAGGAGAATCTAACATATGAGTAATAAGGTTTGGAATGACGTGGATGAATATATTATTGAAAAATTAATACCAGATAACCAAACATTAGAAAATGTATTGATCGCCAATAAACAAGCTGGTCTCCCAAAAATTGATGTATCTCCGACATATGGCAAACTACTTTATCTACTAGCAAAGATTAAAGGTGCTAAACAGATTTTAGAAATTGGTACATTAGGTGGATATAGTAGTATTTGGCTTGCTCGTGCCCTTCCTGAAGACGGTAAATTAATTACGCTAGAAATCAACCCCGAACATGCAAAAGTAGCTGAAAAAAATATCCTTGATGCAAATTGTCAAAATAAAGTAAAGGTTATTGTAGGTAAAGCATTAGAAAGTTTACATACACTAACAGAATCTAATCAATTGTTTGACTTAATCTTTATTGATGCAGATAAACCAAACAACCCTCATTATCTTGAATTGGCATTAAGATTAGCAAAATCTGGTTCATTAATAATAGCAGATAATGTCGTTAGAAATGGTGAGGTTTCAGATGAAAGTAATCATGATGAAAGTGTTTTAGGTATTAGAAAAATGATGGATATCTTATCAAATGATCCACGAATAGAATCAACCGCAATCCAAACTGTTGGATTAAAGGGATACGATGGATTTGTACTCAGCGTTGTAAAATAATAGGATTATGTAAAGTAAAAAGGATAGTAGTCATACTAACAATCCTAAAAAAGGCTCTGTTAAAAAAGTATGTTGATGATTTCCTTTCCAGGATGCTCGCTTTCCATGGGGCGTGAGGCTTTAGCCTCCTCGGCAAGCCTGCGGGGTCTCACCCTTCCCGCTACTCCCATAGGAGTCTCCCACCTTCCACTCCAATCAATGTTTTTAAATTGTATAAAATCTTTCTCAAAAATGTGTTTTGTAAAATATCAACAATTAACATTAACACAGCCTTAAAAAAAATCAAATCTTAAAAGACAATGCTTTTTTTGAAATTATTGTTCAACCTGATGAATACTTTAATAAAAGAATAAGAAGATTGAAACGAAATGATGCTGGACACCTATGTGAAAGGCAGGGAAAGCAGATAGGAAATATATTTTATATAGATTAATAAATTACTCTAAAGCCTTTTAATATCTTTTATTTCAACTTCCCCTTGATCCTGCCTTTCCTTATTCCTGCTCTTCAGCATGCATACTGTAGTGGAAATGAACATCACTCAACTTCCTTTACGAGCAATTAGTAATTATTTGATAGAATTATTTTTCAACAGCGTAAAAAAAAGGATAGAAACTAACTATCCTTTTTCTATTACATTACTCGTTTAAACATTTTTTCTAATTCATACGAACTAAAATGAATGACAATTGGACGACCATGTGGACAAGTAAATGGATTGGTTGATTTTCTTAGCGATTCAAGTAAACTAAAAATTTCATCGTTCGTTATGAATTGATTCGCTTTAATAGATGCTTTACAGCTCATCATGATAGCTTTTTCTTCTCGTAATTTTTTTATATTAATTGTTCCACGTTTTAAAAGCTCTTGAATCATTTCATCAATTAATGTCTCCTCTTGCCCTTCTGGAAACCAGTTTGGATGTTCACGGATTACATAGCTATTTGAGCCAAACTTTTCTATAAACAGTCCTACTTCTTGAAGCTCATCATGATATTGGTCTAATAGAATTGCTTGTTCAGGTGAGACATCAAATGTAATTGGTATTAGTAGCGTTTGAAGTTCGGATGCTACTTCGCCAATTTTTTCTTTAAAATATTCATAATAGATTCTTTCTTGTGCAGCATGTTGGTCAATTAAATACAATCCGTTCTCATTCTGAGCAATGATATACGTACCATGCATCTGACCGATTGGATAAAGCGGAGGTAATTGATCAATCGTTTGATCATCATAAATCTCTTCTTTAATCACGACAGTCTCTTCAATCTTTTGTTCTACTTCTTGTTTAGTATTTGAATCATTTTCGTCACTATAATTGTTGAAATAAATACTTTCATAATCAATTGGCGGCTCTTGTTCTGTTTGATTCGAAGTTTCGTTCATTTCCCAATTCTCTTCAATGATAGAACGATTCGTTTGATTTGGTATCGAACTAGAGTCGGTTATCGTTCTATGGTCATTTTGCAATGAAAAAGGTAGTTTCTTCTCTACTTCCTCTCTTGATGTATGTTCAAATGAAAAAGTAGATTGTTCACTATATATTTTTTCTTTTGGTGCACTTCTAGTAATTTCAGGAATTAGCGAACGACCTCTGAAAACTTTTTTGATGCTTTCGCTAATTAATGTAAATAATTGATCTTCTTTACTAAAACGTACTTCTTGTTTAGTAGGATGCACATTCACATCGACTAATTGAGGATCCATTTTTACAAATAGTGCAACAATTGGAAAGCGCCCAATTGGTAATAACGTATGATACCCCTCACTAATTGATTTATTCACTCCATAATGTTTTACATATCTTCCATTTACATAAAGTGAAATATAATTTCTTGTCGCACGCGTATATTCTGGCATTGATAAATATCCTTCAATTTGAAAATCTAATGATTCACCTTTAAAATGAACCATGTTTTTAGCAATTTGAAGACCATATAACGAAGCTAGAATTTGTCTTGCGTCACCGTTTCCATTGCTTCGGAACATTAATTTATCATTATGCTTTAAATCAAATGCTATATGAGGATTCGCTAATGCCAATCGATAAACAACGTCTGTCACATTACTCAATTCGGTTTGAACAGTTCGCATATATTTCAAGCGAGCTGGAGTATTAAAAAATAAATTAGATACTTCTATGCTTGTCCCTTTCGATTTCGCAATCTCGTTTTGGGATTGTAAAACTCCGCCTTTTAAAACGGTCTCAATAGCTGGGCCGTTTTCTGTAGAAGTTTTTACAGTTACATAACTAACTGATGCGATACTCGGCAATGCTTCACCTCGAAAGCCTAACGTACGAATACGAAATAAATCATTTTCATCTTTTATCTTACTTGTAGCATGACGTTCAAAAGCGAGTACGCTATCTTCTTTTGTCATTCCTTCCCCATTATCACTTACAAATATTCTCGAAAGGCCACCGTCATTTATTTCAATTGTTATACGAGTACTTACTGCATCAATTGCATTTTCAAGTAATTCTTTAACAACTGACGATGGTCGTTCAACTACTTCACCAGCAGCTATTTGATTCGCTAATATTTCATCTAATTTTTTTATCTTTGACATTTGCTTCCTCCTTTCAGAAACAGATTGATTGAAGAATAAAAAGAAAGGACTTCCAGACTATTGGCAAACGCTCGCTTTCTTCGTTGCTTCACCAGCCTGTGGTGCTCATTACCGTCTATGGTAACTTCGCTCCTCGTCTGGTTTCGCACCTCGAAAGACAAGCGTATTCAATCAGTTTGGAACTCTGAAATATGAGACTTTGGATATTCACTGAAGGCCTAAATGTCTTCTTTTATTTTTTAACTTGCTTCTGTAGTTCATATAATAGATTAAATGCTTCCATCGGATTTAATTCTAGTAAATTAATTGTTTTTAATTGATCGATTACTGGGTGATTTTTAACTACTTCTTTAATTGTCGGTTGAGCATCATCAAATAAACTTAATTGTCCTTGCAAATCATCTTTTTTTGTTTCAACAGGTTTTTCACTAACCGTCTCTTCTTTTGTTTCCTGTCTCACCAAATTAGAAACTTCATCATTTGAAACAGAGTTTTCATGAATAACAGTTGGATTATTTGATTCTAAATCTCTTAGTAGTTTTTTCGCTCTACTAATTACGTCTTTCGGAAGATTAGCTAATTCTGCAACATGAATCCCGTAACTTTGGTCAGCAGCACCTTCAAAGATTTTATGAAGGAATAATACTTTGCCATCTTGTTCTTTTGCAGCTACATGAAAGTTTTTCAAATACTCCAATTCATTCGCTAATACTGTCAACTCATGATAGTGCGTAGAGAATAGTGTTTTCGCACCAATATGATTATGAATATATTCAATCATCGCTTGAGCTAGTGCCATTCCATCATATGTCGAAGTACCTCTACCGATTTCATCAAATAAGATTAAACTTTTTTCCGTTGCATTTGTGATCGCATAATTTGCTTCTAACATTTCGACCATGAACGTACTTTGTCCAGAGATTAAGTCATCTGCTGCACCAATTCGTGTAAATATTTGATCAAAAATAGGTAATTTAGCGTATTCAGCAGGTACATAGCATCCTATTTGCGCCATAATACTAATTAGTGCTACTTGTTTCATATACGTACTTTTACCAGCCATATTAGGTCCAGTAATTAAAAATTGATGCGTTTCATGATCAAGATTTGTATCGTTTGGTATATACTCAGAATCAATTAAAACTTGTTCAACTACCGGATGTCGTCCATTTTTAACGATATATTCGCGTTCTTGCGTAAAAGATGGTTTTACATAACCATGTTTTTCACTTATTACTGAGAAACTCTGTAAAACATCGATTTGGCTAATTACTTGTCCCAATACTTGAAGTCTTGATAAATATTGTTTTACTTGTTCACGAATTGAAATGAATAGTTCATATTCTAAACCAATCATTTTCTCTTCAGCTTCTAAAATCATCGTTTCTTTTTCTTTTAATTCTTCCGTAATAAAACGTTCTGCATTTGCTAGTGTTTGTTTACGCTCGTAACGCCCTTCAGGTAGCTGGCTAATATTTGATCGAGTTACTTCAATAAAATAACCAAAGATTCGATTATAACCTATTTTTAAGGATTTAATCCCTGTAATTTCTCTTTCACGTTGTTCAAGTTCCATTAACCAATTTTTGCCGTTCTTACTAACAAATCGATATTCATCTAACGTCTTGTTAAAGCCATCTTTAATAATATTGCCTTCTTTTATTGATAGAGGTGCATCTTCAATAATGGCATTTTCTAAAAGCAGTTGAAGTTCATCACAAGGATCAATTTCATTTATTAAAGCATCAATTTCATCATGATTAATTGATTTTAAGGCATGGATAATTGAAGGTACAGTTTGTAATGAACGTTTTAACTGTAATAAATCTCTTGCATTTACATTCCCAAATGAAACTTTTCCAGCCAATCGTTCTAAGTCATATACTTCTTTTAATAGTTCTTTTAGATCCTCACGGATAAAATAGTTTTCCATTAATAATTCAACTATTGTTAAGCGTTTATCAATTTGTTTTGAGCTGACTAAGGGACGTTGGATCCATTTTTTAAGTAATCGTCCACCCATAGCAGTCTTTGTTTCATCTAGTAACCAATTCAAAGAACCTTGTTTATTTTTAGAACGCTGGGTTTCAATTAATTCCAGATTTCTCATTGAATACATGTCCATATTTAAGAAATCATGTTGGTTAATAACAACTATTTCTTGTAAGTGAGAAAGTGTTCGTTTTTGTGTTTTTGATAAATAATTTAACAATCTTGCAGCAGCTGATTTTAAACTTGCCTGATCAATTGTTTTTACTACATCAACAAATTCTTCAGTTAAGCGGTCATTCTCTTCAAAAGAGACTGTAATTGAAAAACTTTTCTCGAGTGTTTGGATTGCTTTCGAAGAAAAATCATTACTCACAACAACTTCTTTCGTACCTGTTGCAGCAATTTTAAGTACAGCTTCTTCAATCGATCCATTTAGTAACAGTGCATTTCCTTCACCAGTCGTTAAATCAATCCAAACTAATCCATATTGAATGGATGAAATTTCCATTAGTGTGGAAATATAATGGTTTTGCTTATCTTCAATTGATCTACCTTCCATTTGAGTACTTGGTGTAATCAGTTGCACGACTTCTCTTCGAACAACTCCTTTTGCTACGGTTGGATCCTCAACTTGTTCACAAATTGCTACTTTATAACCCTTTTCAACTAATTGCTCTATATATCCGGCTGCGGAATGATACGGAACCCCACACATTGGAATTCGTTCATCTGTTCCTCCCGCTCGTCCAGTTAACGTAATTTCTAAAACCTGTGATGCTTTAATTGCATCTTCAAAAAACATTTCATAAAAATCACCAAGTCTAAAAAATAAAAAAGCATCCTGATAATTTTTCTTTATATTTAAATATTGCTCGATCATAGGCGTATAAGTTGCCATTCTATCCTCTCCATCAAAAAACATTCTTTGCATATTATATCACATTTTGACGAATCCTTTCGTATGTTTGAAAGTTAAGATAAAGAAAGCTGATCGACTGATGAGCCTTTTAATTTTATATAGCAGTGAATCGACTATTTCATAATCCCTAAAATTCCCATGTACTTTTAGTTTATAATTTTAGCAGATAAAAAAGCTAGGAAGTTTCACCTTCCTAGCCTCTACTACTCTTCTTCGCCTTCTAAAATAAAATCAGGATCTAAATCTTCAAACTCATCATCTACATCGAAGAAATCATCGTCATGATGTACACCATCCGGCGCAACAAGTACAACGATTTTCGTTTCACCTACAACTTCAACTAATACTTCTTTCTCAACCGTTACGATAAAACGATTACCATTAGGAGAAATAATTGCATCTAAACAATTTGGATGTTTTAATGATTTCGCAATTACCTCACAATCTTCTCCAGTAAAATTTTCATCTCGGTGTCTTAATTTTACTACTTCATGATACTTAACTGACTCTGGCACTACTTCAGTTTTCGTATTGTCACCATAGGAGTACCAAATATTGATATCATATTTACCAGATACCTCTACTCCGTCTTTTACTTTTTTCGCATCATATACATGGTTTATAACCCAGCAGCCTAGAATACTTGATGGAGTATGACTTGGTGTGATTGTATGAGTAACTTTGTTATATTTCTTGCCTCTTCCTACGACTGCTTTCGTTATAATCTCTCTGTGTTCAGACATAGGTGTGACCCTCCTCGTTCCATTTTCATTTCATTCTATGCGTGACATTTGCGGAATGTGTTAATGACATGAAAATTCTTTTATACAAGTTAAAAAAACATGTGATGATAAATTGTATGACGAGAGCCTAATAAAGTTGACTGTATTTTGAAGAATTTAAAAAATAAACATTTAAAATTACGATTTTAAGGGCAGGAAAGGCAGGAAGAGCAGGAAAGGAAGGGAAAAGCAAAAAGGTGAGAATTATTTTGAGGAATTCAATAAAAGTGTTTATGTGTAGGGGGATCTCGGAGGAATTTTTCATTTGTAATTGGTAGTGTCGAAAATTTTTTATCCATTTATATTGTGTTTTCGTAAGAATTTTAATAAAAATTACTACTTTTCATTTAAACAGATCTAGATTGTCTGTTATCTAGCGAAATAATACCCTAACTGGTAATGGTAATTTTGTACATTATTTACAATTCTTTATATTTTAATATCAGTTTTACTAATTTTATTTGCGATTTTCACAATTTATTTGCAGTTCTTTAATTTTTTGCAACCTTTCATCAGTTATTTGCAGAAACATACTTCTTATTTGCCATCCCTTTGGACTTATTTGCAGATCAGACTTTATTTACTTCTACACTTCATTTTAATTTCTAACTTCACTTGATAAATCTTAATTCAAAAAAAGACACAACAAGCAAACTTAATTGCTAGTTGTGTCTTTTTCATTAATGGCTACAGCTATCTGTACTGCAACCTGATGGGCCATTCGCTACCTTTGAACCAGTTTCACCACTTAGTAGGTTACCACCAGTTGATTTAATAATTTCATCCGTTACACCATTTGAGATCGTGTGTGCGATTAATTGAAGTAAACCATTCACTTCTACTTGAGAAGATTGGAATTGTTGAACGATTGGAATCGATTCTAATTTTTCGTTTAATTCATCAAGCTCTTGCTCAACTTTTTTAAGCGCTTCTTTTTTACCCCAATGTTCAAGGTTTACGGCTTGTTTTTGTAATGACTTAATTTCTTCAATATAAGCTCTTACAGATTCACTTTCATTAATTTGAGCTTCAGCTCGTTTAAAAAAGTCTACTTCTTCTGTTTCAGAAATCATTACTGCTAATTCTTTTGCTCTTTCAACGATATCAGCTTTCGAATATTTTCCCATTATAGCACCTCAACAGTTTCTTCTATTAATTCTCCATCTAATGACCATGTTTTCGCTTTTGTTACTTTTACTTTAACAATTTGACCTACAATCGATTTAGGACCTCTAAAGTTAACTAGTTTATTATAAGGAGTATATCCCGCAAGAACGTCAGGATTTTTCTTACTCTCTCCTTCTACTAATACATCAACAATTTGACCTTCAAAACGCTTATTAAATTCAGCAGATTTTGCATTAACAAGTTCGTTCAGACGTTGTAAACGTTCTTTTTTAACACTCTCAGGTACATTATCAACCATTTTTGCAGCTGGTGTACCTTCACGAGGTGAATAAATAAACGTAAACGCTAAATCAAATTCAACTTCTTCAAATAGTGTCATTGTTTCTTCAAATTGCTCATCCGTTTCATTAGGGAATCCAACAATAATATCGGTCGTAAATGAAATATGTGGCATTGCAGTTTTTAATTTTCTTACTAACTCAAGATATTGTTCACGATCATATTTACGTGACATAAGTTTTAATATTTCAGAGCTTCCTGATTGTACTGGTAAATGAATATGTGGCATTAAATTGCCGCCTTTTGCTAGTACCTCAATTAAATGGTCATCAAAATCACGAGGATGACTTGTTGTAAAGCGAACACGTGGAATGCCAATCTTACGGATTTCATCCATTAAATGACCTAATCCATATTCACCATTATTTAAATCTTTACCATACGCATTTACGTTTTGGCCTAATAAAGTTACTTCCTTATAACCTAATCTAGCCAATTCACGTACTTCATTAATAATATCTTCTGGCTGACGACTACGTTCTTTACCACGTGTATAAGGAACAATACAGTATGTACAGAACTTATCGCATCCATACATGATATTAACCCATGCTTTTATTTCGCCTCGACGCACTTTTGGAAGGTTCTCAATTACGTCACCTTCTTTTGACCATACCTCGATAACCATTTCTTTACTAAACATCGCTTCTTGAATAATAAATGGTAATCTATGAATATTATGTGTACCAAATACCATGTCAATAAATGAGTGTTTTTGAAGGATTCGATTTACTACTGCCTCTTCTTGAGACATACAGCCACAAATACCGATTAATAAATCAGGTCTTTGAAGCTTTAAAGGTTTCAAATGACCAATTTCACCAAACACTTTGTTTTCAGCATTTTCTCGAATTGCACATGTGTTTAATAGAATAATATCAGCATCTTCTACAGATGTTGCTACTTCATAACCCATTGTTGTTAAAATACCAGCCATAACTTCTGTATCATGCTCGTTCATTTGACAACCATACGTACGGATTAAGAATTTCTTACCTACACCTGAATTTCTCATTTCTTCAGGAATTTCGAAACCACGATCATACATAACTTCTTCTTTACCTCGACGCTTTGCGTCAACCAAAGAAGGTGCTTGGTAAACTTTTTCAAAGTATTTACTGTAATCTTTATCTGATTTATCTTTTGAATTATTTATATTAGTGCCCTGAAGGCGTTGTTGTTCATTCATGTAAGAATCTCCTTTCATTGAAACGTCCACACATTATTTAAGTATATAACGTTATTCTACAATATACAATGTGCCTTACGCAAAAAAGAAAGGCTGATAAGGCAGGGTTTTTGAGAAAAGTAGGACAAAGGGTAAGAGATTAAAAGAGATCCATTGAGTTATTTTTATAATATACCTGTTTTCCCTGTTTTTCCTACTTCTCCTGCCCTTCAAATCAGCTCTTAATTCTCCAAATCATATGATCAAATCCCTTTTCCCAATAATCCTTTAATAAGTAATCAGGCTCACCAAATTTCTTTTTCCAGATTTTTTGAGCATTAATATATCCACTATCTAGACAAAATTCTTCTATGCCTTTCTTTTTTAGAGTAGTGTGCATTGTATTTAGTAATAAATTTCCGATCCCTTTCTTTTGATAGTCAGGATGAACAAAAACGGTTCCTATCTCAATAAGATCTTTTAAGGCATTGTTTGTACAAATATTTATAAGTTCACTGACCTGGCCATATTCAATTGAACCAATAATCTTTTCGTGATCGAGGGCAATTAAAAAATACCTATTTTCACCATTGCTTTCAAAATCATTTTCCAAGTATTTTCCTTTCGTTTCGATTTCTTCTTGAATACTTTCAATCTTATCCCCTATACCTTCTTTATGAAAGGTATCTGTAATCACTACTCGAAAAAATTCGTTTAATTCTTCTATCTCGTCAATTCTTGGTCTTCTTATTTTAATATTCTTCATTTTATAACACTCCTTACTACAAATCACTTCAACAACAAATTTCATTAATCCTTCTATAAAATAGATAATAGTATGAATAAAAAAACTCCTTTAAATTAGGAGTATTCTCACGCTGTTGAAAAATAAGGCTTGTCAAATAACTATCAAATTTACGTAAAGGAAGTTGAGTGATGTTCATTTCCACTACAGGATGCTCGCTTTCCATGGGGCGAAACCTGAGCCTCCTCGGCAAGCCTGCGGGGTCTCAGCCTTTCCGCATTTCCCATAGGAGTCGATCATCCTTTCGTTCCAATCAACTCATTCATCAATATAAGTATTCATTAAGAAACTATTTAAATATCCTTTACTTAGACCAAATCCAAAAAAGCATCTTCTTTAAAGATTTGAGTTCTTTTTTCTAAAAATTAGTATTTAATAGTTTAAACTAATAAAAAAATCAAAGTAATGATTTGAGATAAATAGATGTTCAAAAGTACTAACTTTATTTTCAAAATGTTCACTTAATGGCATTTTTTCATATTGACCTATATCTATTTCAACACACTAAAAAAACTCCTCTAAAAAGAGGAGTTTTCTGTTTATTACATGAATTCAGCTACTAATTTTTCGAATTGAGCTTTTTCTAATTGAAGGTCTGCTTCAACTAATGCATCTTCACTGTATCCAGAGATTAATTCTTGGTAAGATTTTTGTTCTTTATTTTGATAAATCAAACCAGTTACTAATCCTTTATTTTGCATTAATGTTTGCATAGCCATTTCTTTATTTGAAGGATCATACCCTTCAATATCAGAAAGCTTAACAAGATTTTCTTTAAACCAGTCATATGTGTTTACTTTATTGTAAGTTACACATGGACTGAAAACGTTAATTAAAGAGAAACCTTTATGGTTAATACCTTGCTCGATTAATGAAGTTAATTCTTTTAAGTCACTTGAGAAACTTTGAGCTACGAATGTACCACCAGCTGTTAAAGCCATTTCCATTACTGAAAGTGCTGATTCAACAGAACCATGTGGAGTACTCTTAGTTTTAAATCCTACATCACTACGTGGAGATGTTTGACCTTTTGTTAAACCATAGATTTGGTTATCCATTACGATATACGTAACGTCGATGTTACGACGAATTGCATGGATTGTATGACCTAAACCGATTGCGAATCCATCACCGTCACCACCAGAAGCGATAACAGTTAGATCACGGTTAGCCATTTTAACACCTTGTGCAATTGGAAGTGAACGACCGTGGATACCATGTAATCCGTAAGAGTTAATATATCCAGAAATACGACCAGAACATCCAATACCAGAAATTACTGCAAGGTTATCAGGTTCTAAACCAACATTTGCTGCTGCACGTTGAATAGACGCTTGTACTGAGAAGTCTCCACAACCTGGGCACCAGTTTGGTTTAATATTATTACGAAATTCTTTAAATGTTGCCATTTAGAACAACTCCTTCCTTGCAAGTGTTGTAAATTTCTTTAGGTAAGAAAGGATTTCCATCATATTTTAATAAGCTTGAAATCTTTTCTGCATGACCACAATTCATTTTAATAATGCTTGCTAATTGACCAGTAGCATTATTTTCAACAACGATTACACGTTTAGCTTTTTTAAGCTCAGGCATTAATTCGTTTGTTGGGAATGGGTGAATTAGACGAATATGAGCGTGGTTAACTTTGATACCTTCTTGCTCTAAACGAACCATTGCTTCTTCAATTGCACCACGAGTTGAGTTGAAACCAACTAGTAATACATCAGCATCTTCATGCTTAGAGTTCACTAACACTGGGTTAGGGAATTTTAGGTTGTTTAACTTACGCATACGTTTATCCATTTGTTGATTACGGTTAATTGGCGATTCTGAAGGTTTACCCATTTCATCATGCTCAACACCAGTTACGTGGTGAATTCCACCTTTCATACCTGGTACTACACGAGGAGAAACTCCATCTTCAGTCACTTCATAACGTTTGAAGTACTCTTTATTTTCAGATACAGGTAATTCTTGTTTGTAATCAAACTTACCACGGCGAATTTGTACTTTTTCAAATTGTAGTGGTTCAACAGTTTGTTTACCTAAAGAAAGTTGTAAGTCAGTAATTACGATAACAGGAACTTGGAATTCTTCAGCTACGTTAAACGCTTCCACCATATCGTAGAATCCTTCTTCTACTGTACTTGGAGCGATTACTACTTTTGGAATCTCACCGTGAGTACCGTAGATCATAGCCATTAAGTCTGATTGTTCTTGTTTAGTTGGAAGACCTGTACTTGGACCACCACGTTGAGTATCAACGATTACTAATGGAACTTCTGTCATACCAGAAAGACCGATTGCTTCCATCATTAATGAAAGACCAGGACCTGCAGATGAAGTTAATGTACGAACACCAGCATAGTTAGCACCGATTGCCATTGTACAAGCAGCAATCTCATCTTCAGTTTGGATAACTGCGCCACCATACTGAGGTAATTTTTGAATTAAGTATTCCATAATTTCAGATGCCGGCGTAATTGGATACGCTGCCATAAAACGAGAACCACCAGCTAATGCACCCATAGCGATTGCATCATTACCGATTAAGAACATACGTTTTTTGCCATCAGCTTCTGATAATTGCATTTTATTAACATTCACGCCAAGCATTTCTCTCATTTCTTCTGCTCCACGTGCAATTGCCTCTATGTTTTTATCAACAATTTGTTGACCTTTTTTACCAAAAATTTCATTTACAACTTCTCTGAACACTTCGATTGAAAGTCCTAAAATTGCACTTGAAGCACCAACTGCAACCATGTTTTTCATTAAAGAAGTACCAAGTTCAGTCGCTAAATCTGTAAATGGAATTGAATAAAGTGTTACGTCTGTTGAATCTGGAATTGTCGGATTAAATTTAGCATCAGCGATTACAATGCCGCCTTTGCGTAATTCATAAAAGTTTACATCGATTGTTTCTTGGTCAAAGGCTACTAAAATATCTAAGTCATCTGAAATCGCACGAACTTCAGTTGTACTTACACGAATTTTATTATTAGTGTGACCACCTTTAATACGAGAAGAGAAATGACGGTAACCATATAAATAGTAACCTAAACGGTTTAACGCTATTGCAAAAATCTCTCCTGTACTTTCGATACCTTCACCCTGTTGTCCTCCAACTTTCCATGAAAGTTGTTCAATCATTTCCTACACCCCTTTGAATGCCCTCATTCGTAGTAAATTAATATAAATAGATAATTATTTTGCATATCATTCATTTTTTTATAAAAAGAATGAAAGTGATTTAACACACATCTTTTGATATGTGTTAATTCGCTTTCAATTCTAGACCTAATGACCAAAAAAATCAATCATTTTAAAGAAATTATTCTTTTAATTTTTATATTTTTATTATTCTGAACAAATAACCTGTTATTTGAAATGAATATAGGATGAATAATTCTCATACATAAAGCCTTTTACTTGCTCTTCTGTATAATGTTTTAACAATTCATTTGTTAAATTTTGATATAGACCGACATGATGTAAATTCGTTGGATGAACCTCGATCCCATCAAAATCTGATCCCATTGCAATATATTTTTCTCCACCAAGGGAGCACATATAATCAATATGTTTTAGAATATCTGAAATCGTAGCCGTTCCTTCATCCACTAAAAATGGTGGATAGAAATTAATCCCTACGATTGCACCTCTATTAAACATTGCTTTTAATTGGTCATCATTTAAATTTCTTGGATTTTTACAGATTGATTTTGCATTTGAATGAGTTGCAGTTGGATATTTTGCTTGATGAAATGCATCCCAAAATGCAGCTTCACTACAATGGGAAAGATCACACCACATATTATGTTCATTTAAGTAGTGAACTACACTTCTGCCAAAATTTGTTAATCCTCCATTTCTTTCTTCAAGAATCCCATCTGCAGCTTCATTTGCAAAATTCCATACTAAACCAACACTGCGTACCCCTAGACGATGTAAAATCTTTAGACGGTTAATATCACCTAAAAGTGCGTCACAGCCTTCCAGTGTCAAAATAGCACCCATCTCATTCTCTTTTAGCCCAACTTCATCTTCTTTTGTTCGAATAACTTTAATATTATTTTTTTCATTCGCAATTTTTTCATGAAAAAGTGTAACACACTGAAGGGCTGCATCAAATTTTATTAATTTATGTACACTTTCTGGAATATAAATTGCATAACATTGTACTTTACTCTTACCCTCTTTTAAGCGATCCACGGATACTTGTAATAATTCATCATTTTCAAAATTAATTGAAGGTTTTTCTAATAATTTCATTAAGACATCACAATGAGCATCGAATATTTTCATTTTTTTAACTTCCTTCCAATTTTTTAGATTATTTAATTTATTTTACCATACTTATAAAAGCCCTATATAAACTAATAATTATTCATAAAAAACATCGATAAACGACCCTTCAGGCTAATACTGAAGGGAATTGTAATTTTATAGTTGATACATAGTTTTAAATCTTCGAATGATCATTTTCCTAAATAAAATAAAAACAACCTGTCGCTTTTGGCTACAGGTTGTTATTATTAACGAGGTTCTACGATTAATTTAATCGCTGTACGCTCTTCCCCATCGATTTGAATATCTGTAAATGCAGGGATACAAATCAAGTCAACTCCGCTTGGTGCAACGAACCCCCTAGCAATTGCAACTGCTTTTACAGCTTGGTTTAACGCGCCAGCTCCGATTGCTTGAATCTCTGCTGATCCACGCTCTCTCAATACACCTGCAAGTGCTCCTGCTACAGAATTAGGGTTTGATTTTGCTGAAACTTTTAATATTTCCATTCCTAGATCCTCCTTGTTACTTACAAAGCTATTATTGTGTACAATAAAAACTATTCTCGATAACAAGAAGTTATTCCTGCAAATTTTTAAAAGTTTTTTAAAAATTTTTACTATTCTTTTAATTACAATTAAAACTCTTGATGATCATCGTTAATTTGAATTCTTTTTATGGATTTCGCTAAGCCACTTTGCTTATCTAATTCAATGATAACACCACTTAATTGCCCTCTGCCCTCATCTACTTCAAAGCGTACTGGTAAATTCGTTAAGAATTTTTTAAGAACAGCTTCCTTTGTTACGCCTAGAATTCCATCATAAGGACCAGTCATACCTACATCTGTAATAAATGCAGTACCTGCAGGTAACACTCGTTCATCTGCAGTTTGTACATGCGTATGTGTTCCAACTACCGCTGTTACTCTACCATCTAAATACCAACCCATTGCGATTTTCTCACTTGTTGCTTCAGCATGAAAATCAACAAAAATAATTTTTGTTCTTTTTTGTGCGATTTTAATTAATTCATCAGCTTTTTTGAATGGACAATCAATTGCCGGTAAGAATGTTCTACCTTGTAAATTGATTACAGCTATTTCAACATCATTAAAATTTAGAAAGACAAGTCCATTCCCTGGTGTGCCTTCAGGGAAATTAGCTGGTCTTACTAAGTATTTTGCATCATCAATAAATTCAAATATTTCTTTTTTATCCCATGCATGATTCCCAAGTGTTACTGCTTGAGCACCTAATTCTAAAAATTCACGGTAAATCTTTTCTGTTATCCCTTTACCGTGTGCTGCGTTTTCACCATTTATAATTGTTACTGATGGATTAAACTTTCTTTTAAGGGCCTGAATATTAGACTTTACCATTTCTCTACCATTTGAGCCAACTACATCGCCAATAAACATTATTCTCATTTCGTTACATCCTTCCAACTTGCCTTTACTTCTTAATTTCATCTAAATCTTATTCTTAGATTACCCAAAAATACGAAAAGCTCCATTACTAGCACAATCCGAATCTTTCATCTATGCCAATCAACTAAGATAAAGTCCAGTTTGTATTAGTTGGAGCTATTTTGAAAATACTTAATTTTGTGGAATAAAAAGAAAATAAAGTGGTAAATACCACTTTATTTTGCATACTCAACTGCTCGAGTTTCACGAATAACCGTAACTTTAATATGTCCTGGATAGTCCAGTTCATCTTCAATACGTTTTCTAATATCTCTAGCTAGTCTATGAGCTTGTAAATCATCAATTGTATCTGGTTTAACCATTATACGCACTTCTCGTCCAGCTTGAATAGCGAATGATTTTTCAACGCCTTCATACGATTCAGAAATCTCTTCAAGTTTTTCTAAACGACGAATATAGTTTTCTAAAGTTTCACTACGTGCTCCTGGTCTAGCAGCAGAAAGAGCATCTGCTGCAGCTACTAGAACTGCGATAATTGATGTTGGTGCTGCATCACCGTGATGCGATGCAATACTGTTGATAACAACTGGATGTTCTTTATATTTTGTTGCTAATTCTACACCGATTTCTACGTGGCTACCTTCTACTTCATGATCGATTGCTTTACCTATGTCATGAAGTAAACCTGCACGTTTAGCAAGCTTAATATCTTCACCAAGCTCAGCAGCCATTAATCCAGCTAGATTCGCAACTTCCATAGAATGCTTTAATACATTTTGACCGTAACTAGTTCTAAACTTCAGACGACCTAATATTTTAATTAAGTCAGGGTGAATACCATGAACACCAACTTCAAAAGTAGTTTGTTCACCGACTTCACGTATGTACTCATCTACTTCGCGTCTTGATTTTTCAACCATTTCTTCAATTCGAGCTGGATGGATTCGACCATCTTGTACTAATTTATCAAGTGCAATTCGAGCAGTTTCACGACGTATTGGATCAAAACCTGATAAAATAACAGCTTCAGGTGTATCATCAATAATTAAATCAATACCAGTTAATGTTTCTAAAGTACGTATATTTCGACCTTCTCGTCCAATTATACGACCTTTCATTTCATCATTTGGAAGATTTACAACCGATACAGTTGTTTCTGCAACATGGTCTGCAGCACAACGTTGGATTGCTAATGATAAAATATCTTTTGCCTTCTTATCTGCTTCTTCTTTTGCACGAGCTTCTGTTTCTTTTACTAGTATTGCTGTTTCATGGGATAATTCATTTTCGACCTTAGTAAGTATTAATTGTCTTGCTTCATCACGATTTAAGCCAGAAATTCTTTCTAACTCCTCTTGTTGAGCAGCAATTAATCCTTCTATCTTGCTTTCCAGTTCTTCTATCTGTTGTTGTTTTAAAACAAGAGATTCCTCTTTTCTTTCAAGAACAGACTCACGTTTTGAAAGTCCTTCATCTTTACGATCTAAGTTCTCTTCTTTTTGCATTAAACGATTTTCAATCTTTTGTATTTCACTACGACGATCGCGAATATCGTTTTCTGCATCTGTACGAATTTTGAAGATTTCATCCTTTGCTTCCAATAATGCTTCTTTTTTAATTGATTCTGAATCACGTTTTGCATCTTCAATAATTTGATTTGCATGATTAGTTGCGCCATTAATTTTAGCTTCTGCAATGGACTTACGGACAAAAAATCCGACAGCATAACCGACTCCGAATGTGGCAAGCAATGCGAAGATGATCAAAATTATAGTTTGTGCACCCATGATTTCACCTCCTCTTGCTATTTAATTAGTTTCATTTTTGTCGGCTGTTATATTGTATTTATAATTGCATCAACATACAGCACACTTAAATTTCAAAAGTTCACAAAAAAGTAATATTTTTTTAGAATATACACTTAAATATTAAAACTCTTACCAAATGATGTCAAGCATTGTAAATCGCATACTTACTTGATTTATCAATATTTATTACATTTTTACTAGATTTCATACATATGAAGTGAAATTTTATTCAACTTTATTAAAATTTTTGCTTTTTTTATCTTGTTTTACTCTCTTGTAAAAGAAGAACGTTGATCTCCACTGCAGGATGTTCGCTTTCATTAAGAGCAGGCACAAGGAAAGGCAGGATTAAAGAGAAAGGATAGATATTAAAGGATTTATAGACTTTTATGAAATCACACAAGTAGTTCCAGTCCTACTGTCCTAAATGAATTTTCCTGCCTTTCCTGCTCCATCCTGCTTTTCCCTGCTTTTCCCTGCTTTTTCCGTGTCTCAGCCATCCCACACTTCCCACAGGAGTCGAACTTCCTTCCGTTCCGATCAACTTCTCTTTTAATTTCAATAAAGTTCTTTATTAAGCAGACTTCAAATAAAAATATTTAAATTTACTTTCTGCTTAGTAGTATGGTAAAGCTATTAAAGTCTTTTATTGAATTCATTGTAATACATTCTATTGTCCTGCATTCTCTGCCTTTTCTTGCTCCGTCTGTTTCAATCTGATGGATATAATAGATTAACAATTGAGTAATGCATCTAAAAAAATGCGGGCACTTTTAATAAGCACCCGCATTTTGGATAGTTTTAAACTAACTTATTTACTTTTATGGTAAGGATTATTCTTCTAATAATGAGAATTGTTCATCATCTGATTCTGTTACAATTACAGGATTATCTAAACCATAGTGTTCGCGAATTGCTTGTTTAACTGTATCACGTATTTCTCTATTTTCTTTTAAGAATTGCTTAGCATTCTCACGGCCTTGTCCAAGACGTTCTTCATTATATGAGTACCATGCACCACTCTTAAGTACGATATCTAATTCAGAACCAATGTCTAGGATTTCTCCTTCTTTAGAAATACCTTCTCCGTACATAATATCTACATCTGCTTGTCTAAATGGTGGTGCCACTTTATTTTTAACAACTTTAATTTTCGTTTTATTACCAACAATATCATTACCTTGTTTTAGTTGCTCTGCACGACGTACTTCTAAACGAATTGTTGAGTAGAATTTTAACGCACGTCCACCTGGAGTTGTTTCAGGGTTACCGAACATAACTCCAACTTTTTCACGAATTTGGTTAATGAAAAATGCAATCGTTTTTGATTTATTAATCGCACCAGAAAGTTTACGTAATGCTTGAGACATTAAACGAGCTTGAAGACCTACGTGAGCATCACCCATCTCACCTTCGATTTCAGCTTTCGGTACTAATGCTGCTACTGAGTCAACAACAATAATGTCAATTGCACCACTACGTACTAATGCTTCTGCGATCTCAAGTGCTTGTTCCCCTGTATCCGGCTGAGATAATAATAACTCATCAATATTTACACCTAATTTTTGAGCATAAATTGGGTCTAAAGCATGCTCAGCATCAATAAATGCAGCTTGTCCACCATTCGCTTGAACTTCAGCGATTGCATGTAATGCTACAGTTGTTTTACCTGAACTTTCAGGACCATATACTTCAATAATTCGACCTCTTGGGTAACCACCAACACCTAATGCAACGTCTAGTGCTAACGATCCACTAGAAATAGTTGAAATTTGGCGATCTGTTTGTTCTCCAAGTTTCATAATTGAACCTTTACCGAATTGTTTTTCAATTTGTTTTAAAGCCATATCTAAAGCGGCTTGACGATCACTCATTAAGATTCCTCCTCAGGATTACATTTATCTCTTACATATATAATAACTGTTTTTTGTTCGTTTGCCAACAAAAAAATAGAACGTTTATTCGATGTTTTTTGTGATTATAGTCATTTTTTCAAGAATAGAAACGCTTGTTTCGTATTTTTCCCTCTATAAATCTAGATTTTTATCAATTTAATAACTATAAAATTAAAAAACTCGGCTAATTAACCGAGCTTTTTTATTATAAAATATTCTACTGTGTATTATAAGTCTTGACTTTCATAACTTGAATTAATTAATTTAAGTAATTGATTTGCCCCATTTTTGACACTTGATAATCTAATTTGCTCCCTAGACCCACTGAATTGAAACTCTTTAATGACAGGATCTAATTTACCTATTTTCATTCCGATAAAAACTTTTCCAACTGGAACATCCTCTAATGTTGAAGGACCGGCTTCACCAGTAAAACTGATTGAAATATGACTATCTGTAAGACTTTGAATATTTTCAACTAGTGATTTGGCACATTCTGCACTAACTGCGCCATTATTAGTAAGAATCTCTTTTGGTACGTTTAGTAGATTTTGTTTCATTTCATTCGAATAACATACGACACTACCTTTAAAAATAGATGAGTTACCAGGAATATCAGTCATCCTTTTACTGAATAATCCACCTGTCAAACTTTCAGCAGCTGATAGTGTAAGGTTTAATTCTTTAAGTCTTCTTGATAATACGATAAACAAGTTATCGCCATTTGTTCCATATATAAATTGTCCTACTCGTTCACGAATTTTTTCTTCAGCTTGTGCAATTAATTTTAATGCTTCTTTCTCATTAATCGCATTAGCGGTAATTCGTAGCATTACTTCACCTTCACTCGCTAAAGGGGCGATTGTTGGATTCGATTGAGTTTCAAGTAGATCTAGAATTTGAGTTTCTAAAATCGATTCTCCAATCCCAAAGAATTTAAGTTCTTTTGAAATAATGGTACTTGCTTCCTTTCCTTTTAAAAAATAAGGAATTAATTCATTCTCAACCATAGGAATCATTTCTTTAGGTGGTCCCGGTAATAATACAAATTGTTTATCTGAAACTTCATATACCATACCAGGTGCCATTCCATTTTTGTTTAATAATACGTGTGCATTATTAATAACTAATGCTTGTTTTTTATTATTCTCAGTCATTGGACGATTTACTTTTATAAAAAACTGTTCAATGTATTGAAGAGATTGATCGTGATAAACAAGTGATTCATTTACAAATTCAGAAACAACTTCCTTTGTTAAATCATCCTTAGTTGGTCCTAATCCACCTGTTAATATAATTAAATCACTTCTTGTTGAAGCAATTTCCAATGCACTTTTTAGTCGTTCGGAATTATCTCCTACAACTGTTTGGAAATGATGGTGATATCCAAGAGTAGACAAATGTTTAGCTAAAAATTGCGCGTTCGTGTTTGCAATTTGTCCTAATAGTAGCTCTGTTCCAACAGCAATTATTTCTGCTCGTTTCATATCATTTCCTCCTAATTAACTAATTTACATTGATTTAAGAAGGACTTCTCTATTTTTATAAAAATAATCCCATCCTGAGTAAACTGTAAAAAATAATGCAACCCATAACGAAACATCAGCAATCGAAAATGGTAAGAAGTTTAATGGGAAGTCATGTAAGAAATAAGCTGAAATTGCTACAATTTGAGCCCAAGTCTTAATTTTACCTAGCATTGCTGCAGCGTGTACTTCTCCTGAACCAGCTAAAATCATTCGTAATCCAGTTACAGCGAATTCTCTACTAATTATAACGATTGTGATCCATGCTGGAACATAGCCAAAATCTGTTAAAATAATTAATGCTGAGGAAACTAGTAGTTTATCAGCAAGTGGATCTAAAAACTTTCCAAAGTTGGTTACTAGATTATACTTTCTTGCATAGTGGCCATCGATAAAATCCGTAACAGAAGCAATAATAAAAATTGCTGCTCCTACTAAGTGATTTACTGGAATGGTATCACCAATTAAAGTGATATTCCCCCAATCAAAATCTATTAAAACAACTAGCATAAATAATGGAATTAAACAAACCCTTGATACGGTAATCTTATTTGGTAAATTCATGGTAAAAAACCTCCAAAACTTTCTAAAAAATGAAGCAATTTAAAATAAATGAATAAAAGCCATCATAAAGATGACTATTGATTCATTTTTAAATTTTTAATCGTAATCTTTTGGTGAACTGCATCTGTTGGACTAACTGGATATTTAAAAACCTCATCATTAATACGTAGCTCAACATTATTTGAAGCACCAATATTTACAGTAACTTCATTTTCAGCTGTTAAGTCGAAGTTTTGAGATTGTCCTTGTTTTAAAATACCACTGTAAAACATCTTTCCATCAACATTTTTTAAATCGACATAACTTTCACCATTTGCAATTACATCTAATTTAAATACATCTGTTCCAGATAATGAAATTGTTGTTCTTTTACCTGCAGCAGAATCAACTGTAATTTTTTGAGTTGTCTCCTGAGTTGTAACATTATTTTTTGGCTTTTCTGCTTTTTTCTTATCTTTTTTCGCTTGATCCAACGCATTATTTTCTGGTTTCTCTATTTCAGAACTAGAGTTAGATTGAGTTTGGTTAATATCAGCAGATTTTTGATTATTTTTAGAAGGCAACATCATGTAAATAGCGATGCAAATTCCAATAATCAATAACGCTACTAAAATTTTTGGTAAAAAATCCATTATACGAGATGATTTAACGTTGCTTAATGGTTCTTTTAGTTTTGCTGCTCTACTAGGAATTTCTTCATGTTTTACTTCTTCAGCAATTGTTGTTTCTTCTTCTGTTTCTTCTACTACTGGTTTTTCAATTAGAAAACTCGATACATCGACACCAACAGTTTCTGCATACTGTCGTATAAACGCACGTACGTAGAATTGCCCTGGCAATATATCATAATTTCCTTCTTCAATCGCTTCAAGATAACGTTTTTGAATCTTCGTTAACTCTTGAACGTCATCAATTGATAAACCTTTAGCTTCTCTAGCTTCACGTAAAAATTTTCCTAATTCTGTCACAAGTTACACCCCAACTAACTTTAAAAATCAAACATTGAGAACGAGTTGTGTCCATTTTTATTCATTTGGTCTACAAGTTCATATTTAATTTCTTCATTTTCATCATTTCTTAATTCTATTATGTAATCAAAATCATCCAAGGAGTATTCAGTTTGCTGTACAAATACATCAGGATGTTCTACTACTTTCACAGAAGACATCGCCATAATCTCGCGAACCAATTGCCAATGTTGCTCATTAGCTCTTCTATGAGAAAGAATACCATCAATAATAAATACATTATCTGAATTATATTCATCTTCTATTAATTGACTTCTTAATGTTTGTTTAATTAATGTTGATGAAACAAACAACCAGCGTTTATTAGCACAAACACTTGCTGCTACAACTGATTCAGTTTTACCAACACGAGGCATACCTCTAATACCAATTAGCTTATGTCCAGGCATTTTGAATAGCTCAGCCATAAAATCTACAAGCATTCCTAAATCATCGCGAACAAAGCGAAAAGTTTTTTTATCATCTTCATCTCGTTGAATATAAGTACCATGCCTTACAGCTAAACGATCTCTAAGTGTTGGCTTTCTTAATTTAATTATTGTTATATTGTCCATAGTATTTAAAATTGATTCAAATCTAGTAATTTGATCATCATTATCACAACCAAGTAACATTCCACGTTTCATTGTGTCAACACCATTGATTGTTAAAATATTAATCCCTAGCATACCGATTAACGAAGCAATATCTCCAAGTAGTCCAGGGCGATTCTTATGTATTTCATACTCAAAATACCATTCGATTAATTCCATACCAATACCCCCTATTATTTAACTACTTATACTCTACATTTAATAATAAACGATTTCACCATAATAGAAAAGGTAAAATATGTGAAATAACTAACTTTCGAATTGAATTTTTCCTAAGAAGTATGCCAACCTCCATTTACTCCAAGAATTTGGCCAGTAATATAAGAAGATTGTTCGGAAATAAGGAAATTTACTGTGTTTGCAATTTCACTTGGAACTGCTAACCGATTCATAGGAATTTCATTCGCAATTTCGATTAAATCGTCTTCACTAAATGAACTTAACATACTCGTTTTTACGGCCCCAGGAGCTACAGCATTTACTTTTATTCCACTAGGTCCTAATTCTTTCGCTAACGCCATAACATAAGCATTTTGAGCACCTTTTGTTGTTGAGTATAATACTTCACATGAAGCTCCAACTTGTCCCCATATTGAAGAAATGACAACAATATCACCCGATTTTTTAGCCACCATATTAGGAAGAAAAAAATTCACAACTTTTATTAAACTTTTTATATGCAGTTGTGTTAATTTATCAATTTCTTCATCAGTTACATCATTGATCAAGCCAAAAATTGAAAAACCTGAAGCATAAACAATCGAATCAATATTGGAAGTAATTTGAGAAGTTAGTGTATCTACTCCAATTTTACTCGATAAATCAGCTTGAACTAATTGGCATTCTAGATCATTTTCTTTTGCTAGTTTTACTATTTCGTTAAGTGGCTCCTTTTTACTATTATAGTGGACAACTAAATCATGTTTTTCTTCGATTAATTTTTTTGCAATAGCTAATCCAATATCTCCACTTGCACCTATAACTAAAATTCTTTTTCTCATTTATTATAATCTCCATTTATATAAGGTTTAAAGCAAGTAAAATGGTAATTTGTAGTAGGGATATGTGTTTTCTTACTATCCCCTTAACAAACTTTGTTAGTTTTTAAATATAAAGCTGTTACCTTATACTTTTCTTTTTTAATGCTCTGTTAAAAAAGAATGTTGATGATTTCCGTTCCAGGATGCTCGCTTTCCATGGGGCGTGAGGCTTTAGCCTCCTCGGCAAGCCTGCGGGGTCTCACCCTTCCCGCTACTCCCATAGGAGTCTCCCACCTTCCACTCCAATCAAT
>NZ_NCTA01000033.1 GCF_002156865.1 Gottfriedia luciferensis | reverse complement strand
GGTCCCAAGGGTTGGGCTGTTCGCCCATTAAAGCGGTACGCGACCTGGGTTCAGAACGTCGTGAGACAGTTCGGTCCCTATCCGTCGTGGGCGCAGGAAATTTGAGAGGAGCTGTCCTTAGTACGAGAGGACCGGGATGGACACACCGCTGGTGTACCAGTTGTTCTGCCAAGAGCATGGCTGGGTAGCTATGTGTGGAAGGGATAAGTGCTGAAAGCATCTAAGCATGAAGCCCCCCTCAAGATGAGATTTCCCATAGCGTTAAGCTAGTAAGACCCCTGAGAGACGATCAGGTTGATAGGTCAGAGGTGGAAGCGTGGTGACACGTGGAGCTGACTGATACTAATCGGTCGAGGACTTAACTAACAAGTTTGATAATGACATTATCTAGTTTTGAGGGTACGAAGTACAACTCAATCAATCAGGTGATTATTGCGAAGAGGTCACACCCGTTCCCATACCGAACACGGCAGTTAAGCTCTTCAGCGTCGATGGTAGTTGGGGGTTTCCCCCTGTGAGAGTAGAACGTCGCCTGGTTTACCAAAGCATCAGCTAATCAGCTGGTGCTTTTTTATTTCTTAAAATTTGAAAGTCTAATATCAACTAAAATACCGCCTAAATCTTTAAAAATGAATAATATTTATACTGGGCAAACACCCTTATAAACGAATCTACATAGTTTAAGATTGAATGGAGGGAAAAAAGTGAGAGGAAAAATACTCAACTATTATGCAGGGGGTAACACTGCAAAAGGGTTTTATAATCTCTATGACTCAGCTTTAGAAGGTTTAGACAAAGTATATATTCTAAAAGGTGGTCCTGGTAGCGGGAAATCAACATTAATGAAATCAGTTGGTGAATTCATAGTGAACAAAGGGATCAATATTGAATATTTACATTGTTCTTCTGATACCAATTCAGTTGACGGTTTAATTATCCCAAAATTTCAAGTCGGTATTGTAGATGGAACATCACCTCATGTAATTGAACCGAAAGCTCCTGGTGTGATTGAAGAATATGTAAATTTAGGGGTTGCATGGGATTCTAAGAAATTATCTGCTCATAAAGAAACAATCCTATCACTTAATAGTGACATATCTATAAAATTTCAAACGGCATATGATACATTTGCTGCTGCATTAAAAGCTCATGATGAAATTGAAGAAATTTATATATCAAATATGGACTTTATAGAAGCTAATAAATTGACGGATGAATTAATAGCTCTTTTTTATAGTGATGAATATAATCCGTCGAAGGTCTCTAATGTAAAACATAGGTTTTTAGGTGCTGCAACCCCAAGTGGTGCGGTAGATTTCGTACAAAATCTTACAGAAGACATTGAAAAACGTTATTTTATTAAAGGTAGAGCTGGATCCGGTAAGTCAACTATGCTAAAGAAAATAGCTGCTATGGGAGAAGAAAGAGGATTTGATGTGGAAATTTATCATTGTGGCTTTGACCCAAATAGTCTTGATATGGTAATTATTCCAGAAAAAAGCATTGCAATCTTTGATAGCACAGCACCCCATGAATATTTTCCAGATCGTGAAAATGATGAAATTATTGATATGTATGAAAGATGTATAACGCCAGGTACTGATGAAAAGTTTTCAATTGAAATTGAAAGAACGACTAATTTATATAAAAATAAAATGAAAGAAGCGATATCTTACTTGGCAGAGGCTAAAATTCTAAGAGATGAACTAGAAGCAATATACATTGGAGCGATGGACTTTTCAAAAGTTGAAATGATTCAAGTTGAATTACTAAAAGAAATTGAAAGTATAATAAATAATTAAATTTATTTAATTAGAAAAGTAGACATAATGACATTGGGACACCAGATAGAGTTGGTATTCATTCAAATTGAATTCAAAAGCAGTATACCAATTGGCGGAAATAGCTTTCTGTTGTTGTAATAGTAAAAAAAGGAAAATCACCTCAATATAACTGGACTTTAATAAAAGTAAAGAATTGAAAAAGCTATCATTCCTATATATTCTAGGGATAGATAGCTTTTTGTTTCTTAGATAAATGAATCAAGCGCTACTTAGCAACATGAGTAAGAAAATTTATAATGCAATAGTTACCTGTCATTTAAACTATATTAACTTCGCGAAATATAAGTAAATATAGCAAAACACGAACATTAAAATATTTTTTTAACAAAAACATTCATATTTATTGAAAAAATTATCATAAATTGATACTATGGAAATAGGAAATTTAGCAAACCTCATATAAAGTTGGGAATATGGCCCAAAAGTTTCTACCTAGTAACCGTAAATTACTGGACTATGAGGGGAAGTTAATCACACGTGTACGTTTATTTGTATACGCCTAGGTAGATTATCTTTCTCTTCGTAGAGATATAATACTACTCTAGGCTTTTTTTATTGAAAAATAGCAAACATACTTGGGGGAAAATAGATGAAACCGATAGTTGGTATCATTATGGGAAGTACTAGTGATTGGGAAACAATGAAGAATGCTTGTGATGTACTAGAAGAGTTAAATATTTCGTACGAGAAACGTGTTGTTTCAGCACATCGTACTCCAGATTTAATGTTTGAATACGCAGAAACTGCTAGAGAACGAGGTATACAAGTAATAATCGCAGGTGCAGGGGGAGCTGCTCACTTGCCAGGAATGGTTGCAGCAAAAACAACATTACCCGTAATTGGTGTACCAGTACAATCAAAGGCATTAAATGGACTAGATTCATTACTATCGATAGTACAAATGCCTGGCGGTGTACCAGTCGCTACGGTTGCAATTGGTAAAGCTGGAGCAACAAATGCAGGTTTACTTGCGGCTCAGATTATTGGGATCCACGATCAAGACGTATATCTTGCGTTAGAATCTCGTCGTGAAAATACTAGAAAACAAGTTTTAGAAGGCAGTGAGTTACTATGAATAGTAAAGTAATCCTACCAGGTCAAACAATAGGTATTATCGGCGGTGGCCAACTTGGAAGAATGATGGCACTTTCTGCAAAGGAAATGGGTTATAAGATAGCAGTATTAGATCCTACCCCTAACTCACCATGTGGGCAAGTATCAGATATAGAGATTACTGCAGAATATTCAAATATAGAAGCAATTAAACAGCTTGCTGATGTAAGTGATGTTATAACATATGAATTTGAAAATATTGATGTAAAAGCACTAGAATATTTAGATGAACATGCATATTTACCTCAAGGTAGTGAGTTATTGAAGTTAACAAGAAATAGGTTGACTGAAAAAACAGCAATTCAAAATTTAGGAATTAAAGTTGCTCCATTTCGCTTAGTGGAAAATAAGGAACAATTTTTTAAAGCGGTATCAGCTATCGGTTTACCAGCTGTTTTAAAAACGACTACTGGTGGATATGATGGTAAAGGTCAAGTTGTTCTAAAAACTGAAGAAGATTTTATTGATGGATTAAGCTTAGTTGAGAAACAGCAATGTATTCTTGAAGGATGGGTTCCATTCGAAAAAGAATTGTCAATTATTGTCGCAAGAAATAGTAACGGAGAAGTAAGTACGTTTCCGATAGCAGAGAATGTTCACATTAATCAAATTTTGCATACTTCATCTGTACCAGCAAATTCCTCAAAATTAGTCATGGAAACAGCCGAGAACTATGCAGAAAAGATTGCTAGCTCGTTCCACCTTGTAGGTGTTTTAGCTATTGAGCTATTCGTAACAGCGGATGAGCAAGTTTATATAAATGAATTAGCTCCGCGACCACATAATACGGGACACTATACGATGGAGGCAGTAGAAACTTCACAGTTTAAACAGCATATCCGAGCGGTTTGTAATTTACCATTAGGTAGCACTGAATTACTGAAACCAGTTGTAATGGTAAATATATTAGGTGAACATGTTGAAGAAGTCTTGAATGTAATGCAAAAAGATAGTACATTAAATGTCCATCTTTATGGCAAAGAAGAAAGCAAAAAAGGCCGTAAAATGGGACATATTAATATAATGGGAGCATCTACGGAAGTAGCAATGCAAAAAGTACAAGAGTTAGGGATTTGGAAACAAAGCCCGATGGAGGTAAAAATATGATTGAACGTTATTCACGCCCAGAAATGGCAGCAATTTGGACAGAAGAAAACAAATTTAAAGCTTGGTTAGAAGTTGAAATCTTAGCATGTGAAGCATGGGCTGAATTAGGAGATATTCCTAAAGAAGACGTTAAAGTATTACGTGAAAAAGCTTCTTTCGATATTAACCGAATTTATGAAATTGAAAAAGAAACACGCCATGATGTAGTAGCTTTTACACGTGCAGTTTCTGAAACATTAGGCGAAGAACGTAAATGGGTACATTATGGTTTAACATCAACTGACGTAGTAGATACTGCACTTTCTTACTTATTACGCCAGGCAAATGATATCTTATTAAAAGACATTGAAAACTTTATTGAGATTCTTGAAACGAAAGCAAAAGAACATAAGTACACAGTAATGATGGGACGTACTCATGGAGTTCATGCAGAACCAACTACTTTTGGTTTAAAACTTGCTTTATGGACAGAAGAAATGAAACGTAATTTAGAGCGATTTAAAAATGCGATTGAAACTGTGAGAGTAGGTAAGATCTCTGGAGCTGTTGGAACATATGCAAATATTCCTCCATTCGTGGAAGAGTATACTTGCGAAAAATTAGGACTACAAGCTGCACCGATTTCTACACAAACGTTACAACGCGATCGTCATGCGCACTACATGTCAACTTTATCTTTAATTGCAACTTCAATTGAGAAGTTTGCAACTGAAGTACGTGGATTACAAAAAAGTGAAACACGTGAAGTTGAGGAATTCTTTGCAAAAGGTCAAAAAGGTTCATCTGCGATGCCGCATAAACGTAATCCAATTGGGTCTGAAAACATGACAGGTTTAGCTCGTGTTATTAGAGGTCATATGATTACGGCTTATGAAAATGTATCACTTTGGCATGAAAGAGATATCTCACATTCATCTGCAGAGCGAATCATCTTACCAGATGCGACAATACTTTTAAATTACATGTTAAATCGATTTGGAAATATTGTTAAAAACCTTACAGTATTCCCTGAGAATATGAAACGTAATATGGATCGAACTTACGGATTAATTTATTCTCAACGTGTACTACTTGCTTTAATCGAAAAGGGAATGTCACGCGAAGAGGCATATGATACTGTTCAACCGAAAGCTATGGAAGCTTGGGAAACTCAAGTACAGTTTAAAGAACTTGTAGAAGCAGAGAATAAAATTACTTCTTTATTAACTCAGGAAGAGATCGATGATTGCTTTGACTATAGTTACCACTTAAGTCAAGTCGATACAATTTTTGAACGCTTAGGATTAAATTAAGACGTATATTGTTTGGCTAAGATTTAAAAAGATAGATTCTTAGCCAAACATTTCTAATAAAAGATAAAGCATAATTTCTATTGGGTGTTTAGATGAGGATATGGGAGGCATTGTTGACATGGTGGAGCAAGTAATGTTGTATGAGGGAAAAGCAAAAAGAATCTTTTCTACAGAAAATCCTGAAATCGTAAGAGTTGAGTACAAAGACTCAGCTACAGCCTTTAATGGTGAAAAGAAAGCAGAAATTGCTGGTAAAGGTCGTTTAAATAATGCAATTACTAGTTTACTATTTTCAAAGTTAATGGAAACTGGCATTGCAACTCATTTCGTAGAAAAAACTTCAGAATTAGAACAACTTGTTAAACGAGTAACGATTATACCAATTGAAGTAGTTGTAAGAAATATCGTTGCTGGAAGTTTATCAAAACGTATGGGATTAGATGAGGGTGTAAATTTAGATAAACCAATCATTGAATTTTATTATAAACGTGACGATTTAGGTGACCCGATTATTAATGAAGATCATATCGCTGCACTTAAATTAGCAACAACAAATGATCTTGAAACAATTAAAGAGATTGCTCTCCGTGTAAACAATGTACTAGTAGAACTTTTTAATGAATGTAATGTTCGATTAGTCGATTTTAAATTAGAATTTGGCAAATTAAATGATGGAACAGTTTTATTAGCAGATGAGATTTCACCAGATACTTGCCGATTATGGGATAAAGATACAAACGCAAAATTTGATAAAGATGTATTCCGTAGAGATTTAGGTAACTTAACAGATGGATACGAAGAAATTTTAAAACGCTTAGGGGGATTATCATGTTCAAAGTAAGAGTATTCGTTACATTAAGAGAAAGTGTTTTAGATCCACAAGGAAATGCAGTGAAAAACGCACTTCATAGCATGAATTTTAGCGAAGTTCAAGATGTTCGTATCGGTAAATATATGGAATTAATGATTGATAAAAATGTTGCAGATTTAGATGCGTCAGTTAAAGAAATGTGTGAAAAATTATTAGCAAACATCGTAATTGAAGATTACCGTTATGAGGTAGAGGAGGTAGTCGCACAGTGAAGTTTGCAGTAATTGTGTTCCCGGGCTCAAATTGTGATATTGATATGTATCATGCAATCAAAGATGAGTTAGGCGAAGAAGTAGAATACGTATGGCATGATTCAACGAATTTAGATGAATTTGATGGTATTTTATTACCAGGTGGTTTCTCATATGGTGATTACTTACGCTCTGGCGCAATTGCAGGTTTTGCAAACGTGATGGACGCTGTAAAGAAAGCTGCTGCTGATGGTAAGCCAGTATTTGGAGTATGTAATGGATTCCAAATTTTAACTGAAGCAGGTCTTTTACCAGGTACACTAAGACGTAATGACAAATTAAAGTTCATGTGTAAACCTGTTGAACTAATTGTTGAAAATAATGAAACGATGTTTACAACTGGTTATGAAAAAGGTCAAGTAATTACTGTACCAATTGCACACGGTGAAGGAAATTACTATTGTGACCAAGAAACTTATGAATCTCTTAAAAGTAATAATCAGATTATTTTCCGTTATCAAAATAATCCGAATGGTAGCTTAGATGATATTGCAGGAATTGTGAATGAAAAAGGAAATGTATTAGGAATGATGCCACACCCTGAGCGTGCAGTCGATGCATTATTAGGTAGTGCAGACGGACTTCAACTATTTCGTTCGATCGTAAGAAACTGGAGGGAAAACCATGTCGTTACTTCTTGAGCCAAATCCAATGCAAATTGAAAATGATAGAATTTATGCCACTATGGGCTTAACTGATGAAGAGTTTCAATTAATCAAATCAATAATCGGTCGCAACCCAAATTATACAGAGCTTGGTTTATTCTCTGTAATGTGGTCAGAACATTGTAGTTATAAAAACTCAAAGCCTTTATTACGTAAGTTCCCAGTAAGTGGTGAACATGTTTTACAAGGACCAGGTGAGGGTGCAGGTATTGTTGATATTGGCGACGAGCAAGCTGTAGTTTTTAAGATCGAAAGTCATAATCACCCTTCTGCTATTGAGCCATATCAAGGTGCAGCTACTGGTGTTGGTGGAATAATTCGTGACGTATTTTCAATGGGAGCACGTCCTGTTGCCCTTCTAAATTCTTTACGCTTTGGAGAATTAGAAACTCCTAGAGTGAAATATTTGTTTGAAGAGGTAGTTGCAGGTATTGCTGGATATGGAAACTGTATTGGTATTCCAACAGTTGGTGGAGAAGTAAACTTTGATCCTTGTTATGAAGGTAATCCTTTAGTAAACGCAATGTGTGTTGGATTAATCAACCATAAAGACATTAAAAAAGGTCAAGCACATGGTGCTGGAAATACAGTAATGTACGTTGGTGCTTCAACTGGACGTGATGGAATTCATGGTGCAACTTTTGCTTCTGAAGAATTATCTGATGCATCTGACGAGAAACGCCCAGCGGTTCAAGTAGGCGATCCATTTATGGAGAAGTTATTACTTGAAGCATGTTTAGAAGTTGTACAAAATGACGCTCTTGTTGGAATCCAAGATATGGGTGCTGCTGGATTAACTTCTTCATCAGCAGAGATGGCTTCAAAAGCTGGTATGGGAATTGAGATGAATCTTGATTTAGTTCCACAACGTGAAGCAGGTATGTCTGCTTATGAAATGATGTTATCAGAATCACAAGAACGTATGCTATTAGTAGTAGAAAAAGGTAGAGAACAAGAAATCGTTGATTTATTTGAAAAGTATGACCTTCACGCTGTATCTGTAGGACGTGTAACGGATGATAAGATGCTTCGTTTACTTCATAAAGGTGAGGTAGTTGCTGAATTACCAGTAGATGCTCTTGCTGAAGAAGCGCCAGTGTATCATAAACCATCTAGTGTACCTGCATATTATGGTGAGTTCCAAGCGATGGAAAATTATATTCCTGAGATTAATGATTCAAAAGAAACATTAAAACAATTACTTTCTCAACCAACAATCGCAAGTAAAGAGTGGGTTTATGGACAGTATGACTATATGGTTCGTACAAATACAGTAGTTGCTCCAGGTTCTGATGCTGCTGTAATCCGTATTCGTGACACTAAAAAAGCGCTAGCAATGACAACTGACTGTAATGCTCGCTACTTATATTTAGATCCTGAAGTTGGTGGTAAAATTGCAGTTGCAGAAGCAGCACGTAATGTAATTTGTTCAGGTGCTCGTCCACTTGCAATTACAGATTGCTTAAACTTCGGAAATCCAGAAAAACCTGAAATTTTCTGGCAGTTAGAAAAAGCAACTGATGGTATGAGTGAAGCTTGTAATGTACTAAGCACTCCAGTTATCGGTGGTAACGTATCATTATATAACGAAACAAACGGTGAAGCAGTTTATCCGACTCCTGTAGTTGGTATGGTAGGTCTAATTGAAGACGTTAAGCATATTACAACTCAAAACTTCAAGGACGCTGGTGATTTAATTTATGTTATCGGTGAAGCAGAAGCGGAGTTTGGTGGAAGTGAACTTCAAAAATTATTAAATGGCAAAATCTTTGGTAAGGCACCAAGTATCGATTTAGCTGTTGAATCGAATCGACAAGAGCAAATTCTTGCTGCAATTCAAGCAGGCGTAGTTGCTTCTGCACACGATCTATCTGAAGGTGGCTTAGCCGTAGCGATTGCTGAAAGCACATTTGGCCCGTCAGAAGTTGGTGCAACGATAACAATTGAAGGTAATGAAGTTGTTTCATTATTTAGTGAAACTCAATCACGTTTCTTACTTTCAGTTAAACCTGAACATAAAGAACAATTCGAAGCATTAGTAGATGCAAAATTAATTGGTACTGTAACAGAAGAGAAATCAGTAACAGTTCGTAATGAAAATAATGAAACAGTTCTTCATGCTTCAGTTGAGGAACTTAAACAAGCTTGGAAAGAGGCGATCCCATGCTTGCTGAAATAAAAGGATTAAACGAAGAATGCGGAATCTTTGGAATTTGGGGGCATACAGATGCTGCCCAAATCTCCTACTATGGTCTTCATAGTTTACAACATAGGGGCCAAGAAGGTGCTGGTATCGTTGTAACTGATGGAAATGACCTTGAAGGTGCAAAGGGACTTGGATTAATAACAGAAGTTTTCAGTAAAGGTCAGCTAAATGATTTACACGGAAAAGCTGCTATCGGTCATGTTCGTTATGCAACTGCTGGTGGCGGAGGCTATGAAAATGTTCAGCCTCTACTATTCCAATCACATACAGGAAGCATTGCTCTTGCTCATAATGGTAATTTAGTAAATGCTTCAAGGCTTCGTAAAGATTTGGAAATGCAAGGTAGTATTTTCCAGACTACTTCAGACACAGAAGTACTTGCACATTTAATCAAACGTAATGGATCTGCTCCAATAAAGGACAGCATTAAAGCGTCTTTAAATATGATTAAGGGAGCTTTCGCTTACTTAGTTCTAACAAAAGATGCAATGTATGTCGCGTTAGATCCTAATGGCTTTAGACCATTAGCCTTAGCAAAACTAGGCAATGCATATGTTGTAGCTTCAGAGACTTGTGCGTTTGATGTAGTTGGCGCTAAATATATCCGTGACATTAATCCGGGTGAGTTACTGATTATCTCGGATGAAGGAATTGAATCGGATCAATTTACTTCAACAGTTAATCACACAATTTGTAGTATGGAATACATCTATTTCTCTCGTCCAGATAGCAATATTGATAATATCAATGTTCATGCTGCGCGTAAAAATATGGGAAAAGTTTTAGCAAAAGAAGCTCCTGTTGAAGCTGACGTAGTAATTGGTGTACCCGATTCAAGTATCTCGGCTGCTGTTGGATACGCTGAAGAATCAGGCATTCCATATGAGCTTGGATTAATTAAAAATCGTTATGTAGGACGCACGTTTATTCAACCTTCTCAAGAGCTTCGTGAACAAGGAGTTAAAATGAAACTTTCTCCAGTCCGTTCAATTGTTGAAGGAAAACGTGTCGTAATGGTTGATGATTCAATTGTTCGAGGAACGACAAGCCGACGTATTGTACAAATGCTTCGTGATGCAGGTGCAAGCGAAGTTCATGTTCGTATCGGTGCACCACCACTGAAAAATCCTTGCTACTATGGCATTGATACATCAACTAGAGAAGAATTGATTGCAGCTACTCATACAATTGAGGAAATGTGTCAGGAAATCGGTGCGGATACATTAGAATTTATTAGTTTAGAAGGTTTATTAGGTGCGATTGGTAGAAATCATGCTGGACCAAATAGAGGACAATGTACTGCATGCTTTACAGGTTGTTATCCAACTGTAATCTATGATGAAAACGAATTAGTACATTCTCATAATTAAATAAAAAAATGAGGCGGCGAGGGAAGTCGCTGCCTCTTTTGAATTGAATCTATTCATAAGGAACGGAAGGGGAAATCATCACATGGCGAATGCATATAAACAAGCTGGAGTAGATATCGAAGCTGGCTATGAAGCAGTGAACAGAATGAAAAAACACGTTCAAAAAACAATGCGTCAAGAAGTTCTAGGTGGATTAGGCGGATTTGGAGGTATGTTTGATCTTTCTAAATTCAATTATAAAGAACCTGTACTTGTATCGGGGACAGATGGAGTTGGAACAAAACTAAAATTGGCTTTCCAAATGGACCGTCATGATACGATTGGCATTGATGCAGTCGCGATGTGTGTGAATGATATTGTGGTTCAAGGAGCGGAGCCTTTATTTTTCCTAGATTATTTAGCAGTTGGAAAAGCGGTACCTGAACGTATTGAACAGATTGTAAAAGGTGTATCAGAAGGCTGTATTCAAGCTGGATGCTCTTTAATAGGTGGAGAAACAGCAGAAATGCCTGGTATGTATCCTGAAGATGAATACGATATTGCTGGTTTCGCAGTAGGGATTGCTGACAAGTCAAAGCTTGTAACTGGGCAGGATATTCAAGCAGGCAATATTCTATTAGGTATTTCATCAAACGGAATCCATAGTAATGGCTATTCTTTAGTTCGTAAGGTGCTATTAGAAAAAGGCGGTTTAACACTGGATCAACAGATAGACAAGTTGGGGCATACATTAGGTGAGGAATTACTACGTCCTACAAAAATCTATGTAAAACCAATCTTAAACGCGTTGAAAAAATTCGAAATAAAAGGTATGGCGCATATTACTGGTGGCGGATTTATTGAAAATATCCCTAGAATGCTTCCAGAAGGAATCGGTGCAGAAATCGATTACGGTTCATGGCCAATTCAACCAATCTTTGATTTATTAGAGGAAATCGGAGAACTAAAGCGCGAAGAAATGTTTAATATTTTTAATATGGGGATCGGTATGGTTCTTGCAGTCCATGAAGAGAACATGCATGACATTATTAATCTATTAGAAGAAGATGGAGAAAAAGTATATATTATTGGCAGAACAAAATCAGGTGAAGGTGTAACATTTGGTGGGGGTTCTCTGTAATGAAGAAAATTGCAGTTTTTGCTTCAGGAAATGGTAGTAATTTTCAAGCAATTCTTGATGCAACTTTGAATGGGGAGCTAAATGCTAAGGTAGAGTTACTTGTATGTGATCGCTCTAATGCATTTTCGATTGAGCGTGCAAAACAAGCAAATATTCCATCTTTTGTATTTTCAGCGAAAAACTATGAAACGAAAGAGCAATACGAAAAAGAAATTATAGATCAGCTTAAGGAATTAAATGTCGAATTTATCGTATTAGCTGGCTATATGAGATTAATCGGTCCGACAATTTTAGACTCATTTCCTGGGAAAATAGTGAATATTCATCCTTCATTTCTACCATTATTTCCTGGAAAAGACGCAATTGGTCAAGCTCTCCTAGCAGGTGTCGAAACGACTGGAGTAACAGTACATTTTGTCGACGAAGGAATGGATACTGGTCCAATCATTGCACAGGAAGAGATACAGATTGAAAAAGGAGATTCGAAAGAGTCACTTGAGCGGAAGGTCCACAGTGTCGAGCATGTTTTATATGTGCAAACATTAAAAAAATTATTTAATTAACTAGATTAAGAGATATAAACATGAAATCGATTAGATAGGGGTATGAATCATGAAAAAACGAGCTTTAGTTAGTGTTTCAGATAAACAAGGGATTATTGAATTTGTAAGTGGATTAATTAAACATGATTTTGAAGTTATTTCAACAGGTGGAACATATAACCTATTAAAAAATGCTGGATTAAACGTAATTGGTATTTCCGAAGTAACGAATTTTCCAGAAATTATGGATGGTCGTGTAAAAACATTACATCCATCAATTCATGGTGGTCTACTTGGAGTTCGTTCAAATGAAGAGCATATGCGTCAAATGAATGAGTTAGGAATTCAGCCAATTGATTTAGTATGTGTTAACTTATATCCATTTAAAGAAACAATTATGAAGCCAGATGTTACATTTGAAGATGCTATCGAAAATATTGATATCGGTGGACCTACAATGCTTCGTTCAGCAGCAAAAAATCATGAGTTTGTATCTGTAGTTGTTGACCCTACAGACTATGAAGTAATTTTAACTGAACTAGCTGAAAATAAGTCAGTTTCTATTCAAACAAACCGAAGATTAGCTGCTAAAGTATTCCGTCATACTGCAGCTTATGATTCTTTAATCTCGAACTATTTAACAGAACAAGTAGGAGAAGAAAATCCTGAGAGTTATACTGTTACTTATGAGTTAAAACAATCTCTTCGCTATGGTGAAAATCCTCACCAAAAAGCAACTTTCTATCGTGCGCCGATGCCAGCTGCTTCGTCTATTGCATATGCTGAGCAATTACATGGTAAAGAGCTTTCTTATAATAATATAAATGATGCAAATGAAGCTTTAAATATCGTACGCGAGTTTACGAACCCAGCGGTTGTAGCTGTTAAGCACATGAATCCATGTGGTGTTGGTGAAGGAACTACAATTGAAGAAGCTTATGATCGTGCTTATGCAGCTGACCCAATTTCTATTTTCGGCGGTATTATAGCAACAAATCGTGAAGTTGATGCTGCTTCAGCTAAGAAAATGCATGAACTATTTTTAGAAATTATCATCGCTCCTTCTTTTAGTGAAGAAGCGATTGAAATTCTTACAAGCAAAAAGAATTTAAGATTATTAACAGTAGACTTAGAAACAAAACCTACATTTGCACCAAAATTAACGACAGTACATGGTGGTCTACTTCGCCAAGATATGGACACTTTCGGATTAGATGACGCGACAATTACAGTACCTACAAAACGTCAACCAACTGAAGAAGAATGGGCGAATTTAAAACTAGGTTGGAAAGTTGTAAAACATGTTAAATCAAATGCGATTGTATTAGCAAAAGACCACATGACAATCGGTGTAGGTGCAGGTCAAATGAATCGCGTTGGTGCTGCGAAAATTGCAATTGAGCAGGCTGGAGAAAAAGCGATTGGTTCAGCGTTAGCATCAGATGCATTTTTCCCTATGAACGATACTGTAGAAGCTGCTGCTAAAGCTGGTATTACAGCAATTATTCAACCAGGCGGATCGATAAAAGATGAAGATTCAATCAAAAAAGCTGATGAATATGGAATTGCAATGGTCTTTACAGGGGTACGTCACTTTAAACATTAAGAAATAAGGAGATGACAAGATGAAAGTATTAGTCATTGGTCGCGGTGGTCGTGAGCATACAATTGCTTGGAAGGTAAATCAGTCGGAGAATGTAACGGATGTATTTGTTGCTCCAGGAAACGATGGAATGATTGATGTTGCAACACTTGTCAATATTGATGAAGGTGACCATGAAGCACTTATTGCATTTGCAAAAAAAGAGGAAATCGACTTAACAATCGTAGGTCCTGAAGTTCCTTTAATGAATGGAATTGTAAATGACTTCAGAGCAGCTAATTTAAAAATATTTGGACCAACTAAAGAAGCAGCAATTATTGAAGGAAGTAAAAGCTTTACAAAGGACTTAATGAAAAAATATTCAATTCCAACAGCAGCATATGAAACATTTACAAATTTTGAAGAAGCAAAAGCATATGTTGAAAAAATGGGTGCACCGATCGTTATAAAAGCTGATGGATTAGCAGCGGGTAAAGGTGTAGTTGTTGCGATGACAATTGAAGAGGCAATTGTAAGTCTTCATGACATGTTACTAGATGAAAAGTATGGAGACGCAAGTGCATCTGTCGTTATTGAAGAATATTTAGAGGGCGAAGAATTTTCACTTATGTCTTTTGTAAATGGAAATAAGGTTTATCCTATGGTAGTCGCTCAAGATCATAAACGTGCGTACGATGGAGATAAAGGACCTAATACTGGTGGTATGGGTGCCTATTCACCAGTACCTCAAATCTCAGAATCAATAATTGAACAATCTTTAAGAGATATAGTAGTACCAGTGGCAGAAGCAATGATTTCTGAAGGCAGAGATTTTACTGGAATTCTATATGCTGGTTTAATGTTAACAAACCAAGGGCCAAAGGTTATTGAGTTTAATGCACGATTTGGTGATCCAGAAACCGAGGTTGTATTACCTCGTTTAGAAAGTGATTTAGCTGAAGTAATGTTAGGAATTTTAAATGACGAAGAGATTAATCTAAACTGGTCAGATGAAGCTGTTGTAGGTGTTGTACTTGCAGCTAACGGATACCCAGAAGTTCCTGAAAAAGGTGCTACCATTACTGGATTAAAAGAGGTAAGTAACGAAACGATGGTATATCACGCAGGTACAAAGCTTGTTAACGATGATTATGTAACGAATGGTGGTAGAGTTTTAATCATTGCACATAAAGGTAGTACAATTCGTGAAGCTTTCGAAAATGTTTATAAACAGATTGAAACGATTCAATCCACTGGCTTATTCTATCGCCACGATATCGGACATAAAGCAATTAAAGTAAATAGTTAATAAAAGAAGGGTCGTCATCCAGACGACCCTTCTTTTATTAAAACAGAACTAATGTTCTATTATTCTCTATACAATCAACTCTAGATTTGATAAACTACTTTTATGAAGGTTGAATGTATTCTTCAAATGAATCTTCCTCGTCGTGTTTATCTGCCATAATCATACATTTCTTGCCAAGTGCAGTCATTGGGCAAAAACGTAATATTCCTTCTGCAACTTTCATGGCACCGATAATAATCAAAAAGAATACAGAATTACTACATCTCCTACGTGTGAGTTTTGCTGTGCCATAAGCTAAAATAGTCAATCCAGCTGTAATACGTATGAGTGCATTTATAATACTAATATTTGGTCTCAACAGAAACTCCCCTTATAATAAGTATCAGTGACTAAATAGATCATTTAAAAATCACTCTTTATCATTTTTCCCTTAAGTTGTATCAATATCATAGGAAACAATTAACATTAATTTTTCAATTTGGTGAGTTAGGGTTACTTTTCCTTTTTAATAAGATACAATACTGTTTGTAGCAAAATCAGATATGGAAAAACTCTAACGGTAAAACGGGTTAGATTGATTGGAATCTCCTGTCTTTCGAGGTGAAAATCTTGATGAGGGGCTGAGTTACTATTGTAGTAACTCAGCATCAAATGTAGGTGATTTGAATTTACGAAAAAAGTAAGTGTTTAGCAGGCCATCAGAATACATTTTTTTTATATTACATGATAAAAAATACTTTAAATAAATAGAAGATAAAAATGAAATAAACAATTCCGGAGGACAAAATGTACGACTATTCACAATGGAATCACATATTTAAATTAGATCCAAATAAAGAAATCTCAGATGAAGAATTAGAAAAAATTTGTGAGTCTGGAACGGATGCAATATTAGTTGGCGGTACTGACGGCGTAACATTAGACGATACTTTATCGTTATTAGTTAGAATTAGACGTTATGCAGTACCATGCATATTGGAGGTTTCAAATCTTGAGGCTGTAACACCAGGTTATGATTTTTATTTTATCCCTACAGTACTAAATAGTAATGATCCAAACTGGATTGTTGGGATGCATCAAAAAGCAATGAAAGAATTTGCTCATTTAGTCCATGCTGAAGAATTAGTAATGGAAGGTTATTGTATTTTAAACGAAAATTGTAAGGCGGCAAAGCTAACAAATGCAATGACGGATCTTTCAGTAGAAGATGTTGTGGCATATGCTGAGGTTGCTGAGCAATTATTGAAATTACCGATATTTTATTTAGAATATAGTGGAACGTATGGTTCTGTTAAAGTCGTAGAAGAAGTTTCAAAAGTTGTAAATAATACACGATTATTCTACGGCGGTGGAATATCATCAGCTGAGCAAGCAATTGAGATGAGTCAATTTGCAGATACAATAGTTGTTGGGAACATTATATATGAAAATTTACAAGAGGCTTTACTTACGGTGAAAGCTGTTAAAGAAGGAGCGACAAAATAAATGAAAACTGCAGAAGAATTATTGCAAGGTTTAAATCCTATGCAAAAAGAAGCCGTTAAAACGGTTAACGGTCCTTTATTAATTATGGCTGGAGCAGGTTCAGGTAAAACAAGGGTGTTAACACATCGAATTGCCTATTTGCTTGGCGAAAAAAGTGTCGCTCCATGGAATATTCTAGCTATCACATTTACAAATAAAGCAGCTAGAGAAATGCAGGAGCGTATTTATAATCTAGTTGGTAAAGATGCAGAAGACATTTGGGTTTCAACGTTTCACTCAATGTGTGTTCGAATTCTTCGTAGAGATATCGATCGAATTGGGATTAATAGAAGCTTTTCAATTTTAGATACAACCGATCAATTAACTGTCATTAAAAATATTCTTAAAGAGAAAAACTTAGATTCAAAGAAATTTGATCCACGTAGCATTCTAGGAACAATTAGTAGTGCAAAAAATGAACTTCAAACAGCAGCTGATTATTCAAGAGATGCTTTTACGCCATTTGAAAAAGTTGTTGGGGAAATTTATGTATCATATCAAGATCGTTTACGTAAAAATCACTCATTAGACTTTGATGATTTGATTATGATGACAATAAACTTGTTTGAACGTGTTCCAGAAGTATTACAATATTATCAAAGAAAGTTTCAATATATTCATGTTGACGAGTATCAAGATACAAACCATGCTCAATATAAAATTGTAAAAATGCTTGCAGAGCAATTTAAAAATATTTGTGTAGTTGGTGACTCTGACCAATCGATTTATCGCTGGCGTGGAGCGGATATCTCAAATATTCTTTCCTTTGAAAAAGATTATGATAATGCACAAGTAATTCTATTAGAACAAAATTATCGTTCGACTCAAACAATTCTTGATGCAGCTAATGCGGTAATTACGAATAATTCAAATCGTAAACCGAAAAAACTTTGGACTGAAAATGGACAAGGTAATCCGATTCATTACTTCAGAGCGGCCTCTGAACAGGACGAAGGTTATTTTGTAGCTGGTAAGTTAGCACAATGGAAAAAAGAAGGTGCTAATCAATATAGTGATGTAGCAATTCTATATCGTACAAATGCGCAATCCCGTGCAATGGAGGAAGTTTTAGTAAAATCGAATATTCCTTATAAAATGGTCGGCGGAGTAAAGTTCTATGACCGTAAAGAAATTAAAGATATACTGGCTTACTTACGATTCATTGCAAATCCAAATGATGAAATTAGTTTTTCTAGAATTATTAATGTACCAAAACGTGGGGTTGGTGCTGCCTCAGTAGATAAAATTATTAACTATAGTATTTTGAATGATTTATCTTTATCAGATACGTTAGAACAAATTGATTTCGTTGGTTTAAGTGGGAAAATTACAAAAGCAATTGGTGATTTCCATGCAATGACGAAAAATTGGCAACAAATGCTAGACTATTTATCTGTAACGGAATTAGTGGAAGAGATTCTTGATAAAACTGGTTATATTCAAATGTTAAAGGATGAAAATACAATTGAATCTGCTTCAAGAATTGAAAATATTGAAGAATTTTTAACTGTTACAAATGCATTTGAAGAAAGCAGTGAGGATAAAAGTTTAGTTTCATTCTTAACTGATTTAGCACTTGTTTCAGATATTGACCAAGCAGATAAGGAAGAGTCTACAGCGGATGAAGTTATTCTAATGACCCTACATTCAGCAAAAGGACTAGAATTTCCAGTTGTGTTCTTAATCGGTATGGAGGAAGGTATATTCCCTCATAGTCGCTCTTTAATGGACGAAGAAGAGATGGAAGAAGAAAGAAGATTAGCATATGTAGGGATTACTCGTGCTGAAAAGCAATTATATATTACAAATGCTCAAACACGTACACTTTATGGCCGTACGAGTGTGAACCAAGAATCACGCTTTATAAACGAAATACCTGATGAATTACTTGATCGTGCAAATAAAAAAGTAGTGAATGAACGTCGCGCGGTTTCTAGACCAGCTATGACAATGAAGACAACAGGTGGCGAGTCTCTAGGATGGAAAGTTGGGGACAAGGCTTCACATGGTAAATGGGGAATTGGTACGGTAGTAAGCGTAAAAGGAGAAGGCGAAGCAATGGAATTAGATATTGCTTTCCCAAGTCCAACCGGTATTAAACGTTTGTTAGCTAAATTTGCTCCAATTACGAAAGCATAGAAGGGTTGGTATCTCATGGATCAAAAGATCATTGATAAAATTGAAGAATTAAGAACAAAATTAAGTCAATACAACTATGAGTATCATGTATTAGATCAACCTTCAGTTCCAGATGCCGAATATGATTTACTTTTACATGAATTAATCGGCTTAGAGGAACAATTTCCGGAATTAATTACACCAGATTCTCCTACTCAGAGAATAGGTGGTCAAGCGATTGATTTGTTTGAGAAAGTAGTTCACAGTCATCCTATGTTAAGCCTAGGGAATGCTTTTAATGAAGGAGATTTAAAGGATTTCGATCAAAGGGTTAGACAAGATACAACAGATGTAACTTATGTATGTGAGCTTAAAATAGATGGCTTAGCAGTTTCATTACAATATGAAAATGGATTGTTTGTCAAAGGTGCTACACGTGGAGACGGTAGTGTTGGAGAAGACATAACTCATAATTTAAAAACAATTAAAGCAATTCCTTTAAGACTTTCTGAACCAATTTCAATAGAAGCCCGTGGAGAAGCTTTTATGCCAAAGGCTAGCTTTGAAAAAGTGAATGAATTACGTGAGAAGAATGGTGAGGAATTATTTGCAAATCCAAGAAATGCAGCGGCTGGTTCACTACGCCAATTAGATCCAAAAATTGTAGCTAAAAGGGACTTATCATTTTTTGTTTATGGCTTCCCTACTGCTGAAGAATTTTCAATACAAAAACATAGTGAGGCACTAGACTATTTACAACAACTAGGTTTTAAAACGAATACTTTCCGTAAAAAATGCAATTCAATCGATGAAGTTATTGAATACGTTGAAGAATGGAAAGAAAAGAGACCATCATTGCCGTATGAGATTGATGGAATTGTTATAAAAGTAGATGAATATAGTACTCAGAAAAAATTAGGTTCAACAGCTAAAGTACCAAGATGGGCAATTGCATACAAATTCCCAGCCGAAGAGGTAGTTACAAAGTTAGTTGATATCGAATTAAGTGTAGGTCGTACAGGAGTGGTTACTCCTACTGCTATTTTAGAGCCAGTACGAGTTGCAGGTACAGTTGTAAAACGTGCTTCATTGCATAATGAAGATTTAATTAAAGAAAAAGATATTCGAATTGGAGATTCGGTCGTTATTAGAAAGGCTGGAGATATTATCCCAGAAGTTGTGAATGTTCTTTTAGACCGTCGTACTGGTGAAGAACATCCTTTTTCAATGCCAACTCATTGCCCTTCGTGTGAGCATGAATTAGTTAGGATAGCGGGTGAAGTAGCATTACGTTGTATAAATCCTTTTTGTCCGTCACAAATTCGTGAAGGATTAATTCATTTTGCTTCACGTGATGCAATGAATATTGAAGGTTTAGGTGAAAGAGTAGTATCGCAGTTATTCGATGCGAAACTGATTAAGACATTTACAGATCTTTATCTTTTAACAAAAGATCAATTATTATCATTGGAACGTTTCGGAGAAAAATCTGCAGATAAATTAATTTCTGCTATTCAAGCCTCTAAAGAAAATTCTTTAGAAAAATTATTATTTGGATTAGGTATTCGACACGTTGGAGCGAAAGCAGCAAAAACATTAGCACAGCATTTCCAATCAATTGATCGACTTATGGAAGCATCAGTAGAGGAAATAACAGGAATAAATGAAATTGGTTCAAAAATGGCTCAGTCAATTAATGATTATTTCTCACAAGAAGAAGTAAAAGAATTAATTTCAACATTCAAATCTGTAGGTGTAAATACTGAATACAAAGGTATTCAAATTGAAAATATCGATATGGATTCTCTTTTTGCTGGTAAAACAGTAGTGTTAACTGGTAAGCTAGAACAGATGACTCGAAGTGAAGCTAAAAAGCAATTAGAAGCACTTGGTGCAAAAGTTGCTGGAAGTGTAAGTAAAAGTACCGATTTAGTCATAGCAGGAGAAGCAGCTGGTTCGAAACTAGATGCTGCACGTAAATTAAATATTGAGGTTTGGGATGAAGAGAGAATGATTAAAGAGCTTCAGTCTCAATAACTCTGATAATCAACTAGAGGACGAGCTATATGATATTAGAAATCGGTTCGTTCACTCAATAATTAGAAGGTGTGAGTTAGATGAAAAAACGTATAGGATTATTCCTATGTTGTCTTTCGCTCATCTTATCTGGCTGTTCGTTATCAATAAAGAATGAAGATAAGGTTGTACAAGAGAGCAATAATAGTAAAAAAGGGGAAAATGCAATTATACCCCGCTATTCAATTTCAAATGATTACTATAAGACAATACTTCCGTTTAAACCTAGTAAAACTAGAGGTGCTGTCGTTTCAAATCTTGATAATAGACTTGATATTAATGAATTTGAATTGGGATTAATGCGAATTGTACGTGAGCAATATTCAACAAAAGATTATTTGTATCAAGAAGGTCAATTATTAAGCAAAAAAACGGTCGAGTCTTGGTTGAAGAGGAAGTATACTCCTGCTCAATTTAAACAAAAACAAGACGCACTTAAAGCGGCTAATTTAAGTCCGAATTCGATTACGAATGATGGACTAAACCCAATTCAAACAAATGCAAAGAATTTAACTGAAGATCAAAAAGCGAAAGAAGCTCCAATTTATTTAAACCATATTTTAGAGCAGGATTATCTAAAAAAGAGCGGTAAAGAAGTTAAGATTGAGGGAGTTGCAATTGGTCTAGCGATGAACTCTGTTTATTACTATCAAGAGGAGCATGGTTATCCTAGAGAGCTTAAAATTCCTCAAGATGAAATGATTAAACAGGGGAAAGAAATTGCACAAGAAATTTTGACAAGAGTCCGTAAAATGGATGAATTTAAAGATATTCCTATTACATTTGCTATTTTCCGTCAACAAAGTCAATCTTCTGTTGTGCCAGGGAATTATGTAGCAATGACGTCAGTTTCTGGAAGTGACATCACAATTGGTAATTGGGATAAAATTAATGAGAAGTATTATTTATTCCCATCAGCTGCAGCAACAGCAGATTATCGTGATGATGCGATGAAAATGGTGAATTTTAAATCAGATATCGAAAATTATTTTCCGAATTATACTGGTGTAGTAGGAACTGGTTTTTATAAAGATAATGAATTAATACAACTAAAAATTGATATACCTATGCAGTTTTATGGTAAGGCAGAAGTGATCGCTTTTACTCAATATGTAGCAGGGTTAATGATGGACCATTTCCCTTCATACTTAAAGGTTGAGACGAATATTTTCTCGGCCAATGGACAAGAAGCACTGATCGTAAAAGAGGTAGATGCTAAAGAACCGAGTGTGCATATTTATAACTAAAAAGGAAGAGTCCTACTCTTCCTTTTTCTACTTTAACGGAAGAATCTGTAAGCGGTTCCTAATTGAAGTATATATAGGAATAATGTATTATGTAATTGTGAGTTTTTTATTCAGTAGTTTAGCTACTAGCAATTGACTGAAAAAACTGATAGAAGATAGTTTGCAGTTTTTTGCTATTATAATCAAAAGGGGGATTTATTCAATGGTTATACCTTACAAACATGAGCCATTTACTAACTATGGCTTAGAGGAGAATCAAGAACAATACAAACAAGGATTAGCAAAAGTTTCATCTTACTTAGGTGAAAAATATCCGCTAATCATTGGTGGAGAGCGTATCTTTACAGAAGAACAAATCGTTTCTGTAAATCCTTCAAATCATAAAGAAGTTATTGGATCTGTATCTAAAGCAAGTCGTGACTTAGCTGAAAAAGCTATGCAGATTGCTGATACTACTTTTAATACATGGAAAAAAGTTAAACCTGAAGTTCGTGCTGACATTTTATTCCGTGCGGCTGCAATTATCCGTCGTCGTAAACACGAATTCTCAGCATTATTAACAAAAGAAGCTGGTAAACCTTGGAATGAAGCAGATGCTGATACAGCAGAAGCAATCGATTTCTTAGAGTTCTATGCTCGTCAAATGTTACAATTAAAAGACGGTATTCCTGTTGAAAGCCGTCCAGGTGAATATAACCGTTTCAACTACATTCCATTAGGAGTAGGTGTTGTAATCTCTCCATGGAACTTCCCATTTGCTATCATGGCTGGAACAACTGTAGCTGCTGTAGTAACTGGTAACACAGTTCTATTAAAACCAGCAAGTACAACTCCAGTAGTAGCTTACAAATTTATTGAAGTACTTGAAGAAGCTGGATTACCTGCAGGAGTAGTAAACTTCGTACCAGGTAGCGGTGCTGAAGTAGGAGATTACTTAGTTGATCACCCACGTACTCGTTTCATCAGCTTTACAGGTTCTAAAGAAGTAGGTTTACGTATTTATGAACGCGCTTCAAAAGTTAACCCAGGTCAAATCTGGTTAAAACGTGTTATCGCTGAAATGGGTGGTAAAGACACAATCGTAGTTGATAAAGAAGCTGATTTAGAATTAGCTGCTAAATCAATCGTTACATCTGCATTCGGTTTCTCTGGTCAAAAATGTTCAGCATGTTCTCGTGCAGTAATTCACCAAGATGTGTATGATCAAGTTCTTGCTCGTGCAATCGAATTAACTAACGAATTAACTGTTGGAAACCCAGAAGACCGTTCAATTTACATGGGTCCTGTTAATGACCAAGCTGCTTTCAATAAAGTAATGAGCTACGTACAAATCGGACGTGAAGAAGGCCGTGTAGTAACTGGTGGAGAAGGAGACGATTCTACTGGTTGGTTCATCAAACCAACAATCGTTGCTGACGTTGCTGAAGATGCTCGTTTAATGAAAGAAGAAATCTTTGGACCAGTTGTAGCATTCTGTAAAGCTAACGACTTTGATCATGCATTAGAGATCGCTAACAACACAGAATACGGTTTAACAGGTGCTGTTATCTCAAACAACCGTGCAAACATCGAAAAAGCACGTGAAGATTTCCACGTTGGTAACTTATACTTCAACCGTGGATGTACTGGTGCAATCGTTGGTTACCAACCATTTGGTGGATTCAACATGTCAGGTACTGACTCTAAAGCAGGCGGACCAGACTACTTAGTACTTCACATGCAAGGTAAAACAACTTCAGAAATGCTTTAATATAAAAAAAGGTTTGTTTTTTAAACCTTGATAATAAGAAACCCACAAAGAAGTAATTTCTTTGTGGGTTTTTATTTATTATTGATGTAATAATGTTTTACACTGCATTTTGTTAGTTTTATACAATTATTAACAAAAATTTCTTATGTTCAATAAAAAACAAACATGAGTGATTAGTATAATGGATGAGTAGATTTATTTTAAATCTCTGTTAAAAAAATGTTGATTTCCGTTTCAGGATGCTCACTTTCTTAAGACCAGGAACAAGGAATGGCAGGATCAAGGAGAATGGAAAAGATATTAAAAGACTATATTCACTATGTAATTCTTTTCCTGCTCCTTCAGTCTCGCACCTTACACTCCAAACAAGTCATTAAAATACTCTGTATCTTAAATTCTTTAAATCTTTTTCGAAAATGTATTTTTGTATTATATCAACAATTAAATTTAACAGAACCAATTAAAAAGAGAAAAGAATGTTAGAGGAATTGAAAATGAATCCTAAAAAAACTTTTTTAAAATCTTATGATTCTATTTTGTTAATAATAATTTTTTCATTAATGATTACAAGTATAGTGGCTGTATACTCGGCAAGTAGAAACGGGCAATACAATGGAGATTTTGTTATAAAGCAAAGTGCCTTTTATTTAATAGGAATGATCATATCGATATTAGTTGCAACAATTGATATTAATCGGATAAAAAAAATAAACTGGATTATTTACGGAACTTGTTTATCTCTTTTACTAATATTAATGTTTGCTCCTTACAGTATTGCAAGACCAGTTAACGGTGCTAAAGCATGGTTTCAGCTACCCTTTTTTGGTACATTACAACCTTCAGAATTTATGAAAATAAGTTTAATAATTAGTATTAGTGCCGTAGTCGATCAACATTATAAGTTATATCCAATTGCTAATTTAAAAAAAGACCTAATCTTGTTAAGTGAAATTTTGTTTATTACGTTACCACCTATTTTAATAATTCTTATACAACCTGACACCGGAATGACCATGCTTTTAATAGTAATAAGTATCTCCATCACATTGAGCTCCAAAATTAAACTTTCGCTTGTTGTACTTTTAATTTCAATACCTGCACTTATTGTTTCTGCTCTATTAGTTATCATTAGCAAATTTCCAGTCTACTTTGAAAGAAGAATGCTATCTTTATTAATGCCTCATCAGAGAAGTAGAATAGAAGGTTGGTTAGATCCTTTTGCACACACTGATGCAGGTTTTCAAACAAAACAGGGATTACTTGCTATTGGGACTGGTCAACTTTCAGGAAAAGGATATTTAAATGGAAGTGTATACATCCCAGAAGAGCATACAGACTTTATTTTTGCAAATATAGGAGAAGAATTTGGTTTTATTGGAGGAGCCATAGTCATAACTTTATTTTTTCTTTTATTAAGTAGAATAATTAATATTGCGTTAAGTGCTCTAAATCATACTAATAATTTGTTTGGATCAATGATTTGTGTTGGTACTATTTCGGTGTTAGCATTCCAAATCTTTCAGAATATAGGAATGACCATAGGTTTACTACCCGTAACAGGTATAACGCTCCCTTTTATTAGTTATGGAGGGAGTTCATTATTGTCAAATATGATATTAATAGGATTAACGCAATCAGTTAGAAATTCATACAATGATTACATGTTCTATAGCTCGATCGGAGGTAAATATGGATAAAAAAATTTTCAGAGATAGATTGAGAATCTTATTATACATAGCAATAGGTTTATTTATGATTATTATTTTAAGGTTGTTATACATTGTAATCATATTACCTTAAAGAGAAAAATAGTAAAATGTCACTATAATTTACATTAAATATCCTTTTTTATAGATTTCGAATATAATTGTGAAACTCTTAAATATTGCTTTTTTGCTAGAATGAATAAAGAAATCGTAAATGTTTAAGCACGCTATTTCTGTGTAAAGACGATTCTTTCTATAAACATACATCGATATGTGAAAAAGTTCACAAATTTAGTTATAAATCCTCAATAAGAATTTAGTAGAAAATTATAATCTAGTGATATTAACATGGATTGTTAAAATTACTAGATAGGAGAGTTTTTAAATGAGACTAAAAAAAGTGATATTATTTACAGGCAGTTTATCTTCTTTATTGGTATTTGGACCAGTTTGTAGTAATACGTATGCTACTGTTGCTGTTCCTATTAAAGCTGGTATTTGGGATTATAAAGGTGCAGATCCTAGTATTTATGTAGACAGCACTAAAGCTTGGACATTTCCATCAATTATTAAATCAGGTGGAGGAGATTTCCAAGTAAGAATAAATAACAATTCAACGGGAGGCAATCTACAAGTAATACTTAAGGAATCCGATGGTAGCACATCCGAAATTGTAGGAGCTCCAACAGAAATATCTTCAGATGGGAAAATACTTACTTGGAGAAATCTAAATAGTTATTTAGATGGTGGAGACGGTGCTGAATTTTTTATCACGGTAAAATCTTCTAGTGGTAAAGGATATGTAACAGCTGCATATTATGATTGATATTATGCTAAAAGGGCGTAAGGTAAATTACGCTCTTTTTATTATGCCTTTTATTTCATTTATTTAGGGGTACTTCAATTAGTTAGAAGACTTATGGAAGAGGTACTAAAAGAAGGAGTATAAGTCAAAAATAAGTCTCATAACGTAAAGCCTTGATCTTTTTAAGGCAAACAATCCAGATTTAAGTATTGGGATAAATTCCCTTCAGTAAGCTAAGCTTTTTATTGTGACCTTATTACTTTCAGCCAAGCTCTTTCGCTTGTTATTATGCTATAATTTTAAAATAAAAAAGTAAACAGAGAGAAGGATATCATGCAAATTTTACAGAGAATTATTCAATTAGTAGATTCAATTCCTTTAGGAACTCGTGATGATTGGGACTCTTATTTTTTAGGACAAGCATTTATTACTTCTCTTCGTTCAACTTGTGGAAGTAGAAGGGTTGGAGCAGTTATTGTAAGCGACAATCGAGTAATTGCTTCTGGTTATAATGGTTATCCGAAAGGTGCTATACACTGTATTGATGGAGGTTGTCCACGTTTTGCTGCACGTGAAAAAGGTCTATTAGAAAGTGGAACCTATTCAAATGAATACCCATGTGATGCATTTCATGCAGAAGAAAATGCAATTTATCAACTTGTACAATCAGGGATTCAAAAAACAAAAGGTGACAATTGGACACTCTATTGCACGACTGCACCATGTAGAGCTTGCGCAAAAATGATTAACGGAGCAGGAATAACTAGAGTTGTCTATAATGTAGGTTATCCAGATGATTATTCAGTTGAGTATTTTAAAAAATATGGCATCGAATTAACAAGAATATCTGCCGAATAATAAATAAATCGATATTTAAACAAACGTTTGATTAATTTTTAAGAGAGATAATTAAAACTTTTTTCAATATTTTTATTCGTGTTTAAGCGGAATGTTGCCCGAGGCATGAGAAATTTGGTATTATCAGTATATTGTATGTTGTGCGAATAATATGGAGGTGCATATAAATGTCAAAAATTACAATGGAGCAAGTTAAGCACGTTGCTCATTTAGCGCGTTTAGCGGTAACTGAAGAAGAAGCAGAGAAATTTTCAAAACAACTTGGAGCAATTTTAGATTTTGCTGAGCAGTTAGGTGAACTTGATACAACGAATGTAAAACCAACTACCCACGTACTGAAAATGCGTAACGTATTACGTAAAGATGAACCAGGTAAAGGTTTACCAATTGAAGAGGTACTTAAAAATGCACCAGACCACCAAGATGGACAAGTTAAAGTACCGTCAATATTGGATTAAGGGGGGAACGAAGAATGTCATTATTTGAATATACAGTTTCAGAATTACATAAAAAATTAAAATCAAAAGAGATTAAAGTAGAAGAATTAGTAAATGAATCTTATGAACGTATCTCAGCAGTTGATGGCGAAGTAAAATCATTTTTAACTTTAAATGAAGAGCAAGCTCGTCTTCAAGCAAAAGCACTAGATGAAAAAGCATGGGATGAATCTCGTGGAATTCTTTCTGGTATGCCAATTGGTGTAAAGGATAATATTGTTACAAAAGGACTTCGTACTACTTGTGCAAGTAAGATTCTTGAAAACTTTAATCCTATTTATGATGCAACAGTTGTAACGAAATTAGCACAAGCTGAAGCAATCACGATCGGAAAACTAAATATGGATGAATTTGCAATGGGTTCATCAAATGAAAATTCTGCATTCGGTGGTTCTCGCAACCCTTGGAATACTGATTATGTACCTGGCGGAAGTAGTGGTGGATCTGCAGCTTCAGTTGCTGCTGGTGAAGTACTATTCTCATTAGGTTCTGATACAGGTGGATCAATTCGTCAGCCAGCTTCATTCTGTGGTGTTGTTGGTTTAAAACCTACATATGGCCGTGTATCTCGTTCTGGTTTAGTAGCATTTGCTTCTTCACTAGATCAAATTGGACCAATTACTAGAAATGTAGAAGACAATGCATTATTATTACAAGCAATTTCAGGCTTAGATGCTAGTGATTCAACATCGGCAAACGTTGAGGTTCCTTCTTTTGTACAATCACTAACTGGAGATATTAAAGGCTTAAGAATTGCAGTACCTAAGGAATATTTAGGTGAAGGTGTTGGAGAAGAAGCACGAGCATCTGTAATGGCTGCTTTAAATCTATTAGAAAGCTTAGGCGCTACATGGGAAGAGGTTTCATTACCACACTCAAAATACGCATTAGCTACATATTACCTAATTTCTTCATCTGAAGCATCTGCTAACTTAGCTCGATTTGATGGTATTCGCTATGGTCATCGTGCAGCAGATGTAGAGAACTTAATTGATCTTTACAAGAAAACTAGAGCTGAGGGCTTTGGAGATGAAGTAAAACGTCGTATCATGCTTGGTACATATGCACTAAGTTCAGGTTACTATGATGCTTACTACAAAAAAGCTCAACAAGTACGTACTTTAATCAAAGAAGATTTTGAAAAAGTATTTGAAAACTATGATGTTATCATTGGACCAACTACACCAACTCCTGCATTTAAAATAGGAGAAAAAGTAAGTGATCCTATGACAATGTACGCAAATGATATTTTAACGATTCCTATTAACTTAGCGGGCGTTCCAGCTATTTCAGTTCCTTGTGGCTTCCATAATGGATTACCGTTAGGATTACAAATAATTGGTAAACATTTTGATGAGTCAACGATTTACCGAGTTGCACATGCATATGAACAAGCAACAGACTTTACAAAACAAAGACCACAACTATAAGGAGGCGCGGGAAAGATGAATTTTGAAACGATAATCGGTTTAGAAGTACACGTAGAATTAAAAACAAAATCAAAAATCTTCTCACCAAGCCCTAATGCGTTTGGTGCAGATCCAAATACAAATACTGGAGTAATTGATTTAGGTTATCCTGGGGTATTACCAGTATTAAACGAAGAAGCTGTAAATTTTGGTATGAAAGCTGCAATGGCACTAAATTGTGAGATTGCAACTGAAACGAAATTTGACCGTAAAAATTACTTCTATCCTGATAATCCAAAAGCTTACCAAATCTCTCAATTTGATAAGCCGATCGGTGAAAATGGTTGGATTGAAATTGAAGTAGGTGGCAAGAAGAAACGAATCGGTATTACTCGCGTTCATTTAGAAGAGGATGCAGGTAAATTAAATCATACTGATGAAGGTTATTCATTAGTGGACTTTAACCGTCAAGGAACTCCGTTAATTGAGATCGTTTCTGAGCCTGATATGCGTACTCCTGAAGAGGCTTATGCATACCTAGAGAAACTAAAATCAATTATTCAATTCACTGGCGTATCTGATGTGAAAATGGAAGAAGGCTCACTTCGTTGTGATGCAAATATATCATTACGTCCTTTTGGCCAAGAAAAATTCGGTACGAAAGCAGAATTAAAGAACTTAAACTCATTTACGTTCGTTCAAAAAGGACTAGAGCATGAGCAAGTTCGCCAAGAAAAAGTATTGTTATCTGGTGGAATAATCCAACAAGAAACACGTCGTTATGATGAAGCAACAAAAACGACAATTTTAATGCGTGTTAAAGAAGGTTCAGATGATTACCGTTACTTCCCAGAGCCAGACTTAGTTGAACTATACATTGATGATGAGTGGAAAGAGCGTGTTCGCCAAAGTATTCCTGAGCTTCCAGATGCTCGTCAAAAACGTTATGTTGAACAATTAGGCTTACCGGCTTACGATGCAATGGTATTAACACTAACAAAAGAAATGTCTGATTTCTTCGATGAAACGATCAATAACGGTGCAGATGCAAAATTAGCATCTAACTGGTTAATGGGTGAAGTATCAGCATACTTAAATAAATCTCAAAAAGAATTACACGATGTTGCCTTAACACCTGAAAACTTAGCAAGTATGCTTAAGTTAATTGAGGATGGAACAATTTCATCTAAAATTGCGAAAAAAGTATTCACTGAGCTAATCGAAAAAGGCGGAGACGCTAACGAAATCGTTAAATCACAAGGTTTAGTTCAGCTTTCTGATGAAGGTACTCTTCGTAATCTTGTAATTGAGACACTTGATAAGAACCCTCAATCAATTGAAGACTTTAAAAATGGTAAAGACCGAGCGATTGGTTTCCTTGTTGGTCAAATGATGAAAGCAACTAAAGGTCAAGCTAATCCACCATTATTAAATAAAATATTAATGGAAGAAATTCAAAAAAGATAATTTTCTTCCAAAAAACTACGAGCATTTCGCTCGTAGTTATCTTAATAGAATACGTTTTACTAGAATCGGCTGAAACAATTGACATGATTGGTTTCGGCCGATTTTATTTTTTGATTGTTGTTGTATATAACATCAAAGTGTTAATTTGAAAATAATATTAATGTGCACCCTAGGTGGATTTATCAAATTAGAATCTTGTATTTTAAGTTTTGATTCTGTTAAAAAAGAATGTTGATTTCCGTTACAGGATGCTCCCTTTCCATGGGGCGTGAGCTGAGCCTCCTCGGCAAGCCTGCGGGGTCTCA
>NZ_NCTA01000032.1 GCF_002156865.1 Gottfriedia luciferensis | reverse complement strand
AGTGAAATGAAAAGATATTAAAAGACTTTAAAGCATTTTATTGAATTCCTCTATATAATATATTTCCTATCTGCTTTTCCTGCTTTTCCTGCCCTTTGAATTCATTTTTATAAAAATTAGTATTTAATATTTTAAACTGATAAAAATCGATCTATCTAATGATTTGAATTTGATGGAGTTATAAATATTCTCAAAACAGATTAACACTTAAATTCATTAATAGATCATCAAAAAATACTAACTTTATCATCAATAATGTTCTCTTAATGGCCTTTTATCATATTGACCGTTATCTATTCAACACGCTGAAAAAGACTAGAATTTTTCTAGTCTCAGTGTGTAGACAAAGTCCTATTTATCTGATTTCAGACTGATTGAAAACGTTTGTCTTTCGAGGCGCGAAGCCTGGCGAGGAGCGGAGTTACCTTTAGACGGTAATGAGCACCGCTCAGCAGGCGAAGCAACGAAGAAAGCGAGCGTTTGCCAACAGTCTGAATTTCTAATTACTGTTTGTATTGCTGCATTTGTTTGGTCGAGTAATCTGTTTCATAATACTCAAGCTCTTCTCTCATTTGTTGAAAAACTTTCTCTAATGATGAAAATAATTCTTGAACAGTAGTAGGTACAGCTTTATAAAAAGTAATTGCTTGATTACCTGTATATGCTGCACGACTATTTTCATACCACGCATCGTTTTTAGGAGAGAAGAATTCTGCTATACATCTGTGATATATTTTATGTAATGTATCCTCAGCAGTCGCTTTATGGAACTGACCACTTAAAATTTTCTCACAAACTTCCTTTGCGTCCTCACTGTATACTGTAATTCTACGTAATGACGAAAGTATCATCTCCATGTAGGTTGTGTCCACTGTTGAATTTTCATGTTGAAACGACGGTAAAGAATTTTTATTTAAAAACAAATTACATTCTAAGCCAACAATTCCTAATTGATTACCTACAATTTTTAATTGATGCTCTACCATCTTATTCGACATTTTATTCCCTCCATTAATTAGATCGATACTTTAACTCTGTTATTCGAACTTTGTTTAATACTTCTTACATATCCTACCAATTGATCAAAATCTACACCTTGTAGTTCATTAACAAATTGATCTAATTCACTTATATATATACGTTTTCTTCCACGGTAGGCCGGGTTTTTAATGATGAATGCAAGTGCAACTACATCACGAAAATCTACTGATTCTTCACCATTATCGTATAATCTAGTTGTTTTAATATCACTTACTTCTGGAAGTTGTTCTTCAAAGAATCGTACATATAAAACTGAAGTAACAAATCTTTCTCCATTGTATTCATATTCAACCTCAGAGCGATTAAAAAAATCTTCTGAAGTATTTGATTGAGCCTTTACTAATTCATATCCATGACAATTATAAATAAACAATTCTTTCGCCTCCAAGATTTCCATAGTAATAGTTTAACATAGGATGCCAGTAAAATCGCAGAATTTTTTAACTAATCTTCTTTTTCAAATTTACTAAAAAATAAGTCTGCCTCTTCTTCAACCTCTTCCATTTTTAAATCCTGCGGTAAAGGTGGCAATTCTTTAATATTTTTCAATCCAAAGTAATCTAAAAACTCAGTAGTTGTACCGTATAATATTGCTCGTCCAGTTCCTTCTGCACGTCCAACTTCCTTAATTAAATATTTTGAGACCAGGGTTTGAATTGGTTTTTCTGTTTTTACTCCACGAATGTCTTCTATTTCTGTCCTAGTTATAGGCTGTTGATAAGCGACAATCGCTAAAGTTTCTAATGCCGCCTGAGACAAGGAAGAATTTGATGGGCTTTCTACAAGCTTTTTGAAAAATTCGCCATGTTCCCTTTTGGAGGTTAGTTTATAACGATTCGCTAAAATCCGTAGTTGTAACCCTCTATTTGGACTTTCATATTCTTTTTTTAGACTTTCAATCAATTCAAGAACTTCTGTTTGATTTAATTCCAATGTCTCTGATAACTCAACTATTGATATTCCTTCATCGCCTGCAACAAATAACAGACCTTCTAGAACACCCATTAAATTATTTACATGTTCCATTACAAGTACACCTCAGCTTGCTTTTCTTCAAAAATTTCTCGAGTTGTTAGAAAAATCTCTGAAAAATTTTGTTCTTGTTCTACAACTATTTCTTTCGTTTTCATTAGCTCCAAGATGGCTAAGAAAGTAACCACGATACTTTCTTTATCATTATATGGAAATAAACTAATAAAATTTGTTCTCTTCTTTAATGATTTTAAATGGTTAACAATTTCTTCCATTCTTTTTTCGATTGAAATCTCTTCACGTACAATTTTCGTTTGAAGTGGTTCTTGTAACTTTTTTCGTTTAAAAAGCTTTTGAAGTGCACCAAACATATCGTAAATCGTTACATCAGTTGGCATTGAAATATCTTCAGGTCTAGGACCATATTCAGACAAATCAACTGGATTTCGCGTGAAAATCATTGCACGTTCTGACTCTTTTTCCTGAAAAACAACCGCAGCTTCTTTAAATTGCTTATATATAATTAATCGATTCATTAATTCTTCACGAGGATCTTCTTCCAATAAAGCATCCCAATCAGCTTGTTCTTCATGATTGGGTAAAATACTTTTACTTTTCATGGCAAGTAATTCAGCCGCCATCACTAAATATTCACTCGCAATGTCCAATTCTAATTCTTTCATTGTATGAATATATGAAACATATTGATCTGTTATTTCAGATACAGGTATATCATAAATATCAATTTCAAATCGTTGAATTAAATGAAGTAATAAATCTAATGGCCCTTCAAATGCATCAATTTTAACTTCATATTGCTTCACAAACTAGTCACCAACTTACATTTAATATAAATATAGAAAAATAGATACTTTAACAGTATAAAGGATAAATGCACAAAACTATATAGTGGAAAAGGAAATTTCATTGATGATCTTCCTTTGTTCCTCAATTTTTAGATATCTGCCTATACCACTTTTTTAAAATTTTCATAAGATATCATTGCAAGAAGAATTATTTGTAGTAAGGAGGTTATTTTTATGGGTAAAGGTGTTGTTTCTCCAGAGTTCACTGGTTTTGGTCACGGTAGAGGATTTGCTTTAATCGTAGTATTATTTATTTTATTAATCATCGTTGGATGTGCTTTCGTCTGCTAATTTAACTTGTGAAAAAACAAAACGTGAAAGTCTAGACAATTGATCTAGGCTTTCTTCTTTTTTAATCATTCGATATCTGTTAAAATTTTACTATCAAAGAGGTGAAAAACTTGGTCCTTTATAATAAAAATGAACGGTACATAAAATATTTATGTCATTTCCATTTTGATCGTGATTTTTTTGAATGTCACGAAATTCTTGAAGAACAATGGAAACTTGAACAAAATCAACAATATAAAAAAGTATGGTTAGGATTAATCCGATTATCAGTAGTATTATATCATTATAGAAGAAGTAACTTTATCGGTGCAAAAAAATTAATGCGTCATGTCGTTACTTTTTCAAATGATAAACATTTATTAAACATGGCAGGAATTGATCAAGACCGATTTAAACAAATCATCGTTGATTTACAGTCAAATATCGAGAACCAAATCGATTTCCAATATTTTGACTTACCACTACAAGATTCAGAGTTGCTAAAACATTATCAAAATCAAAAAGAAAACTATTCATCTTTTACAGAGGATTTAATTCATAAACACTCTACTCGTGATCGAACAGATGTAATTACTGAAAGATTAAAACAGTTAGAATTAAGAAGAAAATAAGAAAAACAAAAGGTGAACGTCTAAAAAATGACGAACACCTTTTTATAATACTTTTAAACTACTATGGCAATGTTCAATAAATGAGGCTATTTCTGAAGTAGTAATAATTGTATAGTCAGTATACTGATTTCTTATTGCATCATACAATGCTGTTGCTATACCTTGATTTCGAAATGAAGGGTTTACACTAAGATGTTTGATTAAAAGAACCTGATCTGGTAGTAGTTGGATTCCAATAATTCCAACAATATCGTCTAACTTCCAAAGGAACAAGTGATTATCTTCATTTGTTTCATAATCTTTAATTGTATTTACTAAGCTCTTCACATTTTTTTCATTCGGCATAAACGAAAGCAGGCCCATTGCAATTTTCTCATATGTTTTCTTATACCTAATTAGCATGTTTACCCCTCTTAAAAATTATTAAAACTCTTAAATGATCTCCTAAACCAATACATATTATATGTTTGATCACGCTTATATAGTACGATAAATACTCAAAATCGTTCCAAATATATCAATATTTCAAATATATAATTCACACATTTTTCTGTCAAGACATGAAAACGCTTAAGGCTTGTATGATGAAGCGCGAAGTCAAGTAATCCAAGGGTCTGTGTTATTGCAAAAAATGTATAAAAGAATCAGTTACGTTCTATTTTTTTCCATATGCTCCTTTCGATTTTTGCTCAAATTCTTTTTGGCAAATAGGCATTTGTCACCATTTCCCTTAAATTGAATAAATTAAATTTTAAATTAGTGTTTAAAAAAGGGTGAAAACTATGAGGTTGGATTTAGATTATACATCGCCAAGTATTCAATTTACGTATGATATAAATAAAAACCATGCTTTTGTAAAAGATAGTCAAAATTTTATCAATCAATTAAGTATAAATGAATTAAATTCATTAGATCATTTATCTTTATTAGATATTTATTTAAGCTTAAATAATGTTGTAGAGCCTCATTATCATCAAAACTCATCTGAATTAGTTTATTGTATTTCTGGTTCAGCTGTTGTATCAATTATTAATCCTTATACAAAGCAATTATTAAATTATCCGATCACTCCTGGTCAAGTTGCAAATGTACCACAAGGATGGTGGCACTATGAAATCGCAACCGAAGACAATACCCATTTATTGGCAATATTTAATGCGCCTTCACCAGATGTCATTTTATTCTCAGATCTTTTAAAATTTACCCCTTCGAATATCGTCGCGCATACTTATTGTCTTGATGAAAATCAATGGAAAAGAACAACTTCAACCTTACAGCCTTCTATCTTTATTGGACCACCTAAAAACTGTAGTCGTCAATTTCAGAACCAACAAGAAATTAGAGAACAGCCACATCAGAATGGCTATCAAAATCCTTATCAAAATCAACACTATTATCAATATCGTTACTAATAAAAAACTCTCTTCTATAGAAATAGAAGAGAGTTTCAGACTGCCCGCCTGCGGTGCTCATTACCGTTTAAAGGTAACTCCGCTCCTCACCAGGCTTCGCGCCTCGAAAGACAAATGTTTTCAATCAGTCTGAACAATCAGAAAAAGGCATAAAAAAAACAGACTGATTGAAAACAGTCTGATTTTTTTATGGTTAGACTATTCTTCGTCCCAAACCTTTACTTCTTGCATAACGTCGCCGTTACGCATTCTTAAAACTGTATCCATACCTTCAATTACTTGACCGAAAACAGTATGAACACCATCTAAATGAGGTTGTGGCTCATGTACGATGAAGAATTGGCTACCACCAGTATCTTTTCCAGCATGTGCCATTGATAAAGCTCCTGCTTTATGTTTTAATGGGTTACCAACAGTTTCACATTTAATTTGGTATCCTGGTCCGCCAGTTCCATTACCATTTGGATCTCCACCTTGAGAAACAAATCCTGGAATTACACGGTGAAATGTTAGGCCATTGTAGAAACCTTGACGAATTAACTTTTCAAAGTTTTCAACTGTACCTGGTGCGTGTTCTGGAAATAGCTCGATAAGTATTTGCTCACCATTTTCAAAAGTGATACTTGCTTTTTTCATAATATAAATCCTCCTTATGTACAAACAATTTCATAAGACTTTATTGTCCTATCATTACCATTACTGAATAAACTAGTAACGCTTATCTAATCATACAAAAAACAAAAAGTAATGACAAGTTTTCGAAAAGTACTATAATAGTGTTGTAAGATGTAAAATTTGGATTATTGTAAAGGGAGTGTTTCTTTGTTGAAACAAAAATTATTAGCTTTCACCATTTCTATGGGATTAATTGCAATGCCTTTATCGGTATATGCTGATGCCGTACCTGGTGAGACAATTGTAACTCTTGGACAAAATTTATCTGAAACGCAAAAGAAATCATTATTAGCTGAAATGGGTGCCCCATCTGATGCTAGAATGGTTACTGTTTCAAATCAAGAGGAGCATAAATATTTAGATGGTACTGTACCTAGTGCTCAGATCGGTACACGTGCTCTTTCATCTGCTATGATTACAATTGGTGAAAAAAATACAGGCATTATCGTTCAAACGAATAATATTTCATGGGTTACAAACTCAATGTATACAAATGCTTTAATAACTGCAGGGCTAAAGGATGCAAACATTGTAATAACTGCCCCATTTGAAGTATCAGGTACTGCTGCATTAACCGGGATAATGAAAGCATACGAACTAAGTTCAGGAGAAGTAATTCCTGACGATGTTAAAAAAGTAGCTAACGAAGAAATGGTTAAAACAGCGAAGCTTGGTGATTCTGTTGGTGACGAAAAAGCTGTACAACTAGTTACAAAAATTAAAGATGAATTAGCGAAAAATCCTAACATGTCTACCGATGAATTAAAATCATTAATTGATCGAATTGCAAAAGATTTAGGAATTACATTAACTGCTGACCAAAAAGCTAGTTTAATGTCTTTATTTGAAAAAATGAAAGATCTAAACATTAACTGGGACCAAGTTGGTAACCAATTAACGAAAGCAAAAAACAAGATTTCAGACTACTTAAATTCTGAAGAAGGTCACTCATTCATTCAAAAACTAAAAGCTTTTTTCTCAGCTTTATTTGATGCGATTGTTTCATTATTTAAATAAGCATGAAAAACCCGGATCTTCTTAAAAAGTTTCCGGGTTTTTTATTACGATTATAATGAAGCATCACCGATCGTTTTACCACCTTTATTTTGTTTACTTTCACTTGCTTTTGTCCGGATAACGAGATGGTAGAACGCTTTAAAATCAAATGGAATAAATGGCCATAAATAAGGCGTATTTAATGTATTTAGACTTGCTAAGAAAAGAATTAGTAAAGTCGAACCAATCATAAATCCTTTTACTCCTAAGATTGCTGTTAATATTAAGATGACAAATTTGGCTAATTTATTTGCAAGAGCTAGTTCATAACTTGGTGTAGCATATGAACCGATCATTGATACGGCCGTATATAACACAACTTCTGGCTGAAAAAGACCAACGTCAATCGCAACTTGTCCAATTAATACTGCAGCGATAATACCCATCGAAGTAGATACTGCATTTGGTGTATGTATACTAGCCATCCTTAAGAATTCAATCCCTACATCAGCAATGATCAATTGTAAGTAGATTGGAATATTACTCGTTTCCTTTGGACCAATATAACTTAATGACTTTGGTAAGACTTCAGGATAATTACATAATAACAACCAAAATGGTAATAAAAAGACTGACATAAAAATTCCAATATACCGAACCCAGCGAAGGAACGTACCAACTGAAGGTGTTTGTCGGAATTCTTCAGCATGTTGCATATGATGGTAATATGTTGCAGGTGTAATAATTACACTTGGAGATGTGTCTACGATTATACATACATGACCTTCAAGTATATGATTTGCGATAACATCTGGCCTTTCTGAGTACCTTACTAAAGGAAATGGATTATATCCTTGCTTTAATATAAATTCTTCCAATTTTTTATCTGACATTGATAATCCATCACAATGGATTCCGTTTATTCGATCACGAATTTCTTTTACTAGTCCTTCATTGGCTAGTCCTTCAATATACGAAATACAGACATCTGTCTTCGAACTTTCACCAACTGAAAGTATCTCATTTCTTAAATTTTCATCACGAATGCGGCGTCTAATTAGACCAGTATTATTAATGATATTTTCAGTAAATCCATCACGTGAACCTCGTACAACTCGCTCAGTATCAGGTTCAGTAGGACCTCGTCCAGGATAACTCCTTACATCAACTGCAAGAGCTTTATCCTCTCCATCAACTAATACTACGATTAGACCAGATAAAACTTTTTTTAATACATCTTCAATCGTTAAAACAATCTCAACTGATTGATGAACAATTGTATCTTCAATATTTTTAAAGATTGATTTATTTTTTTCAACTATTTGGAGTCCGATTAAATCATCCAAGATCCTTTGAATGAAATTTGTATCAGTTAATCCATTTACATAAAATAGTTGAACTTCAACTTTGTTTACGTAAACGATTCGTTTACCAATATCAAAACTTACTCCATAGCCTAATTTATCTGTTAAGATATTTGAATTTGTAACTAGTTTATTTGTAAGATGTGTTGGTTTCTTCGACGTTGTCAGTTGAGTTCACTCCTTTCAAGGATGTATTCAATTGCTTTTCTTGTGATAGGGGAACCAAGTTCAATATCATCTTTACCGCCCATTTTCCCAATATCACCAATGCCTAATACGAAAGGAATATTTAATTGATCTAGATTATAAACTGTGTCGCCATTTATTCTTCCGAGCTCTATATCTGGTACACCATACTTATCTACTCCGTATTCCGTTAAATTCCCTTCATTATCGATGCTAACATCTACTCTAGTCCATTCTTGATGGTGCGTATTTGAAGCAACTGCTAATGCAGCGATCACTTCAATATGTTTATCATTTGCAACATATTTTAAAGCCTTTTCTCCAGGACCTTCACCCATATAGCCACTGTCATCAAACAATACAAATACTGGTTCTTTTTGTGCTTGCATTATGATTTCAACCATTCTCTTACCAGAGAATTTAGTGGGATTACCTTGTGATTGTGAAATTGTGCATCCACCAAATTGTTTGGCTAAATGCTCAATACTCCGATGTGCATAAATATCTCCGTCGGTTACGATAATGATCCTTTTCTTTTTCATACATTAACCTTTTGGCTTAAAGATAAGTGCAATTATAAATGAAAATAAAATGGCTGCTGAAATACCAGATGACGTGAGCGAAAAAATCCCCATTCCAATTCCGATAAATCCGTGATTCTCTGCTTCTGCCATCGCTCCATGCAATAAAGAATGACCAAAACTAGTTATTGGGACTGTTGCACCTGCACCAGCAAATTTAATTAATTTATCATAAATGCCAAATCCATCTAAAATAGACCCAATTACAACAAATATGCACATGACATGTCCTGGGGTTAACTTTGTGAAATCAAATAATAACTGACCAACTACACAGATTAGTCCTCCTACTATAAAAGCATTAACAAAATCCATCTTCACACCTCCTAACAGCTTTCAAAAACGACAGCATGAGAAATTGTTGGAATTGACTCTTTTTGTTGGATCATCGTAGGACTTAATAGTGCTCCAGTTGCAGCAACTAAAATACGTTTATAAGTTCCCTTCTTCAACTCTTCAAACAAATGTCCATACGTTACAACTGCTGAACATGCACAACCACTACCCCCGGCAAAAACTTCTTGATTTTCACGATCATAAATTAACAAACCACAATCATTATATTTTCCAGCCATTTCATATCCTTCTTCTCTCACGAGTTGCTCACAAATTGGAGCACCAACAGCCGATAGATCACCAGTAACGATTAAATCAAAATCATCTGGTGTAGTATTCGTATCTTTGAAATGCTGAACAATCGTATATGCCGCCGCAGGAGCCATTGCCGAACCCATGTCGAATGGATCAGTTAATCCTAAATCCTGAACTGTTCCGATTGTGGCACATTTAACTTTTATTTTGCTTTTCTTGTTCGACAGAAGGATACTTCCACCACCGGTTACTGTAAATGTTGCGGAATCAGGTTTTTGACCTCCATATTCCGTAGGATATCGATATTGCCTTTCAGCAGTTGCATTATGGCTACTTGTTGCAGCTAATGCCATTTTTGCATAACCACTATCAATTAACTGCGCACCGAGAGAAGCAGTTTCCATAGATGTTGAACATGCTCCAAACATACATAAGAAAGGTAGTTGTAGTTCCCTTGCCATAAAATTTGCAGTAACATTTTGGTTTAATAAATCTCCTGCTAAAAAAACATCAATATCTTCTATATTTTTATTTGCTTTTTTAAGGGCAATTGAAATTGCATTTCTCATTAACGCTCTCTCTGCCAATTCCCAATTATCTTCACCACAATGTAAGTCCTCATAAGCATAATCAAACTTGCCAGCAAGCAGACCCAAATTTTCTCTAGGACCCACAGCAGTTCCAGTTGATTGAACATATACACCATTTTTAAATTCCCATGTTTGCTTTCCTATTAAACCCAATGGTACTCACCTCCTAAAAAAATGCTTTAAATGCATAACGGATCATTCCGACAACATATGCTGAAACAACTCCATAAACAATTACACATCCTGCGAGCTTAAACATATTCGTTGCTACACCGAGAACAAGGCCTTCACTTCTATGTTCCATTGCTGCACTCGTCATCGAGTTGGCAAATCCTGTAACTGGAACCGCTGAACCCGCTCCGGCAAATTGACCAATTTTATCATATATTCCTAATCCAGTTAGTAAGCTCGAAATTAAAACGAGCGTTGCAACCGTTGGATCACCAACATTTTTTTCAGTAAAATTAAAATAATTTATATAGATTTTCGTAATACATTCTCCTAGAAAACAAATAAATCCACCAACTAAAAATGCTCTAATACAATTTCTTAATACTGGTTTTTTCGGTTGGTAATCTTTCACATTTTCTTTATAATTTGCTTTCAATTTCCCACTCATTTTACCCATCCTTTCACTCTATAAAATAAATCCAATGAAATAATGAACCAAAAACTTTCCCTAGTGCAATTGCCATTAGTAAGTACACGATTTTTTTTTGAATACCAATTCGTTTTGCTAAAATTGGAAACACATTTAATACCTCGGTTAATGCAGCTGCTAACATTCCGATAAATATACCTGCTAAAAGCCCAATGAATACTGAAAATATACTTGGCAAATGAAAGACAGTATTTCGTAAACTAACCCAACAGCCGAATATCGCACCTAAAATGACTGCTAATTCATAAGCACGAATTTTTTTCATTGTTTTTGTTAATTGTGTTAGTCTAGGAATGATCCCGATAACGGACAAAAATGCGACAAATCCTGTCCCTACAGCAATTCCTCCTGAAAAACCAATGAATGCGACAAACAATTGCTTAATCATCAGTATTCACGCTTTTGGTTGGCTTCTTATTTTCATTAACTAACACATATTCATCCATTGAGCGCTGATATTGAAACATTTCAACTTCAAGTGGGCTTGGTTCTTCATTTAATCTTGTTTTAAACCATTGATTAAAGAATAAAATCATCCCAATACCTAATCCAAAAGAATATGGTACTTGAAGTAATAATGGTTTAAAATTATATTCTCCCGTAATCATATAGTAAATTCGTTGTTGAACTTGCTGCATACTTACATCTTCATGAAAGTAGATAATCGCCAATGACGAACCTGAAAATAACAAGATCCAAACGAAACAAAATAAGATAAAATTGCTCTTTGAAACAGCATTTTCAAGTTCTAAAATACACATTGATACGCCAATTAGTTCAAAAGAAATGTCAGGATCAATTTTTTGTATTAACGGAAGAATCTCAAGTATATCGATAACGGTGTGTGTTCCATCCTCCTTTTTTGATTCATGTACAATGATGTTTCTGATTGGTTCTAAATTAATATTTGTCCCCTGCAAACGTGCAATTTCTCCTAAATGCACCTGTTTACCTACTTGTACAACAATCCGATTAAGTAATTTAATGTATAAGACCTTTTTCATACTTTCCCCTCAGTTTCAAAGCTTTATGAATTCAATTACAACTAGTATGTGAAAACTTCCCAAAAATATAAGTGCAGGAAGGCAATAAGTGCATGGAATGCAGGAAGAGAAGGAAATGGGAAAAATAAAAAGCTGAGGACCGTATTGTTTAAATACGACTCCTCAGCTTTTTAGCTTAAGATATGATTATTTGATTTTATCTTTCATTTGTTGGAGAATTTTTTTCTCAAGTCTTGAAACTTGTACTTGTGAAATTCCTAAACGCTCAGCAACTTCCGATTGAGTTTGATCTTTATAGTATCTTAAATACACAATTAATCGTTCTCGATCATCGAGCTGTTTTATAGCCTCTTTTAATGCAAATTTTTCAAACCAATTTGTTTCATGGTTATCAGCAATTTGATCCAACAATGTAATCGGATCACCATCATTTTCATAAACAGTTTCATGAATTGATGACGGCGCTCTACTAGCTTCCTGAGCAAGTACAACATCCTCTGGAGTAATTTCCATATGTGTAGCGATCTCGTTAATAGTTGGCATTCTTCCAAGCGTTTTACTTAATTCCTCTTTTGCCTTACGAATCTTATTATTCGTTTCTTTTAATGAACGACTTACTTTTACTGTACCATCATCTCGAATAAATCGTTGGATTTCGCCAATGATCATAGGTACAGCATATGTAGAAAATCGTACATCATAAGATAAATCAAACTTATCTACTGATTTTAGTAAACCGATACAACCAATTTGAAATAGATCATCTGGTTCGTATCCTCGGTTAATAAAGCGCTGAACAACTGACCATACCAGTCTCATGTTGTGCCCGACGATGCTGTCTCTAGCCAATTGATCTCCATCCTGACTACGCTTAATTAACTCCTTTAATTCATGATCCTTTAATTGCGCGCGGGGTTGATCTTGCTTGACTTCTACGTCCATAGGCTATTCTCCTTAATTACATAGAGCGTTGCTATTTGATAAGTACTTTTTAACCGTAACAGTCGTTCCTACGTTAATAGTAGATACAACTTCACATTTATCCATAAAGTTTTCCATGATCGTAAATCCCATACCTGATCTTTCTAGATCTGGTTTAGATGTATATAAAGGTTGCATTGCTTCATCTAAATCAGCAATCCCCACCCCTTCATCTCTAATCGTTAATGTTACTGTTTGATCTTCAAGAAGAACTGAGATAAAAACAATTCCTTCTGGGTTATTTTCATATCCATGAATAATTGCATTTGTAACTGCCTCAGACACAACTGTCTTGATTTCAGTTAATTCATCCAAAGTTGGATCTAACTGAGTAATAAAAGCAGCTACCGTTACCCGAGCAAAAGATTCATTTTGACTTAATGCGGAAAATTGAAGGTTCATTTCATTACGCATTATGCCACCCCCAATACATTAAGTCCATTTGACTCGTCATCTGCAAGATGAACGATCTTAAATAAACCAGACATATCAAATAAACGCTTAATTGATGGAGAAATTGAACAAACTACCATTTCTCCACCTTTATTTCGAATTACTTTATACCTACCTAAAATTACACCTAAACCAGAGCTATCCATAAAAGTTAAATGTTCAAGATTTAATAAAATATGTTGGATAGTCTGGGACTCTAAAACCTCGTTCACTTGTAAACGTAAATCCTCGGCAGTGTGATGATCAAGTTCACCTGCAAGTCTTACACAAAGGATTGCATTTTTCACTTCAAGTTCAATATTAAGACTCACTTCAATAACCTCCTTATTTGACGGTTATTGAAAGTTTCGTTAAAACCTATTCGAATTCCTTCACAGTGACAAAACTAGTGATAAAACGTCAAAACTTTTTGTAATCATCGAAATTAGTCGTAAAAAATCAGTTGAATCCTCCAACAGTTCGTTTAAATAAATCATACCAAGCTGCTTTATTTACTGATTTTTTAGCAATTAAGTCAGTTTTAGATAAAACTTTACTACCTTGTTTTAAAACTAAAACACCAACTACTTGTCCTTTAATGATTGGAGCTTGAATATTTTTATTTAACTTAATATCTTTTGTAATTTTATTCAAAGCTTCACCTTTTTTAAGAACGACAGAAACCGGACTTTTCGTCACAACTGGTACTTCTTTCGACTTCCCTTTGCTAATATTAAGCCTTTCGACATTTTCACCTTGTTTAATTAATTGTTTAACTTGATATTGATTAAATGCATAATCTAACATGTTTGACATTTGTGCATTTCTTTCCTTAGAAGTTGGTGCTCCCATAATGACACTTACTACTCTCATATTGTTTTTCTTCGCTGTTGCGGTTAAGCAATATTTTGCCTCTGCTGTAAATCCTGTTTTCAAACCATCAGCACCAGGATAAAAACGGACTAACTTATTTGTATTTACTAACCAAAACTGTTTTTCAGTATCCTTACGCAAATAATCTTCATACGTTCCCGTATACTTAGTAATCAATGGATATTTTAAAAGTTCTCTACCCATAATTGCCATATCATACGCTGATGAGTAATGTCCTGGAGCTGGTAAGCCAGTCGGATTTTCAAAATGTGTATTTTTTAACCCCAATTTTTTTGCTTTTTTGTTCATTAATGCAACAAAAGCATCTTCAGTACCAGCAATTTTTTCAGCCATCGCAACAGATGCATCATTACCAGATGCAATCGCAATGCCTTTTAACATTTCATTTACTGTCATCTCTTCCCCTGGCTCTAAAAAGATTTGAGAACCACCCATTGATGCAGCATGCTCACTTGTCATCACTTTATCACTTAACTTAAGCTTACCCTTATTAATTTCTTCCATAATAATAAGCATTGTCATTATTTTCGTCATACTTGCTGGAGGAAGCTCTTTTCTAGCATCTTTTTCATATAAGATCTTCCCTGTATCCTGTTCAATAATTACGGAAGATAATGCATTTTTCGTTAAGCTTACATCATTTGATTGCGTTTCTCTTGCCATTACTTTTGGTAGTGATAATGAAAAGATCATTACACTACTTAAAAGAGTTAGTACTACCTTTTTCATTTTTAACCCTCCATTCTATTCATACATATTTTTTCCAAATATAAGTAGTTTAATCAAACATGAGAGAAAATATTAGAATTACAGGAACTATTTACTAACATAAAAACATATGATATAAATGAAGTGTATTAATCACACCCATACACTTAATACACTTAGTACACTCAATACAATCTAAGGCCTAATTTGAGGAGGTGTTCACTTAATGATTATTTTAGATCCAAGAAGTCATTTACCACTATGGGAGCAAATAGTTCTGCAAATTAAAGAACAAATTTTAAAAAAGATTTTACTAAACGGCGAGAAACTTCCTTCAGTTCGTGAATTAGCAACAACTTTAGTCGTAAACCCAAATACAGTCAGTAGAGCTTATCAAGAGCTTGAACGGAACGGAATTATCGAAACAATACGTGGTAAAGGAACATTCGTCATTGGTTTAACAAGAGAGATTGTTTCAAACGAGACACTTTTAAAATATAAAAATAAATTTACTAATTTATTTATTGAAAGTTTTATGGACGGAATACAAGAGGAAGATATCATTAACTGGGTAAAAGAGTTTTATACGAATAGAGGAGTTGAATAAAATGCTAGCGATCCATCAATTAAGTAAAAAGCTTGATAATCGTGAGGTTTTAAAAAATCTTAGTTTTCAAATTGAAAAAGGTACAATCACTGGATTAATTGGTAGAAATGGTGCTGGTAAAACGACCCTTTTACGTACAATAGTTGGAATCATTGCGCCAGATGAAGGTTCGGTCCTAATTGATGACGAAAATATTGTGAACTCACCTTCCTTAAGAACACAAATCGCCTATATGAGTGATTCAACTAATTTCATTAAACAATTTAGTGTAAAAGAACTGATTACGATTTATGAAAATTCATATCCAAACTTTAATAAAGATAAATTTCTAGAAGCCTTAAGTAAATATAATTTACCTTATGGTTCCCTTCGTAAATATTCAAAAGGAATGAAAACACTTCTTTATTTATTATTAACATTTTCTACAGGAGCAAATTATGTCATTTTAGATGAACCAACTAATGGTCTAGATCCTGTTGTTAAACGAACTGTTTTACAATTAATCATCGAGTATGCTAGTACAAACTCTGTAGGAGTATTAATATCTTCTCACCATCTAGCAGAACTCGAAAAAATTATCGATCACTATTTATTTATTAAAGACGGTATGATCGATTCAATTTCCACAATGGAAGAAAGTACGAGTCAATACTACAAATTACAAGTTGCATTTGAGAATGGATTACCAAAAGAATTTGAAGAGGATCCAGCAATTTCGATTTTCTCTAAATCTGGTAAAGTAGCAATTATTATTATAAATGGGAATAAAAGTGATTATTTAAAACGATTAGAAATTGAAAATCCACTACTACTAGAGGAACTTCCATTGACACTAGAGGATTTATTTTTCATTAAAGACGGAGGGGAATTATATGTTTAGTAAAGCCTTATGGCTAAAACATTCTAAACAAGCTAGACTTGCACTCATATTATTATATCTTGTCTATTTTATCATTGTTCCATTTAGCTATTACAATAACGCAGCTAATTTAAAAAATGCATTACTCACACATTCTGCTCAACCTTATCTATATATCTCTGACTTTAGTATGCTATCATTTATGTCTCCAGTACTAGTTTTAATATTAAGTATTCTATTAATTGGGATTGAACGTAATAATGGTGGAATTGATTTTCAATTTTCCCTACCATATACACCTAAGCAACTTTATTTATCGAAATGGTTTTTTGGAACAATTCATATTTTAATAGCGAATTTAGGCTTAATTATTTTAACATTCATTATTCATTACAATACAATTCTTCATGAGTATATCGATGCAACTTCATTTGTAGTGATTTTTACAATCATAATTTTATTCACGATTGCATTTTTTACGATTGGTTTAACAATCGGCACAATTACGGGACATTATTTTTCTCAAGTTTTATTTTCTATTTTCACGATCTTTTCACCAATGATTTTATTCTATAGTGTTTATTCAAATTTAAAAGGAATTTTCAACGTAGATCTTTTTAATAATACTTTCGAAAAAAGAATCGTTAATTGGTCGATTCCATATCAAGCTGGTCCACTCTCAATATCAAAAGATTTTACTAAAAATATTGTAGAGTACCCTACCTTTGATTATGGAAATCTATTCGTTATTGTGCTCTATATCATTCTATTCTTACTAATAGGCTTATTCTGTTATAACAGATACGCAAATGCAAACAATGGGAAACTATTTGTCTATAAAAATTTCGGCTTATTCGTGAACAGTTTATTTGTTTACTTATCAGCAACTCTAATTGCATTATTAACTTCTACGATTGCAAATGGCAGTAATACCATTATTTATATTATTGGCTTATTAATTGGAACAACGGTTGGATACTTCTTCTATAAAAGATTAAATAAGTTTTTTGATTAAGCTTTTTACTAACCTTTAGTCACTGATCGGAATTAAACACAATAAAGCGCTGGTTCTTTTTATTCTAAGAACCAGCGCATTTATAATTTAAGCTATAAAATTTAAAGCAAATCTTACAAAAAACAATGCAGAAATTGCAACCATATACGGTGTAATTTCGGTTTTCTTACCAGCTGCCATTTTAACTAATGGGTAAGCAATAAAACCAAATGCAATTCCATCAATAATACTATATGTTAAAGGGATGAATGCTAATATTAAAAAGGCCGGAATTGCCTCAGTAGGATCATCCAATTGAATATCTGTTATATGTTTTACCATTAATGAACCAATAATGATTAGAATTGGTGCAATGGCAGACGTTGGAATATATGCAATTAATGGCATAAACAACAAGCAACCTAAAAATAAAAATCCAGTTACTACTGCTGTTAGACCTGTTCTACCACCTGAACTTATACCTGCACTACCTTCAACTGCGATTACAGTCGGACTTGTTCCAAGTAAACCAGATAGTAAAATTCCAAAAGCAGTCCCTTGAACAACTTTCTGTTGCTTATCTTCTTGATTTATCATACTTAATTGTCCATGTATGATCCCAATTGATTCAAATAATACAACCATTGTTAAAGAAAATACAGCGATCCAAAATGAAAAACTCATCATATTCGTAAAGGTCAGTTGTCCGACAACTTGACTTGCAGAATGCAATGTAATCTTTGTTGTATCGTGTGCCTTTTCAATTCCACCATGTAAAATGAATGAAATAATTGTACCTAAGATAACTGTAATTAAAAAATTAGCTGGTACATTTTTAATAAATAAATAAATTGCGATACCAAGCGTGATCACTGTCGCTAAAACATCTACATTTGTAAAATTAGCAATCGATACGAATGTATCCTCATTTTTTACGACGATTCCACCGGCTTGAAGCCCAATGAATGTTAAGAAAAATCCAATTCCAACTGTAATTGCACTTTTAAGTGATAATGGAATTGCAGTTGTTAATTTCTTAATCAGTTTTGTGAATGATAGAATGAATAATAAGATTCCACTAATAAATACAACAGCAAGTGCCTCTTCCCAACTCATTCCCATTCCACCAACCATCGTATAAGTAAACAATGCGTTAATTCCCATTCCTGGAACTAAAACTTGTGGTGAGTTACTCCACAATCCAATTATTACGCTTCCAAAAAAAGCTGAAAGTATTGTGGCAATCATTGCCCCTTGAAACGGAATACCGGCATCATGCAAAATTGTACTATTAACAGATAAAATATAAACTAGAGTTAAAAATGAAACTACTCCTGCTATAACCTCCGTTTTAATAGTGGTACCGCTTCCTTCAAGATTAAATTTTTTGTTTAATAAATTTTTCAAGAAAATTCCTCTCTTATAATGTCTCCCTCTCCCACCCATGCAACAAGGCACGATAAAAATTATACTAGATATTTCTTAATAATTAAACAAGAAAATATTTTTCCTTATTGTGTTGAACATAGATTTCTCAATTATTTCTTAGACTTTGTTGTAAAGTAAGACGAAAGTCGGCAGGCAGGATTCTCACTTTGCGCGGTGATTCGTGAACTGAGCCGCCTTGTTAATCTTGTGTGATCTCAGCCTTATTGTGGTTCCCGCTGTTAGATATATTGAATTAAGTCATGGGGGTGGGGTATTTAAAAGGGTCAGTTTTCATTGAGAGCTCAAATTAGCGACTTTTTTATAGATTATTAGCAGTTTTTAAGCCATTTTTTATTGGATTTTGAAAGAATTGGAGCATAATTGTTATTTTCCTTTTGTTAGAATCGACATTGTCCTGTTATTTTGCCATAATACCTTAACTAGTATGGGTAACTTTTTATTTTATTTGCGATTCTATGAGTTTTAATCGCGTTTTTCTAATTTTATTTGCTATTTTGACAATTTTATTTGCGATTCTCGGATTTTATTTGCAATTAGCTGTTCATTTGCAACTTTTTCTCAATTATTTGCAGTGTTACATCTATTATTTGCGGTTCTTTATGACTTATTTGCAGCTCAGACAGTTCTTCCCCACTACTCTTCACTTATTTGCAGTTCTTAACGACTTACTTGCAGCACTGACAGTTCTTCTCCACCACTCTTCTCTTATTTGCAACTCTTAACAACTTATTTGCAGCTCTGAAAGCACTTCCCCACCACTATTCTCTTATTTGCAACTCTTAACAACTTATTTGCAGCTCTGAAAGCACTTCCCCACCACTATTCAAGTTCTTCAACTACCAAAAAAAAAGAATGCCCCAAAATTATTGGGACACCCTCTTCAAAAAATCTTATGCTTCCATTACTAAATCGTAAACTAATGTTGGTTCTTCTACTTTTTCAGAAGAAATGATAATATTTGCTAGTAAATCTTTTTCTACTTCACTGATATCTTCAGTGTTTGAATAAACAGTTACTAATGAATCACCTTTTTTAACTGCTTCTCCAACTTTTTTGTTTAGCATTAATCCTACTGCTAAATCAATTACAGATTCTTTAGTCGCACGACCAGCACCTAATTTCATTGCAGCTGTACCGACTGCATCAGCAACGATTTGTGATACATAACCGTCTGTTTGTGCAACTACTTCTTTTACGTACTTAGCTTGAGGCATTTTTGATGGGTCATCAACAATTGAACCATCTCCACCTTGTGCAACTAAAAATGCTTTAAATACTTCTAAAGCTTTTCCGTTTTTCATATTTTCAACAAGCTTAGCTCTTGCTTCTTCTAAAGTTTCAGCTTTTTTAGCTAATACAACCATCTGACTTCCTAAAACTAAACATAATTCTTCTAGATCTTTTGGACCTTCACCTTTTAATGTATCAATTGCTTCTTTTACTTCTAGAGCATTACCAATCGCAAATCCTAGAGGTTGGCTCATATCTGAAATAACTGCAACAGTTTGTCTTCCAACGTTATTACCGATTTTAACCATTGCTTTTGCTAAATCACGAGCATCGTCAATATCCTTCATAAATGCACCAGCACCAGTTTTAACATCTAAAACGATTGCATCTGCTCCAGCTGCAATTTTTTTACTCATAATTGAGCTTGAAATTAAAGGAATTGAATTAACAGTTGCTGTTACATCACGTAAAGCATATAATTTTTTATCCGCAGGTGTTAAATCACCAGTTTGACCAATAACTGCTAACTTAATATCGTTTACTTGTTTCATAAATTCTTCTTCTGTTAATTCAACATGGAAACCAGTTACTGCTTCTAATTTATCAATTGTTCCACCCGTATGTCCTAAACCACGTCCACTCATTTTCGCAACTGGAATATCTAATGATGCAACTAATGGGCCTAATACAAGTGTTGTTGTATCACCTACACCGCCAGTTGAATGTTTATCAACTTTGATCCCTTCAATATTTGAAAGGTCGATTGTATCACCAGAGTGTACCATTGCCATCGTTAAATCACTATATTCTTTCTCGGTCATCCCTTTTAAAAATACTGCCATAGCAAATGCACTCATTTGATAGTCAGGTACACTTCCGTCAGTGAAGCCGTTGATAACAAAATTAATTTCTTCTGTTGTTAATGTTTTTCCGTCACGTTTTTTTTCAATTAAGTCTACCATTCTCATTTCCAATGCAACTCCTCTATATTGATTAGTATCGATATGACTTTTTTAATGAAAAGGGACTTCTACACAATGTAGAAGTCTTTTCATTTTTTCTTAACCTATTTTTCGAATAATTTCTTTAACTAATGATAAGAATTGAGTTCTTACTCTTTGAGTTGTTTCGATTACTTCCTCATGGTTAAGAGGTTGATCTAATATACCTGCTGCCATGTTTGAAATACATGAAATACCTAGTACTCTTAATTCTGCATGGCGTGCAACAATTACTTCTGAAACAGTTGACATTCCTACTGCATCTGCACCCAAAGTTCTAAACATACGAATTTCAGCTGGTGTTTCGTAAGATGGTCCTGTTAATGCAGCATATACACCCTCTTTAATGTTTATATTTTCTTCTTTCGCTGCATTTTTTGCAATTTCTCTTAATTCACGGTCATATGGATAAGACATATCAACAAAACGAACACCTAGTTCTGGATTATTTGGACCAATAAGTGGACTAGTACCAGTAAAATTAATATGATCTGTTATTAACATTAAATCACCAGGTTCAAACGAAGTATTAACTCCACCTGCCGCGTTTGTAACAATTAATTTTTCAACGCCTAATTCTTTCATGATTCGGACAGGGAATGTAACTTTTTCCATGCTATAACCTTCATAGAAGTGTACTCTTCCTTGCATTGCAACTACTTCAATTCCGTGAATCGTTCCAAAAACTAGTTGCCCTTCATGACCTTCTACTGTTGAAGTAGGGTATTCAGGAATTGTATGATAAGGTATTTTTTCCTGGTTTTCAATTTCATCCACCAGAACTCCTAATCCAGATCCTAAAATCAATCCAATTTTAGGCTTTCGATCAACTTTTTCTTTTATAAAACTTGCTGCTTTATCAATATGTTCTTTATTCATACATTTTTCCACCTTATCTCAATTTTTCTAAAAAACTTGATCCATGTGATGGCATTTTAACTTCAAAGTTTTCTGCAATAGTTGCTCCTACATCAGCAAATGTTTTCGGAATTTCGATTTCTTTTCCTTCTGAAAACTTCTTACTATAAACAAGTAAAGGTACAAATTCTCTAGTATGATCAGTACCATGGAATGTAGGATCATTTCCATGATCTGCTGTAATCATTAATAAGTCATCTTCTTTTAATAATTCAAATACTTCTGGAAGTCTAGCATCAAATTCTTCAAGTGCTTTTCCATACCCTAATGGATCACGACGATGACCGTAAACTGCATCAAAGTCAACTAAGTTTAAAAAGCTTAAACCAGTGAAATCCATTTTTAATGTATCTACTAATTTATCCATACCATCCATATTTGAAACAGTTCTTAACGCTTTTGTAATTCCTTCACCATCAAAGATATCTGCAATTTTCCCAATTGAAATGACATCATAATTCGAATCTTGTAATTCATTCATAACTGTACGTCCAAATGGTTTTAAAGCATAATCGTGGCGATTAGGAGTACGTTTAAAGTTTCCAGGTTCTCCGACGAATGGTCTTGCGATAATACGACCAATCATATACGGATCATCTAATGTTAATTTACGTGCAATTTCACAGTAACGGTATAACTCTTCTAATGGAATAACATCTTCGTGAGCAGCAATTTGTAAAACTGAATCAGCTGAAGTGTAAACGATTAAATCGCCTGTTTTCATATGCTGTTCGCCCAACTCTACTAATATTTCCGTTCCAGAAGCAGGTTTATTTCCAATTATTTTTCGTCCAAATTGACTTTCTAATTCATCAATTAATTCTTTAGGAAAACCATCGGCAAAAACTTTAAATGGTTTATCAATATGTAATCCCATCATTTCCCAATGACCAGTCATTGTATCTTTTCCTACAGATGACTCTTCCATTTTTGTGTAATAAGCCAGTGGCTTATCTGCTTTTGGAATCCCTTTCAATTCTCTGATGTTGCTTAATCCTAAATTCGCCATATTAGGCATATGTAATCCATTCATTTCTTCTGCAATGTGACCTAGTGTATCTGAACCAACATCATTAAATTTTTCTGCATCTGGTGCTTCCCCAATCCCAACAGAATCCATAACAACGAGGAACACGCGTTTATATTCTTTACTCATCTGTTTTCCTCCTAACTTATCTATACAAACTGAAACTTAAGTGCAGAGTCAGATGTCTGACAACTAAAGTATACTTTTTGTCCTAATTCTTTTCAAGAATTATATTTTCCAATTTGTGTCTATTGATACTATTTTTCACCAGAATATTGATAAAATGTCATAAATAATTCATAAATTAAGGCTCAGCCTATTAGATAAGCTGAGCCTTAATCACATAATTATGCAGGTTGATTTTCTGAAGCTGTTACTTGATGTTTTTGTGCTTTTCTTTTCGCAACAATCATACCAGCAGCAACTACAATCACAGTCATAACAATTTTAAACCCGATTGCAATTGTTTGATTTTTAAATACTTCACCAATCATATGATCATGAGTAATCATACCTGAAGCTGTCCATGCAAGGATCGCTGAACCAATCGTAGTAATAATCGGGTATTTGTTCATCACTTTCATTAAAAACGAGCTTCCACCAACGATAATTGGAATCGAAATTAGAATACCAATGACAATCGCAAGTAAATTACCATGTGCAACACCTGCTAGAGCTAATACATTATCTAAACTCATTAATGCATCTGCGATAATGATTGTTTTAACTGCGCCCCATAAAGAAGCACCACTTTTAACGTCACCATGACCTGAATCATCAACAATTAATTTAAATGCAATCCATAATAACATTAAACCACCGATTGCATAAATTAATGGGATATTTAACAAATAAACGATAACTGCTGCAAATACAACTCGAAGTCCGATTGCACCAGCAGTACCAAATAAAACTGCTTTTTTCTTTTGATCATCTGGTAAGTTTTTTGCTGCTAAAGCGATTAAGATTGCATTGTCACCACTTAATAACAGGTCGATAAAAATTACGTTTAATAGTACGCCAATACTCATTCCAAATATTTCCATGTCTCTTCCCCCTTAAAAACTACTACTTTATTAAACAACCTGTACCCGCGACTACAAAATAAAAAGACCTTTGCCAATAGTTGTAGTTCTACGGCAAAGGTCTTGCTGAGCATACAAAAGTATGCCAACAAAGCCGATGAGAATGGGCTTCTCATGAATTGACGACTTTGTTTCAGGATCTCTCCTGACGCTACTCCCCTTTGGAAGTATTCGATTGTTTTATAACATAATATTATTCCAACTAGTCCAATATGTCAACAAATCTTAACTAAATTTTAATTTATCATCGAAAATAATTTATTTAACTCTTAACATACTTAATTATAGTTTTAATAACTTTATTCTTCAATGTAAATTATTTACTGCTTTGTTAATATTTTTGGACCTTGACTTGTGATTGCAAGTGTATGCTCGTATTGCGCTGATTTTTTTCCGTCTCTCGTTCTTGCAGTCCAACCATTACTATCCATTGTAGAATGCCACGTTCCTAAATTAATCATCGGTTCGATTGTAATGACCATTCCTTCACGAAGTCTTAATCCTTTTCCAGCCATTCCAAAATGAGGAACATATGGCTCTTCATGAAGTGTCGGTCCGATCCCATGACCCGTAAAATCTCTTACAACAGAATAACCTAATGATTCAGCATAAGATTGAATTGCAAAACCAATATCTCCTAAACGATTTCCTACTAACGCTTGCTCAATGCCTTTATATAAGCATTCTTCTGTTACCTTTAATAAATCTTTATCTTCCTTAGAAATATTTCCTACACCGTATGTCCATGCTGAATCAGCTAAAGCACCATTTAAATTTACAACCATATCGATTGTTACAATATCTCCATCTTTTAATGGTTTTTTTCGAGGAAATCCGTGGCAAATCTCGTCATTTATTGATGCACATGTTGCATATTCATAGCCACGATATCCTTTTTGCTCTGGTTTCGCTCCATTTTCAGCTAAAAACTTTTCTACAAATTGATCGATTTCCCAAGTAGTAATCCCAGGATTTATCATTTTTGCTATTTCTTTATGTGTTGCAGCTAACACTTTACCCGCTTCATTCATTAAATTTATTTCACGTTCTGTTTTGATTGTAATCATTTAATCCATCCTCTCAACTTGCCTAAACCATTTATGATTAATTTAATATATTATTCATTTATTTGCCAACATTACTTAAATTTCACAAGAAAAAAGAGCTTATATGATTAAGCTCTCGGCTTGAAGACATAAATCAGATTTAAACCGAAATACGTTTCTCTTAATAGGTACTTATCCTGATGGAACAAGCAAGCAAAGCAACAAATCCAAGAGCATGTTAGACAGTCTTAGACTAGGCTCTTGGATGAAACTCTTTATAAACATCCTTCAATCTATTTTTTGTAACATGTGTATAAATTTGAGTTGTAGAAATATCTGCATGACCTAACATTTCTTGTACCGATCTAAGGTCAGCACCATTTTCTAATAAATGCGTTGCAAATGAATGACGTAATGTATGAGGTGTTAATTCATGCTGAATATTTGCTTTCTCAGCTTGTTTTTTTAAATTTTTCCAAAAGCCTTGTCTAGACATTCGATTTCCATGATGATTTAAAAAGAATGCATCATTCTGTTTTTTTCCAGACAATTCTTTTCGTGCTAATCTTAAATAGTTCTCAATTGACGCAATTGCGAGCTTACCTAAAGGAATAATTCTTTCTTTACTTCCTTTTCCTAAGCATCTAACAAAACCCATTGTCAAATTAACATCTGCTAAGTTCAATGATAAAAGCTCAGACACTCGCATTCCAGTAGCGTATAACAATTCCAACATTGCTTTATCTCTTAATCCAAATGTAGATTGATCTGGCACCTCTAATAGGGCCTCTACCTCCTGAAGAGATAAAACCTTTGGAAGTACTTTTGGGGCTTTCGGAATTTCGATTAAAAGAGAAGGATCGTCCTTCATCCCATCAACTTCTCGAATCAAAAATTGATGAAATGATCGAATCGTTGCTAATTGACGTGCCATCGTTCGAGCTGTTAAATCTCTCTCTTTTAAATATTTTAAATAACCAATTATATGTATTCTCGTAATATTCGAAAGGTTTTCAACGGTTTCAACCTTGTCCAAATATTTCCCATAACTTTCTAAGTCCTTACCGTATGATAGAATTGTATTTTTAGATAAACCTTTTTCAACTTGGATAAAATGGATGAAATCCTCAGCTGCATAATCAAACTCTTTTTTAAAAGGCGTTTTATCAGTTGTTGTCACATTACATTACTCCCCGTTTTGATAAAACCGTACCAATTGATTAAAAGCTCCATCTTTTTGATGATTGTCCACCTTTAACATTGAGCCCTCTGGTCGGTCATATCGATGCATATCTTCATATTCTGAATGAATCCATTGAATAGCAAAATAAAATAAAATCGTACACGCAATAAATAAAATTGCTACTTTTAGTACATTAAATATCATGCTAGCTCTTTTTTTCATATGACCACCACCTTTTTGCTCGAAGTAAAGACATCATTACTACATACTATGCAAAATTGGGACAAATCATACTTCAATTCATGTACAAGTTTCGTACTCAAATCTTCTATTAAATAAGATTATGTATTTCCAATGAATTCTACGTTCTTTATTATGATTTTTAAAACTCTAAGAACATGAAAAAGAGCAGACTCTCTTTTAGGAACTGCTCTGCATTTTTAGAATTAAAAATAAAATGATTTTAATGAATTAAAATCATTTTATTACTCTTCGTTTTGATCATGGCGATGACATACACCATGAAATGATAATCGATGATCTTTAATTTTAAAATTCCAACGTTCTTCAACTGTCTTTTCAATTTCACTTAATAGATTTTCATGAATTTCATCAACTGCTCCGCATACAGTACAAATTAAATGATGGTGAAAATGTTGAGCTCCTTCATGTCTTAAATCGTATCTTGAAACTCCATCACCAAAATTTATTTTATCAACAATTGTTAACTCAGTTAGTAATTCTAACGTACGATAAACAGTAGCAAGTCCAATTTCCGGCGATTTTTCTTTCACAAGGAGGTAAACATCTTCTGCACTTAGGTGATCTTCTTCGTTCTCTAATAAAACACGAACAGTGGATTCCCGTTGTGGTGTTAATTTATATCCTGCTAAATGTAGTTGTTTTTTTATTCGTTCAACTCGTTCTTCCATTCTTTTCACTCCCTCGCCACTTGATAATAATTATAACAAAGAAAGAGAAAGTGTCAAAAATTATTTGTTAATTTTTTGAAACAATTATTTCTGAAATAACTTTAAGAAAGTACGATGAACCATATGCCTCAATTATACTTGCGATACTTAAGCAAACTGCAACGCATCCGAAAACGATAGAATATGAAACTAGTTGTTTCATGATCGGTTCATTATCGTTTTTCATAAACTGTTTTCGAATCATTCTAATTGAAAGCTGAACAGCTAAAACTGTTAATAGAATATATAATGGTAAAACGATCACATTTTGTGGAAATACAGATGAAAACGCCAATAATATCCCATGCCATCCTAATTGGTTTACTAAGAAACCAACTGTAAAGCCAACTACTAATCCCTTCATAAATAATAAGATTAGGATGATTGGTAATCCAATAATTGATATACCTAAAATCCAGATTAATGCTAAGAACTTCAAATGTGAAGAATAACTAGATAAGAATACTTCATTTCCATTAATATAGTCTCCATTATTAACTTGTCCAAAAAAATGAGTAATAAAGGAAAGAACATCCTGCTTTTGACTCACATTCATACTGTTTACTATGACCGCTCCAAAAACTACACCAAATAGTAAGATCACACTAACAAAAATATAGAGTGACAAATAATCTTTAACATGTTTTTTCATCGTTAATTGGACTGAGCTCCTAGTCATGTTATCATCTCCTGCACTATATTCTCTCTTCATTTTATGAGTGGACAAGTAATTTATTCTTTTAATTTATAAAAGTTCGAAAATTACTAATAAAATTTAAACTAATGACTAATTCGTTCGATAATAAAGTTAGAAAAATACTTTCTATTCAACGGAGGAATTTACGAATGTTTAAATTTAAAAAAAAAGCTCCTCGATTAGGTCTCACTACGAATAAAATTGACTCGATTAAAGTCGTAATGAATCTTTCTCCTAATTATTTGGATCAGTTCGAAATGATTAATCTGACAAAGGAAGACATAGCCATTAAAGGGCAATTTTATGTAAGTGAAGTCTCTAAATATGAAGATGAGATTATTATGAATATATTAAAACAGGTCGGTTCACGATTGAATTCTTTTTATGAAGTATTTAATTATATTGGGGATACACATGCAGTAATCAAAAAACAAATGTCACTCCACTTTACAACTAAATATGACAGCGAATATATTACGAGTATAAAAAGGATTGCAGCTTTTCATTCCTCATTTAAGCCTGAGTATTACATTGCAACTTTTCAATGTTTTATTGAGGAATATATTCGAATTGCAAACATGGAAATTGAAGATGAGTCTGAACGTATGAAAGTTATTACAGCGATTATGAAATCTTTAAATATCGAGCAACAATTATTTTCACAATTTGTAAAAGAAAATATTATTGAAGAAAATGAAGCTCATCATAAATACGAAGAAGAACTAAAAGCACAAATTCAAGAAATTGCAGAAGAGCTTGTCGCTTTAACACAGCAAACAAACGCTGCTGTTGAGATGCTTGTTGAACAAAGTAATCATGTTAAAACACAAGTAAATGAATCAAGTAATCAAGTTCTTAAAACGCAGGAAATTGCCGGCATTGGTACGAATCAGGTAAAAGAACTGACACAAAGTATTAGTATCATTTCTGCAAATACTGAAAAAGTGATTGAAATGGTTCAACATTTAAATAGCTCTTATTCTGATATAGCTGATGTTATTAAAATTGTCCAAAGTATTGCTGACCAAACAAATTTATTATCATTAAATTCTGCTATTGAAGCAGCACGTGCAGGAGAACATGGAAAAGGCTTTGCAGTTGTTGCATTAGAGGTAAGAAAGCTAGCAGAACAAACTAAAAATTCAATTTCTAAAATTGAGGAAATTATCGAGGTTTCAAATACTTATCTAACTAATGTAGTTACTTCTATTCATGATGTTTCCGGAATTGTGAATGATGGTCGAAATCATGCTGAATTGACACAGGTTTCTTTTCATACGATTGTTGATGAAATGAGTAAGAGCATTACAGGTGTTAGTAGAACTGAAAAAGAAATCAATCATCTAGCAGAAACAATTAATGAAATCGGACAAGCTACAAGTCGAGTAACTTCATCTGCCGAAAGTTTAATGAATGTTGCTAATAAATCACTAGTTTTAAACTAATCATACAAAAAGCTGTTAAAGTTTAATGAACGATAACAGCTTTTTATTTATTCATTTAATCGTTCAACTTCTTTTTTAATCAATTCACTTATTGAATTGGCTGTCTCTTTATTATTTCCGTATATTGTTGAATGAGTAAACCCTTCTAGCGTTTCATGTTTACCTTGATTTGATGTCGTACAATACTCTTTATGATACTTTTCTACTTTATGTAGTAATTCTTTATTTTTTTTAGTGCTAAATGTTAAGCCACTCTGTTTAGAGGCGGTTAAAACTAGTAAAGGTAGATCAATCTTCTCTTTTAATGCATCTTTTATCCGATCATTACTATAATTTAAGTTTTTCCACTCACTTACAACTGTCTTCCAATGTTTAAAGCTTTTTATTGAACGAATAATTTCAGTTTGGTTTGATTTGTCAGCTTTTACGAACTTACGAACGATTTTATTTGGTATCAATTTCGTAAGATTTACTTGATTTGCCCTCTTCATTAGTACAGCAAATTGATATAATAATTTATCATACAATTTTTGCTCATGCTCCTCTAATGTCGGATGCGTTGGATCAAGCAAAATGATTGATTGAAGCGCATTCGGAAAAAGACGTGATAGCTGGAATACAATATAAGCTCCTAGAGAATGTCCTACAGCAATTATTGGACTCTTAATTTTTAAAGCTAATAACATATCGTAACATTCAAATGCTTGCTGCTCAGTTGATCTTTCTGTTGTCCATGCCCCACTCTTCCCGTAACCTAAACGATCATATGCAATTACTTTCGCATATTTACTTAATTCTTCCTGTAAATACTTCCACTGATGAAGTGTATGCATCATACCGCATTCTAATAAAACGGTAACTTTCCCATCCCCTTTTATTTGAACATGATATGTGCCAAGCTCACCATTTACATACATAAAGCCACCTCTAATAAGGTTTTTTATTCACTTGTTGAATTGTTTTGATTTAAACCCTATGGATATTATATCCAAGGAACGTTGAAGTAATCAATGTAAATACTTTCAATCTATGTTCTCTTTTACAGATTCTCAAAAAAGTATAAAAAAAGAGATACCTATTTAAAATATCTCTCTAAAGTGCTACAGATTATTCAATTAATATGTTTTTGTATATGCTTGAGTACTACTATTTGTTTTATAAGTTGTAGTCACTTTCTTGTTATAGTCAGTATATGTAAGATTATTATTATAATCCTCTACATACTTACTAGTTACTCTAAAGTTGTCATATGTCCATTCTGTATGGTCATAGTCTCCATTTTCATCATAAATATCATTCCCGTGCTCGTCATAGTCATAATCAACATCATAACTTTCAGTGTCAAACTCTTTTTGAGTTGTAACATAGATAACATTACCTTTGCTATCATGTGTTTGAATTGGTACTATAATACCTTTACTATTTTCATGGTAGATAATTTCACCTGCAGGGATTGTAGCATATACAGATTTACTAGTCATCGTTCCTGTAGTATCGTTTAAATATCTTGTAGCACGTTCGATTACAGAACTACTGATTTCATCGTCCACTTTGTAATAGTTCGAGCCAGTTTCTGAACCATCGTACTCGTATGTTTGTTTCGTAACTTTATTCCAAGTGGTGGTAGAAGTACTTGCCACTTTACTAGAAGGTATATAAGCCGTAGCAGATTTATTTTGTTTAACCCACTTTGTACCTACTTTTTTATATGTAACATACTTGATTGACCCTTTATACCATTTGCTATTAATCTTAGTCAGCGCAGTTCCCTTCGGAGCGTATACGTTCACTTTCTTGCCTACACTATTAATAGCAGTTAAGTTGTAGTTTGTTGAAGCATGACTTGTTGTAGTTCCTACTAATAAAGCACCAGTTAAAACTGCGCCCACTGTTAACGTTTTGAATAGGTTTTTCACTATGATTCCTCCAAGATGTATAAGTTATATTACTTTTAAATATTAATCTATTAATTTGACGATGTGCAATTGTTTTTTTAGCGCTACCTTTCTAATGCTTTACTTTTTAAGTATGTTACCCAATCAGAATCTACTTGTTCTTGATTGATATAGTGAAAGCATAAAGCCCATTATTCTTTTAATTTGATAACCAGTCTCCATGAACAAGCGAAAGATAATAATATAAACTGTTTTTTCGTTTGCCATTTCTTCTATTTCATTAATAATGGACTGTTGTCCTTTCCTTTCTCCTGCCTTTCCTTGTTCCTGCTCTTAA
>NZ_NCTA01000031.1 GCF_002156865.1 Gottfriedia luciferensis | reverse complement strand
GTTTGAATTCTTTTTAAGTAATGATAAAAATCTAAGAAATGATTTGATTTTGATGGTGTTATAAATATTGGACACTTTGTATATAAACATTTTAGAAAGGAACATAGTCAAAAATTCGCTCAATCCTTTTGTATTAATAAATGTACTGTAGGAGAAAAAATTAAAAGTATTGGCAAACCATTAACATAAAAAGAAGGTACTAAATGTACCTTCTTTTTAACGTTACTAAAAGAATAAATTAAGTGCAATCTGTTAATTCCTTAAGACAATAAAAAAGGAAAGTCAGGATCAAGTCTCACCTGCTTTCCCTTTCTTTTCCTTAAATCTGCATTTTATATTTGAGCTTCTCTTAATTGTTGCTCGACTTGAGCTAAATCTTCTTCTTGTTTGGCTAAAAACTCATCATCTAAATCTGTCGCAAGACCTTTCATTTTTTCAAGCTGAGCTCTAGCTTCATGTATCGCTTCAGTTGCGTCGGTTAATTGTTGTTGATCCATACTCATTGTTGCGTAACCTACAATTTTTTGAGCAGCTTGAACTTTCATTTCTACTTGTTCAAAATTATTAAAGTTTGACATAAACAACCTCCTTATTTCACTTTGTAGTATTCCCAAATTAAGTAAGAAATATATGTAGAAAAGCAGGAAGGGGCAGGAAGAACAGTTAAAAGAAGGGTGGTCAGAAAAGGTTAGGAAAAAGTAGGTATATAGGAATTACAAAAAGGTTTTAGACTTTTTTTATAGGGCTAAATAAAAATCTAAAAAGCTTCATAATAAAAATAGGATACAAAACAAAAAAAAGGACTGAAAAAATTCAGTCCTTTATGTAGTCAAGTTTTTAATTAGATCTTTACTACGTTAGCAGCTTGAGGTCCACGGTTACCTTCAACGATGTCGAAAGAAACTTCAGCACCTTCTTCTAAAGATTTGAATCCTTCAGTTTGGATAGCTGAGAAGTGTACGAATACGTCGTCTCCGCCTTCAACTTCGATGAATCCGAAACCTTTTTCATTGTTGAACCATTTAACTTTTCCTTGCATATTTCTTATCCTCCTAAAACGTTGCACATAGATGCGCGAAAGAATTATTCATTTATTAAATTTATTATAATAAATGTTGAAATTACTATACAACTATTAAGAATATAAGTCAAGTAAGCGCTTATAAACTAAATAAACAATTAATAGACACAAATAATTCAAATATAAAAAAAACAAAAAAATATATTTGTGAAATAATTCACAAATTAAAAATCTCATGCTATACTCCAGCTATAGTAGTTGATACACCAACTACTACAACACAATACTGTAAGCATTTTAGAAAGAGATGGAGAGATGAAAATGTTACATTGTGAATGGATTGATTTTCAAATTGAAAATGACTTAATTACAGAAGAAAAATTTGAAGAAATGATGAATGATACTTTTCAAGCGATGATGGTTGATGAAAACAATTTTCCTCAATATATATGGACTGCAAACTACGTTATAATCGTAACAAAGCGAATTAAAGTTCTAGAAGAAGTAGAATTTGTCCGCATACCAAGAAATCCAGCGTGTGAATAATTGAATTTAAACGAAAAACAAGCAGGGAAAAGAGAAGATAGCTTCTCTTTTTTCTGCTCTTCTACATGTCCAACACATTCATACTTTCTAATTTACATACCCCTCTTGTATTTCTTGCTTTTACTTTATCCCTGCTTTTAATATAATATTTATATATCAAAAAGTTCATATAGAAAAATTAGAACAAATTGCGAGGAAGAAAATGAAATTAATTATTGCCGAAAAGCCTGACCAAGGATTAAAGCTAGCTGCACCTTTTCAATTTCAAAAGAAAAAGGGCTTTTTAATTATTCAGCCAAATGAATTTTTTCCAAAAGGTGCATATTTAACATGGGCAATTGGGCATTTATGTGAGTTATTATCACCGGAAGAATATGATGAAAGATGGAAAAAGTGGTCTTTGAATTCTTTACCAATTATACCGAATCGTTTTCAACATAAAGTAGCAAAAGGAAAGTGGGACCAATTTTCGATTATTAAAAATTTAGTCCATTTAGATGAAGTAAATGAAATCATAATAGCAGGTGACTGCGAACGAGAAGGAGAACATATTGTTCGCCTTATTTTAAATTTAGCCGGAAATCGAAAACCTATGAAAAGACTTTGGATTTCTTCGTTAACAGAAAATGCTGTTAGAAAAGGATTTAGTCAATTATTGGATGAAAGTGAGACGAAGAATTTATTTTTTGAGGCTTATAGTCGAGCATGTGCGGATTGGTTAGTTGGAATGAATGCCTCTAGAGTCTATTCTTTACATTTACAAAAAAAAGGAATTCAAGATGTTTTTTCTCTTGGAAGGGTACAAACTCCTACTTTAGCATTAATTGTTAAAAGAGAGTTAGAGATTGAAAGGTTTAAATCAGAACCTTATTGGGAGGTACAAGCTACATTCCAATTTGAGAAGCAAAAGTTTTTTGGAAAATGGCATAAAGAAAATGATTCTAAGATTACAACAAAAGAATTAGCAGAAAAGATTGTACTTTTTTGTGAAAATAAAAATGCGCAAGTTTCAGATATAGAGCAAGAGCGAAAAGAGTTTCAACCACCTTTTTTATATAATTTATCTGCATTACAAGCTGATGCAAATGCAAAGTATAAATTTTCACCACAAAAAACTTTAGAAATTGCTCAAAAACTATATGTAAAAGGAAATATTTCATATCCACGTTCGGATTCTAGCTTTATTACGAAAGAGGAAGCAAATATGCTTCCAGAAATCTTAAAAAAGCTTGAAAAAATAGAACAGTTTTCACAATTCTTTCCTCTACCAAATCCGTCAATTTTAAATAATAGTCGATTTGTGAATGAGAAAAAAGTAACTGATCACTATGCGATCATTCCGACAGAGCAAGTTCCAAATGTTAGTAAAATGAATGATGAAGAATTGAAAATATATGAATTAATTGTGAATAGATTAATAAGCGCTCACTACCAAAGTTCTATTTTTGATTATACAACAATCCATACAATTGTAGATGGACGTGCAACCTTTATTTCTAAAGGGAAAACGATGGTTCAAGAAGGTTGGCGTAAAGTCATTTTCGAAAAAACGAAGGAAAAAAATAATGAAGAACAGATCTTACCTAAGGTTGAAACAAATCAGGAAGGTTCCGTTAAAAAGGTCGAAGTAAAAGAAAAGAAGACACAAGCTCCTAAACGATATACTGAAGGTCAATTAATAACACTCATGAAGTCAGCAGGAAAACATATTGATGATCCGGAGTTAACAAAAATATTAAATAAAACAGAAGGTTTGGGTACAGAAGCAACTAGGGCGGGAATTATTGGTACGTTGAAAAATAGAAAATATATCGATGTTAAAAAGAATCAAGTTTTTGCAAATGACAAAGGTAAGTTAATTATTTATGCACTAGGGGAAAATATTTTAACATCTCCTGAGATGACTGCTAAATGGGAGCAGCGTCTAAGTGAAATTGGAGATGGAAAAGCAAGTAGTCTTGATTTTATGGAACAAGCAAAAAAATTAACAGAAAAAATAATACAAGATGCCGATCAAAATGAGAAGCAATGGGATTTTTCAGAGTTCCGAATTGAAGAAATGCAAAATACCAAGTTTGGGCCAAAGAAAAAATCAACTAGTATTGGAAAATGTATTAAATGTGATGGTAAATTGGTTGATAAAGGATCATTCTATGGGTGTGATCAATTTCAAAAAACTAAATGTAATGTTACCATCTCCAAAAAGATATTAGGGAAAACAATTACAAAAACAATAATGAAGCAATTATTAAGTGGTGAAACGACAGATGTTATCAAAGGGTTTACAAAGGATAATAACGAATTTGAAGCTTCTTTAAAATTTAATGAAGAAGGTAAGATTATGTTCATCCAAAATTCAATTAAATAAAAAAATCCTAATGAAATTTTATTACTCCATTCGCTTATTCATTGCATATAATTATATACAATGTTAATAGGGGGATTGAAGTGAAGGAATTCTATAGTAACGAACAGGTTTATCTATCAGATGGGATGGTTCCTTCCGTTTATTCATTATGTATAGATTGTGAACGAAAAATTGTACATGTGCTAGATTTAGCTCGGATTGGTACACGTCCGGTAATTGTATCATTTTCGAATAAATTTGCAGAATATATTTTTGAACGATTAAATAACATAAAGCCTGGAAGTTATTTAGATTATAAATACTTGATTTATTCTACAGAGGGTATTGTATCAATTTGGATAAATAACCAATTAATACAATTACCAAATTTAGATCATTGTAAACAAGAATATGTTCATATTATGAAAGAAAGAAAAAAATACTGGCCAAAATATATGGATTTGTACAATCGAAAATAAAAAAGGGTTACTCTTTTGAAATATTGAAAGAGTAACCCTTTTTTGATCCCTTCGGCCAGTAAATCCTTATTCCTGTTCTTTCCTGTCTTTTTTTGTTAAACTATCTGCATAACTTAAATTAGAAGGTGACCCGATGATTTGTTTTTTAGAAAATACCTTTCAAATCAAGCTAGAAAAAAACGAAAAAGGTGAATATCCGGTTATTGTAACTGAAAACGGAATTTTTAGTGAAATGAATCTAAAAAATAAACCAAGTACATTTGTTAAGTTTGTAATTAATGAATATGAAGAGTTAACAATCGATTGGTATATTGACAATGAAAATCGATTTTCTGTAAAAAGCTTACAGATTCATCAAATGATTTTAATAAATGATGATGATGAAAGCTCAATTCAATTTGTATTAGAACGTTGGCAAAGTAGAATGTTTAAGATTCAATGGAACCCTAAGCTACATATTGAATTTGGTTTATATTATGAAATTTGTGATGATTGTGATTAAGTAGATTTTTTCGGTTTTATTAAGGTTAGAATCACAATAAAACTTATCCATCCAATCAAAGGATAAAGGAATGTTAATAACGGTCCATATCCAATTATGCTTATAAATAAGCAGACAAATAATATCAAAACAACTAGTAGATTTAGATTAAATGGAATAAATGATTTTATTTGTCTAGACATACCATAAATATTTCCAACAAGTGTAGTAAAAATTTCTGCTAAAATGACCATTAAGAAAAAATAATAAAATAGCGGATGAACTTTTTTGATGACTTCTACCATTGGAATTTCATATTTTTGAAAATTACTAACTTCTGAAACATTTAAGTGAATTAATAATAATATCGTACCTAAAATTAAACCGCCTAAGACGCCGCCATATAAAATAGATGATTTTTCCTTACATTCAGAACCAATTGGAACTAAAACAGCTTGGGCCAATGCCATATTTAAGCAGACATATGTAATAGGTTTAGTAAAAACGGAAAAATTTAACGTATTAATAGAAGGAAGGATATTATTGACCGTAACTTCCTTCATTGTAAAAGGTAAATGTGAATTAATAAACACTGCTACAATAAAAGCACACATTATGGGGACTACGGTATTATTAAGGCTAAATAAACCACTTGTCCCTTTTCTTAATACCATAAAAGTCAAAATGATGAATAGTAACGAACCTAAAAATGAATTGAAATGTAAATAATTATGAAAGACAGCCCCAGCCCCAGATAACATTACACTTGTAACGCCTAGTAAAACAAAGAATAAAAGACCGTTAATTAGATTGCCTCCGAGTTCTCCAAATAAAAGCACATTAAATTGTTGAGCAGAATTTAACTTATATGTATGTGCAATTGTCATAATTTTTGTGCCAAACCAACAAAATAAGATCGTTGCAAATAAAATTCCAAAAGCACCATATACCCCGTTTACAGAGAAGAACTCTACAATTTCCTTTCCCGTTGCAAAACCGGCTCCAATTACTGTTCCAACATAAGTAAAAGCAATGTTACGAACTTCTTTATTCAAGTTGAATTTCATAGGAAGTCCTCCTAAATGTAGTACTAAATTGTATGATACATATTCGTAAATTAGACATGCTATAACTTTAAATGTTTAGAAATGCTGGTCTATATGTCCACAAATTAGGCGGTGTAGTTCAAAAAATCCATTTTACGAGTATTTTTATTTATGTTAAAGTTTATCTGTTAGGGGGGACGGACAACATGAATATACTCAAATGGAATTTTAATATGAAAGTAAGGCTTGTTGCTGAGTTTTTCTTTGGTTTATTCTTTTGGATGTATTTACCATTTCTAGCAATCTATTTTGCTGAAGAATTAGGTAAAGTGACAGCAGGGGTTTTATTAATGTGTTCACAAGCTGTCGGAGTAATTGCAAATCTAATAGGTGGGTATTTAGCAGATACGTACGGAAGAAAAAAAATGATGGTTATTTCAGCTTTTATTCAAGCTGGTGGAATGATTTTATTAACAATAGCTAATTCGCCTATTTTAAACTCGCCGTGGCTAACTTTTTTTGGTTTTGCTATCATAAGCGTTACTGGAATGCTATATAACCCGGCTAGTTCGGCGATGGTTGCAGATACTGTTGAAGATAAGGAAGAAAGAAATTTAGTTTTCGCCGTTTTTTATACGATGATAAATATAAATGTTGTGATCGGACCAATTATTGGAGGAATTCTATTTTTTAAGGCAAGGTTTCTATTATTTGCAACTTCATCATTTATCTTTTTAATAGTAGCATTTATGATATTACTATTAATAAAGGAATCATTACCAGATTCGATAAAACAAGAAAAAGAAGCTTCAATTACGAAAGTCTTTATTAAACAAGTAAAAAATTATCAAGTTATTTTTACAGATAAAGTTTTTTTCTTATTTGTTGCAGCTGGTATATTAATCTCTCAAACATTTACACAATTAGATTTATTATTGGCTGTCTATATAAAAGAGAGCATTCCTGTACAGACATTAATTAGTTTAGGGGATTTTACATTAAAAACAAATAGTGAAACTTTATTTAGTTGGACAATTGCTGAAAATGGATTGATTGTTGCATTATTTACTGTTTTAATTACGAAATTTGCTAATAAGTTTAATGAAAGATTTTTATTTTTCGCATCATCTGTTTGTTATGCATTTTCTATGCTTTTATTTGGTTTCACCGTATCAGCCTATGTAATTTTTATTGCGATGGCATTATTTACATTAGGAGAGATCTTAGTTGTAGGAAATCAAAATTCATTTATTGCAAAGATTGCACCTGAAAGTCAAAGAGGACAGTACTTTGCAGCAGCTGGATTAAGATGGTCATTTGGAAGGACAATTGCTCCATTAACGATTCCACTTGCTGGATTAATTGGATATAAATGGACATTTGCAATTATTTCTTTCTTAGCTTTAATTGGTGCTTATTTATTTGAATTAATGTTTAAGGAAATAAAGAAAAAACCTGAAGCAATTTCAAATAATGTTAAAGCAGTATAAAAGAAATTAAAATAAAAAGCACCTCAATTATTAGTTACAACTAACAATTGAGGTGCTTTTTTACTAAAAACTCGACATCGTTTCAAATTTTAGCCTCTTTTTTCGCCAATCGGCGAGTTATCTTTAGCGGTTATTTAAAGTTTTATCAAGAGTATCAATATTTTCTTGCATTAAAGCGAAATAATCTTTATGATTTTTTAAATCATCCTCAGAAATAGTAGCTAAGTGATTGAGTCTTAAAATCTCAGCATGTGTTTCATCTCTAACTACTGTAGCCACTTTTGGAGTTGCGAAAGTTTCAAACAATATATACTTAACATTGTGTTCTTTAACAAAATCAACGACTTTCTTTAAGTCCTTTTGTGATGGTTCTTGTGTAGGCGATAGACCTGTTATTGGAATTTGTTTAATTCCATAATGTTGTTCCCAATATCCATATGCAGCATGGGAAACTACAATATCCTTACGTTGCGAGTGTGAGATTAAATGACTAAACTCGCTATCAAGTTTATCAAATTGGCCATCAATTTTATCATAATTTGATTCAAAATATTGTTTGTTTTTAGGCATTAACTTAACTAACTCATTTTTAATATTTTCTGCCTCAATTTTTGCTCGAGTTGGATCTAACCACACATGTGGATCCACATCATGATGTTCTTCATTGTCATGAACTTCTTCTTCATTTGATTTTATTAAATCTACATTTTTAGTAGCTTCTAAAATAGCAACATGATTATTTTCTAAGGTATCTTTTATTTTATCTGCAAAAGGTTCCATACCAGCCCCATTATAAACAAATAAGTCTGAATTTGCGATTTTAACAATTTGTTTTGAAGTAGGTTCAAAATCATGCGAATCAACACCAGTAGGATAAATAGAATGTACTTCAACATACTTTCCACCAATTTTTTCAGCAAAATCTTGAAGAGGAAAGATGGTAGTATAAATCACAAGTTTATTTTTATTTTTTGGACTCTGATTACTTTCTTTATTGCAAGCAGATAGGATTGCCCCTGTTAATAGCAAAGTAGTAACTGCTAGTTTTTTAAATTTCATGTTTAAACTCTCCCTAAATATTATGATTCTTTTAGTATTTTGTAATGTGGGTATAATTAATCGAAAAAAAAGTTAAAATTTTTTCATTAATTCGTAATCATTCCTTTTTAAGTTTTAAAAAAATATGTAAGATATTTTTAATACCGTACACTAGTTAAATTATAAAATCTATAGTTGAAAACTAGGTTAAAAACATTCAAAGCGTAATAAATACGATTTAACACTTTGCAATTATAAATCAGGAATTATGAATGTGCAAGAAAAAAGCTATTTAAACTTAAAAAAAACTCGATTAATAAAGAAGGGTGTACCATTAGCGAGCATAATGTAACGGAAATCAAACTTCTTTTTTAAGATAGCCATAAAAAAAAGTATGTTTGATGAAATGAATTTAATCCATCAAAACATACTTTTTAGGTTATTTAATAATGAAGTTTTAAGACTTTCTTTTTAAACGGAATTTTTTAGGTTTTTGATTTTCATTTCCTGATTGTTTCTTTTTACTTTTAAAAAATTGAAAGAAAATAAAGAAAATGTATAGAGGAATTGCAATATAAATAAAGAATGGCCATTGCACTTTTTTAGCGGACCAAACAAGGTAAAGTGCATATCCTAAAAAAATCGTAATAATCGTTCCATATTTCGGAATCGGTATATCTTTAAAACTAGGAATTTTAATTTTACTTACCATGAGAAAGGCTAATGCAACGAAAACAGTTATGATCACGATTTGAGGAATACGATCTCCAAATAACGTTAAAAATGCAACAAATCCACCTGCTGCTGTAATTGGTACACCAGTAAAATATTTTAAAGATGTTGAAATAGGTGTCACATTAAATCGTGCCAATCGATAAGCACCAAATAATGGGAATAAACCTGCGATCCCTAGACCAAGGATGCCTTCACTAGAAAACTGTGTACAAAAAATTAAATAGGAAGGAGCAACTCCAAACGTTACAATATCAGCTAACGAATCCAATTCTTTACCTAATTGTGATTGTACACCTAAAACTCTAGCCACACGACCATCCATACTATCTAACATCATTCCGATTAAGATAAGTATTGCTGCATTTCGTACTTCTCCATTGGCAGCAAAACCAATCGATAGAAATCCACAATATAAATTACCTAATGTAAATAGGTTTGGGATACTTTTTCTTATCATACATTCACTTCCTAAAATTGATATAAAAAATTATGTTGTATAAATACAATAAGATATATTATAACCCAAAATTTAGTAAGAATGGAAACGAATAATTAAGTTCAAAAAATGTTAGATAAAAATGACTCGAACTTGTGTAAAAATCATCTTATCCTTTTCAAAAGGCTCTAAATTATAGATGTTTTACAAAAGGAGATGCCTCTATAAGAATTCATAGATTTTAAAGTATAGATATAAATAGAGATTTGATTGGAGTGGAAGGTGGGAGACTCCTATGGGAGTAGCGGAAAGGCTGAGACCAATTAAGAGCAGGAAAGGCAGGAAAACATAAAGGACAAGGATTATATAGAGGAAATCAATAAAATTCTCTATAGCTTTTTATATCTTTTACTTTATCCTGCATTTCCTTGTTCCTGCTTTTAAGAAAGCGAGCATCCACGGAAATCAACATTTTTTTCTACAGAACCTTTTCAAAAAAATATGTGAATAGCATTACATACTAATTGTACTACACTAAAAATAGGAAAAATTATGAAAAATGAACTATGATTTTACGAATTCTTAATAAAAAATAAATTAAATATTAAAAAAATGCTTTTTTTTCTGAAAATTTTGTAGTATATTGAAAAAGTAATAAGTGACTATTCAGAAAAATAAGTAAATAAGGAATGGAATGGTCACTAAAATATGGAGGTGCTCTATGAAGCGTAGATTAGCAACAACTGTTTCAAGCTTATTAGTACTTAGTACAGTACTAGCAGCTTGTGGCAAAGACTCAGAAACGACGGCAACTAAACCACAGAAAGATAAGAAGCAAACATTAAGATTAACTACAACTACTGAGATTCCTTCTATGGATTCTGCAAAAACTACGGATTCAATGTCATTTGAAGTTTTAAACAACGTAAATGAAGGGCTACTTCGTTTAGGACAAGGTGATGAAGTAGTAGACGGAATTGCGAAGAAAGATGAAACTGAAATTAGTAAAGATGGTCTAACATATACATTCCACTTACGTGATGCAAAATGGTCAAATGGCGAGCCTGTAACTGCAAATGATTTCGTTTATGCTTGGCAACGTGCAGTTGATCCTAAAACTGCATCTGAATATTCATTCATTTTATACTATGTGAAAAATGCTGAGCAAATTTTCAATGGTAAAATGCCTAAAGATCAACTTGGAGTTAAAGCGCTTGACGATAAAACTTTACAAGTTACTTTAGAACAAGCTACACCTTATTTCTTACAATTAACTACTTTTGGTACATATTTACCTGAAAACCAAAAATGGGTTGAGTCTAAAGGTGATCAATACGGACTAGAAGCTAATACACAATTATACGATGGTCCATTTACATTAAGTGAGTGGAAACATGAGCAAAGCTTTACTTTAACGAAAAACGAAAACTACTGGGATAAAGATTCAGTTAAATTATCTGAAATTAAATACAATGTAGTTAAGGATACATCTGCTGCTGTTAACTTATATGAAAACGGAGATATCGATAAAGTAATGTTAGATTCTGAATTCGTTGATAAATATAAAAACGATCCAGATTACAAAACTCAGTTAGATGCTCGTTTAGTATTCTTCCGTTTTAATGAGAAACTACCAATCTTTAAAAATGCTAACGCACGTAAAGCTTTTGATTTAGCTTATGATAAATCAGCTATCACATCTGCAATCTTAAATGATGGTTCTAAGCCAGCTTACTGGTTAGTACCTTCTGAGTGGGTAAAAGGCCCGGATTCAAAAGACTTCCGTGATCATAACGGAGACTTCAATAAGTATAATGTTCAAGAAGCTCAAAAATTATGGGCTCAAGCTAAGAAGGAATTAGGTAAAGACAAATTTGAATTAAAAATGATTTCTTATGATGATACTACAAGAAAGAAAGCTGCTGAGTACATTGCTGGAGAACTTATGAAGAACCTACCAGGTTTAAAAATTACTGTTGCTCCACAACCATTTGAAATTAAACTTGATTTAGAGAAAAAATTAGATTATGACTTCTCATTCTCAGGTTGGGGACCGGATTATCCAGATCCAATGACATTTATTGATATGTTCTTATCAAACAGCCCATTCAATGAAATGGCATATAACAACCCTAAATATGATGAGTTAGTAAACGCAGCTAAGAAAGAAGCAGATCCACAAAAACGTTGGGATGACATGGTACAAGCTGAAAAACTTATCATGGATGAAGCTGGTATCTCTCCAATCTATCAACGCGGTCGTGCATATCTACAAAGAGATTCAGTTAAAGGAATTATCGCACATAAATTTGGTGGAGATTTCTCTTACAAATGGGCTACTAACAAAAAATAATATTTTAGGAAAGAGAAGGGCGATCCCTTCTCTTTTTTAAAGAAAATTGATTATTTAATTCTAAAAGAGGTATCAAACGTACATATCTCGAAATCTAATCTGGAGCAAATAGTTTAAAAAGTATACATATTTGTCCCACTTTCATCATTTATTAAAATTGGGGCAATTATTAATAGATTTGAGTGAATATGCAAAAAAGTAACAGGAATCTAATGGTTTTATTACAAAAAAGTAAAGATTTATTTAAATTTATTAATTTTTTTGAAAAAAATGTCGATTTTTTGTTGATATTTTCTAAAAAGTATGTAAAATAAGAATTATATTAAAGGTTATTAACTATTCGGACAATAAAAATTGTTTGAATATTTTAATAGTTTTTTAGTCTAATTGTTTAAAATTTGGGGAGGCAATCTAATGAAAAAGAAGGTATCGTATTTTCTATCTTTATCTGTTGCTGTGAGCATGCTTTTAACTGCATGTAACTCAGACAAATCAAATGATGGTAAAAAAGAAACAGCAAGTGCAAAACCACAAGTATTGAACTTACTAGGCGGAGCGGAACTGCCAGGTCTAGATTCTAGTACTTCTACAGATGCTGAATCTTTCAACGTTTTAGGTAACATCATGGAAGGTCTAAACACATTAGGTAAAAATGATGAGGTAAAACCTGGTATCGCAGAATCTTTTGATAAATCACCTGATGGTTTAACTTATACATTCCACTTACGTGATGCTAAATGGTCTAATGGTGATCCTGTTACTGCAGCTGACTTCGTTTACGCTTGGAAACGTGCTGCAGATCCTAAAAATGCATCTGAGTATGCATTCATGTTGAATGTGTTAGAAAACGGTACAGATGTTACTACTGGTAAAAAACCAGTTGATCAATTAGGAGTTAAAGCTGTTGATGATAAAACTTTAGAAGTTAAATTAGCAAAAGCTATTCCATATTTTGATTCTTTAGTAACATTCCCAACATTCTTACCTTTAAACCAAAAATATGTTGAGTCTCAAGGTAAAAATTACGCTTTAGAAGCTGACAAATTAATCTTCAATGGTCCATTCGAATTAAAAGAGTGGAAACATGATGAAAGCTATCAATTAGTTAAAAACCCTGACTACTATGATGCTAAAGACGTAAAATTAAAAGAAATCAACTTTAAAATCGTTAAAGATCCACAAACTGCTGTTAACTTATACGAGTCAGGAGAAGTTGACCGTGCTGGTTTAACTGCTGAGTTTGTTGATAAATATAAATCTGATCCAAATTACGGAACTACAAAAGAGCCTACTGTATTCTTCTTACGTGTAAACGAAACGAAAAATCCAGCTCTTAAAAACGTAAATATCCGTAAAGCTTTAAACGAAGCGTTTGACCGTGAAGCAATTACAAGCGTAATTTTAAATAACGGTTCAGTACCATTATATGGTTTAGCTCCAAGTAACTTCTTAGATGCAAACGGACAAGATTTCCGTAAAGCTTCTGGAGAACTTGTGAAATACGATCCAGCTGATGCTAAAACTTTATGGGAACAAGGCTTAAAAGAAATCGGTAAGAAAGATGTATCAATCGAATTATTAGGTTCTGATACTGAAACAAACAAAAAAATCAGTGAGTACCTACAAGGTGAATTCACTAAAAACTTACCTGGTTTAAAAATCAACATTAAATCAGTTCCATTTGCACAACAATTAGACTTAAATTCTAAGAAAGATTACGATATCTCATTCGGTGGATGGGGACCAGACTACAAAGATCCAATGACATACTTCGATATGTGGACTTCTTCTAGTCCGTTCAACCAAATGGGCTTCTCAAATGCAGAATATGACAAGTTAATCGGTGAAGCTGGTGGAGATTTCTTATTAGACCCATCTAAGCGTTCTGATGCATTCTTAAAAGCAGAAAAAATCTTAGTTCAAGATAATGCAGCAATTCTTCCGATTTACCAACGTGCGATTGCTTACGTTATGAAGCCAAAAGTACAAGGTTTACTTGAGCACGCTTTCGGACCAGACTATACTTACAAATACGTTACAATTAAATAATTATTGAATTAATAAAGGCTGTTCCATCGTCAGGTAACTGACTTGGGCAGCTTTTTTTATTTTGGTTTTGAACTAGTAGGAGTGCTTGTCTTTCTTTATTTTGACATATTTTAACTTCCTATGTATTATCATGATAGTACAAGTTGTTTCGAGAGGAGGATCCTATTGACAAATATCATACATCAAATTTTAGAATTTTTTGCATCTTTAGGATATTTAGGTGTGGCACTAGGATTAATGATTGAGATTATTCCAAGTGAAATCGTATTAGCGTATGCAGGATACCTTGTAGCTGGAGGTCATATTAATTTCGTAGGTGCTGTAATCGCGGGAGTAATTGGAGGAACGATTGCTCAATTATTCTTATATTGGTTAGGATACTATGGGGGACGACCAATTATTGAAAAGTATGGAAAGTACATATTAATTAATAAACATCATCTTGATCTCGCAGAAAAATGGTTCTCAAAATACGGAGTGGGAGTAGTGTTTACTGCTAGGTTTATTCCAGTTGTTCGACACGCAATTTCAATTCCAGCAGGACTAGCTAAGATGCCAATTAGTCAATTTACGTTCTTTACAGTTGTTGCAATTATTCCGTGGTCCATACTTTTCATCTTAATAGGTGAAAAACTTGGTAAGAATTGGGAAACTGCAAAACAAGTATTGGCACCATATACACCAATGATTATTGTTGTAGCGTTAGCACTGTTTGTTGTTTATTTCTTAATAAAAAAATTAATTTCAAAGAAAAGAAGTTAATCGAATGATTTGATTTTCTTTATATTACATATAATATGATAAATTTCAGTTGGAAGGATGATTTTTATGTATTCTATGTCATATGAAGTATTAAAATCAGATATTTCAAATACACTTTCAAATGTTCAAAACCAATTGAGCTCTGAAGATTATTCAGTACATACAAAAGAAGAGCTTCAAAGTCAATTAGAAGTATATCAATACATTGATGATTTAAGTGATATGTATTATTTTTATAAAAGCGGATATTAATTAGGTCACTATATGTGGCCTTTTTCTTTATGTTTGAATAAGATAGTTGCTGAAATTAAGAAGGATCTATTGTGCTTGATTATTAGAAATTTGACTTTCTTTTTAATAAAGGTTGAAACATATAAAAATGTTTCGTATGCTATTATTGTGCAGTTTTGTTTTAGAATTAGAGGTGAATTAACATGCTAAATTTTTATCTTTCAGATGTACAAGGGAAACTAAATCAAGTCGATTCAATTGAAAAAGGTTGTTGGATTAATGCAATCAATCCTACTGAACAGGAGATACAATATCTTGTTCAAAAGTTAGACTTAGATTTAGATTTTATTAAAGACCCTCTTGATGATGAAGAACGGTCAAGGATTGAAATCGAAGGGGAACACACTCTAATTATTGTTGATATACCTATTGTTGCTCATGATGATAATGGGCATACGATTTTTGATACAATACCAATCGGGATGATTATTTCATCTAATACGTTTGTAACGATCTGTTTAAGTGAAAATCCGATTTTTGAAAGATTTATTTATCAAAAAGTAAAAGGATTTTTTACATTTAAAAAGACGCGCTTTGCACTTCAACTTTTGCATACAACTTCAACGTATTATTTACGATATCTTAAACAAATTAATCGTAAAACAAATGAAATTGAAGTAGAATTACATCAATCTACAAGGAACCAAGAGCTATTTACAATGCTGAACCTTGAAAAGAGTCTTGTTTACTTTACAACTTCTTTAAAATCGAATAAAATCGTCATGCAAAAAATCCTTAAAGGAAATATATTAAAGATGTACGAAGATGATGAAGACTTATTAGAAGATGTAATCATTGAAAATAAACAGGCGATCGAGATGGCAGAAGTTTATGGTAATATCCTAAGTGGAATGATGAACACATTTGCTTCAGTTATTTCAAATAATTTAAATATTGTAATGAAATTCTTAACTTCGATTACAATCATTTTATCTATTCCAACTATGGTTTCTAGTTTCTATGGAATGAATGTAGATAACATTCCATTATCGCATGTTCCACATGCATTTCCAATTGTCATTGGAATATCCGTTTTGTTATCATCAACAATTGCATATATATTTTGGAAAAAAAGGTACTTTTAACTCACAAAGCCGCCGGTCATTCGGAGGTTTTGTGAGTTTTCATTTTTAAAGTACATGGGAGAGAGAGTATGGGTACAAATTTTTATCATTCATTCTTACAGATGAATACAATCTTTATTTCTATAGTTGTTGAGGCACTACCATTCATCTTAATTGGAGTTTTTATATCAGGGATTATTCAGTTATTTATCACTGAAGAAATGCTATCTAAAATAATTCCAAAAAATCGTTATCTAGCTGTTTTAGTAGCGATCTTACTAGGTTTTATTTTCCCTGGGTGTGAATGTGGTATTGTACCGATTGTAAGTAGGTTAATTAAAAAAGGTGTTCCGCATTATGTTGCCGTTGCCTTTATGCTGACAGGTCCGATCATTAACCCGATCGTATTGTTTGCAACATTTATTGCATTCGGTAATAATATCGAAATGGTTATTTATCGCGCAGGAGCAGCGATGATTGTTGCTTATATCATTGGAATCGTATTATCTTATTTAAAAATAGAAAATCCATTAAAACATGATGTAGTAACAGTACCTGTAAATTATACAATTCCTGTTAAGACAAAGTTGTGGAGCGTTTGTGTACATGCTATTGAGGAATTTTTCTCAATGGGTAAATTCTTAATTTTAGGGGCATTTATTGCAGCTTTTGTCCAAACATTTATTCCAACATCAACTTTAATGCACATTGGAAATGGACAAGTAGCAAGTATATTAGTAATGATGGCATTAGCCTTTATATTATCACTTTGTTCTGAAGCAGATGCATTCGTTGCTTCTTCTTTTCAAAGTACGTTTTCTTTAAACTCAATTGTTGCCTTTATGGTCATTGGACCAATGGTCGATATAAAAAATACGTTAATGTTATTCCAACATTTTAAAAGTCGTTATGTTTTAATCATTATCGGATTAGTAACAGTTCTAACTTTTGTTACTACACTATTAATCTAAGAGGAGAAATGTTATGGCAAGAGCATATGTATTATTAGGCTTTACCTTTTTTTTAATGCAATTGCATATTAAAGGGACAATCTCAAAATATATTAATATGAAATACTCATATTTATCTCTAACAGCTGGGATATTATTTGCATTTCTAACATTGATACAGGTGATTCATACTTTAAGAACAAGTCATGAGGAAGAGGATCATCATGAACATGACCATGAACACAACCATGATCACCATCACGATTGTGACCACACATGTGTACATGGACATGTCCATAAAGAAGCAAAAGGATTTAAAAAGTTTTTAAACGGATTAGTGTTCATTTTTCCATTGTTTACGGGTATTTTCTTACCGATCGCAAGTTTAGATTCAACTATTGTTGAAGCGAAAGGCTTTCATTTCCCAGTATCGGAACCTGGAAATAATGATCCATTTATGGAAAGACAATATTTAAAACCAGATTTAAGTATTTACTATGGACAAGAAGGATACCAAAAGCTAATTAAACAAGAAGCAAAAGAGTATATAAATAAAAAAAGTATTGTTTTAAATGATGACGACTTTCTAAAAGGGATGGAAGTTTTATATGATGAACCTGGAAAGTACATCGGAAAAAAGTTAACTTTTAAAGGATTTATTTATCACGAAAAAGGATTAAATAAAAATCAAGCCTTCTTATTTAGATTTGGAATCATTCACTGTGTAGCTGACTCTGGGGTATATGGTATGTTAATCAATCTACCTGATGGTCAAACATTTAAAAACGATCAGTGGATTGAAGCTACAGGTACTGTAAAAGAAATGTACTATCAACCATTTAAAGTAAACATTCCATATATGGACATATCAAAAACTAAGGAAATTCAACCACCAAAAAATGAATATGTATATCGAAATAAATAAAATGAACCTTTATGGTTCATTTTTTTTGTTTCTTTGTGATATGCAACTAAACACTTACTAAACGAATAACTATTTTTGGAATTTCAATTACCGAAAATCAATAAAAAAAATAAAAAAAAAATAAAAAACTTGTATATATCTAGACATGTACACATTCAATATTAAAAGTCTGACGTATCTTATAAATGTACAATAAATAATTATAGAGGTGTTATTTAAATGTGGGGATTTTGTGGTTGCAATCGTAGAATAGAAAGAGAAGAAGTATCTCCTGTAAGAGATATGAGAGAGTTTACAGAAGTTCGTAGACCATGTAATGAGTGTGATTGTGATAGACACGACCGTGATAACCGAGTAATGTCTGAAAACATGAACAATGCTCACGAAAACAGAAGTGAAAATAGAAATATGAACAACAACAGAAATATGAACAACAACAGAAATAGAAACAATAATAGAAATATGAACAACAATAGAAATGTGAGCAACAACAGAGGTTGTGGATGCAGAAGAAATAGAAATCGTAATAACAACAGTATGGTTTCTCCAGCAACTAGCTCTTTCTGCAATACACAATTAGAAGCTGCTAGAAATAGTTGTGTAGCAAATCCACTTAGTAACTTCAGTCGCTGCAATATGTAATTCTTGGTAATGAGAAATACTAAATCATTACAATAGTATACGAACTTATTTTTTGGAGGTGTCTCTTTTGGCATCTCTTTTTTTTATTAGGCCTTTTTAATGTTAATTGTTGAAATAATACAAAAGACATTTTCATAAAAATTTTTATAGAAATAAAATCAAGAATATTTAAAGACATTGATTGGAGTGGAAGGTGGAAGACTCCTATGGGAGTAGCGGGAAGGGTGAGACCCCGCAGGCTTGCCGAGGAGGCTCAGCTCACGCCCCATGGAAAGCGAGCATCCTGGAACGGAAATCAACCTTCTTTTTAACAGTGCATATAAATGATTTTTTCTTGGATTTTTTTTTCTATACTTTAAAGTTTTCATTCTAAATAAGAGGGCTTGTACATACGTATTTAGTAGAGGTGATTTAATGAGACAATCAATCTATATCAAAACTTTTAATCTAAAACGAGTGATGGCAAGTGTCTTTGTAGGCATTGTCTTATTATTTTTATTAGCGAGCTTATTTGTAACTTCAATGAAAAATACAAAATCGTATTATATTCATCAATGGTTTGAAAAAATGAGCTATGAAGGATTTATTAAAGCTTTTGAATACGAAAATGCTTACTTTAAGCTCGGGGACGAATCACATAAAAATGGACAACCTATCGGGAATATTCTTTTTTCTTTTATATCCAATATTAGACTGTATGACCCAAAAAGCTTAATAGTGCATGAAATATCAAGTATGTCAAAGTTTGAAAATAATATACTAGTGGCCGGTGAAGGAATCGATTTTACGAATCTACCAATTGAATCAAGTTTAACAATAGATGAAATTAATCATAATCCAGCAGTAAAAGATCCAATAAATGAGCCAATCAATCCTACAAAACCACCAACGAAAACAACAAATGGAAAAGACGTGTTTTTAATTTATCACACACATAGCTGGGAATCCTTCTTACCTTTGATTCCTGGAGCAAAATCACCAAATCAGGCTACTTCTCCAAAAGTTAATGTCAGTTTATTGGGTGAAAGAATGAGAAGAAATTTAGAAGCAAATGGAATTGGCGCAATTGATGATAAGACAAATATTGGAGCTGAACTAGCGCAGAGAAATTTGAAATATCCATCCTCATATAAAATGTCTAGGGCAGTTGTACAAGAAGCTCTTTCTAAAGATCGGGACTTAGATTATTTAATAGACATTCACCGCGATGACCAAAGAAAAGATGTTACTACGATTGATATAGATGGTAAAAAATATGCAAAACTATATTTTATTGTTGGTGTAGAAAATAAAGACTATAAAAAGAACTTACAATTAGCAAAAGACATAAATAATGAAGTGAAAAAATTTAATAAAGGATTATCACGAGGAATATACAGTAAAAATTATAAGCAAGGAAATGGAGTCTATAACCAGGATTTATCTCCAAACTCATTGTTAATAGAAGTTGGAGGTGTCGATAATACATTACCAGAACTGTATCGTACAATCGACTTACTATCAGAAATCTTAAGTAATTATTATTGGGAACATCAAAAATAAAGTAATGAAAGATAAAAAGACAGGGATTTCTGGAAAAGATTTTTTTCCAAGAGTTCCTGTTTTTATATTTTGGAAGACAGGCAGGAAAAGCATAAGGGTTGAGAATTACTTAGAGGAAATCAATACAATATTCTAAAGTTTTTTATATTCTTTTCCTTTCTTCTTGATCCTGCCATTCCTTAATCCTGCACTTACTATTTATTGATTTTAAGAAATTACTGAAAATTTAGTAAAAAAAGTCTATATACTTGCCGATATATTAATTATAATAGCAGAATATTGTGTAACCTCTAGGAAAATTGGCACGGTCTTTAGACGGAAGTGCTTGAAAAAAGAAATCATTCAATTTAAAAAGAAAAATTTTATAGGTAAAAAAGGGGTTTTTGTAATGTTTCGGTTAAAAAATATTCGAATTAGTGGTAAATATGGAATCGTAACAATTGGTACTATTTCAGTCTTTGTTGTATCTTCAGCGTTAACTTTTAGTTTGCTAAATTCTATTCGTAGTGAGTATAAGAATGCAAACAAACTTAGTCAACAAGCTTTAGCTGCGCAAAAAATATCAACTACATTTTACAAAAAATATGTAGCTTTATCAGCATATGCTACATTTAAAGATCAGGCATCTCTTGATAATTATCATAAAATAGACAAAGAATTTTTAAAATCTGTCAATAAAGCGAACAGTGAAATGAATGATAAAGAAATAAAAAAAGCATTTGCACAAGTATTAGACTATAACTCATTAATGAATACAATTACTGATGAGAAAATTGTTCCAGCGATTAGTAAAAGAGACGATTCTTATGTGAAATTATTGCTTAATCAAGCATACGGTACACAAACTTATATAGATAGTATTTCGTCAAAAGTTATTAAAATTTTAGATAAGAAAAATAGTGGAGTTAATCAACGCGTTCAAGGTTCAATTGATACTGTAAAAACAATGTTAATATTAGCAGTTTTAATTAGTGCATTGCTTTCAAGTATTGCATTATTTGTTGCAAACCGTTTGATCAATCGTAAAATGAATAAAGTACTTCACTCAATTGAAGAAATCTCTAAAGGAAATTTAAGTGTTGAAAGTGAAGTATTTGATGGAAAAGATGAAATTGCTGTTTTATCTTCAGCTACAAATAAAGTAAAAGAAAACTTATTACGTATCGTAAGTCAAATGAATAAAGTTTCAACAGAAATGAATGGTAAAAGTAATGAATTAACACAATCTGCATCAGATGTACAAAAAGCATCGCAACAAATAGCAGCAACAATGCAAGAACTTGCAACTGGTTCTGGTGTACAAGCTGAATCTTCAAACCAAATGGCTGAAATGATGAGCGACTTTAATGATAAAATGTCAGTAGCTGGACAAGCAGGTGAAATGCTAAAAGGTGTTTCAAATGAGGTGCAAGATCGAACTAATCTTGGTTATAAACAAATGAATGAATCCCTACAACAAATGACGATTATCCATGATGTTGTAAAAGGATCGGTTGAAAGGGTAGAACAATTAGTTTCTCATGCAAAATCAATATCTAAAGTTATCAAAGTTATTCGTGATATTGCTGACCAAACTAACTTACTTGCTCTAAATGCGTCTATAGAAGCAGCTCGTGCTGGAGAAGCAGGGCGAGGTTTTGCAGTAGTTGCTGATGAAGTACGTAGACTTGCTGAAGGAGTTAAACTTTCGGTACAAGACATCACTTCAATTGTCCAAACAATCCAAGTAGAAGCTAGTACGATGGCCAATTCATTAAATGAAGGTTATAAAGAAGTAGAAAAAGGTACTCAATCAATTGAAGCAACTGGCGAAACTTTCAACGGTATTAATACTCGAGTTGAAAGTATGAATTTGGAAATTAAGGAAATTGCATCAACATTGTCTACAATGCAAGAAGGCAGTATGGAATTAATGAATTTTATTGAGCAAGTTGCTGCCGTTACAGAACAAAGTGTAGCTGGTGTTCAACAAACAGCTGCTTCTGTAGAAGAACAAAGTGCAACAATGGATGATGTAGCACAAAGCGCAATCATATTAACTAAGTTATCAAGTGAACTTGATCATGTGATTAATCAATTCGTAATTGATGGCTCAAATGTCGATATAAGTACAGAAACTGAGTTCGAAATTCATGAAGAATCTGCTAGTGAAGAGCTAGAATCAAATGAAAGCGAAGTCGATGAGTACACTCTCGGAGATCATCAAGTTGATGAATCTGAACAATTAATAGAGGGTGAAGAAATTGACCTTACTATTGAATCAAATGAATTGAATGAAGAAAAAAATGTAGAATTAAAATAATTTTAAAATGAAACTGTTTAATAATCGCTATGAAATATAGATGATGATTGTTGACCATTAAAAGAACTATTATAGTCAAAATCCGACTACTGCTTACAAACGAATCAACTTACATTATAAAAAAAGTGTCTGATAATACCTAATAGGACTAAGTGGTAAAATAAATAAAAACAATCAACTTAAAATCTATTTTCATGTAAGCGACGAATTAAACAGTTTTTTCTTTTCAGATCATTCCCTGAAATAACATAACCTTTTGTAAATTGTAAAGAATAGAAAGTAGACAATTTGCGAAAAGGTTTTTAGGAGGAATCAATATGAAAAGAAGGCTAATGATCATCATAGCGATGATTCTACTCGCAACAACGAAACCAAATAATGCGCTTGCTGTGCAAAATGAAGTATTAGAGGATGCTGTTTTATCGATCTTATTTCCAAGTATCAATGCTCAGCTTTACAAAATGTTCGGCCCAGGGGGAAAATATAATTGTGCAGCAATTACAAATTTAAAGAAAAAATACAATGGTACTTATGTATTTGGTGCTACGATACAATTGGTTGCGTATAAGCCTGATCAACCACCACCTTATACACTAGTAAAATTTAATTTTTCAAATGATGACGGTGAATGGAGTATCAAATCGGTTACAAAAGAATCGATTCAAACAAAAACAACTTCACTATGTAGACCACCGGTGTAAAACGGTTTTTATAAAAATATTTACTGTTCTTTTGGGAAAATATGGAGATGTTTATAGGTAAAAAGATATAAATTTATCATTTTAGATGATAAATTTATAATAAAATATGATATGATAAAGAAAAAAATTAAAGGTGGCAATATCGTTGGCAGGAATTGATTCAATAAAGGAGATTATTTATATTTATGGTGATAACCATAATCATTGCTTTATTACATCTGGAATAAATTATAGAGAGTTTGTACAAGGACTGCCTTTTCCTCTTCAAAATATTCTTTTGCTAAAACACGATATTCAATGGTCAGATTTTAATTTAAATTCTTCTTTTTATTATGTTGAAAGGGAATATATTAATCAATTTATTTTAGAACATAGTGAGATTGAAGAGCTTTGTTGGATTGATTTTGAGGAGTTAGCAGATTTAGATGAGTTGGAGCCTAAAGAAATTGCTGAATTACTATATCTTGCTCATAAAAAAGAGCCATTACAAAAGGCTTTTATACCTAGGTTAAATAATTCATTTGCATATATGAACATAAGTGATGGCATGTACCAAAAAGTCTATTATAAACGGATTAATGACTTTATTTTTATGCTTTGTAATGTCATTTCAGCTAAAATTACACAACTTCAGAGAAGAAGTTTGAATATATTTCAAAAATCAAAACAAATTAATCCAATTAATATAAAATTAATGTTAACTCTTTACCCTTTAATGGAAGATGGATTAATCATCGACATAAGTGAGAGAGTAGAAAACCGAAAAGTAATTGAAATTCCTATTTTTCGCGTGGATTTCTATTCGGGAGTTGATGAGGTTTTAGAAAATGTTGAAGAATACCGAGAGCTTACAAATCATTTTGCGAACCTAACATATTCCAAAAAAGATGACGAGTGGAGTGTTATCGAGGTTTAGGAAAAGAGTGGAAATTTTATTTTCAAAATAGTTGAGAGGACCTTTTGGGTCCTCTTTTTTTATGATTAAAGAATTGCACTTAGGACGAACAATAAATTGTAAAAAATAGTGACAATTACTGAAAATAATCCAAAACCAATTGATGTGTAACCTAATGTAGTTTGTCCTTTTGTTACAGTGTAAATTCCTAGTACAATTCCTATTAGTCCAAATAGTACAGGCATTAAAAATAGCGAAAATAGTGAAAAAAATAGTGCAACATACCCTATAACTAGTCTAGATACATTCGAATTTGAAGTTGAATCTGTATAAAAGACATCTCTAGTAGGAGAAAACTCTGCACTATATTCCTCATTGTGTTCATTTGGTAGCTTATGATTTCGTTTGTGATCTTTACTCTTTTTATGGCGGTACATAAAATTCCACTCCTTTCTTTTAATGCCTTGTCTATAGTATGTATCATTGAAATCCATTGATGAGTAGTAAGAATTACTAATTTTAGGTAAGTTTCTTGAAAAATTAAACAGTTTTGAAAATGAATTTATTGTAAAATCATGCTATAATTTGGGTATATAAGACGTACTATTGGAGATGATTTGATGAGCCAGATAAAGTCAGATTTAGAAATTGCTTTTGATGCTAAAATGGAAAAAATCTCAAAAATTGCAGAAGATATGAATCTTTTCGAAGAGGATGTTGAAAATTACGGTCATTACAAGGCAAAGTTGTCATTATCAATTCTTGACCGTTTAAAAAATCAAGACGATGGAAAATTAATCTTAGTGACTTCAATTAACCCAACTCCTGCTGGTGAAGGTAAATCAACTGTAACAGTCGGTTTAGCACAGGCCTTCCACAAAATTGGAAAAAATGCAATTGTAGCATTACGTGAACCTTCTTTAGGTCCTACAATGGGTGTAAAAGGTGGAGCAACTGGTGGAGGATATTCACAAGTTCTACCAATGGATGATATCAACTTGCATTTTAACGGAGATATTCATGCGATCACAACAGCTAACAATGCATTAGCGGCATTTATCGATAATCATATTCAACAAGGAAATGAACTTGAAATAGACGTACGAAGAATTACTTGGAAACGAGTAGTTGATTTAAATGATCGTGCTTTAAGAAATATTATTATTGGTTTAGGTGGTCCTACTCAAGGAGTTCCAAGGGAAGATGGCTTTGATATTACTGTAGCTTCTGAAATTATGGCTGTTCTTTGTTTAGCATCATCAATTCAGGATTTAAAAGAAAGATTAAAACGAATTGTAGTAGCTTATACTATACATAAAACACCAGTAACTGTAGGGGATTTAAACGTACATGGTGCACTGACATTATTGCTAAAAGATGCAATTAAGCCAAATCTTGTCCAAACGATTGAACATACACCAGCAATTATTCACGGTGGACCATTTGCAAATATAGCACATGGTTGTAATAGTGTAATCGCAACGAAAATGGCATTAAAATTAGGGGAATATGTTGTAACTGAGGCAGGATTTGGTGCTGATTTAGGTGCCGAAAAATTCTTAAATATTAAAACTAGAGCGTTAGGTGTTACACCTGATGCAGTAGTAATTGTTGCAACAATTCGAGCACTAAAAATGCATGGTGGAGTTCATAAAACTGAATTGACGAATGAAAATGCTGAAGCAGTCAAAGCTGGAATTGGTAATTTAGAAAAACATGTAGATTCAGTTCGAAAGTTTAATGTTCCTGCTATAGTGGCTATTAACAAATTTATAACAGATACTGAAGATGAAATTAATGTTTTAAAACAATGGGGTCAAGAAAATGGTGTCAATATAGTCTTAACAGAAGTATGGGAACATGGCGGTTCTGGGGGTGTTGAGTTAGCAGAATCACTCGTTAGTTTGTTAAAAAACCCTAAGGAAAAATTTAACTATTTATATGAATTATCGGATTCAATTGAAGATAAAATAATAAAAATTGCAAAAGAAATTTACGGAGCAGATGGCGTAAACTTTTCACCAAAAGCAAAAAAACAAATAATAGAGTTTAATGAAAATGGCTGGGGAGATTTACCGATTTGTATGGCTAAATCTCAGTACTCATTATCAGATCAACCAAATTTATTAGGAAGACCTACTGGCTTTAAAGTAGAAATTAGAGAGCTAAAGGCTTCTATTGGTGCAGGATTTATTGTTGCATTAACTGGTAATGTGTTAACTATGCCTGGTTTACCAAAAAAACCAGCAGCATTAAATATGGATGTAGATGAACTAGGTCGCCCTCAGGGACTGTTTTAAGTTTCATTATAATTTATCTACTTAAAGTTAGAAAATACTCGCACAGGCTGCGAGTTTTTTCAATATCAGTAATTTTTCTATCCATAAAACAAAATAGAAAATCAAAATCCTTCATTCACAATACAAAAAACAAGAACATCATATTAAAAAGTAAAGAATAAAGGAGATGCACACTTGGTCAAATTAGCTAAATATTTAAAGCCCTTTACTACTAGTGTAATACTAGCTATTTTATTTTTATTTGGACAGGCGATGTGTGATTTAAATTTACCGAACTTTATGTCTGAAATTGTAAACAACGGTATTCAACAGAACGGTATACAAAATGTAGCTCCTAATGCAATTAGTGAGAGCGGCTATAAATTAATGACTACTTTCATGACTGCTGACGAAAAACAGCTTGTTAATGAAAATTATGTTTTAAAGTCATCAAATGATAAAAATTCAAATGGAAAATCATATAAGAGTATCTATCAGAAGGCTGAAAAAAACTTATACATAAAAAAAGCTGTAAATAAAAAGATAGAGGATAAGCTAGGTAATGCATTTGGAGCTTCTACTTGGACGTTTTTTAAAATTATTCAAGGCAAAGAAAATCATCAAAAATCAACTAAATCAAATCATGTAGACATAAAAAAGCTTTATCAATTGCAACCAATTTTTGATAAACTACCTGAAACTACAATTCTAAATGCGCATAATAAAGCCGTTTCAAGTGATAAAACTTTGCTTAGACAAAGTGGCATTATGATGACGAAAGCATTTTACTCTGAATTAGGTGTTAATCTACAAAAAATGGGGAATATGTACATCCTTAAAATTGGTTTAATAATGATTGCAATTGCTCTGCTAGGTGGAGTAGCTACTGTATTGGTTAGTTTTCTATCTTCTCGTATTTCAGCAGGAGTTGCTAGAAATCTTCGCAAAGATATATTTAAAAAGATTGAAAGCTTTTCGAATAATGAGTTTGATAAGTTTTCAACAGCTTCACTGATCACACGATGTACGAATGATGTTATGCAAATCCAAACACTTTTAATGATGGGAATTAGAATGCTTTGTTATGCACCTATTATGGGTATTGGTGGAATCATTATGGCAATTAACAAGTCATCTTCAATGAGTTGGATTATTGCATTAGCTGTAATTGTTTTACTTAGTTTAATTACGATCATTATGACAGTTGCTATTCCAAAGTTCAAAACAATTCAAAAATTAATTGATCGATTAAATCTAGTTTCAAGAGAAAATTTAACGGGTTTAATGGTAATTAGAGCATTTGGAAATGCGTCACATGAAAAAAGAAGATTTGAAGAAGTAAATGGTGATTTGACGAAAACAAATTTATTTGTAAATCGTATGATGACATTGATGATGCCTGCAATGATGTTGATAATGAATGGATCTTCATTATTAATAATATGGGTAGGTGCTCATCAAATCGCAAAATCAGATATGCAAGTTGGTGATATGATGGCATTTATGCAATATGCCATTCAGATCATCACAGCTTTTTTAATGATCTCAATCATGTTTATTTTAGTGCCAAGAGCTGCGGTTTCAGCAACTCGAATTTCTGAAGTGCTTTCAACAAATGTATCAATTATTGACCCTGAAAAAGTGAAAAGTTTTAAATCTGATAAACAAGGAATTGTTGAATTGAAAAATGTTCATTTCCGTTATGAAGGCGCAGAAAAAGATGTCCTTAATGATATTTCATTTACTGCAAAACCGGGGCAAACTACTGCTATTATCGGGCCAACAGGATCAGGGAAAACAACAATTGTAAATTTGATTTTACGTTTTTATGATGTATCAAAAGGTAATATATTAGTTGATGGTGTGGATATACGAGAAGTTAAACAAAAGGATTTACGATCAAAAATTGGTTATGTACCTCAAAAAGGCTTGTTATTATCCGGAACAATTGCGTCAAATTTAAAATATGGAAACAAAACGATTTCAGATGATGAAATGGAAAAAGCTGCCGAGATTGCTCAGGCTACTGAATTTATTTCAAAAAAAGAGAATGAATTTAATGCTGAAATTGCCCAAGGTGGCGAGAATGTCTCAGGTGGACAAAAACAAAGATTATCAATTGCGCGAGCTTTAGCTAAAAGTCCTGAAATTTTACTATTTGATGATAGTTTCTCTGCTTTAGATTTTAAAACTGACTCTGCATTAAGAAAGGCATTAAATGAAAATATCGGCAATAGTACGATGATTGTAATTGCCCAAAGAGTTAGTACAATTATGAATGCAGATCATATTATTGTTTTAGATAATGGTAGAATTGTAGGTCAAGGTACGCATAAAGAGTTGTTAAGAAATTGCCATGAATACCTAGAGATTGCTTCTTCGCAACTATCCAAGGAGGAATTAGCATGAGCGGTTCAAATAAAGGTGTTTCTCAAAATCAAGTTGGCGGACGTGGCCCAGGTAATGGACATATGTTCGGTAGAAATATCCCAATGGCCGGTCAAAAAGCTAAGGATTTTAAAGGTTCGATGGCAAAGCTGTTGAGCTATTTAGGGGTATATAAAACAACCATTATGTTTGTATTTTTATTAGCGATTGTCTCAACTGTTTTTACAATTTTAGGTCCTAAAATTCTTGGTAAAGCAACGGATGAAATCTTTCATGGTGTAATGAAACAAATAAGTGGTAATGGAACTATAAACTTCAGCAAAATTGGTGTAATTGGATTATGGTTAATTGGATTATATGTGATTAGCTCGTTCTTTACATATTTACAAGGTTATGTAATGAGTGGAGTTACGATGAAGGTTACATATAAGCTTAGAAATGATATAAATGAAAAAATACACAAATTACCTATTAGTTATTTTGATAAAACAAGCCATGGTGAAGTACTTTCTAGAATCACTAATGATGTGGATACAATTAATCAAACATTAAATCAAAGTTTGACACAAATTATTACATCTATCACATCGATTATAGGTATTTCAATTATGATGATCACAATTAGTTGGCAACTAACTTTAGCTGCTTTATGTGTTTTGCCGCTTTCAATGGTATTTGTCATGATGATCATTAAAAAATCTCAAAAACATTTTATTAATCAACAGAAATATTTAGGGAAAGTAAATGGACATGTTGAGGAAATGCTTGGAAATCATGTTCTAGTCAAGGCTTTTAATGGCGAAGAAGATTCTTCAAGAGCCTTTGGAGAATACAATGATGTTCTATTTAAATCAGCATGGAGAGCAAATTTCCTATCAGGACTAATGATTCCAATTACAGCTTTTATTGGAAATATAGGATATGTTGCTATTTGTCTAATAGGTGGCTATCTGGCTGCGAATGGGTCAATGACAATAGGAGGAATTCAAGCCTTCATTCAATATGTTCGTGCATTTACACAGCCAATATCACAAATCGCAAATATTTCTAATGTCCTACAACAGACTGCTGCAGCCTCAGAAAGAGTCTTTGAATTTTTAAGTGAGAAAGAAGAAGTGGCTGAGGTGTCTAATGCTTTATCTATAAATCGGAGTCTTGTTGAGAATGACACTGATACATCAAAACGGATTAACGGACATGTAGAATTTAATCATGTGAAATTTGGATATACTTCAGAAAAGACGATTATCCATGATTTTAATGCATCGATTGAACCTGGTCAAAAAATAGCAATTGTAGGACCAACAGGTGCTGGAAAGTCTACAATCGTCAATTTGTTAATGCGGTTTTATGATGTTAATGGCGGAGAAATAACAATCGATGGATATGATATAAAATTATTTAAACGAGACGAGCTTCGATCACTATTCGGTATGGTACTCCAGGATACATGGTTATTTAATGGCACGATAGCTGATAATATCCGTTTTGGAAAACTTGATGCAACAGATGAAGAAGTAAGAAATGCATCAATTGCTGCTCAGGCCGATCATTTTATCCGTGCATTGCCAGACGGTTACGATTTGATCTTAAATGAAGAGGCAAATAATATTTCACAAGGTCAAAAGCAATTATTAACAATTGCTAGGGCTATTTTAGCAGATCCTGAGATCTTAATTTTAGATGAGGCAACAAGTAGTGTCGATACAAGAACGGAAGCCCTTATACAAAAAGCAATGGATAATCTGATGAAAGGTAGAACTAGCTTCGTTATTGCTCATCGGTTATCTACAATTAAAAATGCAGATTTAATTCTTTGTATGAAAGATGGCGACATTATTGAACAAGGTACGCATGAAGATTTAATTGAGAAAAATGGCTTCTATGCAAATCTTTATAATAGTCAATTTGAAATAGTAGGATAAAGTTAACCTAATATAAACCGATAAAATTGAAATCAATTCATTTTATCGGTTTAACTATGTTTCATTTTTATAGGAAAATTAGAAAGAACTATCTTAGCAAGTCATAACAATAAGGAAAGGAGTTTTTTTAATGTTTGATCCAACTGCGTTTGATAATATGAAAGTTGTAATTGAAGGCATTTTATACGACAAAGATTTAGATGGTGAATATAGTATCATCGATCGAAATGATTTTGTTAATCTTTCTAAAATGGACCGTTTATTTTCAATTCAATTTAAGTTGAAGGAAAACTTAAATGCAACAAGTTGTAAATTTTCTATGGGAACTACAGTGAATGATTTATATAATGAATTGATTAATGGTAATACTGAAGTTGGATGTTTTATTGAATTAGAATTTTTCTTTCCAAAAATAATCGAAGTAGAATTAATTCAAAGAGGCCTTCTTTTATTTCAAAACAAGACAAATGAATCATATATACCTATTCACAACATGAAACAATCGATTTTTGATAAAAATATAATTGAATCATCAGTTTGTCTAAAATTTATAAACAAAATGACAGAAGATGATTTTGAAAAAATAGAAGAATTGATACATATATCAGAAATAATGTTACAATGGTACGATGAGCAACTAATAAAGGAGATTTAAATGGAACACTTTCAATTATCAGAACAAACGATTTTAAAATTAAAATCAAACAATATAACAAAATGGACAGCAGTTCAAGAGGAAGCAATCCCAGCTATTTTAGAGGGGAAAGATGTAATAGCGCAATCTCCGACTGGAACTGGTAAGACACTTGCATACTTATTACCTTTAATTAATATGATTGATGAAAAAGAAGATAATCCACAAATTTTGATTATGGCACCAACACGAGAGCTTGTTATGCAAATATTTCAAGTTGTACAGGATTACACACAAAATACAAATATTAAAGTAGCCTCGATGGTTGGTGGAGCAGATGTAAAACGCCAAATCGAAAAATTAAAACAAAAACCTAAAATTATTGTTGGTTCACCAGGTCGAATCGCCCAATTGATTAAATTAAAAAAATTAAAAATGCATGCTATAAAGAAAATTGTTTTTGATGAAGTTGATGAATTAATTAAAACGGACGATCAAAATGATTTACCTCAAATCGTAAAAGCAACAATGAAAGATCGCCAATTATTATTTTTCTCAGCAACGATTACACCACATGCTATGAAATTTGCTAAAGAAATAAGTACAGATTTAAAAGAAATTTCGATTGAACAAAGTTTAGAAGGGAATATTATCCATGGATTTATTCCTTGTGAAGAAAGAGAAAAGCTAGAATTATTAAGAAGAATCGGTTCAGTTGAAAATATGAAAGCAATCGTATTTAGTAATGATCCATTTAAACTTGAAGGATATGCTTCTAAATTAAATTTTAGAGGAATTAAAACAGCTGTACTTCATTCTAAATTAGGGAAAATGGAAAGAAGTCGAGTTTTAAAAGATTTACAAACAGGCTATACTACTTTACTATTCTCAACTGATGTTGCTGCTCGAGGGATTGATTTACAAGAATTACCTTATGTAATCACACTTGATGTTCCAGAGAAAGTTGAACAATATACTCATCGAAGTGGCCGTGTTGGAAGAATGGGCAATAAAGGTACAGTCATTAATTTAGTTACACCTAGAGAGAAAAAGAACTTATTTGGCTTAAGAGGAACTCAAAAATTATACTTTGAACAATTAATGGTATCTCATGGTGAAATCCAAAAATTTGAGATGAAAGAAAAAGACATAATTGAGAATAAGACAAAACCGACTTCGAATGAAAATAAACCAAGTAAACCTAAGAAGAAATTAAAGAAATAAAACAACTTCAGCTGAAAGGCTGAAGTTTTTTAGAATGTTCAAATAGATAACGTTCAATATGGAAAAGTTATTATGAACCTTATTGATGATAAGATAAAGAGTATTTTTTGATGTACTATGAATGAATAGAAATATTAATATGTTTTGAGCAATATTTATATCTCCGTCAAAGTAATTCTTACTTAGAACTTTTTATAAGGTTATAAATACTTTATTTTAAGATAAATGAATTCAAATCTTAAAAGAAGATGCTTTTTTAAAATTTGTGGTTCAAACTGATGAATCATTTGTTCACAGTAGATACTTTTATTGAAGAATAAGTTAATTGGAACGAAAGGATGCTCGACTCCTATGGGAAATGCGGAAAGGCTAAAGACCCCGCAGGCTTGCCGAGGAGGCTCAGGTTTCGCCCCATGGAAAGCGAGAATCCTGTAGTGGAAATGAACATCACTCAACTTCCTTTACAAAATTTAGTCATTATTTGACAAGTTTATTTTTCAACAGCGAGAAAAAACCGTTCAAAATTGAACGGTTTTTTGCATCTATTTTTGTTCAGTCAGTTTTCCATTCTCAATATAAACAACGCGGTCACATAAATCTAACATCCTTTTATCATGTGTAACCATAATCGCTGCCTTTTGCCTTTGTTTTACTTCTTTTGATAACATTTCGACGACAGCTCTACCTCTTTCAGAATCAAGACTTGCTGTAGGTTCGTCTGCAAAGATTACCTCTGGATCATTCATAAATGCTCTTGCAATTGCTACACGTTGCCTTTCACCACCCGATAATTTTTCCGGGTAATTCATCTTTCTATGAGATAATCCTAATTGATCAAGTAATTCATTTGCTTTTTTTTGAGCAGTTTTTTTATTTATACCAGCTAATTCAGAAATTAGTAATAACTGATCTTTGACTGTTAAATATGGTATTAAATTTGACATTTGGAAAATAAAACCGATTTTAGATAATCGAAATTCATTCAGTTTATTTTCAGGAAGTCTATTTACTTCTATATTATCAATAAGAACTCTTCCACTTGTAGGAGACAGTAATGCTCCAGCAATTGAAAGAAACGTACTTTTCCCAGATCCTGATGGTCCAACAACCGCTACAAGTTCGCCAGCTTTTACTTGAATTGAAACTTGATCTAATACTGTTGCTTTCGTATCACCATCATTATATATTTTACTAATATTATCTAGTTCAAGTTTATAACTCATTAAAAAGCCCTCCCTATTGCTTCAATTGCATCAATTTTTACGATTTTATATAAAGAGATTAATGAACCAACGATTGCTACAAATAGGAATAATAATGAACATCCTAAAATTAACTTCGCATCAAATACAAATGGCAATCCAGCTGGTAAAAATTTAGATAATCCGAATGTTAATGAAATACTAATAAACAAACTCATAAGTGTCAGCGCTAAAACTTGAAAGATGATATTTTTAGCTAAATAACTCGTTCTTGAACCAATTGCTTTTAATACTCCGAATTGGTTTATTTTTTGAATTGTTATAATGTAGAAAAATACTGCTAGAACAAAAGCTCCGATAAAGAATAGAAAAACGATCATTAATAAAAGAGAGCCTTGTTCCTCTTTATATCCAGGTATCCCTTTTAATGCTTGATTTTTACTAATTACTTCAACACCTGAAACTTTGTCATTTATTTTTTTTGCAGTACTTTCATTCGATTTCATAGCAATTGCATTGTATGCATTTTTACTATTAACCAATGCCCATTCTTTTTTGTTCATATGAATTACTGGTGCATGGCTATACGATTGATTCTCTGTAAACCCTATAATTTTGAAATCTTTACCAGAAATTTGATCAGAAATGTGATCCCCTAATTTGATTCCTTTATCCTTTAAAGAAACATCTCCAACAACTTCATTTGTAGTAGTACTATTAATCATTTCTCCCTCAATAACCTTAGGAGCAATCATTCCATTTACATCGATTCCAAATAATGTAGCATCAATTTTCTTAGATGTCCCATCCTTTAGAAAAGTAGTCATTTGAACGCCTAATGAAGCAAAATTTTTATCTTTTTCATATTTTTGAATTTCATTTATTTGTTTCTCAGTTAGCAATGAGTGATTAATTTGTCTGCCTGCATCCTTTTGTAGAACAATATAATTAGAATTCATCCCTTCAATAGAAGATGCATTATCAAAAGATAATCCTTTCGCTAAGCCTGAAACAAATAATACAAGAAATGATATAAGTATCATGATTAAACTGATTAATAAAAATCTTAATTTTGCATGTTTAAATTCTCTTAAGGCAAGAAACACCTGTCATTCATCTCCTTTTAATATCCTAAATTAATAAAGTAAGCATCAAATTAATGTGATGATCACTCTCTGTAATTTAGAGTATAGGAATGTTAGATGAACAACAGGTGAACAGTCGATTACATTTTAGGAATTGTGATCTGAAATGTAGTGCCTTTTCCCTCTTTGCTATAAACTTGTATCTGCCCGTGATGTAATTCAATTATTTGCTTTACGATCGCTAAACCTAGGCCAGTGCTGGATTCTTTTCTATTTCTTGCTTTATCAGCAATAAAAAATCGATTAAATATTTTAGGTAGATCATTCTCAGAAATACCGATGCCAGTATCCTTTATTTCAATTAAAACCATCTCTTCTTTATTACTCATTTGTATTGAAATCGATCCACCTTGGTGATTAAATTTAATGCTATTTGTAATTAGGTTTGTCCATACTTGATGTAGTAAATTCTTGTCCGCATTAACAATTGTTTTTGATAAATCCATATCGATCGCTAAATCCTTATTTCTCCAACCCCACTCAGTTGTTAAAACTACTTGTTTAATTTGATCTGCGATGTCAAATGAGGATTTTTGTAAAATACTTTCTTCCTTATCTAATGAAGCTAACGTTAATAATTGTTTGCTCAATAAAGACAATCTTCTACTTTCATCCTCAATAATTGATAAGTAATTTTTTCTTTGTTCATCTGTTAATTGCTTTGTTTGAAGAGACTGAGAAAAACCTTGTATTGAAGCAAGTGGTGATTGAATTTCATGTGAAACATTCGAAACAAATTCTTGCCTCATCGCATCAATTTGCTCCAACTTTCTTGTCATATAAGAAAAGTGTTTAGCAAGTTTACCGATTTCATCCTGACGATTAATTTGCAATTGTACATTGTACTTTCCTTCTGCGATGATTTTAGTCGCTTCAGTTAATTTAATAATCGGTCTTACAATATATCTAGTGCTGATTAATACAAACAAAATACTTAATACAATTGCTAATAAAAGAATAATTGAAAAAAGGATGCGTAATTCACCAAATTGAAGCTGTACATTTGGTCTCATAAAAAGTGCAAAATGATCTTTATTAGTTTTAATTGGTACTCCAATTGTGTTATTTAATGTATTATCGAAAAATCCTGTTACGAGTAATGTGGTCGGAAATTCAGCAATTCCGTGATATACTTGTCCCCCCAATACGGACTTCACTATTTTTGGGTCAAGTTTTTTTTCTCTGAAAGTGCCACCATAAAAAGTTTTATTTCCTTCTGTATCCACCGTCAAAATTTGATAACCTAATTTACTAATATTATTTAAATAGTTGTTAATTCGGACTTCACTATTTCCTTCGTAAAACCCCTTAATATCTAGAGCCATTTTAGTTAATTTTTTATCGTTATATGGTTTTAAATAATAATGGTAATATACATTTGACATTAAGAATGCTAATAAACCACTTAAGATCATTACAAAGAAAATTGTTACAACTATTCTTAAATATAAAGTTTTCACTTATTAGTGACCTCCAATTTATAACCGACACCACGAACAGTTTTAATGCTAAAATCATCCGTTAACGTTGAGAACCTTTCACGCAATCGTTTGATATGTACGTTTATTGTGCGGTCGTCACCTTCAAAATCAGCACCCCATATTAATTGGATCAATTCATCACGTGTAAAAATTCGATCCGGATAGCTTGCCAACTGGAACAATAATTCAAATTCCTTCATAGGTAACATTAGTAATTTTCCATTACAATATACTTCATAGCTTTTTCGATCAATTATTGTATCATTTAATGTTATTTTTTGAGCGCTAATCATATTAAATCGTCTTAGTAATGCTTTAATACGATAAAGCAATTCTTTCGGTTCAAACGGTTTCGTTAAGTAATCATCAGTTCCTACAGCAAAACCTTTCTCTTTATCAGAAAGCTCGCTTTTAGCAGTTAATAATATTACTGGAAAATCATAATAGTTTCTAATTTCTTCACATAGCTGATACCCATCTTTACCAGGCATCATGACATCTACAATTGCTAAGTTCATTTGTTGATTTTCAAGTAATAATGAAGCTTCGTCCCCATTAGCTGCTTCAAAAGTCACATAGCCCTCTGCCTGAAGATACATTTTAAGTAATTCTCTAATATTTGAATCATCGTCAACGATTAAAATTCGAATCATAATTTATCTCCACCCTAAAAAATAGTACATATTTCCAGAAAATCATAACATAAAAATGAATTTAATTCCTTATCATTAAGATAGCTTAACTAAACAGCAAAAAATAATTGATTCGTGCTTTCATATTTTTGTATTTAATACTTCCCAACTATTGCGTCCATCAGCAGCTAACTTTAACAATATAAAAAAAGAACTGTTTCATAACAGTTCTTTCAGTGTGTAGACAAAGTCTTATTTATCTGATTTCAGACTGATTGAAAACGCTTGTCTTTCGAGGCGCGAAGACAGGCGAAGCAACGAAGAAAGCGAGCGTTTGGCGGGCAGTCTGAAAGAACTGTTTCATATCAGTCCTTTAATTATGTATACTTAATTCATTTAACAAGAGATTGGAAAACTCTATTGCTTTCTCAAATTCTTTAATTTCTAAATAATGATCATAAAGTACTTTACCATAGCGT
>NZ_NCTA01000030.1 GCF_002156865.1 Gottfriedia luciferensis | reverse complement strand
CAGGATGCTCGCTTTCCATGGGGCGTGAGCTGAGCCTCCTCGGCAAGCCTGCGGGGTCTCACCCTTCCCGCTACTCCCATAGGAGTCTCCCACCTTCCACTCCAATCAAGATCTTTAAATATTCTATAATTTAGATTCTCTAAAATCTTTTTCGAATATGTGTTTTGTCTAAAATCAACAATTAACATTAACAGAGCCATATATTAAAAAAGGAGTGTCCCAAAAGTCTGTAAGTAGACGAATGGGACAGCTCCTTTTTTTTTGAAAATGAAATTACTAATTAAGTTGTCGGAAATAATTCGATTTTTGTTTGATATTGATTAACATGAATTTCTTTACCATTCAGTTGTTCTTTTACAACTAGATTTCTCATTAATAGGTTATCTTCTAACATTGTTTTAAACTTTTCTATTGTTTCAATGAATTGCTTATCGGCAGATAATCCAATATCTACACGCATATTGATTGGTAAATTTAATTCTTTTCTATATTCTTGTATCGATCGAATAAATTCTCGTACAACTCCTTCTTGAACTAGGTCTTCTGTTAATGAAGTATCTAAAGTTACGGTAAAATCTTCATTTGTCGCAGAGGAATACCCTTCTTTGGCGATTTTTTCAATTAGAACATCCTCCACTTTAACGCTTATCATATCACCTGTATCCATTTTTAATTCGGTATAACCGGTCTCAATGACTTTCTTAGATTCTTCACTTGTGAATTGTTGAAGTAATTTATTAACTTGATTAGAATACTTTCCAAATTTTGCTCCAGATGTTTTAAAGTTCAATTTGAGCTTAATCTTAGAAAATTGATCTTCATCATTCAGTTGATAGAAATTTTTAACATTCAACTCATCTAAAACGATATTTTTATATAAATCCCAGTTTAAATCTGTTTTATTACCGATTAAGGTTAAGCTTGCCAATGGTTGTTTAATTTTTAATGATTTAACGTTTCGAATGCTTCTTCCCAACTCTACAACTTTTAATACAGTATCCATTTCGCTTTCAAGTTGAACATTGATGAAAGAATCATTGTGAACCGGATAATCAGATAAATGTACACTTCGATTTGTTAAACTAAAATATACATCTTCAGCTAAAAAAGGAGTAAATGGTGCTAATAATTGACTTACTTTTGTTAACACCTCAAACAGCGTATTGTATGCCGCCGCTTTTTCTTGATTCATACCATTTGACCAAAAACGTTCTCTTGATCTTCTTACATACCAATTACTAACTTCATCAACTAAAGATGCAATTTCTCTAGCAGCATTTGTAAATTGATATTGTTCTAAATGGTCATTTGTTTTTTTAATTGTACTATGCAATCTCGAGATGATCCATTCATCTAACGAATTCGCATGATATTCATATTGATTTGTAGGGTCAAAGCCATCTAATTCCGCATAAAGTTTGTAAAAACTATAAACGTTATCAAATGTATCAATTAGCTTTGATTTCGCCTCTTGAACAACTCTTTTTGAAAAACGTTTTGGGTTCCAAGGTGCACTATCTACTAACAATGCCCACCTTAACGAATCCGCTCCATATTTTTGGATTAACTCGACTGGATCAAGTGCATTCCCTTTGCTCTTAGACATTTTTTGCCCATTTTCATCTAATACATGACCTAAAGAGAGTACTCTTTTATAAGGTGCCTTACCAGTATATAGAGTCGATACGGCTAATAAACTATAAAACCAACCACGTGTCTGGTCAATTCCTTCAATTACGACATCTGCCGGAAATTGTTTTTCAAACTTATCTTCATTTTCAAATGGATAATGATACTGCGCAAAAGGCATTGATCCGCTATCAAACCATACATCAATAACCTCTGAAGTTCTATTCATTTTCCCATTACACTTCGTACATTTCAAGATGACTTCATCGACGAAAGGTTTGTGCAATTCAATCGATTCATCGATTGCTTCTACCGAAAGATCACATAACTGTTTTATACTTTTAGGTGCTGTTTGATGATTACATGATTCACATTCCCAAACATTTAAAGGCGTACCCCAATATCTTTTTCGACTAATATTCCAATCAACCATTTGTTCTAAAAAATTACCGAATCGGCCATTTTTTATATGCTCTGGATGCCATGTTACTTCTTCATTATTTTTTAAAAATTGTTCTTTTAATGCTGTTGTTTTGATGAACCAACTTTCGTTTGCGTAATAAAGTAAAGGTGTATCACAACGCCAACAATGAGGATAACTATGCTCGTATTTTTCCTTACTGAACAATAGTTCTTTTTCTGCTAAATAGCGAACAATATCTACATCACATTCTTTAACAAATCTTCCTTGAAAATTTGTAACTTCCCTTGTATATTGACCTTTTTCATTTACAATATTAACGAAAGAAAAACCATTCTCTTGAACAACTTTATAATCATCCTCACCATAAGCTGGTGCAATATGAACAATACCAGTTCCACTATTTTCTGTAACAAAGTCTGCTGCAATTACTTTATGACCTACTTCTACATTTACAAAATCAAATGGTGGTAAATAGGCGCTTCCAATTAAATCTGCTCCAAGAAATTCAGATAAAACTTCATAATCTGTTTTTAGTACTTTGTCTTTTAAAGCTTTTGCTAAAATATATTCTTCTTCACCTTGTTTAACCCGTACATAATTCATAGTAGGATTAACAGCTAACGCTACATTCGCTGGAAGTGTCCAAGGTGTTGTTGTCCATCCTAAAAAATAGGCATTCTCTTCATTTTTTAATTTAAATTTTACTGTTGCAGTTAAATCTTTAACCGTTTTATATCCTTGTGCGACTTCATGAGAGCTTAAAGAGGTTTGGCAACTAGGACAATAAGGTGAAACACGATGACCTTTTACTAACAATCCCTTTTCATGAATTGTTCCAAGGATATTCCAAACACTCTCTATATACGAATTATTTAATGTAACATAAGGATCATCCATATCAACCCAATATCCTAGCTGCTCTGTAAACTCACGCCATTGTTTCTCATAAGTAAAAACACTTTCTTTACATTTCTCAAGAAACTTTTTTACACCATACCGTTCAATTTCAGCCTTACCTGATATACCTAATTGTTTTTCTACGCCTAGCTCAACTGGCAATCCGTGTGTATCCCAACCAGCTTTACGTACTACTTGGTATCCAGACATTGTTTTATATCTTGCCACCAGATCTTTAATGGTTCGACCTAAAGCATGACCAACATGAGGTAAACCATTAGCTGTAGGTGGGCCTTCATAAAATACAAAAGAAGGGTTCTTTTCTCTTTGATCAACTGATTTTAAAAATGTGTTTTGATTTGACCACAATTCTCTTATTCTTTTTTCCCTTTGTTGAACCGTTTTTTTCATTTTTTCTTTTTCCATATGATATCGCTCCTTTATTTTTTTAAAATACACAAAAAACCCGCCCCTATAAAAGGGACGGGTTTAACCGCGATACCACCCTAATTCTATTGAAAACAGTCCGTTCCAATAGCACTCAGTCACGTACAAACATACGCGTTCTTTTTAACGGTAGACACCCGTTCAAACTTACTTACATTTCAGTTTGACTTCTCGGAGGGGATTTTCATTTTAGAACTGTACACCGGATTTCAGCATTGCCCGGCTCTCTGTAGAACAGTATCAAAAACTACTTTTCTCGTCATTGAATTAATTTGTGTGCTTTAATTGTTGATTATTATAACGTAATGCAAATTAAAAAGTCAAATTATTATAAAATTTATATCTTATTTATTTCATATTCTACAACATTTATAATCGCTACAAATTTCATTAGAAAATGATTTTTTTTATAAGGAATCTGCTGCTTTTTCAAATAATAAACTTTGCTCAATAACACCACATGTACCACATTGAATCAAGTAGTCAGGTCCTTTATATGGAACAAAAAATGGATCCAACCCTCCAGAAATGTATTCTTCTATTTCAACATCACCATTTTGAGGATTTAATTTTACAGCTTTTGGATTTTGTTCAATCAAATAAAATCTACTTTTGTTTGTTTTACAGCGTGGACATGCTAATTTAGTCATTTCTTCACCTCATTTTATTCATATAAGGTTACTATTCCATTAAATTACTATCATTATTCATCCTATTTTGAAATTAATTTTCCTTCAAATACAATTTTTCTTCCAGTTGGCTCAATTTCTATTTTTCCATTTACCATTTGTTCCGAAAATACAGGTACTTCCATGCGTTTAACAGGTTTGTAGCCTTCTGCCTGCATTCTTTCTAAACAATCATTAATTGTTTCATTTTCATAGACTTCAAATTTTTTCTTACTCATTTATATTCCCTACTTTCATTTTAAGTAAATTAAAACAATCAAAAACAAATACAGTCCAAATATAGTAAAAAACCTTACTTTCATTTGAGAGTAAGGTCCGATTGAATACATTATTCTAATCGCGAAGTCGTGAAAGGAATCGTAGTGCTTCGATATAAACCCAAATGACAGTCACTAACAACCCAAAAGCACAATACCATTCAAATTCTTTCGGTGCGCCTTGTCTTACACTTGTCGTAATTAAATCAAAGTCTAAGAATAAATTTAGAGAAGCGATAATTAGAATTGCTAAGCTAACGAATAATCCAATTGGTCCTGATTGGTGAATATATGGAATCGGAACGTGAAAAAGCTGTAGGATCATAGTAAGTAAGTAAAAAATAAAGACACCTAATGTCAGACCAAAAACAATTGATCTAAAGCGATGTGTTACTTTTACAATACCAGTAACATAACAAATTAAAGTTCCAGCAATAATAGCGATTGTTAATAAAACTGCTTGCAATACAATCATACCATACGTTGCTTCATAAACTGCAGAAATATTTCCAATTAAAATACCTTCAACAGCTGCATAAATAGGTGTCGTAATCGGTGCTATTCTAGGAGAAAAAGAGGTAACCACCCCAAGAATTAACGCAATGATTAAACATCCGATAAATACTTTTGAATTTAGTGTTCCAGTTGATGTTAAATAAAATGAGTAGCCTGCGGTCGCAATTAACAAAATTAAAGCAATAATTGTTTTTCCAATTGTACCACCTAAAGTCATTGCCTGTGCAGAATATCTAGATTTAGTTAAACGTTCAGAATTTAAGATAGGATTTGAACTCCTCATTTAAACTCCTCCTTATTTTTATACCTTCATTTTACATTTTTAGTAATTTTCATAAACTTTAAACAAGATTTCTTAAAATAGATAAAGAAACACGTCGATTAGCTAGCATTAAGTCGAAGATTAGGCTACAAAATTGTCTACTCCATCGCGTTTTCTACATCGCTGTAATTTATACGTTCTTAATGTATGAAAAAAGATGTCCAAAAAGGACACCTAATTTCTAAAAACTTCGTACTTAAAATTAAAATTTAATTTTATTAGATAGGAATGAATGTAATTCACTAATTGCAACTCGAGTTTGTTCCATTGTGTCACGATCACGAACTGTTACTTTTCCATCTTCAATTGAATCGAAATCATATGTGATACAGAATGGTGTACCGATTTCATCTTGACGTCTGTAACGTTTACCGATTGATCCAGTTTCATCAAAATCAACATTAAAGTCTTCTGCTAAAGTAGCAAATACTTCTTGTGCATTCTCTGATAATTTTTTAGATAAAGGTAAAATTGCTGCTTTAAATGGTGCTAATGCAGGATGTAGACGCATTACAGTACGAGAAGTTCCATCTTCTAATGCTTCTTCTTCATAAGCATCAATTAAAAATGCTAAAGTTACACGATCTGCACCTAATGAAGGTTCGATGCAATATGGAACATATTTTTCATTTGTAATTGGATCATGATATGTGAAATCTTCAGTTGAAAATTCCATATGTTGTTTTAAATCATAATCTGTACGAGACGCAACGCCCCATAATTCTCCCCAACCGAATGGGAATTTATATTCAAAGTCAGTTGTCGCATTACTATAGTGTGATAATTCATCTTCACTATGATCACGTAAACGAAGATTTTCTTCTTTCATACCTAAAGCTAAAAGCCATTTATTTGCAGTTTCTTTCCAATAAGTAAACCACTCAAGTTCTTCACCTGGCTTACAGAAGAATTCAAGCTCCATTTGTTCAAATTCACGTGTACGGAACGTGAAATTTCCTGGAGTAATTTCGTTTCGGAAACTTTTCCCGATTTGAGCAATACCAAATGGTACTTTCTTTCTCATTGTACGTTGAACATTTTTGAAGTTTACGAAAATACCTTGAGCTGTCTCAGGTCGTAAGAAAATTTCATTTGTACTTGATTCAGTAACACCTTGGAATGTTTTAAACATTAAGTTAAATTGACGAATGTCTGTAAAATCGTGACTACCACAATCAGGACAAGCAATTTTATGTTCTTCAATTAACTTAGCCATTTCTGTAAATGGAAGACCATCAACGATAATCTCCATACCTTTTTCATCTAAAGCATTTTCAATTAATTTATCAGCACGATGACGAGCTTTACAGTTTTTACAATCAATCATCGGATCATTAAAGTTTCCAATATGACCTGATGCTTCCCATGTACGTGGGTTCATTAAGATCGCAGCATCTAGTCCTACATTGTATGGACTTTGCTGTACGAATTTTTTCCACCAAGCTTTTTTCACATTATTTTTAAGTTCAACACCTAATGGACCATAATCCCAAGTGTTTGCTAAACCACCATAAATTTCAGAACCTGGGAATACAAATCCTCTGTGTTTAGCATGACTAACAATAACTTCCATTGATTTTTCTGACATTTCATTCGCCTCCAATTTTCAATTGTTTTTTTGAAAATGCAAGAATGAAATAAAAAAGCTCTCATCCTTAGGCATTTTCAGCCTAGGGACGAGAGCTATATATGCACCCGCGGTTCCACCCTAGTTGACAATTAAAAAAATTGTCCACTTTAAGAAATTAACTCAGGAATGCCTTTCGCTAAAGGTTTTGATTGAGCTCCCACTATCCTCAATTCGCTAAGCAAAATAATCTTTAGGTACTTCTTTCCGTCAACGTTATATGTAATAAATAATATGTTGTTATTTTAACAAAGTGACTACTAGTACGTCAAATAATATTATTAACATTTTAGTAAAAAAAATACGGCGAATTTTTCGAAAATTCCAGGAGATACTTCATGTAAAGTTAAAACCTTTACAGTATCCTTATATCTTGGTATGATAGAAAAGTTGTTTTAAAAATATACCATTACTATCTGAAGGGAGTGCTAGTTTTGAGTAGCAGCATTTTTTTAAAGAAAAAGAAACGTACAGCAGTATTGCTTGATAAACATCATTCCATTCGTTTATTAAAGACGAACAAAAAACGAATCGTGAACAAAAGAAATAATAAAATAAAAAGATTCGAGCAGTTACTAGTTAAAGAATTAAACGATGAAATGATTTTAACTTCAAACAGTACGGTAAATGAAATTTCAGAGGCAGAAAAGAACGTGGTGATCGAAGGACTTCCAGTAACATTTCTTCTAAAGCTTGGAAAAGAATTTTTCTCAGATTTAGAAGCAGTGAAGTACTATTATAATAGTAAACACGAAGACTTTTATAAGAATCGTAGTTTACTAGAGGAATCACTTCAATCTTCAATTCATAATGCTTCTCACGAAGAACAATTAAAGATTTCTGAATTTATTTCTAATAAATAAAAAAAAGTCAGTTCATTTTCGAAAATGAACTGACTTTTTTATTTTCGTAAGAAAGTATTATTAAGCAGTAGAAAACTCAAGGTAGTGGCAATTATGCCTCTATCTTCGTCTAAGGCTCGACAATCGACCAGTTTTCTTTAAGCTAAATATGCTTTTTTAACTTCTTCATCATTCATTAAAGTTTTACCATCGCCAACCATTTGAATTTCACCCGTTTGGATAACATATCCGCGATGTGCAATTTGTAGAGCTTGGTAAGCATTTTGTTCAACTAAAAGGATTGTCATCCCTTGTTTATTTAATTGCTCAATGATTTCAAAAATTTGTTCAACAATAATTGGAGCAAGACCCATCGATGGCTCATCAAGCATTAATAAAGATGGGCCCATCATAAGTCCCCTACCAATCGCTAGCATTTGTTGTTCCCCACCACTCATCGTGCCGCCTTTTTGACTTAGACGTTCTTTTAGTCTTGGAAAATAATCAAATACCATTTCCATTCGAGCAGCAATCAGTTTTTTATCTTTTACTGAAAAAGCGCCCATCTCTAAATTTTCCTTAACTGATAATTTAGAGAAGATTCTTCTACCTTCAGGTACATGGGCTATTCCTTTTAAAGCGATTTCATGCGATTGAAGTTTTACAATTTCTTCACCTTTATAAATAAGTGTTCCTGATTTAGGCTTAACTTGACCACAAATTGTTTTTAAGGTAGTCGATTTTCCAGCACCATTACTCCCAATTAGCGTTACGATTTCGCCTTCATTTACATCAATGTTAATATTTTTCAGTGCTTGAATACCACCGTAAAAAGAGTTAATATCTTTTAATTGTAATAACGTCATCTTTTTCTTACTCCTTTCACTATGCAGTAGTCACTGCACTTTTTCCTAAATATGCTTCAATTACTTTTTGATTGTTACGTATTTCAAGAGGTTTACCTTCTGCAATTTTTTCACCATGATCTAGTACAAATAAATATTCCGAAATCTCCATAACAAGCTTCATATCATGTTCAATCAAAACGATTGTTAGATTTAAGTCGTCTCGCATTTGATAAATTAAATCAGTTAATTCTTTCGTTTCTTTCGGATTCATCCCTGCAGCAGGCTCATCTAATAGTAGAATGCTCGGTTTAGATGCTAAAGCACGTGCGATTTCAAGACGTCTTTGTGCACCGTATGATAGACTTGAAGCTTCCTCATTATAAACATCACTCAAACCAACATATTCTAGCCATTTATACGCTTCTTTCATTGCTACTTTTTCTGCTTTTTTATAGCTAGGTAAGTGAAATAATGTAGAGAATACTCCATATTTTAAATGTTGATGCATACCTACCATTACGTTCTCTAAAGCAGTCATGCTACTAAAAAGACGAATATTTTGGAATGTACGTGCTATACCCTTTTTATTAACTGCATGTGGTTTTAATCCTACTAAGCTTTCATTACCTAATAAGATTTCTCCACTAGTAGGTGTATACACACCAGTTATCATATTAAAAAATGTCGTTTTCCCAGCACCATTTGGTCCGATTACAGCTGTAATTGATCCTTTTTTTATCTCAATATTTACGTTATTTACGGCAGTTAATCCACCAAAACTTTTCGTTAAATTTGTAGTTTTTAACATTGTAATCCCCCTCTCCTAAAATGAAACTGAATGTTGATTTTCTTCGACTACCGTGTCATCTACTAAATCCTCTTTAGCGACAACCTTATTTTTGGCCGGTAATAATCCTTTCGGCCTAAAGATTGCAACTAGTACTAAAATTAGTCCAAAAATCATTCGTTGCATTTTAGAAGGTGATAGTGCTGGTGGTAGATTAATAACCCCATCCAATGTTAATTGATTTAAATAATTTGTTACCTCAGTTAATACTTGAAGATTTAAAATTGTAACGAGTGCTGCTCCAAGAATTACACCTGGTACGCTTCCCATTCCACCTAAAATTACCATTACTAAAATCGTGATCGATTCAAGTAAAGTAAAACTAGTAGGATCAATAAACATTTGTTTTGCAGAGAATACAACTCCCATCATTCCAGAGAAAGAAGCTCCGATTGCAAATGCAATTAATTTCGTACGAACTAAATGAATACCTGATGCTTGCGCTGCAATTTCATTCTCACGTACAGCTTTCCAAGAACGGCCTAGTTTTGAATCTTGTAATCTAGTAACAGCTAAAATTACGATTGCTAGTACAACTAAAACGACATAATAAAACTGACCCGAATTACTAATCTCATAACCAAATATTGTTGGAGATGGAATAGAAGAAATCCCCTGTGCTCCGCCAGTAATATTGATTGGTTTATCTAAGTTATTAAATACAATACGGATAATTTCTCCAAACCCAAGTGTTACGATTGCTAAATAGTCACCTTTCACTCGAAGTACTGGAATCCCTAATAGCACACCGGCAATTGCGGCAATAATTCCACCTACTATGATGAATACCCAAAATGAATTTCCTGAAAAAGGAAGAAAATCAAAATGTAAGAAATTTGTAACTTGTTTTGTTGAAAAGATTGCGTAAGTATATGAACCGATTGCAAAAAAGGCTACAAATCCTAAGTCTAATAATCCAGCAAGACCAACAACAACGTTTAGACCTAAAGCCATTGCAACATAAATACCAACTAATGTCGCTACTCCCATATATGACTCAAATGCTGTACCTTGTGAAGCAACATATGGCATAATCACTGTTAATACTAATATTCCGATACTCCACTTTAATTTAACTGGAAAATTCGTTTTATATAATAAATATAATGAGAACAGGATTAATAAAAATGCCGTTACAGATTCTTGTAATAAGTAAAGACCTAAAGATGTCACAATAATATAAGCACCTAAGAAAACACCTTGTAACTTATTTGATTGTTTTAACTGCGCTAATAAATTTTTCATCTAATTCACCTACACTTTCTCAGCCACAGGTTTACCGAATAAACCTTCTGGCTTAAATATAAGAACTAGAATTAAAATTCCAAATGCAAAAACATCTTTGTACTCAGATGGGAAAATTCCATGTGTTAAATTTGATAAGTTTGCCGCTGCAAACATTTCGATAATACCAATTAAGAATCCGCCAACCATCGCTCCTCGGATATTTCCAATTCCACCTAATACTGCAGCTGTAAATGCTTTTAAACCTAAGATAAATCCGATGTATGGATCGATTGTGTTATATTGTATAGCAAATAGTACTCCTGTTGCCCCACCTAGTGCAGATCCTAAGAAGAATGTTAATGAAATAACCTTATTTACATTTACTGACATTAATGAAGCTGTTTCACGATCCTGAGCAACAGCGCGCATTGCTGTACCCCATTTCGTTTTATTGATGAAGTAATCTAATGAAATCATCATTACAACTGCAACGACTAAAATTATGATTGATGCTGATTTAATTTGCGCATTTCCAAATGAAGAAAGGATCGAACTAGTTTTAATTTGGTGTTGTCCAGAAAATAGTGATGGGCCTGTAATAATGTAATTTCCTTCTTTTAATTCAGCAATAAAACGAACGATATCTTGAAGTAAGAATGAAATACCGATTGCTGTAATTAATGTAATTAGCTTTGGTGCTTTCCTCAATGGACGATATGCTACTCTTTCAATCCCCATACCTAAAAATCCAGTTGCTAACGATGCAATAATTAGGACAATTGCTAAAACAAGAATCGCTGGTAAACTACTTAATAAACCCAAGCCTGTAAATGTAATTAATACTGCAGTACCGATAAATGCACCTGCCATGAAAATTTCACCGTGTGCAAAGTTTATAAGTTCTAAAATTCCATAAACCATCGTGTAACCGAGTGCAACGATTGCATATACAGCTCCTAACACAAGACCATCAATAAGTACTTGAGGCAATGTTTGGATTACTTCATTCATGTATGTAACCTCCTATATATTAAGTTTTTTGTTTCAACACATTCCATTTTTTTACAATTTTTTCACCTATTAGAGAGAAAAAGAGTATCACGTTACACGAGATACTCTTTTATTTTTTACTACTTAAGATTATTAGGCTTTCGTACCTAATTATTGTTTAGTTACTTCGCCTTCTTGAGTACCTGGGTATTTAGCTTCTTTAAATGTATAGATAAATACTTTAGCGAATTTGTTGTCCCCTTTATCGTCGAAGCCAACTTTTGTTACTACACCATCATAATCTTGAATTGCACGAACCGCTTTTTCAACTTCCTCACGAGTTGGTGTTTTACCTTTTCTACCATTGATTGCATTTTTTAATCCTTCTAATAATACGCCAGCTGAATCATATCCGTAAGAAGAGAAAGATTCGATATTTTTATTGAATTTTGATTTATAAGCATCAGCAAATGCCTTACCTTTTTCTGTTTTTAAAGTGTCACCAGCCACTGAAGTATAGTAGAAGTTTTTAACAGCATCGCCGGCGATATCAACTAATCCTGAAGAATCCATTCCGTCTCCACCCATGAATGGAATGTTTAATCCTTTTTCACGAGCTTGTTTTAATAGAATTCCACCCTCAGCATATAGTCCACCAAAGAATACTAGATCAGGTTTTTTCGCAATTGCATTATTTAAAACACCATTAAAATCTTTATCTCCGATTTGGATCCCCTCTTCACCAAGGATTTTAGCACCTAATTTCTCAGCAGCAGATTTGAATTCGTTTGCTAAACCTGTACCATATGGCGTTTTATCTTGAATGATAAAAATATTTTTAGCTTTTAAAGTATTAACTGCGAAATTCGCTCCTGCAGGACCTTGGAAGTCATCACGAGCACAAATTCGGTTAACTACGTCTAATCCACGGTCTGTTACTTCATTTGCAGTGTTAGAAGGAGAAACCATTACGATATGGTCTTTCTCATACTTAACTGAAGAAGGAATTGCTACACCCGAGTTTAAATGTCCTACAACACCAAGAATTTTATTATCAGATGCTAATTGTTCAGCATTTGCTACACCTTTCTTAGGATCACCTTGATCATCATATGGTACAAGTTTTAAATCAAAGCCTAATTTTTTGAATGCCGCTTTTTGATCTTCTAATGCAAGTTGAGCACCTAACTTAATTGACTCACCTAAAATTGCATTATTCCCAGATAAAGGTGTGTTTGTAGCAATTTTGATAACTTGGTTCCCATCATTAGAAGCCTTTCCACAGCCTCCCAAAATTCCAGCTGCCAATGAAGCTGAAGCTAAAATTGCAAATCCTTTCTTTAAAACCATTATGTAAGCCCCCTTTAATAACTTATTTTTAGAAAATTTAAAATTCTTAAGAAAATAGTAAGCGATATCCATTTATTAGACAAGTTCTTTTGGTTCAAAATATTTCGACAATTCTGTCGATTAACTAGTACTTTAGGTAATTTTTACCATAAATTACCCAACTATCTACACAATTCCTTATTTTTAAAATATAAAATACAGACCGGTTAATTGATTTTACTTATAAAAAACCTCAAAATTATTTTTCTAGTATGTTTGGTCAAATTTCGACAAAAAAAACCTATTCCAAAACGAATGGAATAGGTTTTTTTTTAATTATTTTCTTCTTTTTTATATCGAATAATTGTTTTAATCTCACCTGAATCATCTGTATCCATAATAAATGAACCATTACTATATTGATCACTATTTCTTAAATCTGACGGATCAACTGTCTCAAATTGACCAGATTTACTTAGTAATGCAAACATTTCATTTTGATTTATTGCATAAACAGCAATTAATTGATGAGGATTGTTTTTTAAGTCCCTTAAAATTTTCGATCCACGTGTTCCTCTAGAACTTTGAGGAATTGTATCAAGTCTCATTTTTTTAATTGCTCCTCGATGGGTTGCACAAAATATCTCTTTAACCCCATCCGTGACAATGTCAGCTGAGACTACAAAATCATTATCCTTTAAGTTAATTCCTTTAACACCACCAGCTTTTAAACCTTGAATGCTAATCTCTTCAACATTAAATATCAATGAATATCCTGTACTTGTTGCTAACAACACTCGATCTACTTCAGTCGTAACACCTGCAAAAATTAGTGTATCATCTTGCTTAATTGACATACCAACAAGTGGTTTTGAATATCTTTGTACTTTTAACTGTTGAATACTTGTACGTTTTACAACACCATTTTTTGTAACAAATAAGATATAATCTTTATTTTCTTCAAAATTATTTACAATTGTAGCAGAAAGAATGACTTCATCACGTTCAATTGGAATAATATTTGCAATATGTTGGCCCATATCTTTCCATCTAATATCCTGCATTTCATGAATTGGTAAATATAAATAATTACCTTTTGAAGTAAATAAAATCAACGTATCTGTAGTTGTACTTTCTTTTTGGTAGATTAAACGATCTCCTTCTTTCATACCGTAATCTTTCCCATTGGAAGCTGAATACGATCTTGGACTTGTTCGTTTAACATATCCTTCACTTGTCACTGTGATGATAACATCTTCTTGCGCTATAATATCCTCTTTAACAATTTTTATTTCTTCAATTTCTTTTTGGATAGAAGAGCGTCTTTCATCAGCATATTTTAGTTTGATTTTCTTCAAATCTGTTTTAATAACGGATAATAATTTTGATTCACTGTTTAAGATTGCTTCAAGTTGTTGAATTTTCTTATTTAATTCATCAGCTTCTTCTTGTAATGCAGTAATATCAGTATTTGTTAAACGATATAACTGTAACATAACAATCGCTTCGGCTTGCGGTTCAGTAAAGTCAAACAATGCAATTAACTTGTCTTTTGCATCACGTTTATCATTTGCAGAACGAATTGTTGAAATAACTTCATCTAAAATCGATAAAGCTTTCATTAGTCCTTCTACAACGTGTTGACGAGTTTGTGCTTTTCTTAAATCAAATTTTGAACGGTTTGTAATTACCTCTCTTTGATGCTCAATGTAAGCATCAAGTATTGCTGGTAATGACATTTGTTTTGGCGTTCGATTATAAATCGCAACCATATTAAAGTTATATGGGATTTGAAGCTCTGTATTTTTATATAAATAATTTAAAATTGCTTCATTATTGGCTTCTTTTTTTAGTTCAATCACAATTCGAAGTCCAGTACGATCTGTTTCATCTCGTACTTCCGTAATTCCATCAACTTTACGATCAAGTCGCACTTCATCAATTTTCTTAACTAAATTTGATTTATTTACTTCGGCAGGGATTTCCGTAATGATTAATGCCTGTTTTCCACCACGTAAATCTTCTGTGTGAACTCGACTTCGAATAATGATTTTCCCTTTTCCTGTTTCATAAGCCTTTTTAATACCATCTACACCTTGAATAATACCACCAGTTGGAAAATCAGGACCTTGAATAACCGTCATTAAATCATCAACTGAACAGTTTTTATTCTCAATACGCATGATTGTCGCATCAATTACCTCCCCAAGATGATGAGAAGGTATTTCAGTTGCATAACCTGCAGATATCCCTGTACTACCATTTACTAATAAATTCGGAAACATTGATGGTAGTACAACCGGTTCCATACTTGTATCATCGAAGTTAGGTACAAAATCAACAGTTTCTTTGTCTATATCTCGTAATAATTCACTTGCAATCGCTGATAGTCTAGCTTCTGTATAACGCATTGCCGCTGGTGGATCCCCATCGATACTACCGTTATTCCCATGCATTTGAACTAGTACATTTCTTAATTTCCAATCTTGACTTAGTCGTACCATCGCATCGTAAACAGATGTATCACCATGAGGGTGATAATTACCGATTACATTACCGACTGTTTTAGCTGATTTACGATAAGGCTTTTCCTGCGTATTCCCCTCAAAATACATTGAATACAAAATACGTCTTTGAACAGGCTTTAACCCGTCACGGGCATCAGGTAATGCCCTTTCTTGAATAATATATTTACTATATCGACCAAAACGGTCACCTAATATGTCTTCTAAAGGGATGTTATATAACTTTTCCGATGACTGCATCAGATTTCGCTCCCTTCTGATTCAACTTCAACTTCAACTTCTACTTGTTCGTTATTTAAAATTTTATCTTCTTCATCAAGGTCAAATACTACGTTTGATTCGATCCACTTACGTCTTGGTTCAACTTTATCACCCATCAACGTCGTTACACGACGATCCGCTCTGGCCGCATCATCAATTTTCACACGAATAAGCGTTCTTGTTTCAGGATCCATTGTTGTGTCCCAAAGTTGATCAGCATTCATCTCACCAAGTCCTTTGTAGCGTTGAATCATATAGCCTTTGCCTATTTTTTTAATAGCATCTTGTAAGTCTACTTCTGACCAAGCGTACTCAATCACTTCTTTTTTCCCATTTCCTTTACTAACTTTATATAGTGGAGGCAAAGCAATATAAACTTTTCCAGCCTCTACTAAAGGCTTCATATAACGGTAAAAGAACGTTAATAAAAGAACTTGAATATGTGCTCCGTCTGTATCAGCATCCGTCATGATCACGATTTTGTCATAATTAACATCTTCAACGTCGAAATCACTACCTACTCCTGCTCCAATCGCATGAATAATCGTATTGATCTCTTCATTTTTCATAATATCGGCTAATTTTGCTTTTTCTGTATTAATTACTTTACCTCGTAAAGGCAGAATTGCTTGAAAACGACGATCTCGACCTTGCTTCGCACTACCACCCGCTGAGTCACCCTCAACAAGATATAACTCATTTTTTTGCGGATTGCGTGATTGTGCTGGAGTAAGCTTACCACTCAATGAAGTTTCTGATCTTTTTCTTTTTTTACCACTTCTTGCTTCTTCTCGAGCTTTTCGTGCCGCTTCTCTAGCCTGGAATGCTTTTACAGCTTTCTTTACTAAAGAAGTTGCGACATCCGGATTTTCTTCTAGGAAATAAGCAAGTTGATCAGAAACAACCGAATCAACAGCTGATCTCGCCTCGCTCGTACCTAGTTTCCCTTTTGTTTGCCCTTCAAATTGAAGTAACTCTTCAGGTATTCTTACTGAAACGATGGCAGCTAATCCTTCTCGAATATCCGCTCCATCTAAATTCTTATCTTTTTCTTTTAATAAATTTACTTTTCGTGCGTATTCATTAAATGCTCTTGTTAAAGCAGTTTTTGCACCAACTTCATGCGTACCACCATCTTTTGTACGAACATTATTTACGAATGAAAGCATCGTCTCTGAATATCCATCATTAAATTGGAATGAAAATTCAACTTCAATTTTATTTTGTAATCCTTCAAAGAATACAACTGGATGAAGTGCTTCTTTTTCTTCATTTAAGTACGTAACAAACGCTTCGATACCGTTTTCATAATGAAACTCTTCAAATGAATCATGACGCTCATCTTTTATTGTGATTTTTAATCCTTTTAATAAAAATGCTGATTCTCTTAAGCGTTCACTTAACGTATCAAAATTAAAATTTGTTGTACTAAATATTGTTGGATCTGGTTTGAAATGAATTGTCGTACCAGTTCGTTTCGTTTTGCCTATAATTTCAAGTGAAGTTACTGCTTTCCCGCCATCTTCAAATCGTTGTTTAAAAATTGATCCATCTCGATGAATCTCAACAGTTAGCCATTCTGATAAGGCATTTACAACTGAAGCACCTACACCGTGTAGACCTCCACTCGTTTTGTAACCGCCTTGACCAAATTTACCTCCTGCATGTAATACCGTTAAAATAATTTCAGGAGTTGGTTTTCCCATTTTGTGCATACCAGTCGGCATCCCACGACCATGGTCTTTTACGCTTAAACTATTATCTTTATGAATAATCACATCTATTTGAGTTCCGTGACCTGCTAAAGCTTCATCTACAGAATTATCTACGATTTCATAAACCAAATGGTGTAGACCTCTACTATCAGTGCTACCAATATACATCCCAGGACGTTTACGAACAGCTTCTAAACCTTCAAGTACCTGTATCGCATCTTCGTTATATGTTGTTTCATTCTTTGCCAACACCATTTCTCCTTTCTAACTACACTCTTGCATAAGAACATCCGTTCCATTATATCATATTAGAAATAAAATGTTTCTTCTAATCGTTCATGTTAATGGTTTTTTTCGCAACTTACAAGTCGAACATGAAAAAAAATTAAGTGAGAGAGGAAAAAAGGGAGATGAAAAGTGTATTAATACCCAAAGTTTTGAGGTTGAAGGATTAACAATTTGCCTTTTGTATTCTCAAACCTATTTCTCTACCATCCGTTAAAAAAACTCACTGATTATCAGTGAGTTTTTTAACGGTCTATCTTGTCATTGCATGTTCTACTTTTATACAACGATCCATAATGACAGTCTTACCATTTTCTTTCAATAATTGGTATGCTTCCTCATTTTCAATTCCAAGTTGTGCAAAGAAAACATCACAATCTATTTTTAAAAACTCTTGTGCTACAGGTAGTAAGTGTTCTGGTCTTCTAAATACATTTACAATATCAACTTTTTCTTTTATATCTGTTAAATTTGCAACCGCTTTTTCACCTAATACAGTATCTACTGTTGGATTAACAGGAATGATTTTATAGCCTGCATCCTGCATTGCTTTACTAACCATATGCGACGTTTTAGACGGGTCAGCAGATAAACCAACAACTGCAATGACTTTACTCGATTTTAAAATTTGTCCGATTTCTTCTCTAGATGGGTATTTACTCATTTACTAATCACCTTTTCTTTTTACATAAATAAGCGAAAAGTTGAACTTTTCGCTTATTTAATCTACTTTCATCTTATTTCGAAAATCATTTATCTGTCAATCACTGACTAGAAGCTAATGTTAAAGTTGTATTATTTAATTTACCATTACGGTAGAAAGTAATTTTTAATTTGTCGCCTACTTTTTTATGTGAATATAGATATTCTCTTATTGTAATAACATCAGTAACAGGTTTATCATCTAACGCAACAATTACATCCAATTGTTTTAATCCAACTTTAGCAGCTGGTGTGCTTGGATCAACATGTGTAATTACAGCACCTTTTGTAACCGAATTAGGTAGTTTTAACGTTTCTTCAATATTAAATTGTGGAATTTCCTCTAGTGACTTTAATCCAACACCCATAACAGGTCTAGTTACTTCACCAAATTTTTCAATTTGATCTAAAGCTGGTTTCGCAATATTAATTGGGATCGCAAATCCAATCCCTTCAACTGCTTGTTCAGCAATTTTACTTGAATTAATACCGATTACTTCACCTTTTGCATTAATTAAAGCTCCACCACTATTCCCAGGATTAATTGCTGCATCAGTTTGAATGACTTGTGTTTGATAGTCAGCAACGCCATCTCCATCAATGTCTTGTGGTATTTCACGGGCTTTACTACTTACAATTCCTTCCGTAACGGTACTTTCTAAAAATCCAAGAGGATTTCCGATTGCAATCGCTGTTTCACCTACATTAATTTTTTCTGAATCACCTAATTTTGCTATATTTGTAACGTATTTAGCATCAATTGCTACAACTGCTAAATCCAATAATTCGTCTGTTCCTACAAGTTTTGCATCAATTAATTGACCGTCCGCCATTTTAACTTTTAACTGTTTCGCGCCAGCCACAACGTGATTATTTGTAGCAACTAGCGCTTTATTTCCGACTTTTTTATAAACAACACCTGAACCTGAACCTGCTTCTTCTGTTTCCATTGAAAATGGATTTGAAGACTGATAATTATTAACACCAACAACAAATTTTCGAGCATTTTGAATTGTAGTTGTTAAATCTTCACGTGATACATTGATCACTTGTGTTGGTACCGTATTATTATCATTTGAAACATTTGCTTGATTATTATTTAGATTAAACATGTCAGGAGAAACTAGCGAAATTGTTACTGCACCTACTACTGCCCCTAAGAATCCAGTAACTAGATGTGAACCGCCTCTTCTACCTCTTTTTTGTCTTTTATGATTATTTTGATTGTCGTCATATAAATCTGTTTCATCATAATATCCCATAATACATTCCTCCATTATGTAAATTACTTTGATATTAATGTAACCCACTCATGTGTATTTACTGTGAACTTTTAGCTTAATTTGTAATTTTTTTTATATTAAAGGTAAATTCGACACCATTTTCCTTATTATTAACTTTAATAGTTGAATGATGTAGATCAAGAATCGTTTTTACGATTGCTAAACCTAATCCTGTTCCACCATTTTGTCTGTTTCGTGACTCATCAATTCGATAGAATCGATCCCAAATTTTATCAATTTTATCCGTTGGAATAGGGTTACCTTCATTAAAAATAGAGATATTAACAGAATCCCCATCATCTAATAAATTAATCTTAATTTCACTGCCAGGAGTACTATAATGGATTGCATTTGAAAGGATATTTATAATGACTTGTTCAATTTTTCTTTTTTCACCGATGACGAATGTTTCCTCATCTATACTAAAATCAAATGTATAGTGATTATCAATTCCATTATTTTCAAACATTCGAATAATGACATTTTCTAAACAATCAACAATTAAGAATGGTTCACTTTTCAACGTATAAGTTCCAGATTGAAGTTTAGACAGTTCTAGCATATCTACAACTAGACCGTTCATTCGATCAACTTCTTCAAGGATTACATCTGCATAATAACCATTTTTATCAATATTTAATCCATCTTTTAAACCTTCCGCATAACTTTGTACTATGCTTAATGGCGTTTTCAACTCATGAGAAACACCGCTTATAAATTCTTTTCTTGTTTGTTCAAGCTGCTTCTCTTTCTCGATATCCTTCATTAATTTCAAATTTGCTTGCTGTAAATTCACAATTGTACTTGCTAAATTTTCAGATAAAGAGTTAATTGAATTCGATAATTGGCCAATTTCATCATCTGATTGAATATCGATTTTTTCATTAAAGTTTAATTGTGCTAACTGATTTGTTACAGAATTGATTTTTAATAAAGGTTTCGTAATTAATTTCGAATAGTAAAAAGAAACGACAACAATTAATAATAGAGCAACGATAAAAGCATAGATATAAAAATCTTTTAAAACATACATTGCTTCATTTACAGGTTGAAGTGAAGTAATTGCAAATATTACTTCCTTAGAACCATCGTTTGTTTTGATAGGATAGATGAAAACCTTATTTTCAAGTCCATTTGCTCGATCTAAATATCGATAAATTAATGGAAAATCTTCATCCGTATAATTCGAAAAATCTTCATTGGTCTTTGTCCAGTCTGAAATAGCACCCATTAATGAGTTCATTTGAGCTGAATAAGTATATTGATTAGCAATTGGTAAATGTAAATTAACAACTTTCCCTTTAATTTCAATATTAATCATATCATCTAAACTATTCTTAGTTGATAATTGAATTGGATTTGAGGATTGATTATCCCCCTGCCAAATCCCCATATTCGTCTTAATATATAAAGGGATAAAATAATCGTCTTGTACATAACCACGGATTGTAATTCTAGTATTTTCTTTAATATTTAATTTCAATATATTTTCAATTTGATCAGAGTAAAGTAGATTATTTAACGGTACATATACTCTCTTTCCATTATTTGTGAGTACAGTTAAATCGAAATTATTTTCTGCTTTTAGTACCCCTCTTTTATCTAATACTGCTAAAGTTGTATTATACTTGGAATAGAGTTTAGATAATTCTTGCTGGAATTGATTATTATTATATTTACCTGCTTTATATGCTTGAGCAAAATCAGTTAATTCTTGTGAAACAATTTGTACTTTTTTATTCGTATAAAAAGTTTGCATAAAAATTGATTGTCCAACAAACACAATTGATAAAAAAACAACTAACAAAATTGTGATAGATAAAAATAGTTTTCGTACGATACTTCTTTTCATACCTTACTCCTCGAACTTATACCCAACTCTTATAACAGTTGAGATATGCTTTGCTTTATCGCCCAATTTGTGTCTGAGCTTCTTAATATGTGTATCGACAGTTCTTCCATCACCGACATAATCATATCCCCAAATATTATTTAACAGTTGATCTCTCGTTAAAACGATTCCTTTATTATCGATTAAGTAACATAGTAATTCGAATTCCTTATGTGTGAGTTGTAATAATTCCTCATTAATATAAGCTGTCCTAGATGAAGAGTTAATCGTAATCCCACAAATTGTTCTAGTATCAGCTTCTTCTTTTGTATCGATAGATCTACGTAAAACACTTTTCGCTTTAGCTACAAGTATTTTCGGACTAAATGGCTTTGTTACATATTCATCTGCACCTAGATCAAACCCAAGTAATTGATCTTCTTCCTCTGAACGAGCAGTCATCATGATGATTGGGATATTTGATTTTTGTCTTACTAATTTACAAACTTCTAATCCATCTACTTTTGGAAGCATTAAATCTAAGATAATTAAGTCTACTTGATTGTCATTGAACTTCCTCAAACCCTCTTCACCATCTGCTGCTTCAATTACATTAAAAAGATCCTTTTCAAAATAGGCTTTTACAATATCTCTCAATCTTTTTTCATCTTCGATTAATAAAACAGTAGCGTTCATATTATTTCCTTCCATTATGTTTGATAATTTACAACAATATTATAATTCATCTATCTATATATTCGCTTAAAATTGTGATAAAATGACATGATAATGCACTAATTTATTAAGGTTGAAAAGGAGCTAGAAAATGAGCTTTGTCATTATAGTACTAGCCTATTTAATAGGATCAGTCCCATTTGGTTTAGTTATTGGGAAAACATTTTATGGCGTAGATATTCGTCAACACGGAAGTGGAAATCTTGGTGGTACAAATACATTCCGCACATTAGGTAAAAAAGCAGGTATTATTGTAACACTTGGAGATATTTTAAAAGGAACATTAGCAGCTTCATTACCAGTATTGTTTCATTATCACGGAATCAATCCTCTAATCGTTGGTCTTTTTGCCGTTATCGGACATATGTACCCAATATTTGCAGGTTTCAAAGGTGGTAAAGCAGTAGCAACTTCGGGTGGAATTTTACTATTTGCTTCCCCAATTCTATTTATTGCTTTAATTACAATATTTGCGATCACGTTAAAAATAACAAAATATGTATCACTTTCATCAATGTTAACAGCTGTATTAGGGACAATTTTAGCCTTTCTTATGGAATTAAAAAAAGGCGATGGCTACATACTAACTTACATTTTGATTGTATTAACAATCTTTGTCGTATATAGACATCGTGCAAATATTAAACGAATTATGAATAAAACAGAACCAAAGGTAAAATTTTAAAACAAATTAGGGTTAGAGAACATTTACTCAATGATCTCTAACCTTTTTTAGTTATTCTAGGAGCTTTCTTGTTCATTTAAGCTACATTATTCCTTTATTCCTGCCCCATTGCCTTCTCATATGCTTCATACCATTCTGGATACATTTTTTTAAACTTTATCGGTCTAAAAGTTTCTTTCTGTACAAGAACATGCGTAGAGTTTCCGACACAACAAATTTCCTCATTTTCATTTACAATTTCATATTCGTAAATAACTTTTAATGGACTAACTGATTTTATTTTTGTTTTAACCTTTGCAGTTTGTCCGTATCGTAAGCTTTTCTTATATGACACATTCAAATCAATTACAGGTGAAATCACACCTTCTGATTCCATTTCTGCATAATTAAAACCTAAATCTTTAATTAATTGAGTACGGCCAATTTCAAACCACACTAAATAGTTTGCATGGTACACTACTCCCATCGCATCCGTTTCTGCATATCTTACTTCTACTAACTTTTCTGAAATAAACATTCTGTCACCTCTTATTCTTCTATTGAATACTTTACCAAAAAATTGTTAATTGTTCTATTTTTAAACATACGTTAAGTGTTATAATTTTCTTATGGTTTTTTAATGTTTTGTTAATCTTTGGTTTTTGTAAAAAAAAAAGAATGTTGATGATTTCCATTACAGGATGCTCGCTTTCCATGGGGCGTGAGCTGAGCCTCCTCGGCAAGCCTGTGGGGTCTCAGCCTTCCCGCTATTCCCATAGGAGTCTCCCACCTTCCACTCCAATCAATGTCATTATAGATACTATTTTTTAATGTTTTTTTATAATATCAACAATTTAACAGAACCAATATTTAATTTTAGGAGGTAGATAACTTGAAAGTAATGATCGGTTCGATTTTAATCATCTTTCTTTTTTTATTCGGGCTTTGGTTAATGCTGTCTCCTAGCTTTGAAAAAATAGGTGAAAAATCAGTAAAAGTAAAAAATATTTTAAAGGATGAGGAGGAAAAAAAGAATGGAAATCCTTCCAATTGATAAAAAGAAATCATTTATCAGCCGTAAGCTTATCGGTGGGATTATCGCCGGAGTTGCACTTGTCATAGCCGTTGCAATCCCTGCATTTTTCATAGAAAAAATCACACCGGGATATGTTGGCGTAGTTTATTCTCCAAATGGAGGAATTCAAAAAAATACGCTTTCTCAAGGTTGGAATTTTGTTGGTTTATTTGATAAAGTTACTGAGTATCCTATTCGATTACGTACTGTTGAATACAAAGATGTTGCCCTAGCTACTTCAGATGGAAAACGAATTGAAATGGACTTATCTTATACTTATAAAATTGATCCTTCAAAAGTAGTTTCAATGTTTAACGAATTCGGCCCAATCGCAATAGAAGAAATTGAAGATACATATTTAAAGAAACGTTTACAAGATGCCGCTCGTATCGCAGTCTCGAAATATACCGTTTTACAATTATATGGAGAAAAATCTAGTAACGCTTCGGCAGATATTGAATCCATCTATAAAGATGATGTAAAAGTACTTGGATTTTTCGTTGAAAACTTAACATTAGGAACGCCAAAACCTGATGCAAAAACTCAGGATGCTATTGATGCACGTGTACAAGCGGCACAAGAAAATGATCGAAAAAAAATCGAGCTTGAAACTGCTAAAATTGAAGCTGAAAGAAAAAAAGTTGATGCTCAGGCTGATGCAGATTCACAACTAATCCGTGCCCAAGGTCAAGCAAAGGCAAACCAAGTGATCCAGCACTCTTTAACAAAAGAATTAATCGAATATAAAAAAGCGGAGAAATGGGATGGTAAACTCCCTACTGTTTCAGGAAGCGACGCAAATATCATTCAGTTCCCAATTGATCCATCTGCGAAAGAATCCAAAAAATAATAAATCTATTTTAAGAACCTAGTCTTTGGCTAGGTTTTTTCTTATACAGTTAGAAAGGATAAATTAGCAGCGGTTTAGATAACTCAGTTTCCAATATTAAGTATTTAGTATCAGTACAAGTAAGTCTTTGTCTTTGACTAAATGCTAAAATTGCTGAGTTTTCTTTATGTAAAATACTGGGCCATGTTTTTTCTCCACTCTTCTATTCCCTAATCTTTGGCATATATTTATTAATGACGAATATTAAGGATCAATGAAAGGAGATAGACTAGATGCAAATTCATGTAGTAAAAAGCGGAGAAACTGTAATGAGTATTGCAGATTTTTATGGCGTTGAAAGGCAAGCACTCATTAATTCAAATGCCCTAATCGCTCCTTATAAAATTATAAAAGGTCAAGCGCTAGTTGTTCCTACAACTGGCAGTGAATATTTTGTTCAACCTGGTGACAATTTATATGATTTAGGTTTAACTTATGGGGTAAATCCGCGTCAGATTGCAACGAACAGTGGAATAAGTCCGTTTGCTTCATTAAATGTTGGTCAAAAACTTCATCTGCCTCCCCGAAGAAAAAGAAACATTGAATCGATTGGATACCTACAACCTACTTCTAACCCTATCCGACCTGCTCTTGAAGATGCAGCTCGTAAAGAAGGTAAGTTTTTAACGTATATTGCTCATTTTAGCTTTGATGCGAAAAGAGATGGTACATTAGCCGAACCTCCAATTGGAAATATTCCACAAATCGCAAGAGAGAATCGTTGTATTTATATGATGGTTGTTTCTAATTTAGAGAATGGTCAATTTTCTACCTCTCTAGCATCTGATATTTTACAAAGTCAGGCAGTACAAGAAAGACTAATTAATACGATTATTAGCACAGCGAATAAATACGGTTTTAGAGAAGTTAACATCGACTTTGAAGACGTTGCCGCAACGGATCGAGTAGCTTACATTAATTTTTTAAGTAAGTTAAAATCAAGACTTCCACAAGGATTCTTGTTAAGTGCTACTTTAGTACCAAAGACAAGTTCAACACAAAAAGGCCGTTATTACGAAGCTCATGATTATGCTAATATCGGCAAAGTAGTCGATTTCGTTGTAATCATGACATATGACTGGGGTTGGCAAGGTGGTCCACCAATGGCAGTCTCTCCAATTGACCAGGTACGTAAAGTAATCAGATATGCTAAAACGGTTATCCCTGCATCCAAAATTATGATGGGTCAGAATTTATATGGTTTTGATTGGAAAGTTCCATTTAGGCAAGGTACAATGGCAAAAGCACTTGGTGCTGAAGCAGCTACAAATTTAGCCATTCAAATGACGAATGAAATCTTATTTGATCCAAAAGCGAAAGCTCCTCACTTTCGTTATACAGAAACTACTGGACAAAAACATGAAGTTTGGTTTGAAGATGCAAGATCGATTCAAGCAAAATTCAATTTAATAAAAGAAGAAAATATTCGAGGTATTTCTTATTGGAAACTAGGATTACCTTTTATTCAAAATTGGGAATTACTAGAAGCAAACTTTAATGTCGTAAAACGAGGATAAACTAAAGCTAGGTATATCAAGATTCTCTTGTATACCTAGCTTCTTTTTTTATTTAGTCATTTGCATCATTAAATGCTTGCTCATCTTTTAGCTCACTTTCGAAAGCAGATAAAGCCTCTTCACGACGTTGGTTTTTCGCTAATGCGTTTTGACGATCTTGCTCGTTTCCAAACTTCATAGAAGCCTCAGCTTCTTTTATATTTTCTTTCGTATGATTAATCATATTTTGTATTTTTTGTGCGTTATCACTACGGTCATCTGGATTTGGTTTCCATTCCATATTAAATCACTCCAATTCGATTAGTCGTTTCATATTACCCGTTATCTACAATTGGTTGTTTACCAGTAGGATCTTTATATTGCATCTGTTTACCTTTATTCCCACCAGCAGCTTTGTTTTGTGTACCAATATGATTTGGTACAAAATCTTTAGGGTGTTTTTTGGGATTCCCCATTTTATCGCCTCCTAGCGATAGTATGAGTTTTGTTGCATTAATTATGTAAAATTAAATAAAAAATGTCCCTTTTCAACAACAAAAAAAAGAAGGGTTTTTTCCCCTTCCTCTTTTATAATTGCACTATTCTGCTTTAGCTTTTCTCTCTAAACGTTCTTCAAGTCGATCATATATTTTATTTAGTGCTTCTTCATCATTTAAAAGAGAATTTTTATTTTCTAAAATTAATTCCTGGAACGATTTATGTCTCTTTTTTCTCAAAACAATCACCTCTTCTTTTTAGCTAGTATTGCCAAAAAAAAGAGTTTTCTTACATTTTAGTAAATTGTTTTTATTACAGAGAAATCACTCACTGTATCTCATTAAGTCTATTTCAAAAATTCATTTAATTGTTTCTCAGTTAGTGGGCCAATTTGCTTAAAAACTACTTCCCCATTCGGATTAATAAAATATGTAGTTGGTATCGAAATTACGCCATATTTTCGAAAATTATCTCCATTTTCATCAATTAAAATCCTATAATTCATACTGTTTTTATTTACAAAGCTTTTAATATAATTTAGATCCTTTTTCTCACCTATATAATCCGCAACACCAATCATTTCAATCTCTTTATGCTTTTGGTGAAATTTTTCTAATGCAGGTATCTCATCTTGGCACGGCGGACACCAAGTAGCCCAAAAATTTAGAATCACTTTCTTTCCTTTAAATGAAGATAAATTAACTTTCTTCTCATCTAAAGTCATTAATTGGATATCTGGTGCCTGTTGTCCTACTTGTACTCCGAGTTTTTGAATTGAGGCAATATAAGCATCATTTGAACTAACTTTTTTCTCTTCTTCTTTTTTCTCATTTAATTGAAAAATTGAATACCCTAGTGCTACTAATAAGATAAGCAAAGGAATTATCCTCTTCATACAAATCACCCTTTTATTGAACTATCTCTATTTAACCATAATAAATACAAAAGTGGAACAAGCTCGACTTTCTCTTCTATGTGAATTACTTGTTCTCTTTCTTTTTTCTGTTTCGTCTTAAATTTGATTAAAAAAATAAGGAGCACTTTTTGATCATTTTTACTATTTTTCTCATGAAGGATGTAAAAATTCGTGATTTTTTATCCTTTTTGAAGATTTTTTGTGTAAATCATTCCGTTTTTCTGATTTTAATTGCGATTCTTCAGATTTAATTGCGATTTCCGGTTTTTATTGGTGATTTTGCTAATTTTATTTGTGATTTCCGGATTTTATTTGCGACTCCACTAATTTCATTTGCGATTCCACTGATTTATTTGCGGTTCCCAATTTTATTTGCTATTTCCCGTTTTTATTTGCGATTCCTGCTGATTTATTTGTAGTTCCAAATTTTATTTGCGATTTTTGGATTTTATTTGCGATTCCACTGATTTATTTGCGGTTCCCAATTTTATTTGCCATTTTCCTTTTTTATTTGCGATTTCTGCTGATTTATTTGCAGTTGCAACTCTACTGATTTCCATTACTACAATTCCCAACCATATTTACACAACAAAAAAAGCACGGTCCATTATGACCGTGCTCTCCAACACATATTAATGTGCTACTCTAGAGTTGTTTAATTTATCACGTAATACCATTTGTAAGATACCACCGTGACGGTAGTAGTCAATTTCAACTTCACTGTCAAAACGAGCAACTACATCAAATTCTACAACTGAACCGTCTTCTTTTGTTACAGTAACTTTAACTAGATCACGCGGTTTAACATTCTCATCTACATTAACAGCAAATACTTCTTTACCAGTTAATCCAAATGTTTCAGCATTTTCACCATCTTTAAATTGAAGTGGTAAAACACCCATTAATACTAAGTTACTTCTATGAATACGCTCGAAGCTTTCAGCAAGAACTGTTTTGATACCTAAAAGATTTGTTCCTTTAGCAGCCCAGTCACGAGAGCTTCCCATACCGTAGTCATTTCCAGCTAAAATCATTAATCCAGTACCATCTTCTTTATAACGCATTGCAGCATCATAAATTGACATTACTTCGCCTGTTGGCCAGTAAGTAGTGTATCCACCTTCTGTACCTGGAGCGATTTGGTTACGGATACGGATATTAGCAAATGTACCACGCATCATTACATCATGGTTACCACGACGAGAACCATAAGAGTTAAAGTCTACAGGATTAACCCCTTTACTTTGTAGGTAAAGTCCTGCAGGAGTTGTTTTGCCAATAGAACCAGCTGGTGAAATGTGGTCAGTTGTTACTGAGTCACCGAATTTACCAACGATTTTTAAACCTGATAATGGTTTAACTACGCCTGGCTCTTTAGATAATCCTTCAAAGAATGGAGGATTCGCAATATATGTTGATTCACTATCCCATTTGTATAATGAATCATCTGTAGTTTGGATTTCATTCCAACGTTTGTTATCTTCAAATACTCTTTCGTATTCTTTTTTGAATAATTCAGGAGTAACTGTAGATGCAACAACTGCTTGAACTTCCGCTGAAGTTGGCCAAATATCTTTTAAGAATACATCATTTCCATCTTTATCCTGTCCAATAGGCTCAACAGAGAAGTCGATATTTACATTTCCAGCTAATGCGTATGCAACTACTAATGGTGGTGATGCTAAGTAGTTCCCTTTAACTTGAGGGTGAATACGTCCTTCAAAGTTACGGTTACCTGAAAGTACAGATGTTACTAACATATCATTATCAGCAATCGCTGCTTCCATTTCAGGTGCTAATGGACCAGAGTTACCAATACATGTAGTACAACCATAACCAACAATGTTAAAACCTAATTGGTTCATGAACGGAATTAGACCAGCTTCTTGTAAATATCCACTAACTACTTTTGAACCAGGAGCTAATGAAGTTTTTACGTATGCAGGTACAGTTAATCCTTTTTCAACAGCCTTTTTAGCTACTAAACCAGCACCTAACATTACGTATGGGTTTGAAGTATTTGTACAACTCGTAATTGCTGCAATTGCTACTGCACCAGTTTTAAAAGTTGTTTCTGTACCGTTTTCAAATTTAACATTTACTTCTTTATCTAATGCTTCTTTCGTTAATCCAAAGCCTGCATTGCCCATTGGAGCTGAAACAGCTTCTTGGAATGCTTTTTTCATTTCAGATAATGGAATTAAATCTTGAGGTCGTTTTGGACCAGAAAGATTTGTTTCGATTTCTGAAAGATTGATTTCTACTAAATCAGTAAATGTAGGATCTTCTAAATCAGCTGTGTAGAATAAATCATTAGCCTTGCAGTATGCTTCAACTAACTCAATTTGTTCTTCAGAACGACCTGTTAAACGTAAGTAGTTAAGTGCTTCAGCATCAACTGGGAAGAATCCACAAGTTGCACCATATTCTGGAGCCATGTTTGCAATTGTAGCACGGTCTGCTAGAGGCATGCTTTGTAAACCTGGTCCAAAGAACTCAACGAATTTATTTACAACACCTTTTTTACGTAAAACTTCAGTAACTTTTAACGCTACGTCAGTTGCAGTTGTTCCACTTGGTAAAGAGCCAGTTAATTTAACACCGATAACTTCTGGAACTGGGAAATATGATGGTTGACCAAGCATACCTGCTTCAGCTTCAATTCCACCTACACCCCAACCTAATACACCAATACCATTAATCATTGTTGTATGTGAGTCAGTTCCTACTAATGTATCAGGGAATGCTACTACTTCACCATCTTCATTTGCAATCGCGTGAACAACATTTGCTAAATATTCTAAGTTAACTTGGTGTACGATACCAGTAGCTGGTGGTACTGCACGGTAGTTATTAAATGCTTTTTGAGCCCAGCTTAAGAACTGATAACGCTCTTCGTTACGAGAAAATTCTAAATCCATATTGAAATCTAATGAATCAGAAGTACCTGCTTTATCTACCATTACAGAGTGGTCGATTACTAAATCTACAGGAATTTCAGGATTAATTACTTCTGGATCTCCACCCATATCTGCCATTGCTTTACGTAATGAAGCTAAATCAACAACAGCTGGTACTCCAGTAAAGTCTTGTAAAATTACACGTGAAGGTTTAAATGGAACGTCTACATCTTGTAGCTCATTTGTTCCCCATTTAGCTAAGTTTTCAACATGATCTTTTTTAATTACTCTGCCATCAACTTGACGAAGAACTGATTCAAGTAACACTTTAATCGAATAAGGTAATTTACCGATTTTAGCTACTCCAGCTTCTTCAATTGCTTTTAAGCGATAATAATGATAAGTTTTACCGTTCGCAGTAAATGTCGAACGAGATTGGAAAACGTCATTTTTCCCCATGTTTTCTTCCCCCTATTAAGCCAAAAATGTCTGAATTTATTTTATATCCAAACTTTTCAATACCTTACAATAATATCTTATTACAATGTATATCATAAGTAAATAACAAGTAACTTATCATTTCTAATAAGTATTGCTTATGACCTTATTTTTTTTGAAAATGCTTTCAATTTCGACATCGTTTTTTAATATTTCAACGTAAATTATTTTAGAATATGTTTAATACCACTATATCCTTCTATTTTTTTAAATTGAAGTTGAAAAAATTTCCCTTACAAAATTACATCAATGTTGTATAAGTTATCATTAAATACAACAAGCTGACAAAATTAATTTTAAGCTATCTTCTCCTATTATTTTCCACAGTAATTAATCGGCTATTTCAAAGCAGATAGGAAAGACTAAGGATTGTAAAAAGGAGGGATTTTCATGTCAAGACGTAAAAATAACAATACTGGAAGCGGTATGTCAGCATCAATTGAACAAGGCAAAGCTGCTGGATTTAACGAAGAAACAGCACAAGAGCCACTATCAGCTGATTATAAGCTTAATAATAAAAAGACTAAAAAAAGACAATAATATAGAATCCTTTAGTCAAAAAATTAACGGGATAGTTGGACTACAAGACACTTTGCATTCCGTTGATCACTTTTCCTAGCTGCTAATATTAAAAATTTTTAAAAATAAAAAAGTAGCAGGCAATTTCAGATGAATTGCTTGCTACTTTTCATTCTATTTTAATTTTACTTGATTACAATTTAGTCATCTTTATGTTGCCTTAATTTATTTTTTAACATAGATGATTGAGGCATCAAATAAATTATATCTCCAGTTCTTTTTGTGTTTCTACTAACATTACTTTTTCTTCGATTATAATAAAGAAAAAAATTAATCACATTTTTTTGTCTCTTATTATATTGAACTTTTTTGAACAAGAGATAGATTACGATCACACTCGAATATATAAGACAAACCGTTAGAACTTGCATAATCAGTATCAGTCTCCTCTTTCATTTTGACTATTACTAGTATTGGTCAAATTACTTGTTTCATACATAAAAAGAGTCAGACAAACTAAAAAATTAACTAATACTCTATTAATTTCTTATAAAATTTATATTCAAATTGTTGTTTGTCGTTATTTTATCTTAAAATTATGAAAAATAATTATCTCAACTTTCAATTTAATTTAGTTGCGAAATGAATTAGATCATTAAAACTCCTCCCTTTCATTAATTTATTTAAATATATGGAAATATGTTATCGAAAATTATAAGGAAAAATGATTAAAACGCTTACACTTCATAATTAGTAAATTTTTCATGGTAGCATATTTTTTTCGTTACAACCAAAAATATTAGTAAAGGAAGGTGACAAGAATGACAAACAAATCAGTGAGAAGAAATAGTCCGATTGATCATGAAAGTGGACAACCAAAACCTTTAAGCGGTTCACATAAAATTAAGAACCAAAATCATACAAGACAGAAAAAACATAGTCACCACGATATGTAATTTAATAAGTCAATTTGTAATGGAGGGTTTTAAATTGAAGAAAAAAAACAATATCAATAAAAAGTCTAATCAATTTGTAGAACCAGATGGACTAGATGTCGAATATTCTGCTGAATTAGCAGATCAAAATGATGTAGAGGCCCAAGAACGCTCAGCTGCTGCAGATGCACGTGTAAAAGGTAAGTTATAAATAAAAGAAAAAGGTATGCGTTTATCGCATACCTTTCAGACTGTTGAAAAACGCTCGCTTTCTTCGTTGCTTCGCCTGTCTCCGGTGCTCATTACCGTATAATGGTAACTCCGCTCCTCACCAGGCTTCACGCCTTGAAAGACAAGCGTTTTCAATCAGTCTGAAAATCAGATAAATAGGACTTTGTCTACACA